>DAOTNF010000015.1:0-63043 GCA_035450685.1 Candidatus Cloacimonadota bacterium | reverse complement strand
TCGTGGTGGGGTGGTTGAGCCGTGATCCAGTCTTTTTGAAACACCCCCCTCAACATCCCTCACGAAAAACTGCTTGACAGGTAATTGCTTGTCCATATACTATCAGCAAAGTATATTTTGGTGGGCGTCGCGTAGCTTTTCAGCATCCGGCGCCGACACTCTCAACACCAAAAAAGGAGTAGTCATGCCAAGTATCGTAAAACGCATGGGCGCGGAATTCTTCGGAACTTTCTGGCTCGTAATGGGCGGCTGCGGTTCCGCCATCCTGGCCGGCCAATGGATCGGCAGAACGGGTGTCTCGCTCGCTTTCGGACTCACCGTGCTCACCATGGCCTATGCCGTCGGGCACATCTCCGGAGCGCACCTCAATCCCGCGGTCTCGCTGGGGCTTTGGGCTGGTAAACGCTTTCCTGCCCGCGACCTGATCCCCTACATCGTTGCCCAGGTGCTGGGCGGATTGGTGGCAGGCGGGGTCATCTACCTCATCGCCACCGGCAAAGCCGGCTTCAACCCCATCGGCAATTTTGCCGCCAATGGCGTGGGCAGCGCCTCGCCAGAAAAATACCGCGTTCTGCCCGGACTGATCTGCGAAGTTGTGATGACGGGCATGTTCCTGCTGGTGATCATGGGCGCGACAGACAAGAAGGCCCCGGCCGGATTCGCCCCCATCGCCATCGGACTGGCCCTCACCCTCATCCACCTGGTCAGCATCCCGGTCACCAACACCTCCGTCAACCCGGCACGCAGCACCGCCGTCGCTTTCTTCGCTGGCGGCGCCTTCGTCAGACAGCTCTGGATGTTTTGGGTCTTCCCCATCATCGGCGGTATCGGCGGCGGCCTGATCTACCGGCTGCTCTCACCCGAAGAATTGTAGTAATACACTGAATCACAGGATTAATTTGCAGAGTCTCCGCAGGAGCCTCTGATGGTATTGCCTTCCCTGGCGCCTTGAAAGGAGATAATTGGGAACAAAAAGGCTATAGGATAGTCAGATAATCCTGGACTATCTCAGATAAAACTCTTCAGGTCATTATACCGTTTTTCGTTATATGAGCCATCTTCTTTCATGCATGGATTGTAATACGATCTGATCAGCCTTTTATTGCCTTTAATAGCACTAAGAATCTTTTCTTTGTTAGAGTGAAGAGATAGCTCCGAAAACAGATTCCAATTTTCTAACAGCTTTGCATAATCATCGTCTTTAACATCATCTTTAGGATTTCTGATTTTCTCGAATATATCGATAAACTCAACGGTGGATATACGATTTATCAATTCAAGGAGTTGCTGCATCGTATTCTTTTCACCTGAAAGCAGATCCCATAATCCGGAGGCTATCAATACTTCATCGTCATGAAAGTATTTGTCGCCTTCAACGATGTTTGTCCAAAACTTCTTTTTGTCGAAGCTGCATTCATCTTCACCCTCAACCACGGTTGGGTCAAAAGGAAATCCGATGTAATATGAGACTTTCTTGTCTGGATAGAGTCTCCGTAAAACAGCTTTTGCTTCGAGGATTTTTTGTTTCTCCTCTTTAAGCACTCCAGAATTTGGTTTGACCGTCTTCAGTTCAATCGCAACAATACTGTCATCATCTTGAATAAATACATCAGCCGAGAAGTTTGTAGCCTCTATATCATCAGCAGGTTCCGCACAGGATTCAATCAATTCATCCTCTTCTATCATGTTTGGTACTACATCATTGTCAGAGTTCTTTAAGTTCGTTATGATATCCGAAATTGCACTTTTCTGTTTGCGCGATATTTTTTCGTTTGTAAAAGCTCTTTTTGCTCCTCCCGATAGAATATGAGCTACTTTTTCAAAAAACTGTTGACCAAGAGTGGTGTTCAATCCGTGCAACCAACTACTGAGGCTGATAAGTATCTGTGGATTAATGTTATCTTTGCCCAGTTTGTTGGAAAATGCTTTTAAAAAAGCTTCATGGAACGGTGCATTTCTATTCGTACTAACATCGTCTGGGAATGTACCAAACCTACCCACAAGAGTCCTGATTATCTCGATTGATATCTTCTCTTTCACATTATCTTGTAATGGCATAGCTTACCTCTCCTTCAGATGGAAAATTGTTTCGGAATAAGCGCCTTTATCTTTCTCTGTCCTGTTGAGAACTGGACGTTTATACTGGTTAACTATTATCATTCCTGATTTTTCGGCAATTGTCGGATACAGGTTGTACTTGTCGTTGGCAACAAGGAAAACATTGTAGTCTTTAGCAAGGTACTTTTTGGAATTGAGGAGGACGTCACTGACACCCTGGACGTAACTGTTTTTTGCATCTCTGCCTTGTCCTCGATATAAGGGTCCAATTTCCAACTCGTCGTTGCGTTCAAAACCAAAGAGATCGTAGGCATAAGCATGTTGCTCATGATAATCTATCAAACCAACGTATGGTGGAGATGAGAAAATGCCGTCAATACCCCTGGAATTTAGCAGAGCATAAAGTTCTGGGTTTACAGTCTGCATTCTTGACAATAAATCAATGTTCCTGCTATCTCCTGTAACACAGACTTGGTATGTGTTTGTCCTAAGAGCGTCAAATTGCCGAAGCCTTTTGATTGTATCTTTTGTGTAGGTGTTCCACCATTTCAGAATTGAGAATATCGGCTTGCAAATCTTACCATGTTTTGTGCAGTAATAGGTTGTTATCACGGGCTCAAGCAAAGTGGCAAGATCGGAGTGCGTGGTTGCCCGGCAGCTTCTGATAGTTCTGCTCAAAATAACTGCGATAATCTTTTTGGTGTTTTGATTGCTGATCTTTTTAATCTCTTGGAAAACAACGTCAATCTCCTTTAGCACAGGCTGGATGAACCATTTTTCCAAAAAGTTTTTGGGATCATTCTTTAGCAGTTCTATGTCATATCTTTCGAGCAGCTTGTTATATGTAAGCAGAAACTCTTGGGCTTTCTCAACAGAGTAAGATTTCTCGTCAATCAATCTATTACGTACCCTGAACTTGTATTCCGGGACAGGAAAGAATTGGTTGTTGAACTTATAAAGCTCTTCCAAGAGCTCGTTTTCAAATTCCAGGGTATGAGAGTTAGTCAAATATGATTCAAGAACTTTGGTTATTCTCTTGACCTCATTTTGCACGTCGTTTAAATTATATTTATTAATTTTACATGTGGATATCAACGAGTTAAAAGCAGATACATCCACCCCTATTGCATGTATGCCCAGTTCGTTCGCTTGCACAAGAGTTGTCCCACTTCCGCAAAAAGGATCCAATACAAGGTCGCCGGGTTTGAAAAAAACCTCATGCTTGAAGTTGTCAGTGTGAGAATCAAGGAAATACTCAACTAATTGAGGTATAAACTTTCCTTTATAGGGATGAAGCCTGTGGACGTGCTTTGTGGTTTCAGCTTCTTTGTAGTTATCAAATGACAAAGCCCAGTTGAGATCGTCTCCCAATTGGTTGCGCCACGATATCTCCCGACTGCCATTGTAAGACTTGTAATAGTCCTCAAGTTCTTGTTTGGAAACCAATGTGCTGCCATTTTCAGAGTATTTCTTTATGCGGCCATATTGGATAAGATAGCTAATGTTAGACATTGAAACATGCTTTCCTAAGTGCTCACTGGCCCAAAGACTTGCGTCTTTCACATTGATTAGTTTGGATGCTTGATCCACGGGTCCTCCTTCGGATTCAATATACTAAGCATCATAGCGAACTTGGTCTTTCAATCATTAAATAAACTCGTTTGCTGTCAAGTCCAAATTTATTGATTCTGCTACAATATACCTAACTATCATGCTTATTATCAAGATGATATCTATTCCTTACAAGTTAAAAACGCTTATAGATACGATTTTAAACCCACACGGAAGCAAATCATGGGAAAAGACGCTCTGACCTCTGCTGGACAGGATGTCAAAATGAGGATTGTAAGTTCATAACGTTGGTTTGGGAGTGAACTTATCTGTTACCTACGCCGCTTTAGACCACGAAACAGCTTGACAGGGCAGGCCATTCCGCGTATTGTGCTATCATGCCCTGTCCGGTCTAAGGACAAGGGCTTTTCCATTATGAGGAAAGGGGATTAACATGCTTTACTATCTGCTAAAGGTACTCATTTCGGCGGGATTGATCGTGCTGGTGAGCGAAATCTCCAAGCGCAGCAGCCTGGCGGGGGCGATCCTTGCCTCCGTGCCCCTGGTTTCCTTCCTGGCCATCCTGTGGATGTATCTGGAGACCAGGGACGTGAAACAGATCGCTGCGCTGTCCACGGACATATTCTGGCTGGTGTTGCCGTCCCTGCTGTTCTTTGTGCTCTTTCCCCTGCTGCTGAGGCGCAACGTTAATTTCTACCTTGCTTTCGGGCTATCCGCCGCGCTCATGGTGGGATGCTACATCTTCACCACCTGGCTGCTCAAGCTGAGATGAATCCGCCAAGCTACGGCGGCAGATGGAGTTGACTGAAGCCTTAAAAGGCTGGATCCCGGCTCAAGCCCCTACCCGGCGGATTCGCCCTCGCAAAAAGGGCTTGACATGAACCAACGAGATTTATTCATTGGGGAACGACACTTGGAATGATACAGATTATGAGTAATGAAGAAATTCAAATGCTCTCAAACAAATGGAGATACAACTGGGTTGGATTCCACGCCAGCTCTTGGGGCTCCAGTATCTGTTGGACAAACTACTTTTACTATAATCAACAAGCGAAGCATGGTTAAGGAGGTAAAATGCGCAAAACGCTTCTGAACATCATTCTGTTGCTTTTAATAGCCTTTATCGCTTTTTCCTGCGACAAGGACAACGGCAACAAACCACCCAATAATCCCGACATTGCCATGGCCCTCACCAACTATTGGGAAGACCAGGCAGACATGACCGCCGCCCTCGAGACCAGGGCAGGCACCATGGACTTGATCGTGGAAAAGATCGAAAACCTGGGCAACAGGCGCGGACGCAACGAAATTGCTGAGATCAACGCCCTTGTGGAAAACTATGTGAACCAAAGCAACGCCGCCGGGGAAACTTTCGAGCAAATGATCCTGCTGGAAAACAACATCGTCCCCTATGGCGACGTGGGCAACAAAGGACTGTTTACCAGTGTCTGCAAAGGGATTTACAACAAGGCCAAGGACACCGTGGTCTCCGGCGGGCGCATGGTGCGTAGCGGCTGGAGGGTGCTGAGTGGCAGCCACAGCCTGCGCCAGGTGCTCCGCGACCCGGAATCGGGCATCCCCGTCGTTTCGCATTTTGCGGAAAAGGTCGCCCGCCACAACTCCGAACGCGACGCCTGCATCCGCCAATCCATCATGGAAAACAACGACCAGGAAGGCTATATCCCTCTTGACCGGCTGCAGGGGAACACGCCCCAGGAAAAGGTGAACTACTATCTGAACCTGGATGAGGAAGACCCCTTAAAGATGAGCATCAGGCGCGACGTAATGTGGTGGGATGAGGAGCAACGCATCCGCACCGCCGAGACCGCCAGGGATCTGGGCGAGACCGGCGTGAGGATTGTGGCCGATGCCTATGGCGGAAACGTGGGCGAAATAACCAACGAAATACTGTACCAACACCTCAGCCCCGACCAGGATCCCAATGACAAAGGCACCGTCAAACTGACCGTGGTGAAAGAATCCACCGGACAACCTCCCATCGAGGAAGAAAAGACTATCATCATCAACAAGTCCAACGCTCCGGCAAACGATTCGCGCATCACAGTGATTGAAAACGCTCCGCAAGAGATGGATCTTGACCTTCCCTCCGGCGTGTATGACTTCATCGTGATCGCCGAAGGCCACATCCGCACCTTCATGAAAGGGGTGAGCGTCGCGCGCGACGAGCTGCAAACCCAGGTTGCCAGGCTGCTTGACCTGATGGATAACGCCATTATCGTGGAAAGCATCACAGCCACTCCCGAGGTGGTAAACCAGGGCGGAACGGCGCAGGTGACCCTGGTCTGTGCCAGCACCATCGGCCAAAACCTCAGCTTTGAATGGAGCGTGACCGGCGGCGCCTACGCCAATTTCAGACCCAATAGAAATAACCTCACTTTCAGACCCACCGAAGAGGGAATCTACACCGTGTCCGTGACCGTGACGGATGGGCTAAACAACTCCCGCACCGCCACCACGGAAATATCCTGCCTGCACTCCAGGCTGGTCTTCCAAGGCTACAGCATCTACCAGGAAGAGTTCAATGACGATTTGTTCAACCCCGGCGAAATAGCCGCTTTGGAACTGGAATTCAAGAACGAAGGCACCGAGGACCTCGAGGGAATCGTGCGTATCCAGGGCCTGGAAGGAACAGGCGTGGGATTCTATGCCACCAACGCAAGCGTGGGAGCGGGTGAATCCGTGTTCTGGCTGGCCAATGTGCAGGTTCCCACCCCATACACCTCTTCCACCGCCAAGCTGAAGGTGCTTTTCGATACCGAGGACGAGAACAATAATCCCGTCACCATCAGCAACATTGTGGAGATTCCGGTCGATTTCTATGTGGAGATAAATCCCATCACCTCGCCGGTTACCGATCGCGTGCTCACCATCAGAGGCAAAGTGGCCAACCCCAGCCTCACCAGCGCGGTGATGATCCTGGACGGCGATCCGGAACAGGCTTTCCAACTCAACCTCAACAACGGCAGCTTCTCCCAGAAGATAGCGATCACCGGCTCCAGCGAACCGGTGAACCACTCGGTGATAGTGAATGCCACTTCCGGGCCGGTCACTGCCAGCGCGAGCGCAGAGTTCACCTCACATGTGCCGCCCACGGCCCTGCGTATCACGCTCACCTGGGATACCGCCGACACCGACGTTGACCTCTGGTGCACCGATCCCAACGGAGAAAAGTGTTACTACGCCAACAGAACCACCGCCAGCGGGCTGCATCTGGACTTTGACGATACCAACGGCTACGGTCCGGAGAATATCACCACCACAACTATAATCCCCGGTGACTATCTGGTTCAGGTGCATTATTATAGCGATCATGACTATTACAACGCCATCGCCACATCGCCGGTGGTGGTGATCCGCATGAACGAGGGAGCCGCCAACGAGACCAGCAACAGCTACTATGGCCATCTGAGCGACTCCGGCGACCTGTGGACGGTCACGACCCTGCATTTCGACGGCAAAAGCTGGAGATATAAGGACAGCGACACCCATAGCGTGAAAGCTTCCAACACCCTGCCTGCCAAACACTAATAAATAAGCACAGACTACAGGGGAGCGGTTTTACCTGCTCCCCTCTTTTAGTTTTCCTCTTTGCTTGTGTCAGCCAGGGGATGATGTAAAGACCCCAAACAAGCATCCAGCCAATAAACAACCGGAATCAATTCCCTGGCAACCACATAAATTTACCGACACATTCCGCAATATCCGCCATACCGCCCTCCTTCGCTGCCACAAGCGGTTATGCCATCATCCTTAGGTCATCCTTATAAATTATAAGGTTGACCCCAGGAAGACCCACACCGGAGAGGGGTTCTCAAATGAGAACCATCCCCTCCCATAATATATAGGTGCTACGATCAGGCCGTGGAAAGGTGTTTTTGAGGTGGAAAGGTGGAAAGGTGAAATGGTGAAAAGGTTCCCCCGAAACAAGTTCACCAGGCTATATACTGTGTCATCCCGGGCTGCGACCCGGGATCCAGTCTTTTAGAAAAACCACACAAGACCCCGAAACAAGCCCCAACAGGCTCTATCTGTGTCATCCCGGGCAAGCTTGCTTGACCCGGGATCCAGTCTTTTAGTAACAAGCACCAAAGGAATGTTTGGAGTCCAAGCCGGCTTTGGGATTGAGGAAATCAAAGCAATCTATCTTGCCGGCTTGAACTCCAAACCCACGCCAGCCTTCCCTTTGCGGCGCTAAAAGCAAGCGCCGGCACAACACAGGCTGCCTACATGTCAAATTCCGTGGTTACGGTCACGGAGATGGATTTGGAGCGGGTATTGGTGTTGTAAAAGCCATAGTCGGACACATCGGTGGAATAGGGTTCCGTGATCTGGAACACCCCGGCGCGGGCGGATTTGATCTTGCCCAGGCGGGCTTTGGCGGAGGAGGTAATCTCCTTCGCGCGGGCGAGGGCGTCGGCCGTGGCTTCTCCCAGGAGCTGTTTCTTGAGCTCCGGCAGCTTGGAATAGAGGTATGCCAGGGACGACTGTTGCAGCACCAGGCCGCGTTTGGCGAAGAATTCCGGGTTCAGCGCCAGTCCCTCCACCTTCTTAATATCCGAGCTGAGGATATAGATGGTCTGATTCACCGAATATCCGGTTATTTGCCCGTAATCCGCGAAGAGAGGGTTACTGGTGGGCGGCTGGATGTTGATGTCCTTTTCCGTAATTCCGGCAGCGAGGAGCAGGTCTTTGAAGGAGTTCATGTCCGCGGTCATGGAGGTGTAAGCCCCCATCAGGCCGTTGACATCGGTGTTTTTCTGCACGGTGAGGGTCCACTTCACCAGGTCGCTTTCAAAGTTTTTGCTGGCGTAGCCGACCACGCGCAGCTTGTTGTCCACCTTGCGGCTGAGGAGAAAGTAGTTGCCAAACACCGTCATGCCGATGATGAAGGCAAGCCCGGCGACCAGCCAGGGACGCAGCTTTTTTTCCTCGCCAAAGATTTCCCAGACTACCAGGCCGATAATGGCGATGATTATTGCAAACGGGATGAGGTTCATTTCTATCCTTCCTTTGGATTGATATGTCAGCTAAAATGCGCGGCGAAGCGACCGCCGGCGGTTATTTCCACTCCCCGGCGGAGTCCGTCGAAGGAGAAGCGCAGTTCCAGGTCATGTTCGGGGATGAGGTTTCCGGCGCGCTGGGGCCATTCGATGAGGGTGACGCCCGTCTCGATGAGTTCATGGATGCCCAGGTCCAGCAGTTCCCCGGGGTGTTGCAACCGGTAGAGATCGATATGGTAGAGGGGAAAGTCGCGGCAGGCGTATTCTTTGAGCAGCATGAAGGAGGGGCTGTCCAGTTCCTCTTCCGCGCCCAAAAACCTGCCCAGGGCCTGGGCAAAGAAGGTCTTCCCCGCTCCCAGGTCGCCCAGCAGGCAGATCAGGTCTCCCGGCCTCAGCAGCGGCGCCAGCCGTTCCGCCAGGTCGATCGTATCCTGCTCGCTTTGCAGTTCATAATACCGCGTGGTCGCCACTTTCACCTCGTTGCCGGGCAAGGGCTCGCGCCCCGCCCCAAGATAAAAAGTCCCAAAAGCTGGCAGAGAGTTCAATCCAGAAATCCCCGGCATCTCTTGGGACCCTGTCTTTCATTACAGTCCTGACGACAATCTATGCCGGATGCCCCAATCCGTCAACCACTATTTCAGGCGTTTGCTGCGGCAGGTGGCAACGGGCAGGATCATCTCCTCCATGGAGATGCCGCCGTGCTGGAAGGTGCCGCTGTATTGGCGCTGGTATTGATGGTAGGAATTGGGATAGACGAAATAGTAGTCGTCCTTGGCGAAGATATAGTTATCCACGATGCTCTTGACGGGCAGGCCATACTCCGAGGGCTTTTTGGCAAAGACGGCGTGCCGTTCGTTGGCGCCGAGGTTTTTGCCCTCTTTATAGCGCACCGTGATGCTGGTGTCGCGGTCGCCCACGACTTGCGTGGCGCGGTTGACCTTGATGGAGCCGTGGTCGGTGCTGATCACCACGATGGCGTTCTGTTTGGCGATCAGCTTGAGCGCGTCATAAAGGGCGGAGTGCAGGAACCAGTGCTTGGTGAAGGCGCGCAGGCCTTCTTCGTGGGGAATGGTTTCCTGCAGGATCTGGTCGCGCGAGCGGTGGTGAGCCAGCAGATCGAGGAAGTTATAGACCAGCACGATCAGCTTTTCCTTGTTCCAGGTATCGATCTTGCGCAGCACAAAGTTGCCTTCCTCGATATTGAAGATTTTCACATATTTGGAGGCGGGTTCCAGGTTGTAGCCCAGTTCCGCAATATGCTCGTCCAGCAGTTGGTGTTCGTTGCGGTTGCGGGAGTTGTCCAGGTCGTTCGAGGAGACCCAGTAGTTCGGGAAGCGCTTGGCGATATCCTGGGGCAGCAGCCCGCTGAAGATGGAGTTGCGGCTGTAGGGGGTGGCGGTGGGCAGGATCGAGTAGTAAAGCTCCAGTTCCTCATCGAACAGCTCCTTGATATAGGGCTGGATGGACAGATACTGGTCCAGGCGCATGCAGTCGATGATGATGAAATAGACCGGCACCCGCTCTTCAAAGTGGGGCGCGACGTATTGCGAGATCATGTCGAAGGACAGGTTGGGGCGGTCATCGCTGCGCAGCCAGTCGCGGTAGTTGCGTTCCACATAGTTGGTGAACTCGGTGTTGCAGTTGCGTTTTTCCAGAAAGTGTGTCTGGCGCAGGTTGTCATCGTTCACCTCATCGATTTGCAGCTCCCAATATGCCATTTCGCGGTAGATGTCGGCCCATTCCTCCCAGCCGGGGTTGTCAAAGAGCCGCTGGTTGAGGCTTGCCACATAGCGCGTGTATTGCTCGCCGATCTGGTTGGCGCGGATTTCGTCCGCCTGGAATATCTTCTTGATGGCCATGATGATCTGGCTGGGGTTGATGGGCTTGATCAGGTAGTCGGAGATTTGGGAGGCGATGGCCTTGTCCATCAGGCCTTCCTCTTCGCTTTTGGTCACCATCACGATGGGGAGGGAGGCGTTGAAGCGTTTGATCTCCTGCAGGGTTGCCAGGCCGTCCAGCCCGGGCATCATCTCGTCCAGGATCACCAGGTCATATTTGTTTTCCAGCACCTTTTCGATGGCGTCGGTGCCGTTGTTGCAGGTATCCACACGGTAGTTGCGCTCTTCCAGGAAGAGCACGAAGGGTTTGAGCAGATCGATCTCGTCGTCCACCCACAGTATTTTCATTTGCTTGGCGTGTTTCAATTGTTATCCTCCTTGGCTGTTTCGCTTTCAAAGCGGCGCTGCCGTTCGCGGACAACCTGTTTCACGGCTTCCGGATCGGCATCCTGAAAATAGAGCGCCAGCTTGAAGTTTAGCTCCGTGCGAGAGCAGTTGAGGATGGCAGTCATCCTTTCCAGATACTGGTCGGTGAATACTTTCTTCAGATCAAGGTTCTCTTCCTTTTCCTTTTTGCGGATCTCCTTTATGTGTTCGCGCAGGTCTTTGGTGGGCATCTCGCCCGCCAATTCCACCCATTCGTCACGCACCTGCCAGTCTGCCTTGGCGACCAGCGGGCGGATCATCTGCAGGCGGTCGAAGCCGATGTCCTTGATGGTGCCTTCGTCCACGTCCATCTCCTCGATGAAGGTGTCGAAAACCTGCACCAGCTTGCTGGCCAGCGAGCTGCTGAGCTGATACTCCTCCTCCACAAAGTCACGGAACGCCTCATAGCCCTTCATGCGGTAGAGTTTGCTGCGTTTGATCTCGGACAGCAACTGCCCCAGGCTGATGAAGTTATCCTCCAGATTTTGCTTGAGGTTGGCGACGGCCCTGAATTTCTCGTCCGGGTTCATGTTTTCGGTGCGCGCGTAATTGCTTTGCATAAAAATGTTTCCTTATTCTTGTTCTGTGATGGGATAGTAGGTGTGTTCCGCCGCGGGGAAGGCTCCGGAGCGCACTTCGGCGCAATAGCCGTTCAGGGCGGAGGTGATCGTCTGATCCAGACTGGCGTATTGTTTCACAAACTTGGGCATCAGGGTGCTGTGTCCCAGCAGGTCGTGATAGACCAGCACCTGGCCGTCCACATAGCGTCCCGCGCCGATGCCGATGGTGGGAATCTTCACCGCGGCGGTGATTTCCCGCGCCAGTTCCTCGGGGATGCCTTCCAGCACCAGCATGAAGATGCCTGCCTTTTCCAGGGCCACGGCCTGGCGCAATAGCTGCTCGTGAGCCTCCGGGGTCTTGCCCTGCACGCGGAAGCCGCCGAAGCGGTAAACGCTCTGCGGGGTCAGCCCGATGTGTCCGCAGACCGGAATCTCGCAATCCACGATCTGGCGGATCGCTTCCTGGCGGGAGGCAGTGCCGCCTTCCAGCTTCACCGCGTCCGCTTTTCCGGCGGTTATCAGTGCCGCGGCGTTGGCCTTGGCCTCGTCCAAAGAGAGATGGTAGCTCAGATAGGGCATATCCGCGATCACAAAACTCTGCGGGGCTCCCCGGCGCACGGCCGCGCTGTGGGTGATCATGTCCCCCATCGTCACCTGCAGGGTGTTTTCATAGCCCAGCACCACCATCCCCAGGCTGTCGCCCACCAGGATGATGTCCATCTCACTGGCGGCCACGCAGCGCGCCATCGAGGCGTCATAGGCCGTCACCATGCAAATCTTGGTTCCCTCCGCCTTCATCTTGCGGAAGGCGTGTAAATTCTGTTGATTGCTATTCTTCATCGCTAAATCCCGCGTCACCTTCCCGTTCGCCGTCCTCTTGCACGGACTGTTCCCGGTCGTCTTCGATGTTGTCGCCGCCGTAAACGCCCTGGTTGAGCACCATGTCGTAGATCACGCCGCCGTGGGCGTACCAGCCCAAAAACCTGCCCTGCAGCGCTCCGGCGCGGTAATTCGCGCTCATCAGCGGCGCGCCGTCCGGATACCACAGATAGGTGGGGCCGTCCTGCAGGCCCTTGTGAAGGGTGAAAACCTGTTGCAGGCGTCCGCTCTCAAAACGCTTGAAAGCCACGCCCGTGAAGGGTGTTTCCCCGCGCAGCCATCTTCCCTCGACCTCGGTCAGTTCATCGAAGGAAACGGCGTTTTTGGGCGTTTCGTAGCTCTTGAGCAGCCTGTACTCATCCTGACTCGCCTGTGCGGACAGACTCAGCGCCGGCAGGCACAAGGCAGCCAGCATCAATCCCCGCCCAACGCGGCGGATGAGCGGAGCTGGAGACAGTGACGGTTTATGTTTCATATTCTATTCCGGACCGCGTTCTGCGATCCGATTTCCTTTGTATTAAATAAGATAAGCCTTATTTCGCCGCTGGCAATCCCCTTTCCGGCTCCCCTTTGCAAGCTGGCACCGACCTGGGGTCTTCCCTTAGTCAACCTTAACTTCCAGAGGGTTGACCTAAGGATGATGGTCCCAAACCCTGTAACGTCAAATGAGGGCGGCATTTACTCAATCCCCGGGGGCGGAGCCCAGCAAGGTGAAGCTGCCGGTCTTGCCCGCTTTGTGTTTAAGTATTTTGGGTGCAAGGGATTCCGCTATTCCTTCCCGGGAACTGTGCTCGGCGATGGCGACGCCACCCGGAGCCAGCAGCCCACGCTCGAAGATGAGTTCCAGGCAGGGGTTGACCAGGTTTTTATCGTAGGGCGGATCCAGGAAGATGATGTCCCAGGCGGGTTCCGCTTTTTTCAAAAAAGTTTCGGCGCGTTTGCGCCAGACATGGCAGCCGTCCTGCACTCCCACCAAGTTTATGTTCTTGAGCAGCACGGAGATGGCCGCCGAGGAAAACTCCACGAAATCCACCCAGGAGGCTCCGCGGGACAGGGCTTCCAGCCCGTAGGAGCCGGTTCCGGCAAAGAGATCCAGCACCCTCGCGCCCTCGAAGTGGTTGTGGACGTTGAAGATCAGGGCGCGGTTGTAAGCTGTGGTGGGGCGGGTGGTAAGCCCCTCCACGGCGAATAGTTTGCGTCCCTTGAATTTGCCGGTGATGATGCGCAAGGGCTGCCTCAGTTGCGGGCTTTGCGTGGCCTGCCGGGGGGAAACTTGAGGGGGATGGTGAGCTGCACCGGGCTGGCCTCGAAGCTTGGACAGGAGACGATGAGCACGGTGTCCGCCTGCTTGCATTTCTTGCAGCAGCGTTGGCAAAGCTTGTTGAACTTTTTGGGGGTCTTGCGGGACATCGGCGGGGTTACTTGCGCGTTTGCAGCTCCAGGAAGATGGAGAGGAAATCCGTGAACCTCAGCTCGCTGAGGGGGGTGTCCTTGCTGTAACGCGAGAGCAGGGCAAGCAGAAAATCCGCCAGGCTCAGCTCTTCCGGGGTTTTGGCGGGATCGGGTTTGTGTTCCCGGGACTGCTCCTCGATCTCGCGCAACACGCTCAGCATGGCGTCGCCGTCGCTGGGTTCGGGGAGGGCTTCCTCTTCTTCGTCGTCATCGATCACGATTTCCTGGACGAAGCTGCCCTCGGCGAGCTTGGCGCGGGCCTGGGCGAGGTTCTCAAAGCCATTGTGGCTCAATATCTTTAGATAGGCGAGCTCCTCGGGAGTGAAGAGTTGCTCGATGCGGGGATCATAGCGGTTTGCCGGATCGTTCAGGATGCGGATGTGCAGGTCTTCAATGCGTTCGCGCACCGCGGGTGAGTCGTCCGTCTGGCTGATCAGCTCATAGGCTGCCAGAGCGTCAAAAAACTGGTTTTGCTCCTCAAAGAGCTTGGCCAGGGTGAGGGTTGGTGCCCATGTCCTTCCGTTTGTCTTCATCATAACTCCCTAATGCATTGCATCGGACGTCAGTTTCTGGATGCACTCTTTTGTGTCAATCAAAACCTTTAAGCCAGGGCAGGCGGGGATATTCGCGGGATTTTTCCCACCCGGAAGGGGATTATTTAAACGATCGGGCTTGCCTCGCGCGAAAAATGGTTTATATTGTCCTGCAAGGTATATTCCGACAAGGAGATGAGTCTATGAAAAAGCTTGCTTCCCTTTGTGCCCTGCTCTGCGCGCTGTCCTTTCTGGGCGCGGCTGACGGGGAGTTCTACGCCGCCAATCAATCCGTTTTCGTCATTCCCACAGCCTACATGATGCCCAAAGGCTCATCCTCGTTTACCGATTACGAATTGGTGATTTTGCAGTTTTCCTTCGCGCCCAGCAACAGGCTGCATCTGAGCGCGGGCATGGGTTTCCCCTATAATGTGGAAATGGCAAAGACTATCACCGCGGGTGCGAAGTTCAACTACTTCCAGGCCCCAAGCATGGAAAGCGCGGCCTGGGGAACTTTCACGCCCATAGAGGAGGTCTATACCCTGGGCAACGTGGTGAGCTTTGGCAACAACAGTGGCAACGGAGGCGGCAGCCTTCATCTGGCGGGTATGCTGTATGGCGATATGGATAAACCAGACTACCTTTGGGCTGTACTGGGCACGGGCGGGATAGTGCGTATCTCAAACCGCGTCAACGGTATGGTGGACATGATCTTTCCGCCCCTGAGAGTCAAGGACCGTTCCGACGATACAGATTCGGAATACGACGATGAAAGTGACAATTACGGGGTGTTTATCGCCGGTGTCCGTATCAAAGGGAAAATGTTAAGTGTGGACTTGGGTGGTATGCGCTTTGTGGGCGATGGGGATCATGGCGATATCCTGCTGATGCCCTTTGTGAAGGCAAGTATCATGTTTTAACAGGGCGGAGCGGAGCCTTCCCGCCGCTCCGTCTGCAAGTTCAGGTAGCAGGGCTTCAGACGCTCAGGCGGTGGCGGATTTTGGCAAGGGTTTTGGGCCCGATGCCCGAAACCTTCAGCAGGTCGTCCACGGATTGAAAGGCGCCGTTCTGTTTGCGCCAGGCGATGATGGCGGCGGCTTTCACCTCGCCGATGCCAGGCAGGGTGCAGAGTTCTTCCAGTCCGGCGCTGTTGAGGTTGACTATGTTGGTGAGTTCCCCTTTGGGAATGGCTTTGGCAGCCGGAGCACGCTTGGTCTTGCCCGGCGTGAGGTTGGCGGCCACCGCTCCTGAACCGGTGGAGTTCAGGTCAATAAGGTTTTGCGCGGTAATCCGGTTCACCAGGGCGCTGTCCCCAAAGCTAACCAGGGAGGGCAGCAGGCGGGCAAAGGTCTTGGGGCCGATGCCCCTCACGTCCAGCAGTTGGGTCACGCTGGTGAAGGGATGGGCGGCGCGGTGGTCGAGGATGTCCTGAGCCTTTTTCCCGCCGATGCCATCGAGGAGCATCAGGTCTTCCTTGCTGGCGGTGCGGATGTCGATCAGCAGGGTTTTGGCGAGGGCGGCGGAATCCGCCGGAACCAGTTTTGATACCGGGCTTTCCTCCGCTGCCCGGGCCTCTCCGCTTGCCAGGTTGAGGCTCAAGCCCAGAACCGCGAGGACAGCAATGAGCAGCAGGGCAAGCTGTTCCCGGCGCGCCAGGAAGGGGTGGTGGCGCTTGATCACCTCAATCCCTCAGCGGCGGAGATCCTCCAGCCAAAAGTCCAGCAGCTCCGGCAGGTCGGGGCGGTAGCCGCTTTGCTCGTAAGCGATGTTGCCCTGTTTGTCGATCACGCAGATATAGGGGATTCCGGTGAAGCCGTAGGCCTTGGGCAGTTCGCTGTTGCCAAGCAGCAGGGTCATGGAATAGCCGGAGTCGTGTATGTATTCCAACACCTGGGGCAGATCGGAGGGGCTTTGCCAGGTGTTGATGGAGAAGACGGCGAGGTCAGGCGCGGCGTTTTCCTTGAGCCAGGCATCCAGCAGGGGCATGGTCTTGAGGCAGGGCTTGCACCAGGTAGCCCAAAAATCCAGCACCACAACCTTGCCGCGCTGGTTTTCCAGGCGCACCAGGGTGCTGTCCGCCTGGGGCAGTTCCCAAAGCGGGGCAGGCCTGCTGATCTTCGACTTCAGGGCCATCTGGCGGCGCTTTTCCCGGTCTTGTTCCCAGTTGCGGAGGGCGTTGTCCATCACCTCCTGATAGCGGGGCTGGCTTTTCAAAACTTCATACTTGGGATCCTTTTCCACTTCCTTCGCGTCCAGCACGTCCTTGGCCATGGCCCCCTCCAGCAGGTTGAGGGCGGTATCCCGCTGTCCCAAGCCCAGATACATATCCACGCGCAGGGGCAGGGTGTCGTCATCCTCTTTGAGCTGGGGCCACCTGTCCAGATAGGCGTGCATGCGTCCCCACTCTTCGGTGAGCGACAGCGCGTAGAGGTAGTTCTGCTGGTAAATGTAGAGGCTGTCCGCGCTCTTTACCTTGCCTTCGGAGATGGCGAGGGAAAGCAACTGGGGATAGAGGGCCTCGAAGGCGCGGCTGCGCTTGGTCTTGGTGATGAAATCCAGCACGATCTGGAAGTTCATTTCGATAGCCTGGGGGTCACGCAGACGGAGCAGCGCCCCTTCCGCCTCGTTGTAATCCTCTTTGGCGTTGTGGAGGTGATAGAGGGCAAGCAGGAGGTAGGAATCATCGCCAAAGCTCTTCAGGCCTTTTTTCAGCAGCTTCAAATCCTTGTCCAGATTGTCCCGTATGTCCTGTTGCAGATCCGCGGGAGCGTCCTTGTCCAGCCAGGCCTGTGAATAGGTGGAGCTGAAGAGGCGGTATCCCCAATAGAAATCGGGAAAGCGGCTGGTGAGCTGGCGTCCCCCGCGCAGTTGCTGCAACTGGCTTTCGGAACCGCGCAGCCACAGGTAATAATAGACGGGGGAATCCGGCTGGCGGTCGTGCAGGTCGGCAAAGTGCTGCTGGCTGGCGCCTTTATCCGCCCGCATCCAATAGTTTTGCAGGACGCGCAGGTCTTCCAGTTCGGTCATTTTCTGCGCGTATTCGTTGATCACCACCAGGCCCTCTTCCGCGCTCTGGGTGGCGCGCACCCGCTGTTCAAACTCCTCTGAAAGCGGCGATGCGGCCAAGGTGCCGAGGCAGGCCAGCAGCAGGAGGGGCAGCAGTTTCTTTACAATCCGTGTCATTTGATTAGCAGCATCTTCCGGGCGGGGGAAGCATCTCCTTGCAGGCGGTAGAAATATACTCCGCTGGCCAGCCCCGCGGGAGCCTGCCAGAGGACTTCGTTGACGCCGGGACGCAGGTTTCCGGTGAGCACCTGATCCACCTTTTGCCCGCGTGAGTTGTAGATTTCCACCACCGCCTGTCCGGTTGCTTTCGGCGCCTGCACAGTAAAGACCGTGGAAGCGCGGAAGGGATTGGGATGGTTGCCGGTCACGCGCAGGGCGGAAGGCGCCTGCAGCTCGTCTGATACGCCCACATAATCCGTGGTGCGCACCACGAAGGGGATGCGGAAGGTGCCCAACTGCTGCGAGTTGATCTCAAAATGGAACTTCACCCGTCCGGTGCTGCCCACCCACAGGTTGAGGTGGAAGGCTTTGGCTTCTCCCGCTCCGAGCACCAGGGGCAGAGCCATGCCGCCGGGATAGCAGCCGCCTTCCTCGTCGCAATAGTTAAAATACCAATCCAGCGGATCGGCAGCCACATCTTCTTCATCCACCACTATTTGCATGGTCATGTTGCCCGACTCTCCGGTGTTGAAGATCCAGAGCGTGGGCGAGTTGAAGGTGTCGTTGGGAGGAGCCACCAGCGCCGCGGGATCCCAATCCATGGCGGCACGCAGGCGGTGCGAGGGATTGGGCAGGGAGGAAACGTTTTGCAGGATGGCCGATTGAGCCGTGGTGCGCACCGAGGCTGCCATCCACAGGTTGGACTGGTTCCAGGCGGGATCGAGGCTGAAGCTGTGGTTGAAACTGCTCTGCTGACCTGTCGGAGGCAGGGTGATGGACTGCGTTTCCGCCAGGCGCGCCACATTGTCCTTTCCTTGCACGCCGTTTTCCAGCAGATACCAGACCAGGGTGTAGTTCCCAGGCGCCAGGTCGGGATCGAGGCTGGTGACGGTGACCACCGCGCTGCCCGTGGAGGAATTGAAGGAAACCAGCTCCATCCTGAGCGGCGAAGACTTGTAGAGGGACTGGGAAACCGCGTTCCAATAGTAACCTGCCGGGACGTTGCCGATTATCACCGGGTTGCCGTTGATGCCGACGGTGGGGTAAGCCGTCACGCCCTGGGTGCTGATCCAGTTTTCAACGCTGGGCGTGGTCAGATTGCCTGAAGCGTGGTAGAAGTGGCAGGAGACGAACTCCTCCGGGTTGGTCTGGTTCCAGATCGCGTTCAGGTTTTGGAAGGCAAAATCGCTGTAGGGGTCGTTGGAGGCGCCAAAACCCTCCGCCAGCGCGGTAAGCGGATAGTATTGCGGATTTGCCGCCAGGGGCAGCAAAGCCAGCGCCAAAAGCATCAAAAGAGCGTTTCTCATGGGAACTCCTCAGTTAAAATCTTGTATTCAGATCCACCCTCAGACCGGAAAAGGGTGCCATATAGCGGCAAACGCCGTTGCGGCAGACCTTTCCTCCGGCCTCGCGGCCCACGAACACCACCAGGTCGGTGCCGCCGAGGATGGGATATTTGGCTTCCAGGTTGGGCCAGTAGGTGCCGTCCCCGATGGAAGAGAAATCCTCCCACCAGGCTTGGGCTCCCAGCGCCAGCGAAAGCTTGCCCAAAGCCACATCCAGTTGCAGCTTTGGCTCATAGTGGCTGCTCTCGTAAAGCTGGTCGTAGCTGACGCCGTTCTGTTCGCTTTGCATCACGGATTCCTTGGCGACGGCCTTGAATTCGCCCGTCAGGGTGGGCTGGTAGCCCCAGGCGGGGAAACTGAGCACAAAGCCGGGATAGTATTCTTTCTGCCAGCGGTTTTTGTTGCCGTCCAGCAGTTCCGTGTCGCTTTCATCCAGTTTTTCCAGATAGCTGAAGGAGAGGGTGCCGTTCAGATTTCCCCTCATCCAGTCCAATCCGGCGTAGAAGTCGTTCATCCGCAGCTTCTTTGAGCTGTCCCAGGCCTCGGCATAGTCCAGATTTA
This sequence comes from Candidatus Cloacimonadota bacterium, assembly GCA_035450685.1. Taxonomy (GTDB): domain Bacteria; phylum Cloacimonadota; class Cloacimonadia; order Cloacimonadales; family Cloacimonadaceae; genus Syntrophosphaera. Next base: position 43,572 of record DAOTNF010000015.1, on the reverse strand, counting down.
GGGTGAGGTCGCGGGGCAGGCTGAAGATAGTCCAGACTTGGAATCCCTGCTCATCGGAGCCGGAGGCCTGTCCATCGGAGAGCGTTTCGCTGTGGTGGTTGGCGAGGGGCAGATCCTGGAAATTGTTGTAATAGTTGAAATTGTCGTAATACTTGTAAGCCGCGCCGAATTGCAGCAGGCTCAGGGAGAGGGAGGCATCGGCATAGACCGCGTTGCCGTTGTCCGGGTTGTCCACCTTGTCGCGGCTGGCGTATTCCACTCCGGCTTCCAGGGGGCCTTTGCGAAGCTTGGCGCGTCCGCCCAATACGTTGTCCTGCAGATACTTTGTTCCCACATAGCTCTGCGCGGAAAAGGCGGTTGCGCCCAGGGTGAGGGGTTGCAGCACGGGATATTCGGCATCCATTCCGTAAGCCAGGTCCAGTTTGTCCCCTCCGCAGCCACCGGAGTAACCGGAATACAGCGCCTTGAGGCGGAGGCCGCGGTCATAGCCGAACTTGAAGCCGGTAACGCGGTAATCCTCGTCCAGTTCCACGTTCTCATAGCTGCGGAAGACCATCCCGCTGCCAAAGGTCTCCTCCATCTTTCCGGCGTGGATGAGCCAGGCGTCGCGGGCATAGCTGGCATAGAGGTCTTCCCAGTCCCAGCCCAGGGCGTCGGGACGCAGCTCGTCCAGAAGCTGGTTCTGGTCGGTGCTGTATCTGGGCAGCCCGGCGTTGAACTTGAGCCCGAAGGTGAAGTAATTGTATGCCAGGCTGAAGGAAAAGCTGTCCTCAAAATAGGTGTTGAGGGAGTCCTCCGCGGCGCGCCAGATGAAGCGCGCCTCGTTGAGGCCGTTGACAATGGGCGATTTCTGGGCTGCCAGTCCGGCGCACAGCGCCACTAAAAGCAGGGCAAATACTAATCTTCGCATCCGCAAGCCTCTTTGGAAGTGCGTCCGGGGCAATCAGGCGGGCAGTCGCAATCCTTTTCCTCGCCTGCCTTTTCCTCCTCCAGGCCCATGACCTGGCGAACCTGCGCCTCATATTCCTTTTCCGCGCCCGCTTCAAATCCCAGGTGCGACCACACGATCTCGCCCTCTTTGTCCACGATGAAGGTGTGGGGAGGATTGACCACGTTCAGCTTTTTGGCCAGGGTTTTGTCGGGATCGAAGAGGGTGACGAACTTGTAACCCTTGCTCTTCAAAAAAGCGCGCGCCTTGGCCTGCGCCTTGGGGGCGTCCAGGGAGACCAGCACCACGGTAAGGCTGTCATATTTGCGCGCCAGGGCATCCAGATGGGGCATCGCCAGCTTGCAGGGCTGGCAGTAATCCGCCCAAAAATCCACGATCAGGGGGCCTTTGCCCACGAGATCTGAGAGAGCCACGTTCTTGCCGGTCTCGTCCGGCAGCCTGAATTCCGGCAGCGGATCGGCAAAAGCCGCACCCGCCAACAGCGCGAGGATGATTACGCAAAGCCACAGTTTCATTGTATTGCTCCTATATTCTTAATATAATGTAAGTTGTTGGTTTGGACAAGTTTCACTGCCTTTTTTCCCCTCATATCGCCCTCATTTGACACCAGAATTCCTGGCGTGATCATCCTTAGGTCATCCTTATAAATTATAAGGTTGACCCCAGGTTGACCCCAGGCAGAGCCAGGGTTGGAAATGGGGGCGGTATCCCGGGGACGGCAGTGGATTGCAAGAGATTTGGTCACTTGATGTTGTCTCCGAAAAGGTTGGTCTTGATGCCGCCGTGGATGGTGGCATGGCCATCGAAGGTGGAGGGCATGGTCTGGGCGAAGATCACCAGGGCGCAATCTTCGGCGATTTCCGTCGCGGAACGCAGTAGGAAAGAGACTGGCTGCCCGAGGCTGGCGGCGGTGAGAGGGATTCTGGCCTTGCCGCGCACCACGTTGTGGCGGGTCTGTCCCTGGGCGGTGACTTCCTCCTCGATGAGGACTACGTTCAGCACCATGCCGGCGGTGTTTAGATCCGGCTGATTGCAGTTCAGCACGATGTTTCCGCTGATGTCGCGGCCGTTGACCGCGAAGCTGGGCTGCCCATAGGAGATGCCGCTTTCCTGGGCGGCAAAGCCCTGGGTGGCGGTCACATAGGAATTCAGGACTGCTTCCTGGTTGCCCTGCAGGAGGGTCTGCCCCTGCAGCACCGAAAGCGGGACGGAAGCGTTGGGCAGTCCGGCGGTGTAATAGTTGTAAGTGGTGTTAGGTTCTGCCTGCAGCGGCGGGCTGGTGTGGTATTCCATGAAGGTGAAGCGTCCGGGATAGAGGGCTGCCAGGCTGCGCAGCTTGGCTTCCACGGGCGGGCAGTTGGGGCAGCCCAGGAAGGTGAAGTATTCCACGATCACGTGCTGTTTGGAGACTTGCCCCGTGGATGAGAGGCCGTTGCCCAGAAACTTCCAGCCGTCGCTGAGGCGGATTAGTTCGTCATCCACAAAGGTGGTGTCCACCAGCACCTCGCCCCAGTCCGGACGCCTGGCCTTGAGGCGCCAATCCGCCACGGCGCTCGATGCAGACACTTGGCGCACGCGGCTGAAGCTGACCTCGAAAACCGGCTCGGCTTCCAGCAGGTAGATGCCGCCCAGCCAGGTTCTGAGTTCCGCTTGGGTGCTGCCGGAGTGCAGGTAATAGGGAGAAAAGAAGTTCAGCACCGGATCGAGGTTGTCGGCGGTTGCCGATTGCAAAGATTCTCCCAGGGGGGTGAAAAGCTCGGCGGAGAAGTCGGCGGGCTGGAAGGGTTGCACCAGCTCGCGTTCAAAACGGTCACAGCCCAACAGCAGCAAAGCCGTGATGGACAGCAGGATAAGGATTATTTTTAGTCTCATTTACCCTCCCTGGCTGGCACGCGGGACAGGGCGTCCAGCAGGTCTTTTTTACTGAAAAGCTCCGGCATCTTGACCGGCTCCTGGCCGGGGATGTAGAGCACGTTGAAGGGAACGCCGATGCTGCCGCCCTTTTGGATCCAGTCCTTGAGCACCGGGTCGCCGTTGGTGAAATCGCCCTTGAGGGTTACCACGCCGAGCTTTTTGAACTCCGCGGCGATATCTTCCTGATGCAGGACTTTTTTCTCGTTGGTCTTGCAGTTGGTGCACCAGGCGGCGCCGATGTCCAGAAACACGGTCTTGTCTTCCGCCTGGAGCCTGTCAAAGAGTTCGGGGGTAAAGACATACCAGCCCTCGTGGTCGGCAGGCTGCATCCCGTCCACCAGGGCGGCGGCGCTCTGCGGCGGGACGTGCTTTTCCTTCCAGGGCAGGTAGTTCCAGGCGGCAAACACGATCACCGCCAGGGTCAGCAGGGTGAAGATATATTGCACGGCCTTGCTGTTTTCCATGCGCACAAAACGACCGTAGAGCCAGGCCGCGAAGCCAAGGAAGACCACGAAGTGGGCGGTGTCCAGCAGGTAGGCTCCGCTCTTGGTTAGGCCCCAGATGTTGCTGAAGTATTTCCAGGTCAGCAGCAGTAATAGAAAGCCCATCACTTCCTTGAAGATGTTCATCCATTCGCCGGGTTTGGGAATCAGCTTGAGCGCTTTGGGGAAGAGGCTGATCAGGATGAAGGGCAGGGCAAAGCCAAGGCCGATGAGCAAAAAGAAGATCATCAGCAGCGGAGAGGACAGGCGCACGGCCACTTCCAGCGCCGGGCCCATGAAGGGGCCCATGCAACTGAAGCCCATCAGGAAAGCAAAGATGCCGCCAAAGAATGAGCCCGCGTAGCCCTTTTTGGAGGAGGTCTTGGCGGCGGCGTTCATCCCCGGCAGGGTCATCTGCCAGACTCCCAGCAGGGAAAGCCCGAAGAGGAAGAGGATGCTGAGCATGATGATGTTGTAGGTGAGGCTCTGGCTCAAAAACCCGTAGGTGAGGTTCACGCCGGAAAGGCGGGCAATGATGAACACGGCGGCGATGGAGCCGAAGGAGATCAGCACGCCAAGGGTGTAAACCAGGGTGTGCAGCAGCACTTTGGTGACGTCCTTCTGCGCCTGGTTGACCATGCTCATGGCGCGGATGGGGAGGATCGGCAGCACGCAGGGGGTGAAGTTCAGCACTATCCCGCCCAGTATCGCCATCAGCATGTAAAAGAGGATGCTGCCGGCGCTGGTCTTGCTTTCCGCGGCGTTCTCAGGCTCGGCGGCAGGCTCCGTCTGCGCGGCGGGTTCCTCCTCCCCGGGCTGTTCTTCCGGGCTGGCCTCGTCCACAGTGGCGGCGGGGCTGCCGGGGTCACCGGGCAGAATCTGCAGGCTGAGCTGGCGGCTTTCCTCGGAAGGCATTCCGCAGAAGCCGGTGGTCTTGTGGCAGAGGTTGTAGCCAAAGGTCGCATTGACAGCCACTTTGCCCGGCTTGGCATTGGCCTTCACGGTGAAGGGCAGGCTGAGGGTCACGCTTTTGTAGTAAACCCAGAAGCCATCGGAGGATACCTTGGTCGGCTTGGGGTAGCTCAGCTTGCCAAAACTGAGTGCGGGGCTGTCTCCGCTGAGGAAGAAATAGGGCGATTCTCCCTCGGAGGGGTCGTAGGATTGCTTCATGGAGTCCGGGAAGGAGACCGTGGCGCGCAACACTCCCTTGTCTCCCGGCTTGAGCTCGGAGGGGCTCACCGAAAAGCGCAGGGTCTGCCCGGCTGCGGTCGCAAAAACCAGGAGCAGCAAGGCGCAAAGCAAAGTATGTTTGACAGTTGAACTCATCTAAACCTCGTCAACTTTAATTTTTATCCAGAAATTATACATGCATGTTACATTCCACTTTGGGAAAGATTTTTGCTCAAGCTCTTGCGCCGCAACTGCCGCAGATCGTGGGATTGAGAGATCAGCAGTCCCAGCACGGTGAGCGTAACTCCCGCCGCGCCCCGGAGGCTGAGGCGTTCGCCCAGGATGAAAAAGGCCAGGAACACGGTGAAGACCGGGATGAGGTTGGTAAAGACGTTGGAGCGGATCAGGCCAAGCTCGCGGATAACTCCGGTGTAGAGCAAGAAGGCGCCCACGCTGGCGAAGACGCTCATGGCGGCGATGGTGAGCAGGCCGACTGCGGAATGGCGCACGGTGAGGAAATGCCCCAGGTCGTAGTAGAGGAAAAGGGGCAGCATGTAGAGCATGCCAAAGAAGTTTTGCCAGGTCACGATGGTGAGGGAGCGGTATTTGAGGGTCATGCGCCGCACCGTGATGCCGTAGAACATCCCGGAAAAGACCGCCACCATGAGCAGCAGCACGCCTTTGAGGGTTCCGTGGAGGTCGGGCTCGGCAAAACTGAGCAGCGCCACGCCGGAAAAAGAGACCAGCAGCCCCACGATCAGCAGGGGGTAAATCCTTTCCTTGAGGAATATCCAGGCGCCCAGCGCACTCACCAGCGGGATGGTGGAGATGATCAGCGAGCCCAGGGTCGGGGACACATATTGCATCCCGTTGGCTTCGCCGATGAAATACATGAAAGGCTCGCAGAAAGCCACCAGCATCAGATAGCGGAGGTCTTTGCCTGATACTTTTTCACTCTGGCGAAAAAGGCGTGTGACCACAAACAGCAGCGCGGAGGCCAGCAGCAGGCGCAAAAAGACGATCTCGTAAGGACGGTAGGTGACCAACGCCACCTTGATCCAGACGAAGGTGACCGCCCAAAAGAGCATGGCCAGCACCGCCCGCAGGTAAATCGTCCACTGTTTCATGGCTTCAGGCGTCTCCAGGCCTTATTCTTTTTCAATGGCTCCCACCGGGCAGCCTCTGAACTTGCCGTAGCCTTCAATGCAGATGCCGCACTCCGTGCAGAGTTCGGGATCTATCTGCGCCTTGCGGTTGACCACCGTGATGGCGCCGGTCGGGCAGCGGGAAACGCAAAGCTTGCAGCCGATGCACTTTCCGCCGTTCACGCGGTAGTCAGACACGCCACCTGTTTCCAGCGAAGCTTCGTCCAGGTTTCTGAGCAGCCAGGGGTTGGAATCGTCCGCGCCGCGCCACAGCCTGCCCACCAAAAAGAGCTCATTGTCGCGCCAGCCTTCCACCGCGACAGTGTCACCTTCAGCCAGATGCAGTCCCAGGCTGTCCAGCAGGCTGCGCGGGGCAAGCAGCAGGCGCAGGCTGTCACCGGAATCATCCAGCAGCCAGGTCTGGCTGCCGCGCAGTTCGATCACGCCGCGGTAGCTGGAAAGTTCCGTATCGGGGGCGAATTCAGCCCAGGCCAGGCAGGCCAGCAGAGCCAGCAGGGTCATAGTAATCAGTTTTTTCAAAGCAGTTCTTCCTTCTTTTGTTCTTGCAGATGCTCCACGACCTTCTTAACGTCCTCGCTGCGCTCTTTGGAACAGACCAGGATGGCGTCCGCGGTCTCCACCACGCAAAGCCCCTCCACGCCGATGAGAGCCACGTATTTACCGCTGTAGATGTAGTTGTCCCGCGAGGACAGGGCCAGGCCTCCTGCGGGAAAGTGGTTCTGTTCGCCATCCGCCGGGGAGATGTCCGCCAGCGCTTTCCAGGAACCAACGTCGTTCCAGCCAATGCTCACGGGGATCACGGCGCGGTTGGAGGCGGGCTCCATGATGCCGATATCCACCGGCACGCGGGGCATTTGGGCATAGGCGTCATTCACCTTTTGCTGGTCAGCGCCGCCCTTGAGCAGGGCAAGGGTCTGGCCAGCCACTTCCAGCGCGCGGGGCAGGTGGCTCCGGAAGGCGGCTTCGATCGAGGCCAGAGTCCAGCAGAACATGCCGCTGTTCCAATAGAAGTTGCCCTGGCGCAGGAACTCCGTGGCGGTGGCAAGGTCGGGCTTTTCCTTGAAGCGGGAGACCTTCCTCACGCCCGGCTCAAGCTCTTCCCCCGCTTCGATGTAGCCATAGCCGGTGGCGGGATACTCCGGCACGATGCCGAAGGTGACCAGAGCCCCTTGCCGCGCCACCTTTTCCGCCAGGTTTACGCTGCGGAGAAAGGCGGGGACGTCCAGGATCACGTGATCCGCGGGCAGCACCAGCATGGCTTCCTTTTGTGGATAGATGGTTGCCAGATGCGCGGCGCTAAGGGCGATGCAGGGGGCGGTGTTCATGCCAAAGGGCTCGATGATGATATTTTCCGGGGGCAGTTGGGGCAGGTGTTCGCGCACCAGTTGCGCCTGGCTTCCGGCGGTCACCACGTAGATCTTGTGGGCGGGGATTTGGGCTTCCAGGCGGTCAAAGGTGAGTTGCAGCATGGACTTGTCGCCAGTCACGCGGAGAAATTGTTTGGGTTGGCTGGCGCGGCTGGCGGGCCAGAAGCGGGTGCCGGAACCTCCGGCCATAATCAGGGCAATCACAGACATCTCCTTTTCATTGTTCGATCACCTGCACGTCTTTGGGATAGCTGAAGTTCCACACCGAGGCGGGAATCGGGGCATTGGTCTTGATGCCGCTGAACTTGTAGGTGACCTGGTTACCGCTTTTGTCGGTGTAGCTCAGCGAGGTGACCAGTCCGCTCTTTTTGTCCAGGGTGGCGGACAGGCTGCTGATCAGCTTGTCGTTTTTGGGTTTGAGGCTAACGCTGGCCTGGCGAGCGGTTTCGCTGGTGACGGAGACCCGCGATTTCTGCCAGTAGAGGTCAAGTATCTCCACCGGGTTCATCTTGCCAAACTCCGGCTGCATGGGCGCGCGGAGCAGGGTCTTGGAGGCCGCGTCGTAAAGCTCCACCTGGCCATCCCGAATCTGCAGGCGCTGCACCGAGGGACTGGAAAAGCTCATCAGCATGCGCCCGGGGGTAAAATAGATCATCCCGCTGTAGCTGATGGTGCGCTTCAACTGGGTATAGTGGTTGCTCTGGCTCACAGCCGCCTGATAGGTCTTGAGCGAGCCATAGGCGGCGCGCATCTTCTGATAGAGCTGGGCCTGGCTCACAGCCGCCTGCAGGCTGCCAAGCAGCAACAGGCAGGCCAGCAGGGCGGTCATCCTCTTTGCGGTCATTGTTTATTCCTTTGCGTTCATTGACTGAAAGACGCGGACAATGCGGCATCTCTCGTTAAAAATCATACTCTCCAACGGGGAAAATCCTGCCCGCGGTCAATCTTCGCGGATCAAGCCCAGGCGGATAAGTTCATCCCGGGTGGCCAGCACATCTCGGGATTTGCTGCCCAGATGGGGGCCGATGATGCGTGCCCGCTCCAGCAGGTCAATCAGGCGTCCGGCGCGGGCGTAGCCGATCTTGAAATGCCTCTGCAGCATGGAAACTGAGGCTGTGTTGGCGCTCACCACCACGCGGGCGGCTTCAGGGAACAGCTCGTCGTCATAGTCAAGGACACCCAGTTCGCCCTCTTGTTCCATCGTAACATTGAATTCCTGGCGGGGTTTGGGCTGCATGCTCATGAATTCGCAGACCCGGGCAATTTCGTGGTCGGACACATAGGCGCCGTGGATGCGTTCCGCGATGGCTTTGCCCGGGGGCATGAAGAGCATGTCTCCGCTGCCCAGCAGGCGTTCCGCGCCGATGGTGTCCAGGATCACGCGGGAATCCACCCGGGAGGACACCTGGAAAGCGATGCGCGCGGAGAAGTTGGCCTTGATGATTCCGGTGATGACCTTGATAGAGGGGCGCTGGGTGGCCAGAATGATGTGGATGCCCACAGCGCGTGCCATCTGTGCGAGGCGGGTGATGGGCAGTTCGATATCCTTGCCGCTGGTCATGATGAGGTCGGCAAACTCATCCACGATGATCACGATAAAGGGCAGCTTTTCCAGGTCCTTATCCAGCGCGGCGCGTTCGTTGTAGCCGTTTATGTCGCGCACCCTGGCTTCCTGCAGCAGCTCGTAGCGGCGTTCCATCTCCTTCACCGCCCAATACATGTTTTCCAGGGCGCTTTCGGGTTCTGTGACCACGGAGCCGATGAGGTGTGGCAGGTCGTTGTAGCCTGCCAGTTCCACCCGTTTGGGGTCGATGAGGATGAGGCGCAGGTCATCCGGCGTGGCGCGCAGGATCAGGCTCATGATGATGGTGTTGATGCACACGCTTTTGCCGCTGCCGGTGGCTCCCGCGATCAGCAGATGGGGCATCTTGGCGAGGTCGGTGACCACGGGGCGTCCGGCGATGTCCTTGCCCAGTCCGAAGACCAGCTTGTTCTTGCTGTTGCGGATTTCCTCGCAGAGCAGGAGGTCGCGCAGATAGATCATGTCCCGGGTGAGGTTGGGAATCTCGATGCCGATCAGGCCGCGGCCGGGGATGGGCGCCTGCACGCGGATGCTTTTGGCCTTGATGGCCAGGGCGAGGTCGTCCGCCAGGGAGGTAAAGCGGCTCACCTTAACCCCTTTGGCTGGTTCCAGCTCATACTGGGTGATAATGGGGCCGATATTGACGTTGCGCACCTCGGCTTCGATGCCGAACTCCGCCAGTTTGCTCTGGAGGATCTGGCTGGTTTCCAGGATTTGGCTCTCGATCTCTTTGCGGTCGCGCTCTGAAAGCTTGACGGGGCTTTCCAAAAAGTCTTCGATGGATGGCATCACATATTCCCGCTCCTCGCCGTCTTCAGAAACAGGCTGGGGACGCGGCGCGGGCTTGGCTTCCGGGGTGGGTTCCCGCTTTTGGGGAGCGGGTACGGGCTGCGGCTCCTCTTCCGGCTGGCTGTGGTTTTGGATCACCGGCTGAGGGGCAGGCGGGGCATCGGGGTTGATGTTGGGACGGGGCTGCTGCGCACTGTCCTGCCGCGCTTCCCGGCGGCGGGCAAAATCCTCCCGCAAAAAGGCAAGCCACTGCTTGATGCGCCGGAACTCAAAGAACAGCACCAGGCTGAGGACGATGCCTCCCACCAGGATGATGGAGGAGCCGGGGCCGCGGAAGACGGCATATAGCACCTTGCGCACAAAGAGGGGAATAACGCTGTGCTGATACTCGGCCAAAGGATTGCAAAACAGGATTTGCAGCAAAAAGGCGGTGATGAGCAGCAAATAGCTCTTTTGCCGCCCGTGATGGGCTTCGGGCTCCAAAAAATATTGCAGCGAGACCACCATCAGCAGCAACGAACCCAGGAGCGACAGCCAGTAGCCGAAAAGATAAAGCAAGATATAGCTGATCACCGCGCCGAACACACCGATCAGGTTGGCGGTCTGCAGGTAGGGCTGGAAAAACCAGCTCAGCATGTGGCCGCTGTAGCTGAGCTGCTGGTAGTCCCGCAGGATTGATTCCTTGCCATAGATGAGGGAAAGGAAGACAAGCAGGCTGAGCAGGGTGAGCGCTCCGGCGATCAGGCGCTTGTGCCAGGCCTTGAAAGACTGTCGTCTGGAACGTGTTTTGCTGTTTCCGCGGCTTGCCATTGCTATTCCTCAGACGTTGAAGCGGATGGAGATGATGTCGCCGTCCTGCACCAGGTATTCCTTGCCTTCCAGCCTGAACAGCCCCTTTTCGCGCAGGGCTTTTTCGGAGCCGTGGGCGATGAGGTCGTCATATTTGAAGCATTCTGCGCGGATGAAGCCCCGGGCGAGGTCGGAGTGGATCTTTCCGGCGGCGGTGACGGCGTTGTCCCCGCGGGTGATAGTCCAGGCGCGCACTTCGTCTTCCCCCACGGTGAAAAAGCTGAGGTAACCCAACATCTTGTAACAGAGGTGGGTGAGGCGGTCGCGGATGCTTTCGCCGATGCCCATGTCTTCCATGAAGGCGGCTGCTTCCTCCTCATCCAGCTTGCTGAGTTCTTCCTCAAAGCGTCCGGCGATCACTTCCACGGCGTGGCCGCGGGCTGCGATTTGGGCTTTCAGGTCATCATGGGCGGTATATTCGTCTTCGGACACATTGAGCAGCACCAGCAGCGGATTCTGGCTGAAAAAGCGGAAGCCGCGCAGGACTTTTTCCTCTTCGGGATACAGTTTCAGGCCGCGCAGGGGGAGGTTGTCCTGCAGGTGTTCACAGGAGGCGCGCAGCACCTTTTCCTCAAACTGGATGGCGGGGGTCTTCACCCCGCGCTTGTAGCCCAGTTCGATCTTTTCCAGGCGTTTTTCGGCCACGATGAGGTCGCTGATGATCATCTCGTCCTCAAATTCGCCCAGTTGGCGCAGGGGGTCGGCGGGGCCGTAGAGGCCGTCCAGTTCTTCGTCCGCAAAGGCGCGCAGCACCAAGGCGAAGCCTTCGCAGGCCTTGATGTCCGAAAACAGCGCGTTGTCCGGATTCTCCGCGCGGGATGAGAAGATGCCGGGGTAATCCCGGTATTCTATATGTGCATAGATAGTCTTTTTTGGTTTATAGAGTTCGCTCAGGCGGGTGATGCGCTCATCCAGCACCTGCACCACTCCCACATTGGCTTCGTGGGCAGGCGGGGCATATTTGTCCGTGGAGGCGTTGCCGCGGGTTAGGGCGTTGAAGATTGTGGTCTTACCGCTTTTGGGCAGGCCGAGCAGTGCTATTTTCATGCTTGTTTTCCCCGGTGATGGATTTGAGTGAGCGGATTTCCTGCTGGGTCAGCGGCCTCCAGCGTCCGGCGGGAAGGTCGCGCAGATGCAGGGTTCCGAACTGCAGGCGTTTGAGCGTGAGCACCTTGGCGCCCACGGCTTCCACCATCTGGCGGATTTGCCGCTTGCGCCCTTCCGTGATCACGAACTTCAGGGTCATGCCGCTCTCGGAGCTGCTTTTCACAAAGACCCCGGCCTGGCGGGTCAGCCCGCCCTCGATCTGCACTCCCTTGCGCAGGCTGTCCAGTTCCTGTTTGCTGAGGCGGCGGCTGATCGTGGCTTTGTAAACCTTTTCCACCTTGTAGCGCGGATGCGAGAGGCGGTTGATCAGTTCGCCGTCGGTGGTGAGCAGCAGCAGACCTTCGGAATCCTTGTCCAGCCTGCCCGCGTAACGCAGCTTGGAAGCCCGCTCCGGCAGCAGGTCATAGATGGTCTGGCGTTTGAATTCGTCCCGGGCGGTCACCACGTAGCCGCGCGGTTTGTTCAGCATCAGATATTGCTGTTCCGCGGGAAGGGAGAGCACGCCCTTGCCTTTCAGCGCCACTTCGTCCGCCTGGGGATTCACCTGGCAGCTAAGGTCGCGGCAGACCTCGCCGTTCACCAGGATGCGCCCGTCCAGCACCAGTTCTTCCACCCTCCGGCGCGAACCCAGGCCGCATTCGGCCAGAAAGCGGTTCAGGCGCATACCCTTACCAGGTTTCGAGGGTGTTTTGGATGATGGCTTTGAAGAGTAGGGAGATGAGCTCATTGGTGGCTTCCTCTTTGCTGCTAAACTGCGCTGTGCTGCCTTCGGACACGGCATAGTTGCAGGTGACCTGCAGGGCTTTGTTTTCCCAGATCACCTGGTTGTTGATCAGGTCGGTGAAGGTAACGCTGCAGACCAGGCGCAACTGGTAGTCCTGCACGTTGTTGGCGGCGTCATAGCTGTAGATGTTTTCCTCAAAGCTGTTGATGCTGCCTTCCAGGGTGCAGTCCGGCTGTTGGGTGACCAGCTTGAGGCGGCCGTCGTTGGCAAACTCCTGGGAGAGGCTGTTCAGCAGTTTGTCGCCCAGGTCATAGTCCGCCGAGCGGTTCTCAAAAGCGCGCACGGCAACTTTTTTCAAATGCGGGTAAGCATTTGAATAGACGGAATATGAGCAACCTGAAAGTACAACGCAGAGCAGTGCCAGACGAATAAATAACTTGACCATTATGCCATGCTCAGAAAAAGCTCTATCTTTGTCAAGATAAACATTGATACAGTTAGCTTTCGGCATTTTGCCCGCCCAACCACAGGAGGTTAATATGGCGAAGAAATATCTGTCCAAGGCAGAGGCGGCCAAAAGACTCAAGGTTTCCGAGCGCGTTATCGTGGAAATGATCAACAGCGAAGTCTTTGAGACCAAGCTGGTGGGAAAGAACGTCAAGATCGACGAAGACTCCCTCAACGCATGGCTGGACAACCTCAATGAAGTGGACGAAAAACTGCTTGCGCTCAAGCGCGTCATCTGCCACTTTGAAGAGTATATGCGGCCGGAAAACATCTTTTTGGATTTTACGGCGGAAAACAAATACGACGCCATCCGCATCCTCAGCGAGAAGGCCAAGCAGCTCAAGCTGGTGCGTGACGCACGCTGGCTCTACGAAGTGGTGGTTGCCCGCGAGGAGCTGATCTCCACCGCCATCGGCCACGGCGTGGCGCTGCTGCACCCCCGCCATCTCCATCCGTCCAAGATCAAAACACCCAGCATCCTCTTCGGACGCAGCTCCGAGCCGGTGGATTTCGACGCCCCGGACAACAAACCGGTCAACATCTTCTTCATGCTGCTGCTGCACAACGACAAACAGCACCTCTTCAGCCTCTCCTACATCTCCAAGCTGATCATGAACTCCGGTGTCCTGGATTCTTTCGCCACCGCCACCAGCACCAAGGAAATCCACGAACTGCTCACCGTAGTCACAGAAGAACAGAACAAATAACCATGCCCGCGGTGCGAGTAATTTTGGGCAGCAAGAGCGATTTTGCCGCCGCCGAGACTATCGGCCAGACCCTGGCGGAATTTGGGGTGGAGCATGACCTGCACATCTCCTCCGCCCACCGCAAACCGGAAAACACCGCCGCCCTGGCCAAAAACGCCGCGGCGGAAGGGGTGAAGGTGATCATCGCCGTGGCAGGCATGGCTGCCCATCTGCCGGGAGTGATCGCTTCCCACACCGCGTTGCCCGTGATCGGGGTGCCCCTGGCCAGTGGAGGACTGGGCGGAATGGACGCCCTGCTTTCCATTGCCCAGATGCCCCCGGGCGTTCCGGTGGCCTGCGTTGCCATCGGCGGAGCCAAAAACGCCGCCCTGCTCGCCATCCAGATCCTCGCACTGGACGACGCAGAACTGCTGGCGAAATTCAAAGCCTATAAACAGAGCCTGGCCCAGGCCTGAGCCTGCCGCCACATACCCCCGGTAACCATCTTTTGAAAAGGTTCGCGGAAAGGTGGAATGGGTAATAGAACGCGGATAACAGGATCGACAGGATCAGCAGGATATTTGAAGGTGGAAAGGTGTTTTTGAAGTGGAAAGGTGTTTTGAGGTGGAAAGGTGGAAAGGTGAAATGGTGGAAAGGTTCCCCCGAAACAAGCCCACCAGGCTATTAACTGTGTCATCCCGGGCTGCGACCCGGGATCCAGTCTTTTAGAAACAACCACCCGATCCCGCAACAAAACATATCAGACTATACACTGTGTCATCCCGGGCAAGCGTATGCTTGACCCGGGATCCAGTCTTTTGAGGCCTCAAATTACCACCCAACCCAGAAACAATGCCAACCAAGCTAAATAACATGTTATCACGGCTTTATTGTCTGGAGTGCTTTGTTTCAGGGCTGGGTGGCAATCTCAAACGGCGCTATGGCAAGCGCCGCCACATTGTACTGGCGGTCGCTGAACTGCCTTTTACACCATTCCACCTTTTCACCATCATTCATAAATAAAGCAAACAATATAGTATTACATTCACCAAAAACAACAGCAATAATCCGCATAATCCTTCATAGCGCCCTCCCTTGCTGCTACAGCGTTTGGTGCCATCATCCTTAGGTCATCCTTATAAATTATAAGGTTGACCTAAGGAATATATAGACTTAGCTCACTCTCTCAAACGAGGGCAAAGACTGTTTCAGTTGTGAACATTAAATGTCAAAGGCAACTGGCTGGCCTTGGCACTATTTCCCTAACTGGTTTTACAGCATTGGGTTGGCTGGATTTGTCGTGTATGAACACTGGTGGGAAAATCCTTAAAAGACTGGATCCAGGGTCAAGCGGTTCACGCAGATAATCTATGGGCTGCCGAAGTCTGTTCGGCAGAGGCAACGGAGTTGCCTGTTTGGAAGAGACCTCCGGTCTCTGTGGCAAACGGATTTTGCCACCCCAATGGGTCACGGGTCAAGCGGTTCACGCAGATTGCGCGGTATTGGGCTGCCGAAGTCCGTTCGGCAGAGGCAACGAAGTTGCCTGTTTGGAAGAGACCTCCGGTCTCTGTGGCAAACGGACTTTGCCACCCCTGGGCTCTGAATCACGGCTCAATCGTTACCGATCCGGCGAGAACCCCGGCAGCCAGGGATGACGCGGTTTATAGTCTGGTATGGTCTATTTCTGTTAGGTCGCCAGTTTCCATAAGCGGCGCTTCTGCGAGCGCCGGTACTGCCATCCCTATGAAACTAAAGGACAAATAGTTGCGCTAAATGCCTGCCGAGAGGGAGACAAAAAAGTTTATCCCCGCCGCGGGGAAGCCACACTCCGTTTCATAGTAGCGGTCGAAGACGTTTTCCACGCCCAGGTTGAGCTTGAAGCGGGAAAAATCTCGCGCCAGCGAAACATCGTGCACCCAATAGGGCGGCAGGATAGCGTAACCGCCGATGTCGGATTCGCTGAGGCGGTTGTCCGTGTAGCCCACGCGGTGGCTGAATTGCAGGCTCCAGGGGAGCTTGAGGCTTTGGGAGAGCCACAACTGGTTGCGGGGCGTCTCGGTGAGGCGGTAGCCATCCTCCCCTTCCCAAAACAGGTTGCCATAGCCAAGTTCCGCGTTCCACCAGGACAAGGGGGATGCCAGCAGGGAACATTCCATGCCCCAGCTTTGCACGCGCCGGATGTTCTGGAAAATGTCATCCCTCCGCTCGATCAGGTCGCGGGCGTCGTTGTAGAAAAGGTTCAGGCGGGCGCTGAGGAGCCTGCTTCCCAGGCGCAGTTCCTGGCGATGCTCCACTTCGGCTTTGAGGGCATGCTGGGGCTTGAGGGAGGTGTTGCCGCTCTCGGCGGAGAAAAGCTGGCGCAGGGTTGGAAAAGAGCTGTTGCGTCCCAGGGAAAGGGAGCTTTCGCCGCCCGGCAGCAGCTTGAAAAAGAAACCGATGGAGGGTTCGGGAAAGACCTTGGGTGAGGCGTTGCCGTCGGTGAGGCTGCCGCTGAACCCCAGGCTGGCGCTGACGCTGAAGATGGGGGAAAACTCCCTGCTGGCCTGGCTCCAGAGGCTGATCACATCCAGCCAGTGGGGAGTCCATTCCAGATAGGCCACGTTGTCCCTGCGGGTGCTGTGCAGGCGTTCGGCCCGCAATCCCGCGCTGACCTTGGTTGAGGCGCCGGGGCTCCAGTCCAGGCGCGGGTCAAGGCCCAGGGTGGAGTAGATCATTTTGCTGCGGGTCTGCAGGTTGGTGTGGGCGGCATCCCGGTAAAGCAGATAGGTGTCGCGGCCGCCGTCGTAATAGAGATGCCCGCTCAGGCGCAGTGAACCGCTGAGGATCGCCTCATGCTCCAGGGTAGCCCAGTAGCGCGCCCAATCCTCATACATGCGGTATTCCACGGCATAGACGGAGGATGCGATGAGCCGCTCGGGAATGACGCTGATTCCGGCGGAAAGTCCGGTCTGGCTGAATTCCGAGGGGCTGTAGCCGAAGCGGGAATGGATGTCGTATTGGGTTTTGGAGCTGTGGTCGCGCACTCCGCCGCCTTCCGAGGGGGTGGGGGTGAAATCCCGGGAGAGGACGATGCCATTGTTGTTTTCCCGGGCCAGGGAAAACCAGTAGGAAAGGTCGCCCAGTTGATGCGAGGAGGAGAGGGCAAAGCGGTTGGCGTTGTTGCGTTTGGCGAGCAGATCGAGCCGCAGCCAGGTCTCCGGATCGGGGTCGGCGGTGATGATGTTCACCACTCCGCCCATGGCGCCGCTGCCGTAAAGCGCGGAGCCGGGGCCTTTTACGATGCGGATTTCGCGGATTCCGGAAGGGGCAAGCTGATGCAGGTCAACATTGCCGAAATAGCCCGCGTTGAGGGGGCGGCCATCGACAAGGACTTTGACCTCGTTTTTACGGAAGCCGCGCAGGCGCAGGTTGCTTTCGCCCTTGGTGCCGGCGGTGTTGGTGATTCCGGCGATGCCCTGCAAACCTTCGTAGAGGTTGAGGGTGGAGGCTTCGCGGGTGCCGGTAAACTCCAGCACCTGCAGCGCGCCGATCGACTCCTCCGGGGTTTCGGCGATCACGCGCACGGTTTCCAGCAGGTAGGTCTTGAGGGAATCCGGCGCGTCAGGCGCGGGGCTGTTTTGGGCGCAAAGCGGGGCCAGCCACAAGAGCAGCCAGCCCACTACAATTATCGTCCTTGCTGTGCCGGTCACTTGGCGAGATCGGTGAGATCGGTGCTTTGGAAGGAACCCAGTTCCCTGGGAATGGGGAAGCTGAGGTCTGCCTTGTCCTGCGGGGAAAGCGCAAACACCAGTTCCGGATCGGCTCCGGCTCCCATTATCTCAACACTGGCCAGTTTCTTGAACTTTTTCTGGCTGCCCGGCATGCTGGAATTGAAGCTGGGGAAGGTGGTGACTTCGGAGTTGAGCAGATAGTAACCGTCCTGAATCTGCTTCGGATTATAGTATTTCACATAGCCGTCCGGCGCGGTAAAGCGCACGGAATCGTAATCCGCCACTGCGCCGATGAGTTGGTTGAGGCGGATGGCGGGTTCCATCTCTCCGCCCCAGTTCTCCACTTCCTCCACGGTGAGGCCGCGCAGTTCGCAATCGGCGGAACTGGCGCCGCAACTGACCACCACCTTGCGGTAGAGGCGGATGAGTTCGGCGTTCTTCACCTTGAAAGCGCCGCCCAGGTTGTGGCTGGGGAACCAGGTGCTGAATTTGTCGCTGGGCACGAAATATCCTGCCTGCAGGATTTCCCAGGGGAGGTCGTAGCCACCTGTCTGTCCCTGGCGGGGAGTGAATCCGTCGTTGGCGACAAGTTCATAGTTGAACAGCCCACGGTAGTCTTCCGTGTCCTCCGGGTCGCTGGTGATTTTGGCGCGCACGGTATTGGCGTCGATGAATTGATCGAGGGAGTATCCCAGGATGCGGGCTTCGGTGGGTTTGTCGTCCTCGCTGCAGGCAAAAAGCCCGAACAGCAGCAGGGCGATAAAGATCAAATAAGTCAGCTTCTTCATTTTACCTCCAGTAAGCTGCAGAAGAGGGGAGGCAAATCTTTGGCCTCCCGCCTTTCCAAATAGGGAGGCATGGCCGTTTCCCGCCATACCCTGTCGGTGCCTGGTCTTGCCTATGGTTTAGAACCTGACACTCGGCGTGTATCCACATTTGGCGGCAGGCGCAAAACAGTCAAGGTGTTTTTGGGCGTGCAGCAGCAATCGACCGGCAGGAAATTCTTGACGTGGATCGCGCGGGAGGATTCTTAGGCATAAGACTTACAGCGAGGACGACAATGGAGAACATCCGCATTGGCATAGTGGGAAACATCGGCGTGGGAAAGTCCACCTTTATCGAAGCGGCAAGTTCCGCTCCCCTCAACAGGATTCTCACCTCCGTGTATCCCAAGGCAAACGGCACTGAGGGGGTTTACGCCTTTCCGGAAAGGTTCAACCCCATCGTGCTCGATTCTTTTTACCATGACCCCGTCGCCAACGCCTTCATGGCGCAGATCGAATTTTTCAACGGCAGGCTCGACCGCCAGAAGCTGATCCAGTCCTGCAGGGGGATTGTGCTGGAAGACAGGACGCTCGCGGAAGACTACCACATCTTCGGCAAAGCCCAGCGCATCCTGAAACACATGTCCGAAGCGGAGTTCATGGCCTACCAGCGCAACTACCGGCTGATGACGGAACAGATCAAGGAACCCGACCTGCTGGTGTATTTCAGGGCGGATGTCCCCACCCTCCAGGAAAGGATACGGCAGCGGGGACGCAAGAGCGAACTGGAGATTTCGGCGGAATACCTCGAACTCCTGAACAACCTCTATGAGGATTTTGTGGCGCACCACGTCAAGTGCCCGGTGCTGGTGATCGCTGCGGACAAAGCCGTGGAAAAGGCAGAATGGCAGCGCCGCACCGTGAACCTCGTGGCGGAGCAGATAAAAGCCCTGGGGCTGAGGGTCTCCAGCCCGGGGATCAGCGAATGGGTCACCCTGCCCCAGACCGAAGCCACTTTGAAGGCCATAGACGTGGAGCGCAAGCTGGAACAGTATCTGGCGGACAATCCCAAGCTGATCACCATCGCCGGAAACGTGGGCTTGGGAAAATCCACCCTGGCGGCCATCATGGGGCGCAGCCTCAGAATCAAGGGGCTGTATGAAAAGCCGGAGGAGAATCCGCTGCTGGGGAAGTTCCTGGCCGACAAGAAAACCTATTGCTACGACCTGCAGATGCACTATCTGGATATGCGCGCCAGGCAGCGGCTACAAGGGAAAAGCGGAACCGGAAGCTATGTGAAAGACCGTTCCCTGCCCGAAGACCTGCTGGTATTTTGCAACCAGTTCCATGCCGACGGGCTGCTCACCGACGACGAACTGGACAATCTGACCACCCGTTTTCAGACGGTGAACCGGCAGCTTCCCTCGGCTGACCTGATGATCCTGCTGCAGGGAAGCCCCTCCCTGGCTTGGGAAAGGATACAGCAGCGCGGCAGGGAAATGGAGGTCGAGGGCGGATGGCAGTTCACCGAGATCAAAAACCTCAACCGCTGGTATAAAGAGTACGGCTCCAATGTCGTGAAGCTCGGGTTCCACAAAGGCCCGGTGCTGGAGGTCGATGTGGAAAAACTTGACCTCACCAACCGCATCCACGTGGGCTACATCTTTGAAAGCATCCTGGAAAGCCTCAGCGGCTGTGATTAAGGCTGTGGCTCAACTAACCGAGTATGTCCCGGCGCAGTTCTCGCCAGCTCGCGGAGTCCTCACGCCTTCCTTGACATCTTCCCGCCCTCCAATCTATTAGAGTAAAAGAAACAGGAGACTGCCATGCCAAAATGCCTTGTTATTCACGGAAGCCCCAGGAAGGGAAATACCTGCAAAGCCGCGAACCTGGTTGTGGAGGAGCTTGCCAGGCGTCCCGGCTGGGTCTTTGAGCACCTCAGCCTCAAAGAGCTTAAGCTTCCCTTTTGCCTGGGCTGTTTCAACTGCATTCTCAGAGATGAAAAACTGTGCCCGCATCGTGCCATCATGGAGCCGGTGCTGAACAAAATGCTGGAAGCGGACGCCCTTATCGTGGGCGCGCCCATCTATATCCTGCATGTGAATGCCGAAACCAAGAATTTCTTCGACCACCTGGCTTATGTGTTTCACCGTCCCCGTTTCTTTGGCAGGCAGGCGCTGGTAATCACCACCACAGCCGCGGCAGGCGCCAGAACCGGCACCAGGTTCCTGCGCAAGACCCTCTATCAACTGGGCTACAATCACGCCCGGGAACTGCCAATCCAATGCTGGGACGCCGTTTTCCAGCCCAAAGCCAAAGACCTGGCGAGGATTGCAAGGGTTTCCAGAAGCTTCGCGGAAGAAGTGGAGTCAGGCCGTCCGCGAAAGCCCACATGGTTTCACATCTTCTACCACAGCGCTTTCCGGGCCGCCGCCAGGGCAGGCGCCAGGGAACGCAGCGCGGACTATCTCTACTGGAAAGAGCAGGGCATCATAGACAAGGCCTATCCCACTCCCGCCGGTTTCATCAAGGGCCTGGCCGCCCGAAGCATCGTTGGCTTGATAGCGTTGATGGTGCCAAAAAGCGAGTGAGGAAGTGGTGTTGTGAAAAGGCTTCTCCCCGTGTAAGCCCTCTCACCTTCCTCACAGCTCAAGCAGGACGCTGTCTTTACCCAGCAGGTCGTCCAGGATGCTGTCCCAGTCCGAGCTTTCCTTAACGCTGGCCCTGGCTTTGTTGCGTAACTGTGCGTAGGATTCCGGGTCTTTTTCCGCCAGTTCCACCATTTTCAGGATAGCTTTGACCCAGGTGTCGGGCTTCTGGTCTGGCACAATTGCTCCGCCGCCGCCGCTAACCAGTTCCTTGGGCCCGCCGTGGTTGGATACCAGAGCCGGCAGGCCGCAGGACAGGGATTCCAGGATCACCATCCCAAAGGTGTCCGTAACGCTCGGAAAGAGGAAGACATCTGCTCCATTGTATACCCCGGGAAGCTTATCCCTGCTTAGGGCTCCCGTGAAATAGACTCTGGGGTAGTTTTCGAGTTCCTCTTTCATCTCGCTCAGATAGGGGCCGTTTCCTGCCACGATCAGGTTGACGTCGTCCCTGGTCTTTGCCAGACGCCGGTACACCTCGCAGAGGAGGTCCAGGGATTTGTCCTTCGATACTCTTCCTGCGTAGAGTAAGGTAAATCCGTCCCGGATATCCAGCTCGGTTTTCAGAAAGTTTTTGCGGTCCTGCATAGGCTCAAAGTCGTCCGCCTCGATTCCCCGCCGCAGCAGCTTCACGTTTTTGGCGTGGATGTTTCTTTCTTCCAGGATCTTGCCATATTCATTGGTGGGCACCCTGATCTCGTCCATCAGGGAATAGAACCACCTTTCGTAGGAGAGGATGATGTTGGAGGCGGATTCATCCTCGATGATGTGCCTGGCTTCGGCGTGAAAATCCGTGTGGTAGATTCCGATGCAGTGCACGTTCAGCATCCTGGCCATCAGCAGCCCCAGCAGCCCCACCGGCCCCGGAGTGGAGATAATGATCTGATCCGGTTCGTTATCCGCGATCAGCTTAACGCTTTTCAGGATGGAGGGCACTTTGATCATATAGCTTTCATAATAGGGCAAGCGGAAGCTGTACATGGGGGGAAGGTTGATGAGGTTTCCCGGAATATCGGCGCTGATCTCGCCATCCCGCATGGACGCCACGATCTTGAGGTCTCTTCCTCTGCTGATCGCTTTGTGCCCCATCTGTTTGAGGGTCACGGACACCCCGTTGAGGTCGTTGAGCGTGTCCGAAAACCACAGGGTGCGGCGGCTCCTTTCCTGCTCCGGGATCTGATGGTCCTTCCTGAAATTGGACAGCAGCTCCACCGAGCCGTTCATGTGCCGGACGGAGCTAAAGAAAGGCAGGATCAGAAACACTCCCGGAATCGACATGCTGAAGTTGCGGATCAGCTTGATGAGGTTGAGTTCCTGGAGGTCTGACTCGATGGAATCCAGCAGGATTTTAAAGTATGAATCCGCCAGGTCGGAAATGTGCAGATACACCTTGTCCAGCTTGTCGTCCACATCCAGGTCGCGGGAGTTGTTGAGGGTGTGCAGCAGGTCGGCGAGGTTTTTCTTCAGCTCGTCTCCCCGCATGTCCGCCAATCCCCTGATGGTCTTGATCCTGAGCTTGTTGCCCAGGTCAACGCCGCGGTCTTCAAACAAGGCCTCGGTCACCGAACTCAGGAGCGGGTTTCCCTTCTTCTTTTTGCTTTGCTGCCTGGAAAAGTCGTAGGCAATCTTGTAAACGGAGAAAGCCAGGGAATGGAAGTTGTTGCTTCTGCCATATCCGGCGCTTTGTTTACCCCGGATTGCTTCCAGAAACTCCGCCTGGTTGGCTGCCTGGGCCTGGGTGTAGGTGCAACCCACAAAGATTCCGGCATGGTCGTCGGAACCCCCGGTGTAGCCTTTGATCCAGGGATTGTCGGAAGCGGGTTGGATGCGGTGTTTTTGATAGAGTGACTCGATGAGGTGCGCGTCCAGGTTGTCCAGAATATGTTTCCAGCCCAGGTTGTTGAGCACGTTGCGGCCGCCGTTGACGCTCTCAAAGACGTCAAACAACAGGATCAGCTTTTCCAGGTGCTGCTGATTCAATTTGCCGTTCACCGAGTAGGAGGCATGCGCCACGCTGTGGGTAAGCCCGGTTTCCAGCAGGTAGGATCTCAGTTCATATATATCATTGCGGATGAGGTTGACCATCTCAAACTGCATCTCGTTGAGGCCGTAGATCAGGATGTGGATTTTACAGCCGTCTTCCGGAAAGTAGGCAGTGCTCTCCACCCCCACGATCACTTTGGAGGGATGCTTTTCTTTGAGCAGCAACGCTCCCTCGATTTGGTTGTGATCGGTCACGCAGACCAGGTCCATGCCCTTTTTCATGGCCCGGTCGTAGATATAAAAGGGATCAGTGTATGATTCCCGGGCTCCCAGCTTTTGCAAAAACCATTCGGCGGGATGCTCGGAATAGATCGAGTGACAGTGCATATCTGCCTTTAGCATTGATAACTCCTATATGTGCATTCATAAAGGGTTATACGCCTGCTGGGTTAGAATATTATTAGGATTTGATAAACAATTCCTAACAATGGGATGTGGCGCGGGAGCCGTGATGACACGGTATGTAGCTTGGTTGGCGTTGTTTCAAGGCTCCTTTCCACCATTACACCTTTCCATCTTCATAGATCCTGTTATCCGCGTTCTATTTCACCACCCCACCACGACATCACGACACCACGAAGTCCTGTCTGGATACCGCCCTCCTTTGCTGCTACTGGATGAGGGGCCATCATCCTTAGGTCATCCTTATAAATTATAAGGTTGACCCAAGGAAGACCCACGCCAAATCACGGGATGCAAATGAGGGCCATCCATTCTTCCCACTTGTAACTCCCCTCCCCATAATATATAGGTGCTACGATTAGGTCGTGGAAAGGTGGAATGGTGGAAAGGTTCCCCCGTAACAAGAACCATCAGGCTTTATAAGTGCGTCATCACGGCTCGTAGGCCGTGATGACACGGCTTTATGGCTTGGTGTGGTCTGTTTTTGGGCTGGGGAGTTATTTCAAAAGACTGGATCACGGCTCGCAGGCCGTGATGACACAGTATATAGCTTGGTGGACTTATTTCAGGGGAACCTTTTCACCATTTCACCTTTCCACCTTTCCACCTTCAAATATCCTGTCATCCGCGTTCTATTATTCATTCCACGCTTCCAATGTAGCAGCCCCGCATCCGGCGAGGCTCAGGAAAATGCTTGACTAATCCGCAAAGCGCAGAACTAATGGTTTTTCAGAAATTAACAGAGAGGTGTACCGCACATGCGCAGCATAATCATCGCTGGAAATTGGAAGATGAACAAAGACGCCGGGCAGACGAGTGAGTTTTGCCGGCAACTGGCAAGTTTTTTGAAAGAACACTCACATCCGCGGGTCACCGCCCTGCTGGCGCCGGTGTATCCCTTTCTGGCGCAGGCGCGGGAGATTCTGGAAAGCACCCCGGCCCTGGTTGCGGCGCAGGATGTGAGCGCCAGGGAACAGGGAGCCTTCACTGGCGAAGTGGCGGCCTTTCAGCTTGCCTCCCTGAATATCCGGCACTGCATCGTGGGACATTCCGAACGCCGCCAGTACCATCTGGAAAGCGACGCGCTGATCCGCGAAAAGCTGATCCGGCTGCGTGAACAGGGCATCACGCCCATCCTTTGCATCGGCGAAACCCTGGCGCAACGCGAGGCAGGCGAGACCGAAGGACTGATCGTAAGCCAGTTGGAAGGAGCCTTGCAAGGCCTGGAGCTGGACTCCGGGGAAGACCTGGTTATCGCCTACGAACCCGTCTGGGCGATCGGAACCGGAGTGACCGCCACCGCGCAGCAGGCCCAGGAAGCCCACGCCCTGATCCGCGCCTGGCTGGCTCAACGCTTCGATCCCGCGACGGCGCAGCGCATCCATCTGCTCTACGGCGGCAGCGTTAAACCCGGCAACATCGCCGAACTGCTTTCCTGCGCGGATATCGATGGCGGCCTGATCGGCGGCGCCTCGCTCAAGATAGAAGATTACCAGGCCATGTATGCCACGGCTGCCGGACTGGCCGCAACAGCCCGCTAAAGGAACAAAAATGATCGATCTGAAGTTTATCCGCAGCAATCCCGATGAGGTGCGCGCGGCGATCCGCAATAAAAACGAAAAGGCCGACCTCGACGCCCTGTTGGAACTGGACGAGACGAGACGCGGCCTGCAGTTTGAATTTGACCAGTTCAAATCCAGGCAAAACCAGGTGTCGCAAACGATTGCAAAACTCAAGCGGGAAGGCGGCGACGCCTCCGCCCTGCTGGAAGAAATGGGCAGCGTGGCGGAGCAGATCAAGGCGGTCAACGGCCGCCTGACTGAAATAAACGCCGAGTTGGAAGCCCGCCTGCTCACCATCCCCAACCTGCCTGAAGCCTCGGTGCCGGTTGGCAGGGACGAAAGCAGCAACATCCTGGTCAAGACCTGGGGCGAGCAGCCATCCTTCGCTTTCAGCCCCCTCGACCATCTGGAGCTGGCGGAAAAGAACGCCCTGCTGGATATGCCCCGCGGCGCCAAGATATCCGGCTCCGGATTCCCCGTCTATACCGGCTTTGGCGCGCGCCTGGAACGCGCCGTGATCAACTTTATGCTGGAGTTTCATCTGCAGCGGCACGGCTACAGCGAACTTGGCGTGCCCCTGATCGTGAACCGCAAGACCATGACCGGAACCGGCCAGCTTCCCAAGCTGGAAACGGATATGTATCATGTGGATGAGGACGACCTCTTTTTGATCCCCACCGCCGAAGTGCCGGTGACAAACATCCATGCCGGGGAAGTGCTCAGCCAGTCGCAACTGCCTCTCAAATATGTGGCCTACACCCCCTGCTTCCGCCGCGAGGCTGGTTCCTACGGCAAGGACACCCGCGGCCTGCAGCGCCTGCATCAATTCAACAAGGTGGAAATGGTGCGCTTTGTGGAGCCGCAAAGCTCTTGGGAGGCACTGGAAGAGATGCTGCGGGACGCCGAGGATATCTTGCAGGCGCTGGGCCTGCACTACCGGGTGGTGCAGCTCTGCACCGGGGATCTGAGCTTTGCCTCCGCCAAGACCTACGACATCGAGGTCTGGGCTCCCGGCACGGGCAAGTATCTGGAGGTCTCCTCCGTGAGCAATTTTGTGGATTTCCAGGCCCGCCGGGCCAACATCCGCTATCGGGACGCCTCGGGCAAGATGGCGTTTCTGCATACCCTCAACGGCTCAGGCGTGGCGACTCCCAGGCTGATGATCGCCCTGCTGGAGACCTATCAGCGGCAGGACGGCAGCCTGGAACTGCCCCCAATCCTGCTCAGGCAAATGGACAGGCCCCTGTGAGCCGCGTCCGCTGTGCCATCAAGCCAATAATGACAACGTGGTGACTATGAAAAAGGAAATGGGAATCTTCGACATCCTGTATCTGCTTGCCAAGCGCAAGGCTTTTGTGATCGTCTTCACCCTGCTCTTCGCCATCGGCGCGATTGTGTATTCCCTTGTGGTGCCCAAATACTGGGTCTCCAAGGCCGTGCTGGTTCCCGTGGAGGACGGCGGCAACGTCCTCGGCGCCCTGGACGGCGGCATGCTGGGAATGCTTTCCGGCAGCCTGCTGGGCGGAATGAAAAGAGACCCGGCGGTGGAATTCATCAACATCATGCAGAGCCGCAGCTTCCGCGAAGAGGTGGTGAAAGAGTTTGACCTTCTGCGCTATTACAAGCTGCAAAACAAGCCGCCCCTGGAAGCGATGGAAAAGGCGGTGTTCAAGTTGGGCAACAGTACGACGCACATCAGCACCGATTATGAAAGCAAGCTGATCACCATCAAGGTGGAAACCAAGGACAAGCTGCTTTCCAAAAACATCGCCCAATACTATCTGGACAGCCTGCAGGAATACCTGAGCACCAAACGCGGCAGCAAGAGCAAATTGCAGCGGCAGTTCCTGGAAGAGCAGGTGTCCGACACCAAGGCCACCATCGATTCCCTGGCGACGGCGCTGAAAGATTTTCAGAAGACAAACCGCGCCGTTGGCCTGGATGAACAGACCCAGGCGCTGATCGGGCTTTACAGCGAAAGCGTGGCCCAATATTACAAGGCCGAGATCGAGTATGAGGTTGCCAAACAGCAGTTTGACTCCAATTCCGCTGTTTTGGCAGACCTGGCACGCCGCCGCGATGTACTGGCGGGCAAGGTGAAGGAGCTGGAAAGCAGCAACTCCCAGCTCGTGCCCAGCTACATTCCCCAAATCTCGCGCATCCCCGATCTTTCCCTGCAATATGCGAAGCTCAAACTCAATCTGGAGATACAGAAAAAGGTCTTTGAATACCTCTATCCCCAATATGAGATTGCCAAACTGGAAGAAGCGCGCGACATGCCCAGCTATGACGTCCTGGACAGCCCCTCCCTGGCGGGTCTGCGCTCCAAACCCAAGCGTGCCTTGATGGTGGTGGTGATCACCGTCATGGCCTTCCTGCTGGCCTGCTTCCTGGCCGTGATCATGGAAAACGTGCAGGTGATCCACCGCGAGCAGGTGGACCGCATACTCTGCGCCTTCAAGGGGAAAACGCCCGGGAAGGAATGACCGCCACAGCCAAAAAGCCCCTGCTCTGGCAGCTATTGCTGTTTATCCTGGGGCTCTATACCCTGCTGGAGTTTTACACCTTCACCGGCGTCCTGGTGGTGGTCGCCCACTATCTGGTGCTGGGGCTGTGCCTGGCGTGGCTCTGCATCTATCCCGAAACCCCGCTCATCCAGCCACGCAACATCCGCCCCTTCCTGTTTCTGGCGGGCTGGACGATCCTGAACCTGGCTTCCTACATCTGGGCGATGGATAAAACGCTGGTGCTCAGCTATACGGCGTGGATACTGCGCTATATGGTTCTTTTCCTCATCTACGACAAGCTTTTTGAAGACCCCGTGCTGCTGCGCGGATTTCACTGGTTTCTCTTTCTGATGGTGCTGCTCTATGTGGGCACGGCGCTGGTGGAGTTGTTCACCTTTAAGCACCTGCCTGCGTCGCGCCACTACGGAACAGGCTCCTTCATGCCTTCCGGCCCCTTTTACAATGAAAACAATATGGCCAGCTATTTGCTGCTCTTCAGCCCATTTTTGCTCTTTGTGCCCCGAATCTCCGGGAAACGCTGGCTGTCAGTGCTGAGCGCGCCTGTGATGCTGGCCATCGGGGTGATCGCGTTGATCCAGGGCGCCCGAATCTCGATGATGGCCCTGGCAGCGTTTCTGGCTTATTTCATTATCGTCCAGACCAACTGGAAAAGCAAACTGGTCCTGCTGCTGGCGGCGTCCCTGCTGGCAGGAGGCATCTACGCGCGCTATAACCGCGAGGCGCGTTTGTTGTATCGGGTGCTCAAGAGTCAGGTCGGCACCCTGAGCACCGAGCAAACGTCCATCTATATGAGTTCCATCCAGATTCGCGTGCAACTCATCAAAGAAACCCTCGATATGGCCACCCGTTCCGGTTTCATCGGCGTGGGGGGCGGCAACTATGAGCCTCACATGCAAGGCGACGCCATATATCGCACAGCCGGCATCACCAACGCCCACAACTATTTTATGGAACTGCTGGGAAACTGGGGCCTGCCCGGACTGTTCGGCTTCCTCTACCTTTATCTGTACTGGCTGGCGGGCTTGTGGAAGCTCTACCGCAAGTCCACCGGAGCGGACAGGCAGCGCTATCTGATGTATCTCATCTCCCTGCTGCTCTTTGTGCCAGCCTCTTCCGTGCCCAGTTCCATCCGCTGGGACTACTTTGTCTGGATATATTTCGCCGCGGTGAACGCCACCCTGCACACCCGCCCGCGGCAACTCGCCCCGGAGGTGGGCCAATGAAAGAATTTCAAGAACTGGTGGATATCCTCTCCCGACTGAGGGATCCCGTTTCCGGTTGCCCCTGGGACGCGAAGCAAACCTCCCGGAGCCTGGTGCCAAACTTTATCGAAGAACTGTATGAGGCAGTGGAAGCCATCGAGGACAACGATCCCCAGGCCCTCTGCGAAGAACTGGGCGACCTGCTGCTGCACATCGTGTTTCAGGCCCGCATCGCCGAAGAGGAAGGCCAGTTCGACATCCGCGAAGTCCTCTCCAAAATCTCCGCCAAGCTGATCCGCCGCCATCCCCACGTCTTTGGCGATGCCGATGTGCGTGATTCAGAAGCCGTCAAACTCAACTGGGAACGCATCAAGAAAGCGGAAAAGACCGACAGGATCAGCGTTTTGGAAGGTATCCCCCGTGCCCTGCCCGCCCTCATCCACGCCCAACGCAGCCAGGAAAAAGCCGCCGCGGTGGGCTTCGACTGGGACTCAGTCAAACCCGTGCTGGACAAGCTGCGGGAGGAAGAGGACGAGTTTCAGGCAGCCCTGGCCTCCCAGGACAGCGCCGCGATCAGTGAAGAACTGGGCGACATGCTGTTCACCTTGGTAAACCTGGCACGCAAGCTGCAAATCGACGCCGAAGGCGCGCTCAAGGACACCACCCGGAAATTCCACCAACGCTTCCGCTATATCGAAGAGCACTACCGCAAAAACGGAGCCAACATCCATGAAGCAAGCCTCGAAGAACTCGACGCACTCTGGAACCTCGCGAAAGAAGACCAATAGCTTCCGCACCCTGCGCCTCTACCTGATCTTTGGCAGCATTGTGGTCTTTGGCATCTTCGCGGTTTACACCCAGATTCTGATCCACAACGCCAAGCAGGAGCAGGAATATGTGCCCCGCATCTTCGCCCAGTACATCGCCTATTCCGATGGCTACCTGCGCCAGGCGGAACAGTATTCCCAGATGATCGGCGAGCTAAGCTCGAACTACTTCAAATCGGTGCAGAAACCAAACTTCAACTCCTCCATAGGTGACTACATCCTTTACGACTTCATGCCCCACAACCCGCTGCCCATAATCATCACCGATACCGAGCTGGAACCCCTCTACTGGAGCAGGGTGGGGGTTGATTCGGACAGCAGCTTTGCCGAACTCAGCCCGGCTTCCCGCCAAATCCTCTTTTCGCATCTGGGCAGCATGGAAAGGATACCCATCGACGCCAACGGCGTGCTCACCAACTACGTCTTCTTCGCCAAACCCATCTCCCTGCGCCAGTTCCTCAGCAATATCGACTATTCCGTGGTGGTCACCGACCGCGACAAAAATCCCCTCTACTGGCGCAACATGGACATCCCGGAAACCCTTTCCTGGTATGACATCCCGCCTTCCCAGCGTGAACAGGTGTCCGACAGGCTGGCCAAAATGACCGAGATTCCACTCAGCAACGCCGCGGACAGCCTCGGCTACATCTATTTCACCGCGCCCAAGTCTCTTTCCCGAATCCAAAGCGTCTTCGTGCTGGAAATCTTCCTGGCCCTGCTGCTCATCGCCTTCAGCTCCTACGGGCTTTTCCTGTTGCACCGCACCGAAAAGGATACCCTCTGGATCGGGCTCGCCAAGGAAACCGCGCACCAGTTCGGCACCCCCATCACCTCCCTGATGGGCTGGATCGACTACCTGAAGGAATCCCCCGGGACAGGGCATGACCGCCCCGGCATGGACCGCATCATCGAATACATGACCGCCGACCTCAACCAACTGCGCATGATCGCCTCCCGCTTTGGCAAGGTGGGCTCCCAGACCAATCTCGTCCCCACGGAGTTGAACGCTATCCTGGCGGAAATGGTTGATTACTTCCAGCAACGCATGCCACATCTGGGCTCACGTATCGACATCCACCTCATTTCAAAGATCCAGGGCGTCCAGGTCATGCTGGATCCCGAACTATTCAAATGGACTCTGGAAAACCTGATCAAAAACTGCGTGGACGCCATGACCAAAAAGGGCGGCAGCATCATCATCACCGCCTCCAAATCCGAAAGGCACATCTACGTGCAGGTTCGTGACGAAGGCAAGGGCATCCCCCGCTCACAATGGAAACGAATCTTCGATCCCGGCGTCACCACCAAGACCCGCGGCTGGGGATTGGGACTCAGCCTGGCCAAACGCATCATCGAAGAATACCACCAGGGGCAGATTCGCGTTGTCCAAAGCGTTCCCAACGAAGGCACCACCTTCGAGATCAAGCTGCCCATCCAATCCAATAGCAAGAGGTAAACCATGCAATACCTGCTCAGCTCATCCCAAATGAAAGACCTTGACCGCCGCTGCGCCGAGGAATTCGGCCTGCCTTCCCGGGTCCTGATGGAAACCGCTGGAAAAGGCTGCGCCGACCTGATCGCCGCGCAATATCCCCAATGGCTGCAAGGCCGCACCTGCATCCTCTGCGGACGCGGAAACAATGGCGGCGACGGCGCCGTGATCGCCCGCTGGCTCGACCAGGGCGGCTGCGAAGTGGTGATCCTGCGGATCGGGAAAGGCGACCTCTCCCCGGACGCCAAGGCCAATCTGGAGCTTTGCCGCGCCCTCGGCATCCCCATTCTGCAGATTTCCAGCCTGGAAGACCTGCCCCTGCTGGAAGAGATCGTCTCCGACAGCGACCTGGTGATCGACGCCATCTTTGGCACAGGCTTCCACGGCGAGCCGGACGACTTTCACCTCACCCTTTTTGAAGTGGTCAATACCAGTGCCTCCCGCGTGATCGCGGTGGATATCCCCTCGGGGCTGGATGCCGACACCGGCTGGTGCAGCGAGGCCATCTACGCCGATGCCACCCTCTGCATCGCCTCTCTCAAGCTGGGGCACGTCCTGGGCTACGGCAGGGAAGTCTGCGGCCCCACCAGCTTCGTCCCCATCGGCATTCCCCACTTTTACTACCACGGCCTGCCCGGCGTCAAACTGTTCACCGAAGAGGATTTCTGCCCTCCCATGCGCCACCCGGACAGCCACAAGAACGACTTCGGCAAGGTCTATATCTTCGGCGGAGTGCCGGGCTACACCGGAGCCTCGCTGCTGGCCGCCAAGGGCGCTCTGCGCGCCGGAGCCGGATATGTCTGGCTGCTCCACCGGCCTGAACTGCAGCCCTTCTACTTCATCAGGCTCACCGAAGCCCTCAGCCTCTCCATCCCGGAAAACTCCCGCGCCATGCCGGATACCAAACAGCTTGCCAGCTTGCTGGGCGAAGCCTCCGCGGTGCTGATCGGGCCTGGCCTGGGACGGGACAGCTATTCCCTGCGTCTGCTGGAGATCGCCCTGCGACAGGTGAAGAAACCTCTGGTGGTGGATGCCGACGGCCTCAACCTGATCGCCGACAACCCCAGCCTGCTCAAGTATCTCGCCAGGCCAAACATCCTCATCACACCCCACTGGGGCGAGTTCTCCCGCCTGGCGGGCATCCCAAAG
Source organism: Candidatus Cloacimonadota bacterium (assembly GCA_035450685.1). Classification (GTDB taxonomy): domain Bacteria; phylum Cloacimonadota; class Cloacimonadia; order Cloacimonadales; family Cloacimonadaceae; genus Syntrophosphaera. The sequence continues at coordinate 11,953 of DAOTNF010000015.1, read as the reverse complement.
GACAGCCTGGAAACGGATTGCCTCTCCCCTCTGCGTGAATTTGTTGCCCGCCATCAGGCCCACGTGCTGCTCAAATCCCACTTCAGCGTCTATCACGACGGCGAAAGCACCATTGTAAACAGCAGCGGCAACGATGGGCTCGCCACCGGAGGCAGCGGCGACGTCCTGGCTGGCATCATCACATCTTTTTTGGCGCAGGGTTTAAGCATCCCCGAAGCCGCCATCAACGCCTCCTTCCTGCTGGGACGCACCGCGGAAAAACTTGCCGCCCGCCGCGGAACCCCCTCCATCCTGCCTTCCGATGTGGCGGATAACCTTTTTGCAGGCGATGAATGAGCCGCCTGCTTGTCACCTGCTGGCTGCTGCTGGCCGTCCTGGCCTGCTCCGCCGGCTGTAACGACGGCAGGGAATCAAATTCCCAAGGAGAAAAAGTGCATAAACTCGCCAAACTGAACACCCCTATTTTCTGGGCTGAGGGACACCCCGGCAGCCTGGACCGCGAAAACTGGATTATCAAGGTCGTGGGCGCCTGCGACTCGCCCCGCGTATTCACCTGGCAAGACCTCAACGCCCTGCCGCAGAGGGAGGTGGACGCCCGCCTCACCAGCGTCACCCGCTGGTCTGTCAGGGGCATCTGGAAAGGCGTTCCGCTCTCCGTGATCCTGGAGCGCGTGGGCATGCGCCCCAGTTGCAAATATGTCCGCTTCTGGTCTGTGGGACTGGTCTATGACACCTCCATTCCCCTAAAAAACGCCCTGCAGGAAAAGACCCTGCTCGCCCACAGCTTCGACGGCGAACTGCTCACCGAGGATTACGGCGGGCCCGTGCGCGTCTTCAACCCCTATCTCTGGGGCTACAAATCCGCCAAAAGTGTGGTAAAGATCGAGCTGATGGACTACTATATCCCGGGTTACTGGGAAAAGCGCGGCTACACCGACAGCGCCGAGATCGAAGCCGGCCCCTGCCGAGACATGAACGAAGGCGGCAAGATCAAACAGATCGAAGGCCCAGGCGAGGTGAAGTTCTAATCATCCAGGAAGTTGTAAGAGTGGAATGGATAATAGAACGCGGATGACAGGATCTTTGAAGGTGGAAAGGTGGAAAGGTGGAATGGTGAAAAGGTTCCCTGAAACAATAACCATCAGGCTACATAACTGTGTCATCCCGGCCTGCGAGCCGGGATCCAGTCTTTTGAAAACTACAAGCCAGCCACGAAACAAAGCACCCCAGATTATTACCCCTCATCAACAAGTGACTCCGACAAATCCCGCCAATCGGGATTGAAAGAATCAATCATCTGCAACTTCCATTTCCTCCGCCACCGCTTGATGCGCTTTTCCATGGCAATGGCGCATGTGATATCAGGAAAGTCCTGATACCAGACCAGCATCATAACCTCATACTCCGCGGTAAAGCCATCAAACTCGTGTTTTTTGTGCTGTTCCACGCGGCGGAGCAGGTTGTTGGTTACTCCCGTATATAGGGTTCCATTGCGTTTGCTGGCAAGGATATAGACATAATAGCGGCACATGCTGTAAACTTTGTGGGTAGTATTGGGGGAGTCAAGTGGATTTTTCAAAAGACTGGATCCCGGGTCAAGCACGCTTGCCCGGGATGACATGTAATGTAGTCTGGAGGTTGTTTGTTTCAGGGCTGTGTGCTGTGATGTGGCTTCAAAAGACTGGATCCCGGCTCAATCTACCCCACCAAACCGCTACGCGCTTTGGCGAGGACCCCGACAGGCCGGGATGACACGGTTTTATAGTCTATTGGGGTTTTGTTTTAGAATCGGGTGGTTGTCTGTAGCCTTAAAAGACTGGATCCCGGCTCGCAGGCCGGGATGACACATTATGTAGTCTGGGGGTGTTTTGTTTCAGGGCTGTGTGCTGTGATGTGGCTTTAAAAGACTTGATCCCGGCTCAATCCACCCCACCAAACCGCTACGCGCTTTGGCGAGGACCCCGACAGGCCGGGATGACACGTTATGTAGTCTGGAGGTTGTTTGTTTCAGGGTTGTGTGCTGTGATGTGGCTTTAAAAGACTGAATCCCGGGTCAAGCAAGCTTGCCCGGGATGACACGGTATATATCCTGATGGTTCTTATTTCGGGGAACCTTTTCACTATTCCACCTTTCCACCTTTCCACCTCAAAAACACCTTTCCACGACTTAATCGTAGCACCTATATATTATGGGGAGGGGAATTAAGCGCGGGATTGAGGGATCGCCCTCATTTGCATCCCGGGGTTTGTAGTGGGTCTTCCTTGGGTCAACCTTATAATTTATAAGGATGACCTAAGGATGATGGCCCCTCATCCAGTAGCAGCAAGGGAGGGCGGTATGACGTATTTTAAAGATGGTTGAGCTATATATGTGCGTGTGGAAAGCGATGGAAAACAGTCTGGTTTCGTGCCTGATTTCACAAGCCAGAACAAGCGGATGGGCGTTTTTTACCCGGAGTCTGGCTCCGCCGCTTTGAAAACAATGTGAAAATTTCTTCACAAATCGGTAAGCGGATGATTCGAGAATGATTAGGCGTTTGGAGGGCGAATACGCGGATTTTGAAAAACGGGAGCCAAGACGGTCAAAAAGGGGCGGGTTAGCGTTCTCCTTGACCATTCAACCAAATGGTGGAAAGTGATTTGCCAGCTTGACAAAAGAACGCCGGGCAAAAAAATTGCCGGGTGAGTTGAGCAAGCAAAGAGCAAGATTGCTATAGGTGTGAAATTCAAGCTGTTAGGCAAAACCTGTGGATAATGTGGATTTTGTGTGGATAACTTTTTGTCCCCTGGGCTATCCGCTGAATGTCGCCCCAATCTAACTGGCTTGTTCTCAATCAGATGTATCAATATATTTCAAAGAGCAGGGTTTCCACACCCTGTTGTGGATAAGTTAATTTTTTTATTAGGATAGAGAGATTATGGATCAAGACCTTTGGCAGAATATTTTAGACAAGTTGGAGGAGAACATCAATCAGCAGAGTTTCCGCACCTGGTTTTCGGAAACAAAGCTGGTGGATATGACAGACAGTTCGCTGATCGTGAGGGTGCCCACCCAGTTTTCGGCCAACTATCTCAATCAGAATTATACTGAGGCTTTGGGCGAGATTTCCTACGCGCTTTACAACCAGCGCTACACGGTGAAGTTCGTCTCCCCGCCCCACCGGGTGGAAGGCGCCAGGGGGGAACAGCCGGAATACAGCGGCAACCGGGTGATGCTGAACACGAGGCTGAACGAACGCTTTACCTTCGACCAGTTTGTGGTCGGACGCAACAACAACTTTGCCTATTCCGCCGCCAAAGCGGTGGGGGAATCGCCCGGCTACACCTACAATCCGCTCTTCATCTACGGAGAAAGTGGAATGGGAAAGACGCATCTGATGCAGGCGGTAGGCAACTTCGTGGCGGAAGAGGGGCGCAACTGCTCCATCTATTACACCACCAGCGAAGAGTTTACCAACGAGATGATCGAATCCATCCGCTCCAACAAGATGCCGGAATTCCGCGCCAAATACCGCAAAGTTGACCTGCTGCTGGTGGATGACATCCATTTCCTCTCCCGCAAGGAAGGCACGCAGGAAGAGTTTTTCCACACCTTCAATGCCCTTTTTGACGCCAGAAAGCAGATCGTGCTCACCTCCGACCGCCCTCCCAAGGATATCCCGGACCTGGAAAAGAGGCTGGTGACCCGCTTTGAGAGCGGCCTGCTCTGCGACCTGAAAAACCCAGACTTTGAGACCCGCGTCGCCATCCTGCGCAAGAAAGCGGAGCCGGAAAACTTCCAAATCCCGGACGAGGTGCTGGCCTTCATCGCGGAGTCCATCTACTCCAGCGTTCGCGCACTGGAAGGCTCGCTGATCCGCATCATGGCATACAGCTCCTACAACAAGCTGGAGCCGGAAGACCTGGATACCGAAACGGTGCGAAACATCCTGAGCGACATGATCTCCGAACACCGCAAGGAAATAACCCTGGACAACATCACCCGGCAGGTCTGCCTGGCTTATGGCATCACAGTCGCCCAGATCGTGGACAAGACGCGCAAGCAGTCCATTTCCTTCCCGCGGCAGGTGGCTATGTATCTCGCCAATCTGCTTATCCCGCAGCTTTCTCTCAAAGAAATAGCCGAATACTTCAAGCGCAAAGACCACACCACGGTGCTGCACGCCAAGAAGATGATCGAAAACCAGTTCAGGGAAGACATGCTGTTCCGCTCCCAGTTGGAAACCCTGATCAAGAGTATCAAGGCTTGAAAGCGCTGCCGGACAAGAGAATACCCAAGCTTTCAGGCGGGGTTGTGCACCCCTGTGGAAGGATGGCGGTGGAAAGATGTGGATACTTCCCTTTCAACGCAAACGGGGTCAAAACCGTGTGGATAAGCTTCCGGAAGAAGGGGTGTTTATCCACAGTTTATGCACAACTTTCAGGCCTGGCTTTGTGCTTTTTTGGCAACAAGTTAAAAAAAAGGTTGACCAGAAATCCCCTTATCCACAGTGCCTACTATATCTGCTAATTTAGAAAATCTTAATTCTCTAAGGTATTTTAATTATGGTATCATGGAAGATGATCAGAAATTTGGCTGCGTCCTGTCTGGCATTCATTGGAATGTTGTATCTGACGGGATGCACCAACAAGGATAACCTCACCGGTAACAACTGGTCGGGAGTGACGGTGCAAACGATTGTGGACAGCACCTGCTTCAGCGATGACTGCGCCACCGGCAACGGAGGTTTCAGCTTTCCCGGCGAAGGCAAGATCGGCGGGCTGGAATCGGCTTTGCTTTGCGGCAATTGGGATGGGGTGGAAGCTGAAGCGATAATGCGGTTCACGGGCATCCCGCAGGATTTTTACATCCCCGGCGGCGCCTACCAGGACTCCTGTTGGCTGGAGCTGACCCTGGTGAAGCGTTCCCCCGCGGGGCGCAATCCCCTGGAACTGTCCGTGAGCAAGCTCAACCAGGTGTGGCGGGCGGACAGCACCGCGCTGGTTCTGGATGAGAACATCCATCCCCTCAATCAGCCTGCCTTTACCGTGCCGGACAGCGTTTCCACCTATGGAACGGTGGTGAAGATTCCCCTGGCCGCCTCCGATCTGGAGAATTGGCGCGAAGGATGGGCAAACGTGGCTGACACCCTGGGCTTCAGCATGGTGCTTTCCAGCAGTGACGGAGCCTATGGCGAAATCCTTTCCCGGGAAAGCGGCAGAGGCCCGCGCCTGCGCTTCAACTACATGGCGCCGGACGACACCACCCTCTATAAATATGAGGCCAGGGCTTTTGTGGACAGCTACCGGGCGGACTATGAAACCGCTCCTGTATTGGACAACCGATGGGTGCTTTCCAACATCGCGCCCTCCCGCCTCTATGTGAATTTTAACCTCAATTACGACCTCTTTGTCGATCCCATGGGCAATATCCTCTCCGAAAAAGACCGCAAGCGTGCCACCATCAACAAGGCGGAACTGATCCTGTATCTGAAGGATAATGATTATTACGGCTCGGAGATCCAGTATTACCTGTGGACGGACTGGCTGCGCGAGCATCTGGACCTCGATCCCGCCATCGCCATCCCGGACGGGAAGATCAGCAGCGGGCTGGAAACGGCTTCCGCATTGGTGACGGGCGACCGCGTGGTGGTGAATATCACGCCCATCGTGCAGGCTTTTGCCTCCGGGGACGAGGACATCGACTCTCCGGGCGACCAGCCCTTTGGAGTGATCATCCGCTCCCGGCATGAGATGCTGCGCTTTGGCAAGATGGAATTCTGGCATTTTGACGATCCCGACACTCCGGTGAACAAAATGCCCCGCCTGGTGATCAAATATACCCCGCCATTCCTGTAAAATATGAATATGCGTAGAGTCCTGCTGCCTGTCCTGGTTTGCCTCGTGCTGCTTTGTGGCTGCAAACGCAAGGAAGAGCGGCCTTCCACGCCCCTCGCGCAGGTGAACGGCGAAACGCTGTATCTGGAGGACTTCCGCGCCACCTTCAGCGATGAGCAGTGGGCAGCCCTCAGTCCCGAGCAGAAAAAGCAGGAGATCGAGGACTGGGTGAACGTGACCCTGCTGGCACAGGCGGCGGAGGAACAGAAACTGGATCAGGAAAGCGGGGTGAAACAGCGTATCGACTACGCCGCCCGCAAGATCAAGGCCAACGCCCTGATCGCCCGCCGCATGAGCCAGATGGAGATCAGCGAGGAAGCGCTCTTTGCCTATTACCGCCTGCACCGCTCGGACTTCCAGGGCAAGCTGCAGGAGTATGACGTACAGAGAATATTCCTCACCGACGCCAATGCCGCCAGCATCCTGTTCAAACGCCTGCAGGAAGGGCTGAACTTCGATGAGGCTGCGCTGTCCTACTCCCAGGAACCCCTTAAGGACAAGCTGGGTTACATGGGCTACGTGACCGCGAACGGGCCGGATTCCCTCTTCTGGCGTGCCGTGCATGGACTGAAAAAGGACGAACCTGGCCGCCTGGCAACGGCTGACGGAGTCTACCTGCTGCGCTATATCAATCAACGGGAAGGCAGCCAGGAAGCGAACTTTGAGGATTACAAGGGCGAAATCCGCGCCATCCTGCTGGCTGAAAAGCTGAATCAGGTCTATGAAGACCTGCTGCGCGAATTGAAGGCCAAAGACAACAAAATCTATTACTATTAAGGTGTTAAGATGAAGAGAACACTGCTGATAAGCCTGCTGCTGCTCTGCCTGGCAGGGTTGAATGCCGATCTGGTTGACCGCATTGTCGCCAAAGTCGGCAACGAAATCATTCTGATGAGCGACATCCAAAACGAGATGCTCCACCTCAAAGCCGCCGGAATGCTGGACGAGAGCCTGACTCCGGCCATTGTGCTGCAACAGATCATCCAAAACAAGGTCATCGTGCAAAAGGCGAAAGAGATGGATATCAGGCTGGATGAGGGCAAAGTGAAGCGGGAAGCGGAGCGCAGGGTGGCGGAGATCAAGAAAAACTATCCCTCCGAGGCGGAATTCAGGGTCGCCCTAGCGCAGGAAAAGCTCACTGAGCCGGAGCTGCTGGCCTCGATCAAGGATATGCTCACCGAACGTGCGCTTTCCGAACAGCTTATCGCCCGCAATGTGACTTCCAGGGTCAATGTGACCGAGGCGGAGATGGAGGCCTTTTACGAAGCCAGCAAAGACACCCTGGCGGTGAAGCCCGTCACCTGGAAGACCGGCGTCATCATGCGCGAGATCAAGCCCAGCGAAGCCACCGACAACGCCAAGCTGGCGGAGATCAGGGACATCCAGGAACGCTTGGACAAAGGCGGGGATTTTGCCGCCCTCGCCACCCAATACAGCGATTGCCCCAGCAAAGAACGCGGGGGAGACCTGGGTTTCTTCAGCAAGGGCATGATGGTCAAACCCTTTGAAGACGCGGCTTTCAACCTGAACCGGGGTGAGATATCCCCCATCGTGAAGACCGAATATGGCTACCATCTGATCAAGCTCACCGAGACCCGCGGCAACGAAATCCGCGCCAGCCATATCCTCAAGATCGTTTCTCCTTCCCATGCGGACACTTTGGCAGCCCGTGAGCAGATGGAGGCGGTGCGCGCGAAGTTCCTGAACAAGGAAGCCAGCTTTGAAGACCTGGCGCGGCAGTATTCCAGCGATCCCGATGCTGCGGAGACCGGCGGTGTCCTGGGTGACTTTGCCGCCAACGAATTTCCCGAACTTTTTGCCTCCCAGATCAATTCCTCGCCGGTGGGCGGCATTACCCCCGTGCTGGAAAACCAGGGCATACTCTACCTCTTTTCCCGCCTGGAAGAGCTGCCCGCACGGGTCTTTGCCTACGAGGAAGTGAAAGACAAGCTGCAGGACTACCTGCGCAGCACCAAGACCATGGAAGCCTACCACGCGTGGATCCAGGAACTGATGAAAGAGGCATACGTCCAGATCATCGAATGAGCGCGCGCAAACTTACCCCGGCAAGCTTTTTCGCCTCCCTTTTCGGAGTGGGGTTCATCCCTTTTGCCCCGGGCAGCTTTGGCACCCTGCTTGCCGCCGCGGTCTATCTTGTCCTGCCCGGTTTCCTGTTTGAAGGCTGGGGATGGGCGTGGTTTTCCGCCGCCCTGCTTGCGCTTTGCGGCGTTTCGGTCTGGTTGAGCGGCAAGGCGGAAAAGACCCTCGGGCACGACGCTCCCGCCATCGTGATCGACGAGGCCTGCGGCTTCTTTGTCACCGTCCTGTTGCTGCCCCGCACCCTACCAGTGGCGATTTACGCCTTTGTGCTCTTCAGGGCTTTTGACATCGCCAAACCCTTTCCTGTCAACCGCTCCCAGCGTCTGCCCGGCGGCTGGGGCATCACGGTTGACGATCTGCTCGCCGGGCTTTACGCCAACATCCTGATCAGGATATTACTGCATATTACGCCAAGATTCTTTGGTTTAGCATAAGGAGATAAATATGATCCATACACTGTTACAAGCCCAGGCCAACACAGGCGGAGCGGCGGGCGGATTGGGCGCCTTTTTGCCCATCATCATCATGTTCGCCCTGCTCTATTTCCTCATGATAATGCCCCAGCAAAAGAAGCAGAAGCAACTGCAGAAGATGCTGGACGCCCTGCAGGTGAACGACCGCGTCATCACCACCTCCGGCATCTACGGCCGCATCGTGAGCATCAAGCCGGACAAGAACATAGTTGTGCTGGAGATCGACGACACGAACAAGGTGCGCGTGGAGTTTCAGCGCGGCGCCATCGCTGCCCTGGCCAAGAACGGCGAACCTACTGCCTGATGAAGAGAAAGCCCCGCCTCCTGCCCGTGCGCATCTACGGGGATGAGATCCTGCGCCTCAAAGCGCGGGAAATCAGCGCCATCAGCCCGGAGCTGGAGGAGTTTATCGCCGACCTCACCCACACCATGTATCTCAGGGATGGCGTGGGACTGGCGGCGCCGCAGGTGGGTGAAAGCCTGCGCGTCATCGTGATCGACCCCGATTGGTTCCGGGAGGGACGCCAAAAGAAGCCCCTCGTGATGATCAACCCCCGCATCCTGGATGCAGAGGGGGAAACCGACACCGAGGAAGGCTGCATCAGCATCCCCGAGGTGTTCGCCCATGTCACCCGCCCCTCCCGCGTCACACTGGTTTATCAGGATGTGGAGCTTGCCGAACACCGCCTGGAGCTGGAAGGCTACCCCGCGGTGATCGTGCAGCACGAGATCGACCACCTGGACGGAATCCTGTTCACAGACCGCGTCGGCGCCCTGGCCAAGCTCAAGCTTAAAGGCAAGCTAAAGGCCCTGGCCGCCACCACCGTGGACGGCGAAAACATCCGCATCGGCACCAATTCCAGCCCCAAATAAGCATGCGCCTGATCTTTGCCGGCAGTTCCCAATTTGCGGTGCCAGCCCTGCGCGGGCTGCTGGAAGACTCGCCGCCCGTGCTGGTGCTCAGCCGTCCGGAACGCCCCGCGGGGCGCAATCTTAAGCCGCGTCTCTGCCCCCTGGCGGAGTTTGCCCAGAGCAAGGGCCTGTCCCTGTCCCAACCGGAGGATGTGAACTCGCCCGAATCAGTGCAGAGCATCCGCTCCCTGGAGGCTGACCTGCTCATCACCGCCTCCTATGGAGCCATGCTGCGCAAGCCACTGCGGGAAAGCACCCGCCTGGGAGCCATCAATTTGCATCCCTCGCTGCTGCCCCTCCATCGCGGTGCGACCCCCGTGCAAAGCGCGCTGCTAAAAGGCGACAGCCTCACAGGCACCACCATCTTTGCCCTCAATTCCCGCCTCGATGCCGGGCCAATCCTGGCCCAGAGGGAACTGCCCATCCTGCCGGAGGATGACCATGCCTCCCTGGAGGAGCGTCTGGCGGAGCTTTCCGCGCGGTTGTTGCTGGATTTGCTGCCCGTTCTGGAACGCGATGGCGTTGTCGGCGAGGAGCAGGATCACAGCCGCGCCAGCTATTGCGCCAAGCTGGACAAGGACGACCTCGTTCTTGACTGGAATACTGAGGCAAACACGCTCCACAACCGCATCCGCGCCTTTTCACCCCTGCCTGGCGCCTACACCCTGCTGAGCGGCGAACGGCTCAAGATTCTGGCCGCCCGGCCTCTGCCCGAGCCTCCTTCCGGAACGCCGGGAAGCCTGGGGCAAGTGGTCAAAAACACCGGTTTCACAGTCAATTGCCGCGATGCGCAGCTTTTGATCCTCAAAGTGCAGCCCGCCGGAAAGCGGGCGATGGACGCCTGGGCATACCAGTTGGGCGCCCGCCTCAATCCCGGGGAACGCTTTGCGGGCGAACCCCCCAAACCTGATCTGGAGAACACATGAAAGCACAAGAACAATATCTCTCCGTGATAAAATTTCCCTCCTTCGTCAGCCTGATGCTCATCATCCTGGGCCTGTTGCTGGCGTGGGTCATCTTCATCGCCTACCGGGGTATCTGGCCTGCCAAATGGGTCAGCGCCGTGCTGGTCATCTGCTTTTTGACGATGGTCTTTATGGTGCTGATGTGGATAGTTACCCTGCGTTCCACCTATACCCGCATCCGCCCGCGCTGGCTGCAAAGGCTCAGCAAATGGATGCTGATCCACGTCTTTTACAACCTGGCCAACTTCTTCCGCATCATCACCTTTTCCAACCGCAACGTGCTCACCGAATCCTTCCTCAATTTCAACAACGAAACCGTCCTTACCGACCAGCTTGACGTGCGCAACTCCAACATCATGCTGCTGCTGCCCCACTGCCTGCAAAAGTCCGACTGCCCCGTGCGCGTGACCTCGAACATCTTCAACTGCGAGGAATGCGGCGGCTGCGACATCGCCGGGATAAAGAGGATGGCAGCCGAGCACCAGGTCAAAGCGGCTCTGGCGACCGGTGGCACCCTGGCGCGCAAACTGTTGCAGGACTACAAACCTAACGTGATCGTGGCTGTGGCCTGCCATCGCGACCTGCTGGACGGAGTGCGCGACGCCTGGCATTTCCCCATCTATGCCGTGCTGAACGAACGCCCCAAAGGCCCCTGCTTCGAGACCCGCGTCAACCTGGCAAGCATCGAATTCGCTATCCAGCGCTTCAAATAGGGGACTGCCATGAAAGCTTCAACCATCGTCACCCTCGTAATCGTCGCCCTGCTGCTCAATGCCGGCATCACCCTGATGCTGATCAACGCCAAATCAAGTCCAGTCCAGACCGGAAGCGCCGCCCTGGTGAATGCCGCCAAAAATGAGCGCGACACCCAGATCACCGCCGCCGTCAAAGCGGTGGAGGAAGCCGTGGTCAGCGTCAACGTTACCAAGGTAGAGGTCTTCAACCGCGGCTTTCGTGGCTTTGGCTTCTTTGATTTCTTCGGTTACCTGCCTACCGAACGCAAGGTGGAAAGCCTCGGCTCCGGCGTCATTTACGACCCCAGCGGCTTCATCGTCACCAATGCCCATGTGGTGACAGGCGCCCGGGAAATCACCGTGGTGCTGCCGGATAAAAGGGAGTTCGACGCCCGCCTGATCGGCATTGACGAACAGCACGACATCGCCAAGCTCAAGATCGAAGGCAGCAACCTGCCCTATGCCCGCCTGGGCGAATCCAAAGACCTCATCATCGGGGAATGGGCCATCGCCCTGGGCAACCCCTACGGATTCCTGATGAGCGACAGCAAACCCAGCGTCTCCGTGGGCGTTATTTCCGCCGTCAACCGCAGCTTTGCGCCCCAACAGGACGGCCGCTCCTACCGGGGCATGATCCAGACCGACGCCGCGGTCAACCAGGGCAATTCCGGCGGGCCGCTGGTCAATATCCGGGGCGAGGTGATCGGCATCAACACCTTCATCGTTTCGGAATCCGGAGGCAATATCGGCATCGGCTTCGCCATTCCATCCCATATTGTGAAGCAGATTCTGGCGAAGCTGTAACAGGAAGGAAAAGGAAATAGAACGCGGATAACGGGATCTATGAGAGGTGGAAAGGTGAAATGGTGGAATGGTGGAAAGGTTCCCCCAT
>DAOTNF010000014.1:0-64713 GCA_035450685.1 Candidatus Cloacimonadota bacterium | reverse complement strand
ACTACTGAACGCTATTGCCAGACATCGCTGCTAAAATTTCGGGGGGATGCGTGATATATCAATTTCCAATCCACTCGCAGTTTTGAATGGTATGGATACTTAGATGCTCAACACTTGTTAAGATGGGTTATCTGTTGGGCTCTGAGATTTTCCTTTGTAGTGGCGGGAATCTCCCCATTCATCGTATCCGATGGACTCTCCAATGGACAGGATGCTCTGTTCCAGATTATCTCTGCTGGAGCATGCGTTTTCATCCAAACCAGGTTTTCCCTCATAGAGCTGATAGCCATCCCGATAGCTGGTATCGGTGATATTGGGCATGATAATGTTCGCCCCGGCCAATAAACCCAATTCGCGTCCTGTTGGCATCAAGGCTTGCAGCGCTGTCGTGGAGGCGATGTTTACATCCCTGAGCGCGATGCGGCAGGCCGCGATCATCTTCAGGCCCCCTGTCAGGGCTTGTTCGGGATCGTAGGTACCGATCAAATAACCCAAAGGGGTGTCGTGATGAGGGATAAAAGGCCCCATACCCAGCATGTCGATATCTTCATCGTAAAAGAACAGAATATCTCCCGCCAGATGCTCCGCAGTTTGTCCTGGCAGCCCGATCATTACTCCCGTTCCAGTTTGATATCCCAGTTTTTTCAGGGTGCGAATGCACTCCAAACGACGGGTATAGGAGTGATTGGATGGATGGAGGGTGGTGTAAAGATCCGGATCAGAGGTTTCGATGCGCAGCAAATAGCGGTGCGCTCCAGCTTCCCACCACTGGCGGTAAACATCTTCCGTCTGCTCTCCCATAGACAAAGTAATACCCAATTTGCCGCCGCTGATTTCTTTGATTCCCAGGATCAGCTCGGTGATAAAGTCTGTCCAGGCCTTGCTTTCCCGTTCTCCCGCCTGCAACACAATGGAGCCATAGCGTTGCTCGTGACACCATTTTGCCTCTGCCAGCACCTCTTCCTTGCAAATCGTATAGCGCCCGACCCTGGTATTGCCGGAACGGATGCCGCAATAGTAGCAATTCTTTGAACAGACATTGCTAAGCTCCACTATGCCCCGGAAATAGACCTTGGTTCCCACATATTGCTTCTTGACCTCATAAGCTTTTTTATACAGGGCTTCGATCTGACTTTTATCCGTCAGGCTTAGCATTTCAACTATCTCTTGTTTGTCCGGACGCATTTATACCTCTTTATTTCTGGAAATCCATTCCCATACAGCCGCTTCACTTGTCAATGGAATTGATCGCGAACAGGCTCTCGACCTTAACGGTCATAAAAGTAAAAGCGGAATGCTTATTCCCACTCGATAGTGGCAGGCGGTTTGGAGCTGATATCATAGACAACCCGGTTCACCCCTTTCACTTCATTGATGATGCGGTTTGAGACCTTCTTCAGGAAGGCAAAGGGAAGCTCGGTCCAGTCGGCGGTCATGCCATCCACGCTGTCCACAGCCCTCAAAGCGCAGACGTTTTCATAGGTTCGCTCATCTCCCATCACCCCCACGCTTTGCACGGGCAGGAGCACCGCGAAAGCCTGCCAGGTCTTGTCATACAGGCCCCAGTTGCGCAATTCGTTGATATAGATCTCGTCAATTTTCTGCAGCAGGCTCACTTTTTCCTTATCCACCGCGGAAAGTATCCGCACTGCCAGCCCGGGGCCGGGGAAGGGATGGCGTTGGATGAGTTCCTGGGGCAAACCCAGTTCCCTGCCAACTTCACGCACTTCGTCCTTGAATAGCTCCCGGAAAGGTTCGACCAGTTCCAGGTTCATCTTTTCAGGCAAGCCGCCCACGTTGTGATGGCTCTTGATGGTGACGGAGGGGCCGTTTGCGGATACGCTCTCGATCACATCCGGATATAGCGTTCCCTGCGCCAAAAAACCAACATCGTCATATTTCTCAGCTTCCTGTTCAAAAACCTCGATGAAAGTGGTGCCGATGATCTTGCGCTTGCTTTCCGGATCCTTTACACCCTTGAGCCTGCTGAGGAACAGATCGGAAGCATCCACGCAGCGCAGCTCAAAACCCGGTATCCGGGAAAACACCTCGCGCACCCGCTCCGCTTCCATGTAGCGCATACAACCGTTGTCAACAAAGATGGGGATGAGCCTGTCACCAATAGCCCGGTAGAGAAGCAGGGCTGCCACAGAGGAATCCACTCCTCCGCTGAGACCCAGTATCACTTTCTGGTCGCCTGTCTGTTCCCTGATGCGGGAGATGGATTCCGAGATGAACGATTCCGGCGTCCAATCCTGCTTGCAGTTGGCTATTTTCAGGATAAAATTGCCCAGGATGGTTTTGCCGTTGGTGGTGTGCACCACCTCCGGATGGAACTGCAAAGCGAAAACAGCCTCGCTTTCATGCTCGATCACCGCGTAAGGGGCTCCCGGAGTGTTTGCCAGGACACGAAAGCCAGCCGGCAACTGCGACACCGAATCCCCGTGGCTCATCCAGACCTGCTCCTTGTCCTGCAAGCCTTCCAGAAGTCTGCCTTTTTCGCTGATCGTCAAGCCAGTGAAGCCATATTCCCTCGCGTTGAGATGTTCGGTCCTGCCGCCATAGTGATCTATAACCAGTTGCATGCCGTAACAGATGCCCAGGATGGGCACGCCAAGTTCCCAGATGATTTGATTCGGCCGGGGGGCGTTGCTTTGGTTAATGCTGAAGGGGCTGCCGGAAAGTATCACCGCCTGGGGGGAAAGCTTCTTGATCTCAGCCGCGCTCAGATCGAAGGGATGTATCTCGCAATACACTTGCAGAGAGCGTATCGCCCTGGCTATCAACTGGGTGTATTGGGAGCCGAAATCCAGAATAAGAACCATGCCGTGTTTCATCTTCATCTCACAAAGGGATTGTTTTTGCGTTCCATGCCTATAGAGGTGCGGGGGCCATGCCCGGGGCAGACGACCACATCGTCGGGCAGAATAAAGAGCTTTTCCTTGATGGAGCGGATTAGCTGACTATGGCTGCCGCCTGGGAAATCGGTGCGTCCGATGCTCAGTTCAAAGAGCGTGTCTCCGCTGATCAGAAACTTGCCTGCCAGGAGGCAGATGCCGCCAGGCGTGTGTCCTGGCGTGTGGAGCAGGGTTATGGGATGAGTTCCCAGTTTCAGTTGGGTTTGCTCATCCGCCATAATATCCGCTGCCATTGTTTCCAGGGGCGCGCCCAGATACTCGCTGAAATTCTTTTTATTATCGACAAGCATTCCGGCGTCGGCTGGATGGATCATGACCGGAGCTTGCAGCTTGCTTTTAAAGAACTTGTTGCCGCCGATATGATCAGCGTGGCCGTGGGTGTTGACTATATTCAGGACGCGCAGTTTAAGCTCCGCGATCCTGCTTAAAAGCTCTTCAGATGGGGCGGCGGGATCTATCAACAGCGCTTCACCGCTCTCGTCATCCCACAAGAGCCAGGTGTTGGTCTCAAATCCCGGTAATAAGATGTGGTTTTCCACTTTGAGCATCGCTCACTCCTAATCGTATGCAATCATGTCTTGTTTCAACTCGGCTTCTCCAAGTTTCCCAACCAAAATTTCCTGGTCGCAGTTGTTGTCAATTCCATACTTGACATAGGCTGGAGATGTGGCCTTGCCACTATAACTCAGGACAATGGACGCGGCCCTGGCCAGAAGGTCGCCGGAAACCTCCCCGCTGGTCAGCAGCCCCAGAGGCCCTTTCCAATCCCTCAGCTTCAGATAGATGCCGTGATAAGCTTCCCGCTGCAGGCCTTCATTATCTGCCTGGTTTCTTCCCACGATCAGCTTTATGCCGTCTGCCAGGCGGAAATGCCTGCCCCAGCGCAGCAGCCTGATGTTTTCGGGGCTGCCCTCGCCCCTGTCCAGCAGTTCCCTCAAGCGAAGCGTATAGCTCCTGTCCGTAAGCAGGCAGCCACCTCCCGGAGCGGGATAGGTGATCCCCATCTCCGCCGCCATCGCCATTTGCCGGTTCCGGCTGCGCCCGCTGATATCCAACAGCGTTGCTTTGTCAACCCATCCCTCGCGCAACGGCTTGGTATCCTCAAGCAGTTTTTGGGAAAGCGGCCTGACGATGAGATCGCCGTAACCGCTCAGTTTCTCCACTGCTCGCAGGGCATTGCGATGCTGGGACATCGGCCTCTGCCCGAGCACTTCGCCCGAGATCAGAAAGTCCGCCCCCAGTTCTTCCATCAACTTTCCCGCCATGCGAAACATCAGGCCGTGGCAGTCGATGCAGGGATTATGGTGCTTTCCAAAGCCGTGGACGGGGTTTTGCATCATTTGCAGATGCTCCGCCGTGATGTCCCTAACGATAAGTTCTATGCCGTTCTCCCGCGCATAATGTATGGCTTTTTCGGGTGGAAGGTAGGGCGCGGTGAAATGCGCCGCATACACCCGAAAGCCCAGGTTTTGCATCCATTTTACCGCCAGGATGCTGTCCAGACCGCCGGAAAACATGGCTATGGCGCTGGTGTGCTTCGAGTTGCTGTGTTGTTCCAAAAAGTCAATCCTTGTTCTCTTGCTGCCGTGGTTACATGCAAAAAAAGGCCCACTTCAGCAGCGGGCCTGTATTATTACTTATTCTCTATCCGCTATTTGACAATCTCTTGTTCGATCTTGTCCATGAAGCGGAACTGTGATCCCGGCTTCCTGGGGGCTTGACCATTGCCTTCTTCAACATCATTCCAATCATACGAGGTATTCGAATTACCCACGATCAGTACTTTGTATTTATGCTGAAGTTCGAAAGATATGGCGTTGATGCCAAAGGTGAAATTAGTCACATTTCCAAAGGGTTCCCAGAATGATTTATAAAGAGTGTAATTCCGTCCGCTTCCGGGGATCTGTCTGACAAAAGTGCCACAGTTTTCCCAATTTCCAGCGTAGGCTTCAATCACGTGGAAATTCGGCTCCAGATCGATGTCCCAAGAGGGAGCATAGTTCATATTTTCATTGAATGGCGGCCAGGTTGCCACATTGATCTTCTTGGGCAGGGCGGTTACAGAGCCTTGGTAAACGACTTGGGGAACGCCGTTGACGATTTTGTTGATCTTGTAGGAAACAGGCTGGTCGGTACTTAATCCAATCTCTCCCCAAGAGTAAATCTTACCTTTGGTGTAAGATGTCACTACGCCAAAATCGATTTCCCTGGCACCGATGATGAGGCTGTAGTTGGCATCATCCTCGCCTCTGGCGCTCATGCTCACAAATACGTCTGCCAAGCCACTGACATCGTCCTGATATTGTAGATCAAACCACAATACATGTTGATAGTTCCACAGGCTTGATTGAATGTAATATTCTTCAAAATCGGGAGTGGGGGGCGCTGTTGGCTTTTTATCGTCTTTGGAACAGGATATCAAGACGAGGGAAGCCACCAGCAGAATAGCCAAAATGCTGAGAAATCTGAGGTTTTTCATTTTTCTCTCCTTTAATTTTAAATGGTCATTACTTTGATAATGAATTACTCTTCTATTTGATACAGTATAGTCTGAGTGCTTAACTTGTCAAGTTAAATATGCCGCCAATCTAATATAAACCCATTCTGATGCACTTATCACGAGACCACGAAACAAACCAAAACATACTATATTCCAAGTCATCCCGGCCTGCGAGCCGGGATCCAGTCCTTTATAAATGTCCACAAATTACACAAATTAACACGAATTAAAACAGGATAAGGACAAGCGTCCAGCAAAAACACCAAATCCCGGAACCTCATCGCATTACCCCAATCCGCGTCAATCTGTGCCTTTTATCCGCGTTTATCTGCGTGAACCAAGTGCCCACGCAACCAAGTTAGCCTCGGAACAAGAATCCAGTCCAAAAACAATCGGCATTGTTTCCTTGACAACCGCATAAATTAACCGATACATTCCGCAAACTCCTTCATACCGCCCTCCTTTGCTGCTACCGGCTTTGGAGCCATCATCCTTAGGTCAACCTTATAAATTATAAGGTTGACCCCAGGAAGACCCAGGCTGGAGAGGGTGATGCAAATGAGAACCACCCCCTCATAATATATAGGTGCTATGTCTGAAAGGGTCGTGGAAAGATGGAATGGTGGAATGGTGAAACAAGGCGAAAGGAAACCATTCTGCATCACTTGTCCTACTTGATCAGACCGGCTTCGTCTCTGCGTCCTGATACGCTCTTCGCTCACTGATAGCTTATTGAACGCTGACCAATCGCTGGACGGAGAATTGGCCGGACATCAATTGGCTGTCAGGCAGGGATCAAACTAAGAGGGCGGACTGAGGAGCCTTAGCGCAGGACGCACTTGCGCCACAGGGTTCCCTGCCGGGTTTCCGCCTTGAGGAGGTAAACGCCGGGCGCTACTTTCCGGCGCTGTTGGTCGGTGCCATCCCAAAACCATTCCTGGCTTGATCTGGCACGCAAATCCACGCTACGCAGCAGGCGTCCCTTGATGTCATACACAGAGACCTGGCTCAGGGTAATTTGTCCTGCCTGAAGCTTGAGCGTCACCCCGTTTTTGGCGGGATTGGGTGAGGCAACCAATCTCAGGTCTGGTGCAAGCACCTGCTCATCCACTCCGGTGGATTCGGCATAGACATCCCAGTGGATGGTGTGGCTCCACTCTGGATTGGATACCACGCACTCTACGCTGTGCTCTCCAGTCCCGCTGAAAGCGCATTCAAAGAGAAAATCCTGGCTGCCTTCCTGAACCACTCCATCCACCAGCCAAAGGTAGCTCAGCACATGGTTTTGGGAGTAGGCTTCCACAACAAACATCAGGGATTCGCCGGAATTGGCGTGCACCGTGTCTGAATCTGGTGGGGTGAGGCTTGCGATGGACAGATCGAGCATGCGCAGGGTGTCGATGGTGACGGGGGTGAGGGGGCGGTCGTTGTTGTCAACGGGCACGGAGCCGATGGCGAGCACCACGTCCAGGCCCTCAACCACCTTGCCGAATATGGCGTAGTTCCCGTCCAGATGGGGCGCGGGGGCAAGGGTGAAGTAGTATTGTGAACCGGCGGAATTGGGATTGGAGGAGCGCGCCATCGCCAGCATGCCAGCCTGGTCGTGGTGGAACCCCGGATATATCTCCAGGGGGATGGTCCAGCCGGGGCCGCCGTAACCGGTTCCGAGCGGGCAGCCATCCTGGATCACGAAGCCCGCAACTACGCGGTGGAAGATGAGGTTATTGTAAAATCCGCTGTTTGCCAGTTGGATGAAGTTGGAGGAGGTGATGGGGGTCTCCTGGTCGTAGATGTGGGCGGTGAATGAACCCATTGACGTGCTCCAACGGGCAAAATGCAAAGCGGGCAGCGCGGCGGCTGACAGAATAAATACAAACACAAGTATCAAACGGAATCTTGCGGGCATGAGGCACCTCTCAAGCTATTTGTGCCTGATTATCGGGTGGGGAGCTTTCTGGCAAGTTTTTTCTTGTTTTGGTCTGCTGTCTGGAGGGCGGAAATCAGATCCGGATGCTCTTGATCGTGCCCTGATTGAGCTTGAGGGCGGGCTCTCCGTGGATCATCATGATGATGCCCAGTTCTTTCTTGCAGGCGGGGCAGAGGGGTCTGGAGAAGGTCGGAGCGCCGCTCAGGCCTACGTTGTCTTCACTTAGCCTGCCAATCATGCACTTGATCAGCCTGCCCTTTCCCGCTTTGAAATAGCGGAAGAGGAGAAAACCGCAGCGGCATTCGATGTCGATGATCTTTCCGGTTCGCATAATGAAAAGCATCTTGCACAAAGCGGGCATGGGAGTCAAGCGGAAAATCCTTGACTGAAAGCATCTCCGCAATTTACTGCTTCGCCATTATGAGCGGTATAGCTGGAATATTTAGCCTGGACGCAGGCAAGCGGATCGATACCCGCCTTCTGGAAGAGATGACTGAAATGATCTGGCATCGCGGCCCGGATGACGGCGGCTACCTCTGCGTGTCCGAAAACAACGCCCGGCATTTTGCCGCCAAGGATTCCCCAGAGGAGCTGAGCGCGCTTCTGCCGCAACTGGAACATGGACTGCGGGCACAACTCGGTTTGGGGTTCCGCAGGCTGGCGACCCTCGACCTGAGTGTGGGCGGCCATCAACCCATGAGTTGCCAGGAACGGGGCCTGCACATAGTTTGTGACGGCGAAATATATAATTACATCGAACTGCGCGAAGAACTCAGCAGCCAGGGTTACCAGTTCCACAGCAACTCCGATACCGAGGTGATCCTCGCGGCTTATGAGGCCTGGGGGCAAGACTGCGTGAAGCGGTTCAACGGTGTCTGGGCTTTTGCTTTGTGGGATGAGGCGCGGAAGCTGCTGTTCTGCTCCCGTGACCGCTTCGGAGTGAAGCCTTTCTACTATTGTGAGCATGGGGGGCAACTGTTTTTCTCCTCCGAGATCAAGCAGCTCCTGGCCAGCGGAGTTGACAAAGAACTGAACTGGCAGATGATCTGGCGTTCGATGAAGGTCAATTCGTTCCAGGTGTATGGCTCGGAGACGTTTTGGCGGCAAATCCACGCCCTGCCGGGGGGAAGCAATCTGATTGCCAAAGACGGCCAGGTGAGGCTGGAAAGGTATCACAGGCTGGATGCCAGTAGCTTTGAAAGCAGCCGCTTGAGTCTGGATGAAGCAGTCCAGAGATACCGGGAGCTTTTTGAGCGGGCAGTAAGATGGCAACTGCGTTCTGATGCCGAGGTGGGGGCCTGCCTGAGCGGTGGCCTGGATTCATCCGCCATCGTTTGCACCGCGACAAGAAAAGGGGCTAAGCCGATCAAAACCTTTTCTTCCTGGTTTGCTGAACCTGCGGGGCTCGATGAACGCCAGTGGATAAGGGAAGTGACTGAGGCCAGCGGGGCGGTCTCACATTTTGTTTCACCTTCCGCGGAAGAGGCGGCGGGATGGTTCGATGAAGTTACCTGGTTCAATGACCTGCCTGCCGGAGCAGGTTTTGCCGCGCAATACGCGGTGATGAAGATGGCGGGGGAGAGCGGGGTCAAGGTTCTTTTGGACGGGCAGGGCAGCGACGAACTCACCGGGGGCTACCGGCACGCGCAATACAGACATCTGGCAGATCTGGCTGGAAGGAAAGGATTCTGGCCTGAAGTGGCGGCCATCCTCAGTAAAGTTGGTTGGAAGGCTAAACCGGCCGTGATGGCCAAGACCCTGCTGGCCCGGGTGTTGCCGGAATCCTCCCTTTACAAGTTGGAAGCCCGCCATCTTCGTTTTGAGCCGTTCGCGGATGAACTTATCCAGCGGGAGAAGCTGCGCTCCGATCCCCTGGAGGAAATCGAGGATATTCCCGGCGGGAAGCTCTCAAACTTCCTCTACAACATGGTCTATACCAGTTCTCTGCCCACCTTGCTGCACTGGGCAGACAGGATGTCGATGGCGTCCTCCGTCGCAAGCAGGGTGCCTTTTCTGGATCATGAACTGGTGGAGTTTGCCTTCAGCCTGCCATCCGAGTATAAAATATGGGAAGGGCAGGGAAAACGTGTCCACCTGCTGGCAATGCGGGGCATAGTGCCCCAGGCTATCTACGAGAGGAAAGACAAATCTATCTTCGGCTCTCCTTTTCACAGGGTTTGGCTGCGCGGAGCCTTGAGGCCCTGGGTGGAGGATATTATCTATTCATACCGGTTCCGGGAAAGGAAGATCTGGAACCTTCCGCGCATTGAGGCGAGATGGAGCCGCTATCTGAAAGGCGACGACCAGCAGGCGGAGATGATCTTCAACATCTGCGCCATGGAACAGTGGTTCCGCTGCTGGACATAAGAATTATCAAAGTTTTTGAGGTGAATATGAGAAAGCTCCTTTTTCTGGCCTGCCTGGCGCTGATGATGCTTGGCACCGCATCCTGTAAGTTCCTGTTCAAAAAAACCGTGGTGGAAAAGATCCACGATGTAAAGATATTGGCGATCAATCCCGATAAAACCGAGCTCGAAGTGGCAATCAGCGTAAAGAACCCAAACTGCTACAAGCTGGTTGTGAACTCTATGGAAATCAACCTGCTGAACCGGGAGAGGGAAAAGATCGGCACTGCCAGGCTGCTCAAAAAAGTGGAGATTCCCAAAAAGAAATCCAACGCGCTCAATTTCCTGATCAGCCTGGACACCCGGCCTGCGGTGCGCATGCTCAACCACTCGGAGCAAAAGCTGTTCATGTATCTGGGCGGCGAAGGCGTGGGTAGGGTGATGGGAGTGAACAAGAGATTTGAGTTTGAAGAGCCCTATGAACTGGACTTCAAGAGCAAGCTGCAGGATGTGATGGCAGGATTCGACGCCAAGGGGCAGGATATTTTTGTCCTCAAGCGCAGTTACGTGGAAAAGGTCGGCCTGGCTGAGACCTCGCTCAAGATCGATTTCATCATCATGAATCCCTACGGATTGAAGTTCACCCTGCAAGGTTTCCCCGCCGCGATCAGGATCGGGGGCAAGGAAGTTGGAAAAGGCAATCTGTTTGAGCCTCTGGCGTTTGACGAGACGGTCTATTCCCGCGAGGGTTCGATGGTTTTCAAGGTGAGCAACTGGAAATCGATTGTGGGAGCGGTGAAAGGCGCTTTACAGGGCGAGATTTCCTATGAGGTGGGGGGAGATGTTGACATCAGTGGATATGGCATGAGATTTACCAGGCCCTTCGACTATGACGGCACGATCTCCGTGAATCTGAGTGAAATACTGTTGAATTAGGACTGGGGTAGGTGCTTAAATTTTTAAGCAAAAACACTTGACGAATTCAGTATAGGCAAAATCGTTGGTCTAACTAAAAATATAATTATTCGAAAACCAAGGAGTATTAATGGTCAAACTGAGACTGAGGCGGATGGGAGCGAATGACCAGCCCTTTTACCGCATTGTGGCGCTTGATGCACGCGAAAAGCGTGACGGCAAATACATAGAGTGCATAGGGTGGTACGATCCAAAGCCCAACCCTTCCAAGATAAATATTGAAACAGAAAGAGCCATATATTGGCTGGGCGTTGGCGCGCAGCCGAGTGATACAGTTCGTTCCCTGCTGCGTAAAGCGGGGGTTCTGCAGATTTGGCACGAAAGAAAGATAGCAAAGAAAGCACAAACGGAAAATCCGGATACAAAGTAACAAGGGGTTAATCATGAAAGAGCTCATTGAATTCATGGTGAAAGCGTTAGTGGACGATCCCAGTGAAGTGAATATCACAGAGATTACCGGTGACAAGATTACTCTTTATGAGCTTCGTGTTTCCAAAAACGATATTGGTAAGGTTATCGGCAAGCGCGGGCGTACCGCCGGCGCCATCCGCACCATCATCAATGCCGTTAGCACCAAGGCGGGAAAGAGAGCTGAATTAGAAATTATTGAATAAATGAATGTGTCCGATCTAATCGGAATAGGCAGATTGGGCGGTCAAGACGCCGACGGCTTTTTTCAGGTTTTGATAAAAGCCAGATATCGGGAGGTCTTTTCCGCTACCAATGATGTCTACCTGATCTTTAACAGCGATAGAGTGTTTTTTGTAACTATACGTGAGAGAAATGTATCTGATCGTAAAATGCGAGTGAGGTTTGCCGAGGATGGCATCGCTGAAGAGCGAAAACTGCATCGGGAAGTGATCATAGCGATCCCGCCTGATGATCAGGAAGAAGATGACGCTCTGGCGGATGTGCTCGGTTTAAGCGTTGTCTTTCAGGACAAAGAGATAGGCGTGGTGGAGGATTACTTTCACAACAACGCCCAGTATGTTCTGGTGATCAAATGTGGAGAACAGGAGCTTTTGATCCCCTGGGTGGATTACTACGTGAGCGATATCATCCCTGACCCGGGCGTGATAGTGCTGAACAACGTGGAAAGCTTCCTGGAGGATATGGCAAACAGCGATGCGGATTGATGTTCTGACCTTGTTTCCCGAAATGTTTGAGGGATTCAAGCAGACCAGCATGGTTTCAAGGGCGATCGAACGGAAAGCCCTGCGCCTATCGTTTCACGATTTTCGCAAACACAGCCAGAACAAGCACCATCAGGTGGACGATTACGCCTATGGTGGCTTTGCCGGCATGGTGCTGCAAGCGGAACCAGTTTACCGTGCGATACAGGAATTGATCTCCAAGTCCTTTGCCCCAGTGGTGTACTTTACTCCCCAAGGCAGGTTGCTGGATCAGTCAATTTTGCAATATTACAGCGAATTGCCCCGGGTGATTCTGCTCTGCGGACACTACAAGGAACTCGATCAGCGGCTGAGGGATATAGCTGTTTGTGACGAAATCTCCCTGGGAGACTACGTTCTTTCCGGCGGAGAGATTCCCGCCATGGCTTTTATCGATGGAGTTGCCCGGCTTCAACCCGGGGTATTGAGCGACATCGATTCAGCCCATCATGATTCCTTTGGGACAAACCAACCCGGACTGGGGTTTCCCTGTTACACCAGACCTGAACGGTGGATGGATATTGCCGTTCCCCAGGTGTTGAGGGAAGGAAATCACCGTAAGATCAAGGATTGGGCGCAACAGCAAGCGGCGCGGCTTACCCGCAGCAGACGCCCCGATTTGGACAAACAAAAGGGATGAGTGTCTATATCGGTCTGGTTCACTATCCTGTCCTGAACAAAGCCCAGGAGAGGGTTAGCGCGTCCATCTCCAATCTGGATATACATGATATTGCCAGAGCGGCGAAGACGTTTGGCGCCAAGTCCTATTACATCATTCACCCAGAGCCAGGTCAGAAATCGCTTCTGGAAACTATCAGGGCATTCTGGGAAAACCCTGAATTGCCTTACAACCCCATGCGGAGCGAAGCGCTCGAGACCATAAAACAGTGTGATACGATCGAAGATACGATAAATGAGATTACAACGCAGGAAGCTATGCGTCCCGTTATAGTCACGACAACAGCACGGAAGATGCCTGAACAGATACCTTTTAGTTATCTGAGAATTTTACGCCGAAGTATAAGGCCGGTCCTAATTCTGTTTGGAACCGGTTATGGCTTGTGTGAAGAAGTTCATCATCTGGCGGATCATATCCTGGAACCGATTCTGGGAGCAGGTGTTTACAACCACCTATCCGTCCGGAGCGCCGTGTCAGTCGTGTTGGACCGCATTTCTTCCGAGTATATATATGGGAGGAACCATGGATATTCTGCACACAGTTGGCAGAGACCAAATCAGAACCGACTTTCCCGACTTTCGCGTAGGCGATACGGTGAAGGTCCATTATAAAATTAAGGAAGGTGCAAAGGAACGCATTCAGGTGTTTCAAGGTATCGTGATCCAAAAACGTGGATCGGGTATCTCCAAATCCTTCACAGTACGGAAAATATCGAATGGAGTGGGAGTGGAGCGCATCTTCCCGCTTAGTTCGCCAAACATCGACAAAATGGAAATAGTCCGTTATGGCCAGGTTCGCAGAGCCAAGCTGTTTTATCTGCGTCAAGCCAAAGGCAAAGCGGGCAGAATCAAAGAACGCAGAAGATTCACTGCATAGTTGCAAGAAACATTCTCACAGAGCCCCTTACTCCACAACCGAGGACGGGGCTCTCATTTTTTTGATAAACGATGGATACTGCAGACCGCAAAGTTGGATATGCCAGCTACGGAAACATACATCTGAAGCTAATCGCAAGAGATGGCAGATTGGTGGAATGCTCTTTCGCAGATCAAATGCCAGATTTCCAAACAGCTGATCCCTGCCTTGATAGAGCACGTAAACAGCTGGAAGAGTATCTGGCAGGAAACCGGAAGATGTTTTCTGTTGATCTTGAGCTGACTGGAACGCCGTTTCAGAAAAAAGTATGGGCAGAGTTGCTGAAGATTCCTTATGGACAGACCGCCTCTTACAAAGACATAGCCCGGCGCATCGGGCATCAGAGGTCATACAGGGCTGTGGGTGGCGCGGTTCACAACAACCCGGTCGCCATAATTGTGCCCTGCCACAGAGTGATTGGCTCCGATGGGTCGCTCACCGGTTTTGGCGGCGGGCTTGAGCTGAAGAAAATGCTCTTGGATCTGGAAAGCAGGCAAGCGGTGAAAGTGTGATAATTGGAATTGGTGCGGACATTATCCGGGTCGAAAGAATCGCCCGTCTCCTGGATCAGTATCCCGGTTTTTGCCACAGGGTGTTCACCGCTGCAGAGATCGAGTATTGCAACGGAAAAGGAAACAGAGCCCAGTCCTTCGCGGTCAGATTTGCAGCTAAGGAAGCCGTGATGAAGGCGTTGGGTACGGGATGGGATGGAAGGATCAACTGGACAGATATCGAGATCGGCAAGGATACCAATGGCAGACCGAGTGTTGTTGTCCATAACGCCACCCGGGAGATGATTGACTCTCTGGGGGTGGACAGGATCCACATCTCTCTGTCGCACGAAAAGGAATATGCCCTGGCCTATGTTGTTTTGGAAAGGGAGAACTCTTGACATGTATGCTGTAGTGTGTATTGTGCCACAACCGAGGTGAAAATGAAGTGTATCGTGATTTTCGGGATACAAGGCAGCGGCAAAGGAACCCAGGCGGACTTGCTTAGCGAGGAGTTGGGTTACCAGCATATCAATATTGGCAATCTCCTGCGAGAGCAGGTGGCTTTGCAGACTGAGCTTGGTCTTATGGTTAAGGAGACCATCATTAGGGGCGCTTTGGTGAGCGACGAGCTGGTTTTTCAAGTGGTGGAGAGCACGCTGGAACCTGGTTGTCCCGGAATTGTTTTTGATGGTTTCCCGCGCAATCTGCATCAGGCTGAATATCTGGCGCGGCATTACGAGATTCTGGGAGCGTTTTACCTGGATTTGGATGAACAGGAAGCCATCGCCCGCATATCTGCCCGAAGAGAGTGTTCGGAATGTGGTAAAAACTACAATCTCAAAACCAATAAGCCAATCCATGAAGATGTTTGTGATTCTTGTGGAGGCAAGCTGAGAATTCGTAAGGATGACAGGCCTGAGGCGATCAAGAAAAGATTGGTTGAGTTTTACGCGCATACCTTACAATTAAAGCAATTCTTTGCCGAACATGGTTTGCTAACTGTGGTTGATGCCAGTGGAGATATTGAAGATATCTCGAAAGAGATTCTGAAAAAATCCCAAGCTCTGGTTTGAAGCAAGGAACAAATGGTGAATTTGAGCAGGAAAATACTCAGACAAGTTGAGGTAGCTGCATATCTGCTTGCTATATGGAGCTTTCTGGTGCTTTTCCTGGAGCCGATTATCGGGTTCTACACAAACTATGCCCGGGTGGAATTCTTTACCGCCCTGGCGAATCTTGTGCTTCTCCTGCTAACGATCCTGAACAGGGTATTGCTCGGGGAATCCAAAGAAAGGCATAGAATCCTGTTGTTCGATGTGGCGATGCTGATCTTGGGTTCCATTTTCCTGGTTTCCCAAGCCAAATTTGTCATCTTTGCCCTGCTGATCCGACAGACGTATTTTATCCTACAGTACATCCTCTTCAGGGCATTTGAAGGCAAGCTTTACAGATGGTTGACCGGCAATCCGCCTGTCACATTGATGTTGAGCTTCCTGTTGGTTATCCTTTTTGGTGCCATACTGCTCATGCTGCCAGTTTCGTCCAAGCTAAACACCGTGACTCCGTTTATAGACGCCCTGTTCACAGCCACCTCGGCCACTTGCGTGACAGGGCTGGTAGTGGTGGACACTGGCACGCATTTCAGTTTCTTTGGTCAGATGGTGATTTTATTGCTCATCCAGATTGGTGGATTGGGAATCATGACCATATCGACTGTGTTTGCGATCATTCTGGGGCAAAGGATCAACCTTAAGCTGGAGAACATCATGTATCAGGTTGTGGGTGGATCCTATGCCGTGAATGTATTTCAGTTGTTAAAAAGCATTGTCTTGGTTACCCTGGTGATCGAATCTGTGGGCACCCTGCTCTTGTTTGCCAGGTTTGCCCAGGATTTCCAACCGATGGAAGCGCTGTTTCTTTCTTTGTTCCATGCGGTCTCGGCTTTTTGTAACGCGGGATTTTCTCCCTTGGGAAACAATTTGGTTTCTTATGTGGACAGTTTCACGGTAAATATGGTCATAACCGCTTTGATCATAGCAGGCGGTCTGGGGTTTTCTGTAATCATCGACCTGCAACACCATATGTTGAAGAGGGATAGAACACGAAAGCTGAATCTGCATACCAAGATTGTTCTCGTCACCACTGCCTTTCTTCTGGTGATAGGATTTACAGTTTTCTATCTGGCAGAATACAATGGCGCGATGCAGGGATTCAGCATCTATCGCAGGATACTCAGCTCCTGGTTTCAATCTGTGACCACCAGAACCGCAGGTTTCAATACCATAGATTTATCCCAGATTGGCAAAGCATCGGTATTAATTAGCATAGTTCTGATGTTCATCGGAGCTTCACCCGGATCAACGGGTGGAGGCATCAAAACCACCAGCTTTGCGGTTTTGACTCTGTCTGTGATATCCCTGTTGAAAGGGAAGAGGCACATCAGCGTTTTTAAAAGACGGATTCATGAGTATAATTTCAGGGAAGCCACTGGATTGATCATGCTTTCCATTACCATTATTCTGGTGGTGCTGTTTTTTCTGATGCTTGTGGAGCCGCATGCCTTTGACAAGCTCCTGTTCGAAGCTGTTTCTGCTTTTGGAACTGTTGGTTTGACCCTGGGCATCACACCGCAATTGACGGTGATTGGCAAACTGTTGATAACCGTTTTAATGTATGTTGGCAGAATTGGCCCACTGACTATGATTTATGCGTTTTCGACAAGGGCTAAACAAATTAATATAAACTACGCGGAAGAAAAGATTCCTATCGGCTAAGAGGTGATATATGGCACAATACGCGGTAATTGGATTGGGACGATTTGGGATGACCGTCGCCCGGATCTTGTCTGAAAATGGCATGGACGTGATTGCCATAGACAAAAACCAGGAATTGGTGAATGAGATAAGCAACAAGGTTACGCAGGCTGTTTGTATGGATTCCACCGAAGAAAACTTGATCCGTAATCTCAGCCTCAGCGAGACCGATGCGGTAATCCTGGGTATCGGCAGCAACATTCAGGAAAGCATCCTGACCGCAGCACTGCTGAAGAAAATCGGCGTAGGTGTTATCTATGCCAAAGTTGAAAACCAGTTGCATGGCAAAATACTGGAGTTGATAGGGGTACAGCATGTCTTGCTGCCTGAAGAGATGGTGGGAAACCAACTTGCCAAGACGCTGATATCCAAAAACATACTGGATTACGTTAATCTGTCCAGTGGCCATATTGTGGTGGAAATGATAGCCCCGCCGGAGTTTGTGGGTAAAACCCTGCAGGAACTGTCCCTGCCCATGAAGCGGGGAATTAACGTAATTGCCATAAAATACAACTATCTGTCTGTGTCTGAAGATGGTAAGAACGTGATTGAAAAACGTCTCAACGACATACCGGGCGCCAATGATATCGTGAACGAAGGCGATGTTCTGATATTGCTTGGTCACAAAGGTAACATCGACAAGCTTATCTTTGATAGTGCCTCCGGGAAGGACTAAAATGAAACACTCACTAAAATCCAGATACCACATCCTGATGATTTGCCTTTTGGCACTGCTGTTGCTTGAATCCCTTTTGCTGCTGATCTCGCTAAACCGGGCTCACAGCCTGCCGTTGTTGATCAAAGACATGCAGACGATCATCATCGTGTTTGTGTTCATCCTTTTCATCTATATAGTCGTGATTTTTAACTATATCCCCTATAGGATGAAGAAATCATATCAGGATATTGCCGCTATCATTGAAGATATCTCGCATGGAAACTATGCCATTGAAATCAATGAAGAGAAGTTCGCGCACGATCCGGAACAGTTCAAACTGGTACACTCCATTACCAGGATGCTCAATATAGTGCAACGCTTCGACGCCGCCAAGGCGGAAAAGATCTACGAACACCACCAGAGACTGCAGCAGTTGATCAACCTCCTTCCGCAGTGGGTGATCATCGCAACTGTGAATGGCGATGTGGCTTATTGCAATGATTCAATTAGGCGTAAGTACAACAATATCACGGAAATGGTGAATCTGAACGAGCTGATCTTTAAAAACAGCTTTGATGACAAGATCTTTAGTTCCATCAACGAAGCGCTGCGCTTTGGTAACAATCTCTATGATGTGAACGTGACAGATCCGTTAACGTCTGAAGCCGTGTTTATCAATGGCTCCATCATCCGCAATCAGAAAGGACTCTCCACGGGGGGAGTGTTTGTGATCAGCAGAATAGGAAATGCAAAATAAATTGAGGGTTGTTGTCAACCAATCCGTGCCAGACAGGCTGGACAAGTATTTGGTCGGCTTGAGGATTCAGGAGCTCTACAGCCGCACCTTCATCGAGAAATTGATTGATGAAGACCGTATCCTGGTTAATAAAATCCCGGTGAAGAAAAGCTACCTCCTTTCCGAAGGGGACGAGATCGAGATATCGTTTCCGGATTTGCCGCCCCTGGAAGTGGTGCCTCAAAACATTCCGCTGGATGTCGTGTATGAAGATGATGATCTGGCTGTGTTGAACAAGGAAGCCGGCATGATTGTGCATCCTGGTTTTGGGAATGCCGATCAGACTCTGGTCAACGCCATGATCTACCGTTGGGGAGATGGACTTTCCAGCGGCAGGGAAAAGAACAGGCCCGGCATTGTCCACCGTTTGGACAGGGGCACCTCCGGCCTGATGATCATTGCCAAGAACGACCCCGCTCAAAGCGCGCTGAACGACATGTTTGCGCGCCGCGAGGTGAAAAAGACATATCTGGCGATAACCAGCGGGATTCCCGAACCAATTGAGGACAGCATCGAAAACAATATTGCCCGCTGTATCAGCAACCCGCGCAAGATGTGTGTTTCGCCTGAAGGCCGGTATTCATTGACCACCTATAAGGTCATTCATTTCTGGCATTTCTTTTCCTTGATAAAAGTCAGCCTGGAAACAGGCAGGATGCATCAGATCAGGGTTCACATGGCCGATAGGAACGTTCCGCTTTTGGGTGATCTGCTCTACAATACCCGGCGCCAGGTTCATGCCCTTGTCCCGCAAAACATGAAGAGAAAGGTCACCGAGCTGTTGACCACCCGTCTCTTGCGCCAGGCTCTCCATTCCTGGAGATTGCAGTTCACGCAACCGCTCAGTGGCAAGCAGTTGGATCTAACGGCCCCTCTTCCCGAAGACCTGCTTTATACCCTGGATTGGTTGGACAGATATTTTGCTATTGACACCGACATGCTTGATATAAACTCGCTCCTACAAGCTAATAAAGAGTGGTAAAATGACCAGTACAAAAGAAAAATACCAGTTTACCAGTATAGACGATGCCATTAAAATCATCGCCAGTGGCGGCATGCTTATTGTGGTTGATGATGAAAGCAGGGAAAACGAGGGAGACCTGTTGATGGCTGCCGACGCCATCACGCCCGCCTGCGTCAATTTCATGATCTCTCAGGGAAAGGGCCTGGTCTGCGCTCCCATGGAGTCCGACAACCTGCAGAGGTTGAATATCCCCCTCATGACAGAGCGAAGCAGCGACAGGCATGGCACCAAGTTTACCATTTCTGTCGATGTGGTCGAGGGAACCACAACCGGTATTTCCGCCACTGAACGAGCCCGCACCCTGAGGGCATTGGCCGATCCGCGCAGCAGGGCTGAGGATTTTATGCGTCCGGGACACATATTTCCTCTGTTGGCTGAACGCGGGGGAGTTTTAAAGCGGGCCGGGCATACTGAGGCTGCGGTTGACCTGGCGCGCCTGGCTGGCCGCACGCCGGTGGGGGCAATTTGCGAGATCATCCGCGATGACGGGGAGATGGCCAGGCTGAATGACTTGATAGTGTTCGCCGAAAAGTTTGATCTCAAAGTTGTTACGATTGCCGATCTGATCAACTACAGGCGGCACAGAGAGCATTTGGTGCAATGCGTTTCCAAGGCCAAGTTGCCCACCAGATATGGGGAGTTTGACATTTTGGCTTATGCCAGCACAGTCACTGACGAATATCATTTAGCTCTGGTTTTGGGCGATGTAAGAGGTTCGGATTCGATCCTGGTGCGGGTGCATTCGGAGTGTCTGACAGGCGATGCACTGCATTCTCTTCGCTGTGATTGTGGGGATCAGCTAAAAAGATCTTTCGAACTGATCGCTTCTGAAGGTCGTGGAGTCATCCTCTATATGCGCCAGGAAGGTCGGGGTATTGGTTTGGTCAACAAACTGAAGGCTTATCATCTGCAGGATGAAGGCAAAGATACCGTCGAAGCAAACCTTGACCTGGGTTTTCCCGCTGACCTGAGGGATTACGGCATTGGCGCCCAGATCCTGAAAGATTTGGGACTCAAGAAAATCCGCCTGCTCACCAACAACCCCAAGAAGATTGTCGGGCTGCAGGGTTATGGCTTGGAAGTGGTGGAACGCAGACCAATAGAAATCAAAGCCGGTGAAAACAACCGGGATTATCTGAAAACCAAAAAAAACAAGATGGGGCATATCCTGAATGATGTCTGATAAAAGCACAGGCAATTAAGCAAGGAGGCTAAGATGCTGTTTCTAAAATCGTTGACCTTTATCATTTGGAATATTGCGCTGGGCACGCTGCTTGTCTATGCTTTAAAGTGGTTTTTGTTCAATAAAAAGCAGCGCAAGCTCTTTGGCTGGAAGATACCGCTCACGCCGGGTTTCCTGGTGCGCAAGAGAGACTGGCTCTTTACCAAGGCCAGAGATATGTTGCACGACTATCTGAATCAGGCTTCCGACAGAATGTACACAAACGGGTACCTGAAGGATTGGGAACAGAAGGTCTGGCAAACAGCGTGGGACAATTTTGCCTTTGTGTCTGACTGGCCTTTGCTGCCCAAAGCATTCAAAGCGAAAATCCGCAACACGATTGCCTCGCTCGCCAAGGATCTGGTTTCCAAAATTTTGCGCAAAGTTGTTCCCCATTTTATTGAACAACTGCGCATTGAGCATAGGATTGATGAATTAGACGAGAAACTGAACATCGAGTTTTTCTATGGCTATTTTAAGAAGTATGTCTATATACCGATGTTGAAAGTTTTCATTGCGATAAACTTCATTATTGGCCTGTTGAACATGATTTTGTTCCTGATTATCGCCTGAGACAGGTTTTCAAACTGTGACGGCCTGATAAGCAACGTGATATGAAGACGGGGTCTTCCTTAGGTCAACCTTATAATTTATAAGGATGACCTAAGGATGATCGGCACGAGTTTTTATGTAGGAAATGAGAGCCATGTGGTTTTTTATCTAATCCGCTTAATATATATACAAGATGACTAATATCAGGAGAGAGCAGATGGAAGATCATAACAACAGGATTCCGAGGACACTGCCAGTATTGCACATCAACAATGTGGTGATGTTTCCCTATTTGTTGATGCCATTGGTGGTTTCGGACGACGAATCCAAGCTGGTGATCGATCATGCGCTATCCCAGGATAAGACAATGGCCTTTTTCCTGGAAAAAGATAAGACTGAGCCCAACGATATCGGCCTTTATGAGATCGGCACCTCGGTGACCATATTGAGGATGCTGCGCAACCAGGATGGTTCGATCAGCCTGCTTTTGCAGGGAACCTCCAGGATACGCATGCAAAAAGTGGTTCAACGCGAGCCCTTTATCATGGTCGATGTGGAAAGTATTGTGGAATCCAGCGTGGAGGACACAGAGATACATGCTTATCGCACCATTGCAGTGGAACTGATGGAAAAGATCGCTCAGGAAAGCACTGTACTCAACGCAGAGATGATCGCTGGCCTGAACAGTATTAAACAAGCTGGCAGAGTAGCAGATATCATAGCCGGCAACCTTGAATTGCAAACCGAAGACCGGCAGATTATTCTGGAAGCCATAGATCTAAAAAGGCGCTTCAAGCATCTGAACAACTGCCTGGCAGAAATGATTAAACAGATGCGGGTGGAAAACCATATCCGCAGCAATATCCAGTTGGAAATGACTGAAGACCAGCGCCGCTACTATCTGCGGGAGCAGATGGACGCCATCCGTAAAGAACTTGGCGAAAGCGACGAGGTCAGCAAAGAAATCCTCAAATGGAAAGAACTGATCACCAAGAACAAACTTCCCGACTATGTCGAGGAAGTGGCACTGGAGGAGCTTGAGCGGCTTTCATCCATGCAGCCCGCTGCCAGCGAGTACGCCGTGATTCGCAACTATCTGGATTGGATTGTGAACCTGCCCTGGAACAAACACAGCAAGGACAGGCTGGAGCTTCCAAGAATCGAGAGAATTCTGACCCAGGACCATTATGGGCTGGAAAAGCCCAAGGAACGAATTCTGGAGTTCATTGCCGTAAAGAAGCTAAAGGGTCGGATCAAAGGACCGATTCTGTGCTTTGTAGGCCCTCCGGGAACCGGCAAAACATCGATTGGCAAATCGGTGGCCAGAGCGCTCAACCGCAAGTTTATACGCCTGTCGCTGGGCGGAATTCACGACGAAGCCGAGATTCGCGGGCATCGCCGCACCTACATCGGCGCGATGCCGGGAAAGATTATCATGGAAATCAAGCGGCAGGGAACGGCGAACCCCGTCTTTATGCTGGATGAAATAGATAAACTGGGACGTGATTTCCGCGGGGATCCGGCTTCAGCCCTTTTGGAGGTGTTGGATCCCGAGCAGAACAACAGCTTTATCGACAACTATATAAACCTGCCGTTCGACCTGTCCGAAGTGATGTTTATTACGACGGCCAATTCGCTGGATACCATACCCCGGGCCTTGCGCGACAGGATGGAGATCATTGAGTTCACAAGCTATTTGGAGCACGATAAGATTCAGATCGCCAAGCGCTATCTCGTTCCCCGCGAGAAAGAAGCGAATGGCCTCAAGGATCAGAAGATCACGATCAAAAAATCAGCCCTGGAAGAGTTGATCCGCTATTATGTGCGGGAAGCGGGAGTGCGGAATCTGCAAAGGAGGATCGGTTCGATCTTCCGCAAGATAGCGAAAAAAGTGGCCAGCGGCGAGACGGAAGAGATCGCGCTGGGCGCCAGGGATATAAAAGAGTATCTGGGCCCGCGGAAATACACTCTGGAACTGGCAAACCGCAAGCCAGAGATTGGTGTTGCCACAGGTTTGGCCTGGACCATGTACGGTGGTGAACTGCTGTTTTGCGAAGCCACGCGGATGCCCGGGAAAGGAGCGATCCAGCTAACGGGCTTGTTGGGTGAAGTAATGAAAGAGTCGGCAAGAATAGCTCTCAGCTATCTGAAGGCAAACTCAGGCCGTTACAACATCAATCCGAAAGACCTGGAAAAGTATGATATCCATGTTCATTTTCCCGCGGGAGCGGTACCCAAGGATGGGCCATCCGCAGGCATCACGCTCACGGTGGTTCTTGCCTCCCTCTTTACACAGCGCAAAGTGAGACACGACATCGCCATGACCGGAGAAGTGACCCTCACGGGAAAGGTCCTGGGTATCGGGGGACTCAAAGAGAAAATACTTGCCGCCAAAAGAGCGGGAATACGAAACCTGATCATACCCCGCGAGAATGAAGAAACCCTCAGCGAGATATCAGCGGACATATTGGAAGATATGAACATCATGTTTGTGGATAAGATCAAGGATGTTTTTTCCCTGGTATTTTTACCGGAAACCGAACCAAAAAAGAAAACAGGGAAAACCGCCAGCCCCTCGGGTGACAAGGCCTAACTCCGTAAGATGGAACGATATCCGAACATCATAATCCTATTGAATCTGCCGCAGCACTACATTCCCAAGGCGGAGTTTGTGCTGCGGACTTTTTGCTATATTCTGCGTCTGAATCCCAAATTCGTCTATGGAAGCGGACATGAAGGCGTGCACCTCTATTACGGGCCCTATTCTGCCATAGAATGCCCCATCAAGATACACTACGATGGCTATAGTTCGGAGTTCTTTGAAAAACGCGAACTTTATCCCCTGGAAAGGGTTAACTTCTGTTTGTATCAAAAGGAATACATCCCTTTTCTGTTTTCGCTAAGCGGCTCTATCTTCTCCTTCAAACCGGAATCTGTGATGATCCGCAAGGATATTGTGGCCAGCGCTTTCTACTTTCTGACCTGCTGGCATGAATACATACTGGGGCAACGCGGGGAGCGCAGGGGGAGGGTGGATTTTCGCCAATCCCTGCAATACAGATGGGATTTTACCGATGTTCCGGTGGTGGATGTCTATTGCCAGATGCTGCTGTTTGCCATGGGCATCCAACTTCCTCAGTTTATCAGGGAGATAAACTGGAACCAGACAAAACGCTTTTCCATCTCGATATCCCACGATATAGATTACTGGGATTATTGGGCTGCCGGTCAAAAAGCGGAAACCTTCAAATACAATCTGCGCACTTTTCACAAAAGACCGCTCAACGCAGCATACAAGATGATCGGGCACGCCCTGCATAAAAATCTCATTCACAATCCCCAACATTTGATCAGGAATATATTGCACCAGGAACATAAAAGAGGGGTGAGGTCCACCTGGTTCATCTTTGGAAAAGATGACTATGAGGATGCCCGGCAGAACTATATTGCAGACGCCTCCAGCAGGGAGCAATTGCAGTCGCTCCTGGCCGATCAGGACGTGGGCTTGCATGGCAGCCCGGAATCGGCTTTCGACGCGCAAATCTTGAAACAAGAAATCGATCGCCTGGCCAGCCTCGGCTTTCGTATCAGCGGGTATCGGTCGCATTATCTGCATTTTGATTATCAGAAAAGCTTTGCGATCCTGGAAGATGCCGGTATCCTCTACGATTCTACTTTGGGGTATTGGGAAAACATTGGCTTCAGAGCAGGCATTTCCTTTCCCTTTTATCCTTTCAATATAGCCCAAAACAGGCCCTTCCGGGTTTTGGAGATACCCCTGATCGTGATGGATACCACCCTGCTTTCCGGCAAAGCCATGAATCTCAGCCCCAGATCGGCGGGCCTGGCTCTCAGGCGTTTGATCAACGTGGCTGCCAGATACCAGTCGCATTTATCACTGCTCTGGCACAACACTACCTTTGACCCCATCGATTATCCCCTGTGGGGCAAAGTGTATTGGAAGACACTGCGCTACGCGGAAAAAAAGAATGGCTGGATCACATCCTTGCAGGATATCTACGAGGAACAGGTTACGGATAGTTATTAGGTGGCTGGAATGAAGATGGGAAAGTTGCTGTCGATGTTGTGGATAACGTTTTACCTTTTGTTTTTCCTGGTCTCCCTGATTGCTTATCTGCCGATGCTGTTGCTGAAACTGTTGGTTTCCAAAAAGTTCTATGCGCGCCTAATCTATATCTGCGTAAGTTGGTGGGGCAGGTTTACCATACGTAGCACAGGATCCCGTGTTTATATCGAAGGTTTGTATTTAATACCGGATAATGGCCGGCTCTGTTTTATGGGCAACCATCAAGGCTTGTTCGATATACCGGCTCTGTTGGGGTATCTTGGGCGCCCGGTTGCATTCATTGCAAAAAAGGAACTGTTCAGGGTCCCTATTCTATCTCTATGGATGCGGGAGTTCAACTGCGTATTCATCGACAGAAAGAACTCACGCGCCGCCATCCGATCCTTTGAAGCAAGCGCAAAAATCATCCGTAGCGGCCATCCCCTGATCATCTTTCCCGAGGGCACAAGGTCGCAAAAAGATGAGATGGGGGAGTTTCACCAGGGAAGCTTTAAGCTTCCCCTGATGGCGGAGGCAGCGATAGTGCCCTTTGTGATCAAGGGAACGTGGAGAATCTATGAAGCGGACAGGCAAATCCGTTCCGCGCCTGTAAAAATCAGAATCCTCCCGGCTATTGGAGTTAGTGACCCGATCTATTCAGACCGGAAGCGCTTGTCTGAGCATCTTCACAGTTTGATTGAGAGCAACCTGAAAAGCATGTAGGGATTTGCCAACAGTAGTTTGGCAATCATCCAATCGAGCGCGACAATATGTCAGGCGCAGAGGTCGGGTGGCAAAGCCGTTTGTCTCCCCAATCCCGCCCTCATGGCTTGATGATCTATCAACCACCCATTGATGTCCGGGCGAATCCCGGTCCAGCGGTTGCTCAGCGTTCAATGAGCGATCAGTGAGCGATGAGCATATGAGGGGCTCTTGAGGGCTGGAATGAAGATTAGGGGGAAACACGTGGGACTGGTGACAAACACATGCCAAAAAGCTTGCTTTTCCCTATGTGGACAGGTTGCCTAACACTATGGATTACTAAGCCTTCCGTTTCCCAGATATTCAATCGCCAGGATCGAGATATCGTCTTTGTGCGTGGCTTGATTGGAGAAAGCGTGCACCTCGGTTAAAATAGCGTTGGCGGTGATCTCGGGATGAGTCTGGGGCAGGTTTTCCAAAACTGCTTCCAGGCGTCCGTATCCGAAAAAGGCTTCATTTGAACTCATGGCCTCAGTGACGCCATCGGTCACCACGACAATGGTATCCCCAGGTTCCAAGGATACCGTCTCAGAGCCGATTTTCAGGTTTTTCAGGATACCAAGGGCAGTGGAGTGGGTCTCGGAGTATTTGCGCAGCTTCCTGGCTGGATTTACGATATAAAGCGGGACATGCCCGGAGTTGGCAAAGGTCATCCTGCCAGTGGTCAGATCGATGATGCCAAGAATGATGGTAACGAAATTGGATTCGAGGTTGTTTTCGATCAGGAAGCCGTTCACTCTTTTCAGGATTAGCTCAGGTTTGTTCTGGCCTGGTGCGATGGAGCGGAGCAGAGTGGTAACCATGGTCATGGTCATTGCTGCCCCGA
The DNA here is from genome assembly GCA_035450685.1 of Candidatus Cloacimonadota bacterium. GTDB lineage: Bacteria > Cloacimonadota > Cloacimonadia > Cloacimonadales > Cloacimonadaceae > Syntrophosphaera. The sequence continues at coordinate 38,069 of DAOTNF010000014.1, read as the reverse complement.
TGCCTTTTCCCACCACATCCGCGATAGCGAAGCAATAGGTGTCTGGATCGAGCAGGAAATAGTCATACAGATCGCCACCTATCTCCCCGGCAGGCTCCAGGATCCCAAAAGATGAGATGCGACCTCCGCTCAGGGGTTGACCTATGTTTTTGGGCACCAGATTGCGTTGTATGGCAGAAGCAAAGATCACCTCGTCCATTATCTTATTTTTCTCGTCAGTTACCAAACGGATGTTTTCCACATACTTTTGCAAAGCATTCTGCATTGCGGAGACTGCTTCGCCCAAGATTTCTGCTTCCCTTATATGGGGCAGTTCAGGAATGGGAGTTTGGAAATCACCCGAGCCAATTCTGGTAAATGATTCAATAACTGGTTTCAGAGTGTAGTTCAAGCGCAGCGATGAGATATAGACCACTCCAGAGAAAACGAAATATGCGCCAAGCGCGGCAACGAAAAGCACTAACAGAAGCTTATTCAAGTCTGCCAGCAATTCTTTTTCTGGCACGGTTATAGCCAGGGTCCATTGGTTTGTTTGCAGGGGCAGATAGTAATACCAGCTTGCTGGCTGCTTATTCTGTTTGGGAACCCGGAGAAACCCTGTCCTGCCAGAGCACATTTTCCTGCCCAGGTCTCTTAAGGTAGGGTCGCCCAATTCTTCAGCCAGATCAAAAAAAGTATAGTTCATCAAGAGGGAGTCGGCAGGGTGGGTCACGATGGTGCCATTATTGGTAAGCAGTATGGCGTAACCAGTTTTATATATCTTTACCTGTTGAGCCATCCTTTGAAGGCTTTCCAGAGGCATATCCAGTCTCAGGATGCCCCGATTGCCAGCCAACTGTATAGGTAGAGAATAAGATACCAGAATTCTGCCCGTGGCATAGGTGTCATACCACGGTTCGCTCCAATATTCCCAATTGGTAAGATCTGGAATCTGGTACCAATCCATAAACTGGTAGTCAGCGCCATCCATCTTTTTGCTGATGGTTTTACCTGCCAAAAACTGATAAAGAACGGGCGGTGTTCCCACAACTGGATCCTGGGCGATACAGACAGAACGAAGCTGGTTGTTTTCAAAAAACTGTTTGTCAATAAATGAGAGTAACTCCCTCTCATCCAGGGTACCAAGTGAAAGCAGCTCTTTCAGCATTTTACCCTGGATTTCGATTTTCTTCATGTCAACTTCGATCTGGTGGGTTTTATTGTGAGCTAAGAAACCGAGATCTTTCTGGGCATGTTCCAGCTTAACCTGGCCCACAAAGTAACGGGTTATCAGCAGGGATACTGCAAACACCAATACCAAAACGGCAAAGGTGACGGTGATCAGTTGAGAAGCGAGGCTTCTACTTTTTTTTCCGGGCAAAGGGGTAGAACCTCTCATAATCAATCCGGTTTCTGATCACTTTGTGCTTTTCCATCAGATCGCAGACTTTGTCGTAATCATTCCGGCTGAGGACGCCGATTCCTTCGGGATAGTCCAAAACAAGATCTTTGATCACCTCAAGCATCCAGGCCTGGTGGTTGCGATTGGCGGGAAGGTGGTACTGGCGCATGATCCGGAGTATTTCATCCAGAGCCTCTTCCGTGTGTTCAAAAGCATAAAGCCAACCCTGCATTGTAGCGGCTGTGAAATCCAGGCATGCCTGCGGGTTGTTCTCATAAAACTCTCTGGTGGTCACAAGCCCGTCATCCACCATATCATAACCAATGTCCCTAAAGGGCACTATAAACAATTCATCCGGGTCCAGGCCAGCCATGAGGACCCGATGGTATTCATTGTATGACATCACATTACTCAGATCGATGGCGTTGCTCAATAGCAGATTGACCGACCAATTCACCCTGACGAACTCAGTGTCGAGGTCCAGGTCTTTCAAAAACAGTTGAACATGCTCTCCATATTCCCCTCCCCAGATGCCGATCTTTTTGCCCTTGATATCTTCCAACGAACTTAAGCCCGCCCTTTTTTTACCAATTAACATGTTGGGGTTTTTTTGAAACAACTGGGCCAGATATACCAATGGCTTTTCCTGCTCATTGTATCTAATGGCGTGGAAGATGCTTAGGCAAGTTATATCTGTAAAGCCGTCTCTAAGAGAAGTGGTAGCTGAATGGTCGGGTCCTCCGTATTGGATTTCCACAGACAGTCCCCTGTCCCGATAGTAGCCTTTGGCGTTTGCCATATATATTCCGGCAAATTGAGCCTGATGCAGCCATTTGGGAAGAAATCGGATCTTGACGGTGGTGGTGTCCTCCTGAACCATTGCATCCGGCTTCGTTTCACTTTTTGCGGGAACATCGCAATCACGGCAGGCAGCCAGAGAAAGGAGCAGCAATGCAGAGTAAATAAACAACAAAACTCTGCGCAGAGAGTTTGCCGAACAGGCAAGAAACAATTGCATCCTCCTTCCGATTACAATCATGCAATCAATGACTTTTAACTTATCAACTACTTACTATCACTTTGGTCAAGTAGTAATCACGCCATCAGGCCTTGCTGTGTTGAAATAAATCAACTAACTATAGGGTATCCTTTATCCATTTTGTTCTTGTTTATATCTACTGGCGGCCAAAAAGAAGTCCCTGAACAGAGGGTGTACGTTGTTGGGACGCGATTTGAACTCGGGATGGAACTGGACTCCCACATAAAAATCCAGTCCCGTCAACTCAACTATTTCGACCAACATACCATCAGGAGATTCACCCGTGATCTTCAGTCCCGCTGTTTGCAATTGGTTCCGGTATTCGTTGTTTACTTCGTAGCGATGACGGTGTCTTTCGCTGATCTCTTTCGTTCCATAAGCTTTGCAGGCCAGGCTTTCGGCAAGCAACTTGCAGGGATACGCTCCCAACCTCATTGTTCCGCCGATCATATCAAGATATTGCTGGCTTTCAATCAGATGGATCACCGGGTAAGGATTGTCGGGATCAAATTCCGTGCTGTTAGCCATTTTCATGCCACAGACATGCCTGGCAAACTCGATCACTGCCACTTGCATCCCCAGGCAGATCCCCAAAAATGGTATTCCCTTCATTCTGGCATATTGGGCTATTGCGATCTTTCCTTCAATGCCCCTGACGCCAAAGCCTCCTGGAATGATAATCCCATCCACATTGTCCAATTCCCGGTTCAGTTCACTTGCGGTGTAGCTGAGTTCGGAATCAACCCACCTGATATCGATTCGCTTACGGTGATGGGCTGCTGCATGAAGCAATGCTTCCCCCACGCTCTTGTAGGCATCCTGGTGCTTCACATACTTGCCGCAAACGGCTATGGTGACGGTATCGCCTGCGTTCTGGGTATTATCCAGAAAACGAAGCCAATCCTTGAGGTCAGGATTTCCACATTCGAGTTCGAAATGATCGCAGATCAGTTTGTGCAGACCGGCATTCAGGTAGGTTAGCGGAACCTGATAGACGCTTTTAACGTCTATTGAGTTGATCACATGATTCTTGGGGACGTTGGTGAAGAGGGCTATCTTGGAATATATTTCATCGTCAAAGGGCATTTCCGATCTGCAGAGCAGTATCTCGGGCTGGATTCCTATTTCGCGCAGTTTGTAGGTGCTGTGTTGGGAGGGTTTGGTCTTTAGCTCGCCCGCGGCACGGATATAGGGCACATAGGAAAGCATAATATACATAGTGTTGCGCACACCCAGATCCAGGCGGAGTTGGCGCACGGCTTCCAGGAAAGGCAGGCTCTCGATGTCGCCGACCGTGCCTCCGATCTCCGTGAGCACAATATCATACTCCTGATCGAAATGCTTGATCCGCCTTTTTATCTCATCGGTCACATGCGGGATCACCTGAACCGTCTTACCGAGATAAACGCCTTTCCGTTCATTGTGCAGAACGCTCTCATAAACCTGGCCGGCAGAACAGCTGGAGTAGCGGGTCAACGCTTCATCCACAAAGCGTTCATAATGGCCCAGGTCAAGATCGGTTTCCGCTCCGTCGTCAGTGACGAAAACCTCGCCGTGCTGGTAAGGGCTCATGGTGCCCGGGTCCACGTTGAGATAGGGGTCAAATTTCTGGGTCACCACACTATAACCCATGGATTTAAGAAGCAAGCCGATGGACGCGGTGGCTATTCCTTTGCCCAGGGATGAAATCACTCCGCCCACCACAAAAATGTATTTTGCCATATTACCTCCCTGCACCGGAACTTAGCCGAACCGGAACTGCCAATGGCTTCAACGTTCCGGCTCGGCCAAGATTGCCGGTTATCTATCTAAGCTTGTTGTTCAAACAATGCTTTTCAGCTCGCCAAGCGAGTCTTTGATAGCCTGAACCGTATATGCCAGATCTTCATCTGTATGGCGATAGCAGATATAACCGTGGTGATAGGGTTGCAGGAATACGCCGCGGCGAATCAGTTGTGTGTAGAACTCGGTGCGGAGTTTTTTGTAGAGGCCTGCCTCATCCCTGGGGAAGGTGATGAAGGGCATCCAGGGAGCTCCACTGAAACGGGCCGGGATGCCCGAATCCGCCACAACTTTCTCCACCTGTTGAGCGAAGTTGTTGCCCTTGGCCGCAAGCACATCGAGCATTTTGTCACGCTGCAGAATCTCGATCGTCTTGAGGGCGGCAACCTGGGCGTCGGAATTGGGGAAGAAGGTGGAGGAAAGGAACACGTCTTTCTCCAACACTTTCATGTATTCCCTTTTTCCGACCAGGGCGGCGATGGCATAGCCGTTGGCCATGGCCTTGCCGATTGTGGTAAGGTCGGGAGTGACTCCGAAAAGGGCCTGCGCTCCGCCCATGGCACAGCGGAATCCACTGCGGATCTCGTCAAAGATCAACACGCAGCCATATTTGTCCGCCAGGGCTCTTACGCCTTCCAGATAGCCGGGCTTGGGCATTTGCACTGGTTCCGCCAGGGGATGGCCAACCGGAGTGATGATTATACCAGCCATGTCATCCTGATTGTTTTTGAGGATGTCTTCCAGTTGGTCAAGATCGTTGTAATGGAACTCCAGAACGTCTTCATAGAGCTTTTCAGGAATACCGCCCTTCACCTCGACGCACCAATCGTGCCAGCCGTGGTAACCGCAGCGCGCGATCTTTTTCTTGCCGGTGTAAGCCCTGGCCACCCTGATCGCGATTGTCGTGGCGTCGCTGCCGGTTTTAACGATGGAAGCCATTTCACAAGAGGGGATGAGTTCCCGCAGTTTATTGACAAGCTCGTTTTGCAGTTTTTGGGTCAGGGAGAAGCATATCCCTTTTTCCTTGATCTGCTCGATAACAGCATTGTCGATTTCTTCCTCGCGGTAACCGATAACGACCGGACCATAGGCGCAGAGGTAATCTATGTATTCGTTGCCGTCAACGTCAATGATTCTTCCACCCTTGCCTTTTTCGAAGAAGATGGGATATTCGCCCGGTACAAAGTTGTAGGGGCGCCTGATGCCAGCCACTCCGCCGGGAACCAGGGTCTGGGCTTCGGCGAAGAGTTCCATGCTATTTTTCAGATTCAGTTTGTCAGACATTATTTCTCCTTATGCTTCCCACAGTGATGCTATGCCCATACCGCCGCCGATACAGAGGGCGGCAAGACCTTTTTTAACTTTGCGTTTCTTCATTTCGTGCAGCAGGGATACGATTATCCTTGCTCCGCTGGCGCCGATGGGGTGACCCAGGGCGATGGCTCCGCCGTTGACGTTCACGATGGAGGGGTCAATCTTGCCCACACCCTCGAGCTCCAAGCCTTTGAGCACGGACAGGGATTGGGACGCGAATGCCTCGTTAAGTTCAGCCAGTTCGATATCGGCGAGCTTCCAATTGCTTTTCTTCAGCACTTTGGCAATGGCGGGAACGGGGCCGTAGCCCATGATAGCGGGATCAACCCCCGCGGAGGCGCTGTCAACCAAAGTGGCCAGGATGGGAAGCCCCAGCTCTTTGGCCTTGTCTTCGCTCATCAGCAGGAGCATTGCCGCTCCGTCGTTGATTCCCGAAGCACTGCCGGCTGTAACTGTCCCGTCAGGTTTGAAAGCGGGTCTCAGCTTTGCGAGGCTCTCAACCGTCACGCCTTTGCGGGGCATCTCGTCTTTGTCGATGACCAGTGGATCGCCCTTGCGTTGGGGGATGACGATGGGAACGATCTCATCCTTGAAGCGTCCGCTGTCCATGGCAGCTTCGGTTTTGTTCTGGCTGGCAGTGGAGAAGGCATCCTGTTCTTCGCGGGTGATGCTGTATTTTTCTGCCAGGTTTTCGGCCGTGATGCCCATGTGGCAATTGTTGAAAATATCGCTCAACCCGTCCCTGATCATCAGGTCAACCAGTTCTTTGTTGCCCATCTTGCCGCCCCAGCGGGTATCCATGGAGGCAAAGGGAATCTGGCTCATGTTTTCGATGCCGCCGGCCACGATGATATCGGCTTCGCCGGCAGAGATCATCAAAGCTCCCAGGGTGACGGCTTTCATGCCAGAGCCGCAAACCTTGTTTACCGTGTAGGCGGGGATGTGGTTTGGCACATCGCTGTAGATTGCCACCTGCCTGGCTACGTTCTGGCCATATCCGCAACCGCAGACATTACCCAAAATCACTTCATCGAGTTGGTTGCTTTTAACGCCTGTTTCTTCCAGGATGGCTTTCAAAACTGCCACTCCCAGTTTTACGGCTGAATAATCTTTGAACACGCCGCCAAAATTGCCGATGGGGGTTCTTTTGGCGCTTACAACCACGGTCTTTCTCATGGTATCCTCCATTGTTATTTATTGTTTTATTTCATTAAAAATTTAGCTCATGTTTTGGTCAACTGCAATCTGGCAGACCGGAACCAAACCTGCTCAGGGAGCTGCGATGGCGCCAGCGGGACAGCCATCGTAGTCGCCGCCGTTCCCGTTTTTACAGATACCGCAATTGACGCATTTACCAGGGTCGATCACTGCCTTGCCATCCACCATGCTAATGGCCCCTTCCGGGCAGACAAATGAACACAAGCCGCACCCGATGCACTTTCGCGCTTCCACGGCATAGCTTTTCCTTTCCTGTAGCCTGGCAGGTTTGACCTGGCTGCTTGGATTAGCTTTATCTGGCGCAGCCTTTGTGGGGACGGCATTATCTGATATGACCGGATCGGCTGGGCTTTCAATGGGAGCCAAAGCCTGCGCGACAGAGTCTTCCTTCACGGGGGTTAATATCCCGGGAACGCCAATCACACAGCGTTGGCAGCCTATACATTTGCCGGGGTCGATCACCGCCTTGCCGTTTCGCATCTGGATCGCGTTTACGGGACAGACGGGAACCAGCCTAGTGCGGGGAAAGATATTGAAGGCAGCCAGCAATTGGAGCGCCACAATCAAAGCCAAAAGCGTTACGACCAGTATCAAAGCTGTTTTGGACACACGCTCTCCTCATCGATAGTGCCCTTTTTGGGGCATTTTTCCGCGCAGATGCCGCAATGGATGCAGTTCACGTTTTCCACATATTCGTTCTCGCCGATATTGATATTCATCGGGCACCACAGGCTACACAAGCCACAATCGGTGCAGCGTTCCAGGTTCCTTTTCACCAGCTTGCGGGGGATTCCCGCCTTACGCCCTGCGATCTGGAAAACATTCATCAAAGCCCCATAGGGACAGAGAAAGCGGCACCAGGGACGCGAAACGAACAGGGAGGCCGCCAGGGTCAGAATCAGCAGGATCAGCCCCGGGAAAGCGATCCTGGGTATCAGAGACAGCGAATAGAAGGGGCAGAGCCTGATGGAGACATATCCCAGGCCCACAATGGAAAGCAGGATGGTGGCAGCCATCAGGGCGTATTTGAGCCAGGCCGCCTTGGTGTCCGAGTAGAAAGGCAATTTGCATTTGAGCCTGTATTGGCGCGATCTGAGGGCGAATAGCCATTCCTGAACGGTTCCCAATGGGCAGAGCCAGGCACAGAATTTACGCCCCCAAAACAGAGTGGAAACCAGAACCGCGAATCCAAAGATGATGGCTCCCGACATCAACACCCCGCCCAGGCGCAATAAAACACCCCAGCGCAAACCAAAGCAGACCACGGCGTAAGGGCAGAATTGGTGGATGCTGCGAGTGATCCCAATAATAGAGATAGCTAACCATGACAGCGCAAGCAACAAAAACAGTGACTGGATCAATATCCTGAGGCTCTGGATCTTAACTTTTTTCACTCGAACTCCATGGTCGTAAGTATGAACCTAAATCTAATTTGAGCCTTGGCTTGTCAATGGAAATATCGGCTTTACTCCAAATCCTGGCGCAATAATGTGGAGGAACACACCGCGCTTGCCTATCCCGTCATCCAGGGCAGCCAGTATGGCTTGACCCGGTCTTTCCACGATCACCTCTTTAACTTTACCCAACTCTACGCATCTCTACACAACTCTACACAGGACAATGTGTAGAGATGGGAGATTGCAATATAATTAGTTAACCCATCTCTACACAAATAAACGGGGGTCTCTCCCTCTGGCGGAAGGATGCAGTATCAAGAACACTAAGTTCAATGAGTATTAGTATAAGTATCTATATTATATATAGATATAATTATATAATATATAATAGTTTTATATTTTAACATTACTTTATATTACTCTCTTACAAGGCTGGATCAGCACTGCAAGATAGCATAGGGGCAGTTGCTGTCCCGGGGTGATGGAACTATCCGATATTTGTGTAGAGATGACTTAACTTCCTATTTTGCAGACTGTCATCTCTACACATTGTCCTGTGTAGAGTTGTTTATTGATGATATTGTTGCCTTCCCACTTCTCTGCTTTTTCCACTCCCACCACGTCACCACGCCACCACGCCACCACCTCCATCGTATCCCACTACACATAGAGGGAAGGCTCCCATACGCTCATCGCTGACTGATCGCTGACTGACCGCTGACCAATCGCTGGGCTGGCTTTTGGCCGGGCGTCAATGGGTTGTCGGTGGGACATCAGGGTATGAGGCCGATTCGCCTGCCTTTATCACGCATGGGGCTCTTTTCTCCGTATGAGTAACATAGAGCCCAGGCGTCTGGGAGAGACTTGCAGCCAGTCAAGGCTTAATGAACTCCATGCTGGCTGAGTTGGGAGTTTAAGCCGGCAAGGAAGCTTGCATGGATTTCGCCAAACCCCGAGGCCGGCTGACTTCAAACGGTCTTGCCAAATGGCTTTCCCCGGGGAAAACACAAAGCCCGGAAATAGTCCCGGGCTCTGCGTATTATGTTATTCCCCAAGGTTATTTTAACAAGACCATGCGCTTGCTCTGGCTTTGCCTGCCGTCGCTCAGGCGGTATTGGTAAACGCCCGAGGCCATCGGGTTTCCGTCCTTGTCCCTGCCATCCCAGGTAAAGGTGTGCATGCCTTTTTGTAAAACACCGTCGTGCAGGGTGTGGACAAGCTGTCCCCTGATGTTGTAGATGTTCAGTGAGTAGGGGCGCGCGTTGTCCTTGATGGATAGCCGGATGGTGGTGCTGGGGTTGAACGGATTGGGGTTGTTTTGCAGAAGGTCGAAGGAGTTCAGGGAGGGAGCCGTGGGATCGGAATTCGAGACTGTCTCACAGCTCAGCTTTTGAGCAAAGATACCCAAAATCTCGGTTTTTCCGCTGGAACGCCCATCCGCCCAGATAACGTAGGCATCATTGCCTTTGGTCACCACAAGCGGCTCATACTGGGATTTACCCGCGTCGCAGAGGATATTGCCGCCGGCCTCGCCCACAAAGCTTCCGTCGGCATTGATGTATTTGTAATAGATGTCGGCTTCGATGCTCAGATACTCGGTCCAGGCGATCGCCATTCCGCCGGAGCTGAAGCGAGCCAGGCTGGGGTTGGCCTGGGTGCTGTCTTTCTGAACCACAAAGTGTCCCAGGTCTCCCCACATCGGCGAGCCGGAAAGCGAGTAGCGGCTGGCGACGATATCGTGGTAACCGTCGATATTTTCGCAGAAGGCGAACACGACTCCGTCACTCCAGACATCCGTATTAGCGATCACAGCCTGTTCCTGTTCCCGCGAGTAATCCGCGAGATTGACGCCAAGCGGATCCCATTGACGCTGTCCGCTGGGGGAGATGAGTTGGCCGTAATAATTGGAAACAAAGTCGGTGCGTTTGTCCCGCCACATCACAAAGATCCCTTCATCCGTGAGGGCGGAGATTGCTGTGCGTTGCTCGTTGTCCCAGGAATTGTAGGTGCTGACAGGCATGCCTTCCGTGGGCCAACCAGTATCGGCCTGGCCTTGGGCGTTCACTTTCTTTATATAGACGCTTTGGGTGTATTCCGCGGTGTTATAGCGTTCCCAAATGAAGTAGGATCCCTGCATGTCGTTCAGGATACATTCGTTGCTCTGTTCCGCCGCAGATATCGAGGAGACCTTAACTCCTTCGTCACCCCACATTTTCTGGCCATTTTGGATCATCTGGCCATATACGTGATAGATGAAACTGGTGCCGGTCAGATGATCGTAGTTTGACCAGCCGATGTAAAAGGCGTCCAAATCCGCGTCATAGGTAATGCGGGGGTCTTTCTGGCGGACTGGGTTGTTCGACGTGATCTCGAGGCCGGTGTCGCCCCAAAGGCGGTTCCCGTTGGCATCCAGCAATTGAGCGTAGATCTGGGGATTGTGCCCGCGTTTGTCCTCCCAGACGACAGCTATCCTGCCATCCGGCGTCACAAGGGCATGGGGCGTGATCTGGTCAGCGCCAGTCTGGAGGGTAATGGGCCTGCCATTCTCTTCCAGCAGGGTGTTGCCGTTGAAATCCAGAAACTGGAAATAGATCTGATAACCCAGGTTGGCAAAACGGGTGTCCTGCCAGATGACGACCAGGTCGTTGGCCCTGGGAAGAATCTGGTAGTTTCCCAAGGGAGCATCGCCGCTGAGGCCCCAGAATACCAATTTGCCGTTATTTTCCAACAGTGCCGTTCCGGCGGAGTTGTAAACCTGATAGTAGATGCCCACGCTGCCGTCGCGGATGTCCATCCAGTTGATGAAGACGTTGTCGCCAGACACTTTTACCAGAGCGCTGTTTTGCTGGTTTACGGCGTTGCATACAGGCCTTCCGTTGGCTTCCCAGAGGGCGTTTCCGTTGGCGTCCAGGTGTTGGGCGTAAATGTCGTCGTTGGGCGAGTTGCCGTTGCGGAAATCATCCCAAACAATGTAGCAGCCGCCATTGCTATCCGCGTCGAGGCGCGCTCCGGATTGGGCAAACTCCGCAACCCCAAAGGCCACTCCACCGGCTCCCCAAAGCAGGTTGCCGGCGGCGTTGATCTTCTGCGCGAAAAGGTCGGGGTTCTGTTCATCCAAGCGGAAGTCTTCCCAGACCACCACCACGGCGTTGTCTGAAGTGCCAACAATGCGGGGGTTGCGCTGGGGACAGAAAGACGGGGTGCCGGAATCGCCAAAGACGATGAAGGGATCAGACCACAAAGTCTGACCCGCGATGTTCACTTTTTGGGCGTAGATATCGGGATCGGCGTTGCGCTGATCCTCCCAGGTGAAAACAAACTCGCCGGGAGCTATGGGAGCCATGCGCACCTTGCCCTGATTGCCGGGGGCGTCGGTGAGAACCAGAGTCTGAGGCCAGACCATGTTGCCGTTGGGGTCGAAGCGTTTGGCATAGATGTCCTCCGCGCCCACGTAGGAGTGGGTGTAGGCTATCATCAGGCCGCCTTCCCCATCCGGGAGCATGGTGTTCTGTTCTTCGTCCCCAGGCCCGTTGGCAATGGGGATGCCGTTCACTGCCCAGACCGGATTGCCGTTGGCATCCAGACGCTGGCCGTAAAGGTCTTTGCTCGGGTTGCGGGAATCAGACCAGACAATGTAGGCGCCGCCTGCGTTGTCAGGTTCGATATTGAGCGAGATCTGGGTTCCAGTGTGCACGCAGACAGGCTTGCCTCCCATCTGCCACAACAGGGAGCCTTGATTGTTAACTTTCTGGGCATAGACATTTCCATCGGGATCGTCCGAAAAATCTATCCAGGCGATGATATAGTTGTTGTCGCTTGTGCGGGTAATGACGGGGTCTTCCTGGCGGTCGTGCTTCCCGTCCACCAGCAGGGGTTCCCCCCAACACATGTTGCCGCTGGCGTCCACTTTCTGGGCCCACAGGTCGCGTTCCCCCAGCTTGGTGTCGGACCACACATAAATGGCTCCGCCGTCGCTGGTTTCGATGCCGGTGCGGAACCATTCGATATTGGTCCCCTGCCGGATAGCTACGGCTTCTTCCCACAAAACTGCGGCTGACAGGGAGAAACAAGTTCCCAATATGATCAACAAGATGACGATGTTTTTCACAGGTCACTCCTTAATATTATATAAATAGTCAAGCGTGTAAATGTATATCACACAAAATTCCAGTTATGATTATGCAATAAACCTTCCAAAAGAGCCGTTTTAAGTTCAGCCATGGTGACGGGGGCTTGATAAGCCGGCAGACAAGAACACCGTCCTGCCCGCGATAACGGTCTCTCTGAGCTGGTATTCGTGGCTGCAAAAGCAGAGTTCCGAGGCAAGGTCGTTTTCTCCATCCAGCGGTTTGGGAAGGTTTAAGAGGATAAAGTCCGCTTCTTTGCCGCGTTCCAGCGATCCGATCCTGTCCTCCAAACCCAACAGGGCGGCGTTGCCCAGGGTGAGGTGCCAGATCAGGCGGGCAGGCAACAGCGGATGGGCGCTTTGCCGGAAGTTTGCCATCTTGGCGTGATAGAGCATGTTGGGCGTAGTCCCTGCCGCGACATCACTGCCGATGCCGATGTCGATGCCATGCAGGGAGATATCCCGATAGGGGAATTCCCCGCTCTTGAGGAAGAAATTGGAATCCGGGCAGTATGCCAGCTTGCATCTGTGAGAGGCGAGTATGCCCATTTCCGCCTCGCCAAGATGGATGGCGTGGGCAAAGATGCTGCGTGGGGTGAGCAGGCCGCGTTCCTGATACACCTGGGTGTAGGTCCCGGTTTTGAAGGCGTCGCGCACAAAGCTGACCTCTTCCTCGTTTTCCGAGAGATGGGTCTGGATCCAGGCAGCGTTATCGGCGGCAAAACTGCCAACCCAACTCAGCAAGCGGGAAGAACAGGATACCGCGAAACGGGGTGTGAGGATATAGCGCAAGAGGGGGCTTGCTGTGTCGAAGCGTTGGAACAAGTCCTTGCTGAGGGCGATGGCGGTGTCCGTATCCTGTCGCAGTTGCACGGGGCAGTTTTGATCCATCAGGCTCATCCCGATGTAGGCTCGGGCTCCCATTTGGGATGCTGCTTCAAACGCCTTTTGGCAGGAAACCTCAAAGGGGGCGGTGAAAATCACGGAGGTGGTGGTTCCGGCGGCAAAAAGCGCGGCAAAGAACTCTTCCGCGATGCCCTGTGCATAAACGGGGTCTGAGGAACGGGCTTCGGCAGGGTAAACGTGCTTGTCCAGCCAGGGCAGCAGGGCAGGTTCAAAGAGGCCGCGAATCCGGTATTGGGAAAGATGGGTGTGGACATCTATCAAGCCAGGCAAGAGAACGCAGTCGCGGCGGTCTTCGCAGTCGGAGTCCAGAGCCGGGTCATAGGGGCGTTTTCCGCTTATTACGCCAGCTTGAAAGGAGATGACATGGTCGCCCAGGATCTCCAGCCTGTCCCTGTTAAGGGGATTGACGAGGGTTGTTCTAATCTTCCTCATAACTGACCAGTTCCATTTCCGGTTTCTTTCCCCTGCCATAGCCAAAATGGAGTTCCTGTGAACTCTGGGAGCAAGTGCCCTTGGCGGAGGACAGCTCCCGGACCAGGCTTTTTTTGCGGCCTTTGTCCATGTATGTCAGTTTGACCCGGGTTCCGAAGGCAGGAGAGTTTGGCTTGGCGACGGACTCTTTCCAGTCCCGGACCAGTATCCGTTTGCCGTTTTCCCAGACGGGTTTGACCCACAGGGCTTTGTTTTTGGTGCGGGTGGCGTTGATGAGGACCTTGGTTCCATTTCCGCTACCAACCACAATATCAGCCAGTCCGTCGCGGTTCAGGTCGCCCATCGCGTTGCCCCAGCCATTGTAGATTCTTGCTACGGCAAGCCAGGTGATGTCAGTGAAGCTTCCATCGCCGTTGTTTTCGTATAGATAGGAACGGTCGTTTTCATAGACCGAGGTGATGAAGAGGTCAAGGTCGCCGTCATTGTCCAGGTCCACCCACAGCGGGTCAGAATGCAGCTCATCGTAGGTGATGCCAGCTTCCTTGGTCACATCCGTAAATTTCCAATAGCGGATGGTGTCTCCTTCAACCACATGGATGGCGGGGCCGTCGTTGCGGAGGAGCATACTGATGTCGGAGAAATTGATGTAGCGGGGATGGGCGAGGTTGGCAATAAAGAGGTCGAGGTCGCCGTCATTGTCATAGTCGCCCCAATCTGCTCCGATGCTATGGCCATAGTAGCCGTCAGTGTAGTTGCCGGCGAGACCGTGGAGTGAGGCCACGTCAACGAAGAGGCTGTCCACCTGTTTCCAACACAGGTTCCTCATCAGGCGGTAGTTGGTTACTAAAATCTCCTGATGGCCGTCATTGTCAAAATCTGCCGGAGCCACGCCACGCCCCGCCAGGCCGGGATTGTCTGTATAGGATGGCTGGCGGAAGCCCAGGCGCTCGCTCCCTTCAGAAAAGTAACCCTTGTCATTGAGCCAGAAGTTGTCCGGATAGCCCCGGCGTTGCTGCCATTTCTCATAATTTGCCGTGTAAAGGGAGGGATAGCCCCTGCCATCGACATCCACCCAGGCCGCTCCTTCGGTGGGCACATGGTCGTCAATATCGCCCGCCCTCTCGTTCACGTTGATGAATCTTGTGTTGCGCTGGTTCTTCATCAGCGCTTCGCCCAAGCCTTCTTCATCGTGGGAGATGGTGGCAAAATCCAGGTATCCGTCCTGGTTGAAGTCTGCCCATAGCCCGCCGTTACTGCGCAGCCTGGCTGTGTTCAGGGAGTCGCTGACATCGGTGAATGCCCTGCCATCCATATTTTTGAACAGCCTGTTCCCGTTCAGGAGCATGTCGGTGTATCCATCGTTGTCATAATCTCCCAGCGCCACCCGGGTGTAGTTTCCCTCAAACTGCGCCTCTTCAAACACTATCCCCTTGTAATTGACCAGTCCGCGCAACCATTTGACGAGCGGCTTCCTCACTTTCAGCTTGCCGCGCAGGGCTTCCGCTCCGGCGAGTGCGGACTCGTCATATTTTTTGCGGGGTGCTCCCAACATCAAACAGCGGGTATAATCAATGGCGGCCTGCCTGAGATGCTTTTTGCCGGCGGAAAGCGCTCCCGCCTTTGCTTTCCAGAACATCAGCTCCGCCTGCTCGCCACGCTCGTTGTGGGGGAAATGTATCTGTTCCAAAGCCAGTTTCAGCGACTCGTAGTCTCTTTTGGGCAAACCACGTAGCGCGATAAGCGTCTCTTCGTCGCCATACAACTCCAGCTTTCCCAGGAGATGGTAGTAAGCGGCTTTTGCACGCATCAGGTTCAGCTTGTTGTTCCACTCCTCCGCCGTATAGTGGTCGTAGAGGACGTTCAAGCCTAAAGCGGAGGAATAGTCGTCGCGGGCGGAGAGGAGCATGGCTTCAGCCTGTTCAATGAGCTTTATATTCTGTTCCTGGCCGAAGCTGCGCCTGAGCGCCGGATTGAGCAGGTAGAGGGAGGAGACATAGAGATGCTGGCTGGATTGGCTGCCTTTGCTTCCTATCAGTTCGAGCAGCGCGCCGTATTTGCCTGCCTGGGAGAGGTGGTAAAGCTTGTAATAGAAAGAGATGTGCGACCACTTTGAGACAGGGAAACAGCGGTCGAACTCTTCAATCTGTTTCCAGGCCAGACTGTCCACCCTTTGCACGGCGATCTCATCTATCCGGCCTTTGGCAATATCCTCGATATAATCGTTGTAGCCCCGCAACTGCCTGATCTTTTCCAGGAAATCTGCTTCCCCTGTCTGGTCAACGATATGCCCGAGCACGATGCTCTCGTCCGGCGCGCTGAATTCTTCCGTCAATCGCCCGCGAAGCGAATTAAACCCTTTCTCATCGAGTTCCATGCTTCTGGCCAGCTCCAGGCATCGCACCGCGTCTGGGAGCGAGTGTTCCCGCAACGCCAGTTCCTGATGGCTGCGCAGGGCCAAAGCGTCATTCGATGTCCGCCGGGCGTATTCCAGGACAAAAAGCAGTTCCCGCTTATCTCCCATAAGCATTTTTTCTATGGTAGTGTCATGCTTGGCGAGGATTGCAAATTGCTCCTTATCAAGCAAAAAGCGCAGGTCATCCAGCGAGACGGCGCAGAGGCTTGTGGTGAGCAAAACCAGTATCAGTAAAAGCTGTTTCATCCTTTCCGCTCCAGTGAGGCAATCAAACCTGCTATGTCTTTGCCCGTGAAGTGGTAGCTGGCGTTACAGAAATGGCATTGGGGTTCCACGCCATCCAACATTTGCGAAAGTTCCTCTTTCCCAAGCAACCTCAACCCGCGCTCAAACCTCTCCCGGGAACAATTGCATTTATACTGGATGGGATGCGCTTCTTCCAGGCTAAAGTCATTTTCTGTGAAGAGGAAGCGTTTGAGGATCTGGGGGATGCCCAGCCCCATATCCATCAGGTCAGAGATGTTGGGCGTGGAGGCGAGGCGGGAAATCAACAACTCCGCCCTGGCTGGATCGGCCTGGGGAAGCTGTTGGATAAGCAGTCCCCCGGCGGCTCTCACGCGGGCTTCCTTGTCGATCAACACTCCCAGGTTGACAGCGGTGGGTATCTGTTCGGACTGTTCAAAATAGTGAGCCAGGTTTTGCGCCACTTCTCCCTCCACCAGGGCCGTGTGGCCCATCGTAGGCTGCTTTCCCGCCACGCTGCGGATGACGGTCATGGAGCCGGAACCAAGGTGTTTGACGGGCAAAAAGTTCTCCGCCGCCTCTTCAAAAAACACAGACGGAGCGAAGGCGTAACCCCGCAGGTCGCCCAGGTCATTGCACATCACCAGCGCGCCACGCAATTCGCCGTCGCCGTCCAGGCGCAGGCTGACCTCGGAGCCCGGTCCTTTCAGATCCAGGCTGAGCATGGCGGCCGCGGTGAGCATCTTGCCCAGTAAAAAGGTGTTGATGGGGGAGAGGTTGTGCAGGTCTCTGGCTGTTTGAACCGTTTGGGTGGATTGCGCGGCGAAGACCCTGAACTGCCCGTCCATAGCCATTCCGCGGTAGAGCATGTCTTGTTTATTCATCTTTGATCCATAGTTTCGATATTGTGACGCCGGGATAGTAGCGCTCCAGAATCTCTCGGTATGAGCTTCCCTGGCGCGCCATTCTCAGGGCTCCCACCTGGCACATGCCGACGCCGTGGCCGGAGCCTCTTCCTTTCAGGCTAAGGGTCGCGCCGGGGGAGATTGTCACCCTGCCGTTGGCTTCGCCGAATCCGCCCACGATGTAGAACGCGGAGGAACTGACCCCCCCAAAGGCCTGGCGTATCCTGTATTCGCTGTTCAGGTTGACGCTGCCCGAGCCGTAAAAGCTGATGTCCAGAATCCTCCCGGATGCGCCGCGTTTGTTGATCACAATGCGGTTTATATAGGACAGTCCCAGATTTCTGGCCAAAGCCGCCTTGCTGATGCTTTTTGACCATGATAGCGAGGCTTTTTCCCAACTGCTCATGTCCGGAAAAGAAAGCGGCGTCCCGATCCAGGCGCGAATGCCCTTCTCGCTGCTCAGGTCAAAACCGGCGGAGGCGGGCAGGCATTCCACTCCGTTCAGATAGTCCCGGGGAGAGCCTTTCCAGACATTGGCGGAAGATTCGGTCTTGCCTCCGCAGGCGCTGTGGTAGGTGGTTTCAGCCACACCGTCCAGATACAACGCCACCTCTCCCGCGGTTTGGCGCACGGCGTCAAGTATAGCCTGGTTTTGCAGGTGTTTCCCTTTATAGACCTGGCAATGCGTGCCGCTGCAAAGGTCATATCCTTCGCTTTTGTGCTTGTTGGAAAGGAGCAGGTTGACAGCGTGGGTACGGGCCGCCACCGCCTGCGCTTTCAAGGCTTCCGCTGGGGCGTTGGGGCCAATCTCGTTCTGGATGACCCCCGCCAGATACTCTTCCAAGTCTATCACCTGGGAGATCAGAACCTGGCCATTGCTTGTTTTGACGCGGAATTCCCCCTCAAAATCCAGCTTGGAACCATCTATCCTCAGAGGACCAAAGCTGTGCAGGCTCAGGGGTGTTTCAAAATAATGTTTCTCCCCACTGGCCGTGCGTACCACGACCGTCGAATTGAGCATGGGGATGCTCTCCACCTGATTGCGCCTCAGGCCAAGCTCCGCCGCTCTCAGCCAGGCGCTTTCCCTGTCAGGGTAGTCGAATTCGTCATAAACAAGGTTGAGCCTGTCGATCACCAATTGGCTGTCCCGCCAGGCGAATTGCTCGCGCATCACGCCCCCGGAGTCTTCCCGCCAGGGTTCAGAGTAGCGCAACACCCCCCAGTAGGCAAGCTTTTCGGGATTTGCCAGCCTGATGCTGAAGCTTTCCGATATCCGTTTTTGGATGGGGGAATCCGTTTCCGAGAGCAGGAAGCCGGGAGCTTCGCCCGGAGAGGCGGTTACCGTGAGTTCCGTTCCTGAATTGAGCAGAATATCCAGCCAGAGCTTGCCGTCCCTGTACTCAGCCCCTGTCGCCGGTAGTGCCAGAGCGGCGAGCGTCAATAAAAGTATTGCTTTAACCATGGCCTGGCATCTCATTGATAAACATGGGGATGGCTATTTTGCCGTGGAACCTGGGGAGCAGGGATTCTGGGGTATCACCAGTTGCAATTTGCCTTCGCTGTGCACGGCAAGGATCATGCCTCTGGATTCGATGCCCCGTATCTTCCTGGGTTCGAGGTTTACCAGCATCAACACCTGTTTACCCACCACCTCTTCCGGCTGGTAGTGTTCGGCTATGCTTGCCACAAGTTCCCGTTGTTCGCTGCCGATATCCACCTTCAGGTGCAACAGCTTGTCGGTTTTGGGAACCCGCTCCGCCTGAAGTATGGTCGCCACGCGCAGGTCAAGGCGGGCAAAGTCCTCATAGCTGACCTGCTCTTTTATCTGTTCATAGCTTATTTCTTCTTTGCCTTGCCGGGCGCTGTTGCGCAGGGCTTCCAATTCCGCTTCGACAGCCGCGTCCTCGATCTTGGCAAAGAGCGGTTGGGTCTCGTTCAGGGCATAGGCGTGCCCCAGGTCGGGCTCTTCCCAGGCTGAAGCCGCTTCCAGCCCCAACATGGCGCGCAGGCGGTTCATGCTCTTGGGGATGATGGGGTAGAGCGCCACCGAGACCAGGCGCAACAGCGTGGCGCAGACATACAGCGTTTCCTGAACGTGCGCCCTGTCCGTTTTGATCTGCGCCCAGGGTTTGCGGTCGTCGAACCAGCGGTTTCCCAGCCGCGCCAGGTCCATTCCCAGCTTGCTGTTCTTTTTCACCTGATAGTCCCCGTAGCCGTCATCCATCTGCCGGTAGAGTTCATTGGCCTCAGCCAGCGCCTCTTTGCCCTGCCCGGAGAGCGCCACAGGCTCTATTTTCCCGGCGAAATTCTTTTCCGCGAAGGCGAATACCCGGTTAGCCAGGTTTCCCAACACATTGTTCAGCTCTCCATTGATCTTTTGCTGGAAATCCTTGAAGGAAAAGTCGCTGTCACCCCGTTCCGGAGCGTTGCAAGCCAGATAGTATCTCAGGTATTCGGCGGGGAATTTTTCTGTAAATTCATCCACCCAGATAGCCCAGTTGTGGCTGGTGGAGATCTTTTGCCCTTCCAGGTTCATAAATTCGTTGGCGGGGATGTCGTGCGGGAGGCAATATCCCTGCTCCTGTCCCATCAACATTGCCGGCCAGATGAGGGCGTGGAAGATGATGTTGTCTTTGCCGATGAAGTGCACCAGTTTGGTTTCCGGATCCAGCCAATAGTCCTTCCAGCGTTCCGGCTGGCCAATCCTTTCCGCCCACTCCACGGTTGACGAAATGTAGCCGATGGGGGCGTCGAACCACACATAGAGCACCTTCCCTTCCGTTTCGGGTAGGGGAACCGGGACACCCCAGCTCAGGTCGCGGGTGATGGGGCGCTCGACCAGCCCTTGCTCCAGGAGGTTGAGCATAAAGTTGCGGACGTTCTCCTTCCAATAGCCCTTGCCGGCAATCCACCCGGTAAGCTGTTGGCGGAAGTCATCCAGTTGCAGATACCAGTGGGTGGTTTCCCTGATGATGGGCGTGTTGCCACAGATCTTACAGATGGGGTTGACCAGGGTGGTTGTCTCATATATCTGCCCGCAGGCGTCGCATTGGTCGCCCCGCGCTCCGGGGGCTTGGCAGCGGGGGCAACTGCCTTCCACATAGCGGTCTGGCAGGAAGCGCCTGTCGTGTTCGCAATAGAACTGCCTGGTCACCCGGGGTTTGATGTGCCCCTTCCCGTAGAGGGCAGAAAAGAACTGTTGTGACAGCTTGTGGTGCTTTTCCCGGGCTGTGCCCGAGAAGTTGTCAAACTCGATGCCCAGGGCGTCAAACGCGCCTTTGATGGAATCGTGATAGCGTTTCACGATCTCCGCCGGGCTGACTCCCTCTTTATCCGCGGAAATTGAGATGGGGGTGCCGTGCTCGTCTGTTCCACAGATGTAGATCACGTCCTGCTGGTGGAGTCTCAGCCATCTCACAAAGATGTCGGCGGGCAGATAGGCGCCTGCCACGTGCCCCACATGGAGTTTACCGTTGGCGTAGGGGAGGGCGCTGGTCACCAGATACTTCATTTGGCGTCTCCGATAAAGGCTTTATGCAAGGCTGCCACGCATTCGTTCACCTGATTGGAGGGGAGGGTCAGCTCGATGGTTTGGTCGCTGTGTTGGATGCGTTCCACGGAGAATGGCTCGCAAAGCTCCAGGGTGGCGGCCAGGAAGCCGGGATCCAGGTTTATCCCCAGCCCCACCAGCGTTACCTGTCCCACATCCTCTTGTTCGGCGAGGATGGGGATTCCCGCCTGTCCAAGCTGGTAACGGATTTCGCTTTGGTATTTCTCTTCCACCACCAGTTCCACCCGGTCCTTTTCCACCCGGTATTTGAAGATTTCGTTGTTCCAGTTCCTCAGAAGCCCGTTCAGTCGTTCTTCCCTTGCCAGTTCGAGCCTGAGCAGGCCTTGTTTGTTGGCGATCGCGTTGATGCTGCGTTCTTCCATATTTTCTTCCTTTTTATCATGGATGAGGGTTCCGGCCTCAAAGGTGAAAGAGCTTTTCACCTCCACGGGGATGCGGTATTTATAGGCAAATTCCACCGCCCGGGGATGCAAGACCTTGGAGCCGCTGTAGGCGAGGGCAAGCATCTGGGCGTAACCTATGTTCCTGAGCAGATGCGGCTTTTCCACCAAACGCGGGTCTGCCGAATACACGCCCGCCACATCGGTGTAGATCTCGCAGCGGCTGGCGGTTAGATAGCAGGCTAGGGCAACCGCCGAGGTGTCCGAACCGCCCCGCCCCAGTGTCGTTATCTCCTTATCCTGGCTCACGCCCTGAAAACCCGCCACGATCACGATCTTCCCCTTTTCCAGTTCCTGGTTGATGCGGAAGGCGTTCACATTGAGGATGCGCGCGTTGCCGTGCTTGTTGTCCGTGATTATCCCGCTCTGCGACCCTGTGAAGGAAATGGACTCCAGCCCCTCGTTTTGCAAAGCAAGGGAGAGCAACGACATACTGATGCGCTCCCCGGCAGTGAGCAACATATCCAGTTCCCGCCTTGAGGGGTGGTCTGAGATGCCATAGGCAAGCTTAACGAGGTCGTCGGTGGTCTTGGCCATGGCAGACACCACCAATACCAGCGAATCTTCCGCCCGCTTCTCACGGGCTATCTTGCGGGCGATATTCTGGATCAGGTCGGTGTTTCCCACCGAAGTTCCGCCAAATTTTTTAACAATAATAGACATAGTAATGCCCTTAGATCGGTAAAGCAATGCTTTGTCAAGGCTTTTCTGAGGGGCGGGCATGGTTAGGGCGGGGATTGCGCCCGTGGAGGGGGGTGGAAAGGTGGAATGGTGGAAAGGTGGAAACGGCGGTTCAGCGACCACCAGTACAAAGTAGCGGCGCTTTTCAAAGCGCCGTTTGGGGATTGCCGCCCAGCCCGGAAACACACCCCGCACGGCCCCAAACCGTGTCATCCCGGGAAGCCGTGGCCCTGTGGGGTGGCTTACCCGGGATCCAGTCTTTTAAAGCCCCAATCAAGCACTCAGTGAAAAAAACAACCGGTATCAATTCCTTGACAACCACATATATTAACCGATACATTCCGCAATATCCTTCATAGCGCCCTCCTTTGCTACTACTCGCTTTTTTGCCATCATCCTTAGGTCATCCTTATAAATTATAAGGTTGACCCCAGGAAGACCCACGTCAATTCGCGGGATGCAAATGAGACCCATCCCTCTATAATATATAGGTGCTATGAAAAGACCGTGGAAAGGTGAAATGGTGGAATTGCTCATTATAAAAGACTGGATCCCGGGTCAAGCGGTTCACGCAGATTTACGCGGATAAGAGGCGCAGATTGGCGCGGATTGGTGTTTGGTGATGTTTATTTTTGGGTCTGGCTGAAAAGCTTTCTTCTTTTACCATAGTAATCCGTAAATCAGTTCAATCCGTCAATCCGTATAAGATTGGCATGCCAGGCATCATACGGACGGATACGTGAGAAATATTCTTATTATGGCACGATAATTGCTTTTTCAAAATAAATAAAATAGATATGAGGATTTATGATCAAGCGTATCGGGCTTTTGATATCTGTTTTGCTTCTTGGGGCTTGCGCCTATATGAATAACAGCCATCCCAGAAACGCCCTTCCATTGAAGGCGGGCGAGCATCGCTTTTCTTATGGTGTTGCATCTACGAACCAAATCTCTTGTCTGAGAAGATACAAGCCGGATACCTTGAATGAAGTAATTCAAAGCGGAGCATCAAACAATAATGCCCTTCAGACCCCAATGCTCTCGGATTATGGATTGGGCAATGGCTACGCGCTTGGTTTTCAAGGAGAGATCTCTATAGGACAGGGCTTCAAAGGTAACGTTTATGATCAACTCTATGCGGAAATTACCCTTGGCTATGATTTGAAGGTCAATGTCCAGAAATCCTTCAACTTGGGGCAGAATACCTATTTTGCGGTATTCCCGGGAGGTGAAATCGCCAAAGGCATAGAGCCCATTGTTAATAACTATAGGAATCGTTACGAACGCCTGTCACTGGAACTGCCCATAACTGTCAGCAAGCTTTATGAATACTCTCCAAATGTGGAACTCATTTTCAGCTTAACTGCCCGCGGCGCCATGGATTGGTTGCATAGTGACATCAACGGACCGGGGGAAGGAGCGTGGAGCACCATTGATTACCTGGATCAACCCCTGAACCGGTTCCAGCGCTACGCTATCATGGGGCACATGGACATCAGAATCCGGAAAAATATAAACATAACGCTACAAGGTGGCACGGAACTCAGTTCCGGAGAGTCTTCAGCCAAGTGGGGCCCCATATTCTATCTGGGAATGGTGCGCAAGATGAAGCCACTGTTCTGAAGTATTCCGCGGCTTAATGGTAATCCGCCCCGAGGATGCCCGACATTACCCAGAACCTGGTGTCCCCCGTATATACGCAACATTGGTCCAGCAACCACTGGTGCACTTGGTGGTAATAGGCATCCTTGCGCTTGAACTTCAGGCAGTAATAGCTGATATCGCCGGGATTACGGTAGAGGGGGAAATGGTCGAGGACGGAGGTCATTTCCATACTGAAGAGCTGTTTGGCTTTCAAGTCCCCAAACACCCACCAGTAATCGTAAAGCCCAAAGGAACCCATGATCGAGCCATTCAGGACAAACCGCCTGACTGGATTGGGATATTCCTCCACCCAATAGTAGCCGTCACCCAGGCTTAGTTGGTCATTATGGGTGACATACACCGTGGAAATATCGTTTTTGAAGTCGCTGAAGGTCGCGAATGTGGAGTCTGCCCACGCCTTGTATTTGGGATCCCGGGTACAGTAATAGAGCCTGGAAAAGCAGGAAAGCAAGACACCCTGGGCCATACCGGAATACCAGGGGGCCCTGTAAACGATCTCTCCGCCATAGATGGGATAGTCGAAATTATAAGGGAAATACATCCCTCCATTTGACCTTGTCGCCCTTTCCGCCAGGGCGTTTGCCGATTTTTTGGCATAATCGAGGTATTTGGGGTCGTTGCTCAACAGATAATCGCTGAGGGCCTTCTGGACGAGGTAGCCAATAGCCACGGGGTGGTAATAATACTGCCCCTCATAGGGAAAGAGAAACACGCCGTCGGAGTCGCAATCGGGATGGGAGATGTCGTCATAGAGGTAATCCCTGTTCCAGAACAGGTCTTCCGGTTCCACTTTGATGAGCCCAAAGCCATGGTCACGGGCTTCAGGCGTTTGGCTTGGCCTCTCTTCGCAGGCCACCAGTAATAATGTGGCCATAATCGCCAACACAAGGAATCTCAGTCGCATCACATCTCCTTTCAGGCGGATAGCCAGGCTGCCTTACGCCATTGGTATCCGGACAGGCATATACCGGCACAAGGGCAGGCTTTTCCATTGTTTCATGCTTGCGGAATGGCTATACACAGGGACGGGTCTTGTCAACAAATTTCACACCCTGTCCTTCCCTTTCGTTGCGTGCATGACTGGAATACTATCTGGCGCAATAAGTTACCATCCATCAAGAAAAATAGTTTGAGATTTTCCTTGACAGGAAGACAGGTAGTGTATTAGGTGACCACAACACTATGACATCACCACGGTGAACAAAGCAAAGAGGTGAATATGAAAATCTTCAACGCCGAAGCGCCAATCTACTTGCAGCTGAGGCAACACATCGAGGAGCTGATCCTGGACAAAGCCCTGCAGGAAGAGGAAGCCATCCCTTCCATCCGGGTGATGTCGCGGGATTACAAGCTCAACCCGATCACGGTGGGAAACGCCCTCAGCTCGCTGGTGGATGAAGGCATCCTCTACAAGAAGCGGGGAGTGGGGATGTATGTGTCGCCCGACGCCAGGCAACTGATCATCGCCACCCGCGGGAAAGATTTTGTGAAAGAGAAGCTGGAGCCGGTTTTGGTCAACGCCCGCCAGCTTGAAGTGCCCAAGGAAGAACTATACAGGATAATTGATGACATATATGGAGGAAAGGATGAGTGAGACGATCTACCAGATCAACAATCTGACCAAACACTACGGCAAATTCAAAGCGCTGGACGCGGTGAATTTGAAGATCGGCAAAGGCAAGATAATCGGCCTGCTGGGTAAGAATGGGGCGGGGAAATCCACGCTGATGCGCTGCATGTTGGGATTTTTGCGCCACGAGGGGAATGTGGAGCTTTATGGCGGGAATGTCGCCAGGCGCAACCACCGGATATTTGAAAATGTGGCGTTCATCCCGGACGTGAGCGGCCTTGACGACCGGCTCACGGTGGCGCAGACCATCGACTATGTGCGCGGCGTAAACAGCCGTTGGAACGAGGAACGGGCGGCGCAGCTTTTCGCGCTCAGCAACCTGCCCCTTAAAAAGAAGGTGGGGAAGCTCTCCAAAGGCATGAAAACCAAGCTCTACCTGCTTATCACCCTGTCGCTGGATGTGAACATGCTCCTGCTCGACGAACCCACCCTGGGGCTGGACATCGCCTTTCGCAAGGAGTTCTTCAACACCATCCTGGGTGAGTTTTTCAACGAAGAGCGGAGCATCCTGATCTCCACCCATCAGGTTGAGGAAGTGGAAGACCTGCTCCAGGAGATAATCATCATCGACAACGGCAGGATCATCCTGCACGAAGAAGTGGAGGCGCTGAAAGAAAGATACCGCGTGGTCTCGCTGCCGTCAGACCGGAGCGCGGAGATATTGGCGCATTCTCCCAAAGTGACTTCCAAGACCCTGGGATTCTTCAGCGCGGTTCTGGATTCCAAGGTGGAGATCCCCGGTGCCACCTATGGCAGGGTGAATCTCGCGGACATCTTCCTGAGCGTTGTGGGAGGTTCCAATGAAACAGCTTAAGGCCTTATTCAAAAAAGAATGGCATACCAACCGCTTTACCCTGCTCCTGCCCGTGTATGCCACCCTGTTCATCTATCTGGCTGTGGGCATAGCGATCATAGTTGCGTGGTCGCAGGGCGTCAAACCCATTATGGTCATGCGGGATGTGGAGACGGGCACGGGAGCTAAAACCATGGGGCTGTTTATCATGGTGTTTGGAACGACATTGATGACGAGCTTCATCTCCGTAATCAGCGCCATCGCCATCGGCGACAATGTGCTCAACGGCGACGCCCGCCACAAATGCGAAATCCTCCATTCCTCGCAACCGGTGCCCTTCCCCCTGCTCAGCGGCAGCAAATTCGCCTTCATGAGCCTGGGGCCGATCCTGGTGTTGGGGGTGGTGTCCCTGGTGAACAGCATGGTCATCTCGACCTTCTTCAGCGCGGTATACGGCGCGCAGTTTGGGATGGGGCTGGTGTCATGGCTTCAGACCTGGCTTCAGATGGGCCTGCAGATATTGCTGATAGGCTCCTTCTGCTGGCTGTTCGGCGCCATCTTCAAACAGCGGTCGTTCCTGATGATGGGGTTGATGATTATAGTGATGGAAATCCTGATCCTGACCCTGAACAGTATCTTTGGCTGGCATATCGGCTCGCTGTCAGGTTTTCTGCTCAGCAAGGTGCTCACGATCGACCTCGGCTTCAACGATTTAGCCATAACCCTGGACTATAAAGACCAGATGTGGGATTTCGTGAATAGCGGCTGGGGGAGGATCTTCTCCTGGTCTAACCTGCTCAAGCTGGGCTACAGCCTCGCCTTTGGCGTTGCCGGGGCCCTAATCTACAGGGAAAGGGAGTTGAAGTGATTTATATTGACAAAAAGCGTAACGCCGAAGCGCACTGCAATAATAGTATGGCGATACCTGCCCCGAACGGGGTCCAGGATAGCGCGGGACCCGCGCCCGGCCAGCCCGGCGGAACAATCTGTAATTCAATTAAACAAATAAAGCCCAGGGAGGCAATGATGAGAAAAGTATATTTGATATTGGCGTTGTTGCTATTGGCGGTGATGCCTGTGTTCGCGGATGGAAGCGAAGACCCAATCGTGATAGAACGGCTGGAGGACATGGATTTTCTCCTGGCCAGCATCGACAACCTGTTCATCCCCGTGTTCAACCCCGCCCTGTGCGGAACGGGACACTCCGACGGCTTCGGCTGGGCGCAGGTGTATGACGCCAAGAAGTTGCAAAAGCAATATTGGCTGTTCGCCAATCTGGGAGGGCTGAACTATGTGTATGAATATGACAAGCTGAACCAGGGACGCAGCGTGAACTACCACACCCTTGCCAGCGGCTCGGAACAACTGCCCCGCCACATTTTCCCCAACCTCTATTTTGGCAGCAGCTACCGTTGGAAAAACTCAAATATCAGAAAAGGGGATTGCCGCAGCGGCTTCACCTACCGTCCCACAGACTCCGCATCGGTGGGCTTCACCTGGGACAATCCCTATGGCAAAAAGCCGGAATACCGCTTTGGGGCGGCCATCCGCCCCCTGGCCCTGATCCCCTCGGCGGCCGGACATCGCCTGGAGCTGAGCGCAGATGTGGATTACCGCCGGGAAGACGGTTCCTATAAGGTCAAGAAGCCGACCTTGGGGGTTCAGACCCAATTGCTTGACGGAGTCAACATCGGCGGCAGCTACAACCTGGAATCTGAAACCGCGCAGCTCTCCTTCAGCCTGAGCTTCGGCAAAACCGACCTGGGCGCCCTGAACAGGATGAAAGGCAAAGGGCGTTACGCCATCCCTTACATCCACCTCACCAATAAAACCTACCTGCCTTTTCTGGGTATCAAGCCGAACAACTGGTATGACATGAGCCTCAAAGGCTCCATTGTCAGCTACAAAGCGCCAAAATACGAGCTCGGGCCGGTCAAGGTCTATGACAAAAACACCGTCAGCATCGAGACCTTGACCGCCACGCTGAAACAGGCAGCCCAAGACCCGGCTGTGAGCGGCATCATGCTCAGGAATCCCAGCTTCTCCAGCTCCTTTGCCCTGATGGAAGAGCTGTTGGCGGCGGTGAAGGAATTCAAGGCCTCGGGCAAAAAGATAAGCGCATACTACGATAATATCTCCAACGGAGGCTACTTCTTCGCTTCCTCGGTGGCTGACAGCATCTATCTGAATCCCATGGGCGGGGTCGATCTGCGCGGGCTTTCCGTCAAAAGCCCCTATTTTGGGGACCTGCTCAAGAGCCTGGGCGTGGATGTGATCAATCTTCGCTCCCACCGCTACAAAAGCGCCGGCAATATGTTCTCGGAATCCGAGATGACCGAAGCCGAACGGGAAGTGTATGAATCCCTTTTGCAAAGCATCTACGACGAGGTTCTGGCCTCCATCCAAAGCGGGCGTGGTCCAAGGCTGGCCAAAGGGGTGGCGGAGACCATCGACGCCGGGCCCTACTTCCTGGCTAAGGACGCCCTCAAAGCCGGGCTGGTGGACGCCCTCATCTACGAGGGAGACCTGGATGAGCGCCTGGAAGAGGGTTTCGGGATATCGGGGCACCAATCCGGCCTGGCGGACTATCGAGAATACAACTGGGCCAAACCCAGGCAGGACCTGGTGGTGGTGATCTATGCCAGCGGCAACATTGTGATGGGTGAGGGAACCCCGGGCAAGAGCATCGCCCACAAGTCAACTGTGGAACTCATCCGCGAAGCCCGCAAGAACAAGGCCTACAAGGGGATAATCCTGCGTGTGGACAGCGGCGGCGGCTCAGCCCAGGCCTCCGACATCATCCTCAACGAACTGGCTTTGGCGCAGAGCGAAAACAAGAAACCGGTGGTGGTCTCGATGGCGGGAGCGGCGGCTTCCGGCGGCTATTACATCTCCTGCAAGGCAGACAAGATAGTAGCCGAGCCTTCCACCCTCACCGGTTCCATCGGGGTGATAGGGCTGGCGTTCAACACCAGGCGCCTGATGGATAAGGCCAAAGTGAACTGGTCAACGGTCAACAAAGGGAAAAACGCCGATTTCGGCTCAATGACCAGGGACTGGAGCGAAGAGGAAAAGGCGCGCATGACGCACGCGATCGAAGCCCTCTACGATGAATTTGTGGGCATAGTGGACGCCGGGCGGGATAACCTTACGCTGGAGCAGGTGCACGAGATAGCCCAAGGCAGGGTATGGACAGGCAAGCAAGCCTACCAGATAGGCTTGGTGGACGCTTTGGGCGGACTGGAAACAGCCAAGGCCGAGATGCGCGAACTGGCCGGGCTCAAGGGCGAAGTCACCCTGGTGAACGCCACTTCCAAGCCTGGCGGAATCGATGTCCAGATGGGTGGCAATCCCTTTATGGGCCTGCCTGTCCTCGGTTTGCTGGAAGACATGGGCGGCGATTACATCAAGGCCTATGAACTGTGGAAAGACCTGCAAGGCGAAGAGATTCTGATGCTTGCCCCCATCAACGCGGGGAGTATCCAGTTCTAAGCTGGCAGACCAGCTTGCAAGCCATATTGGAGCCGGGTTTCAGAGCGAAGCCCGGCTTCCTTTTTGCTCAAGCTTTTTGGGCTACGATTATCAGGCCGGTGCCACGCTTGTTGTTCAGGCGCAGGTCGAGCGCCATAAGCAATTGCGCGATGGGGAAGACGGGCAGGTAGTAGATAGGTAACGCCAGCAGGAAGAGTTTGGAGCGGGAGATCAGGCTGAGAGGGCGTTTGATGAGCCAGCGCCAGGCCAGGCTGCCCGGGGGGCCATAGCTGTAAAGGCTGGCCAGGATTCGGAACCCGCAGGCGCCAAGCCTGGCTTCCAGTTCCGCTTTGCCATAGCCGGGGCGCACGTGTTCGGCGGTGAATTTGGCAGCCGGGTCGCTGTCCGAGGGGGTGGAGATGATAAGCAGCCCGTTCTCCGCGAGGCAGGCGTGGAAGTTTTTCAAAACAGCCATGTCGTCCTCGATGTGTTCCAGGATGTCGATGGCGGTTACGAGGTCGAACTCATTTTCCGGCTTGAAAAACTGGAGGTCGGCGGGGCGGTGGGAAAACCTGCCGGCCATGTTTTCTGGCAGGAAATGGGCAAAATCATCAAGGTAGTCCCCCTTGAGGTCGGATGCAAAAACGGTGGAGTCGCTCCACTTGTTCAACACATACCAGGAATATTGGCAGAATCCGGCTCCGGCATCGTAATAGCGGAGCTTCTGGCGGCCCGCGCAGTGGCGGTTCATCTGCCTTTTCACATAGCGCTGGCGCAGCAGAAAGAGGTCGAGCAGGCGGTAGAAACACAGCCTCGCGGCGGGGAAAATTCTGATCATCCCCGAGACGCGGTCTTTGATGGGTTCATATTGCATTGTCATACTCCAAACGGCGGCGGACGGATAGCAAAAACCACCCGCCAAATCGGGCAAAAAACTTATTGACGGTTTTACGACAGCCAGAAATACGTCAATAGAAAAGAAATTATGATAGTAAAAGAAATAGACCCCATCAAACGCATCAACCTGCATCTGCATACCAACGTATCGGATGGAGTGCTCAGCCCTTTGGAGCTGATCAGGCGCTCGCAACAGATCGGCCTGGATCTGATCTCGATCACAGACCACGATACATTCGATGCCTACAAGCAGTTGCCGGAGGATGTTTCGCCTCTGCGCATCATACCCGGAATCGAGATCAGTTCCCATCATGAAGGCGATGACGTGCATATTCTGGCCTATGGCTACGACAGGCACCACCAGCAGATGAAGGAATTGACCGAGATGTATCTGACCGGCAGGCGGGAACGGGCTATCCGCATGATATCCAAGCTCAGGGAACTGGGTGTGGAGATCACGCTGGAAGAGGTCGTGAAAGTGGCCGGCAGCCGTGAACTGATCGTGCGTCCCCATATCGCCCAAATTTTGGTTAACCGCGGTTATGTGTCCTCCAAAAATGAGGCTTTCGACAAGTATATCGGCAACAATAAGCCCGCCTACAGCGCCAAGCCGGAAGTGGGCGTCCAGGAAGTGGTCAAGATCATCCATGCCGCCGGAGGACTTGCCATCGTGGCCCATCCCGGCAAGCTGACGAAACCAGCCTATGTGGAAAAATTCATTGCCATGGGTATCGACGGGCTGGAGGTATGGCATCCGGACCATTATAAGTTCGAGGTGGACGAGTTTACCAACATCTGCCTGAAGAACGGCCTGTATATGACCGCAGGCAGCGACTTCCACGGCGAGCAGGACCGGCACAACCTCTTTGATGGCGTTCCAGCCAGCGAGGAGGTTTTGGCCAGCGTGAACCAGATGTGGAGGGAATACCGTTGCCGCGCCGTCTGAATATCTCGTCCGTGAAAGGCAGGATGCCTGTCCGCTACCGGCTCCATCCCCTGTCCCGGCTTCCCTTTCTGGCCATCTCAATAGCTGTCGCGGCCTGGTGCCTGTGGGTGCTCTTCAACCGGATTAGCTCCGAGACGCCTTCGTTTTTCAGGATATTACCCCTGGTAGTTCTGTTTATCGCTTTGGACACCGCGGTGCGCCATCTGACCAACCTGAACAGCGTGATATTCGCCCCGGAATGCCTGTGGCTGCGCTTTATATTGAGACCCTCCATTGCCATCCCCTATGAGAGGATACAGGGCATGGAGTTCCGCAAATCCATTACCTATTATGTGTATCTGAAATATACCGATGCCAGGGGAAGGGACAGGCTATTCAAGACCAACGCGTCCTTTCCCAAGATGCTGGAGATCATGTATAATATCGCGGATCTTTGTCCCCAGATACAGATGAACGACGAGCTGGCCAAGCTGGTTCAGGTGATGCAAAGGATAAAAGACTCCGAACGGAGCGAATCAGTATGAAATATGATTTTGACAAAATAACGCAGCGGCGGGGCACAGGCTGTTTCAAGCATGACGGCCTGAAACTGATTTACGGACGAGAAGACCTGCTCCCCCTCTGGGTGGCGGATATGGAGTTCGAGGTGGCGCCAGCCATCCGGGCTGCCCTGCAAAGCAGGCTGGATCACGGTATCTTCGGCTACAACTTCCGCCTGCCTGTCTTTTATGAAGTGGCGGCGAACTGGATAGCCAGGGAATATGGGTTCAAGATCGGGGAAGAGTGGATTCTGACCAGCCCGGGAATCGTGCCTGGCATCAATCTGGCTGTGTTGCAGTTTACCGAACCTAATGATCCCATATTGATCCAAACGCCTGTCTATGGCCCCTTTTTCGACGCCGTGCGCCTGAACGGGCGCAAACTGCTGACCAATCCGCTGGTCTTTCAGGAAAACCACTGGCAGATTGATTGGGAGGATTTTGAGGGCAAGCTTTCCCAAGCCAAGATGTTCATTCTCTGCAATCCCCACAATCCGGTGGGCAGGTTGTGGAGCGAGCAGGAACTGAAGCGCATGGGAAGGCTGTGCGTGAAGTATGGGGTGAAGGTTGTGAGCGACGAGATCCACGCGGATATCGTGTATGACGGCCAGACCTTTTTATCGTATGGAGCTGTGGAGGATTTCGCGGATCACTCCGTCTGTTGCTTCTCTCCGGCAAAGTCTTTCAATGTGGCGGGCTTGTCCAGCGCGGTACTGGTCGTGAAAGACCCGGTGATGAGAAAAGAGTTGGACAGTCTGATCATGAAACTGCACCTGCATGTGGGTAACAGCTTTGGGATCGAGGCCCTGATCGCAGCCTGGCGGGATTCCCGGGAATGGCTGAGGCAGTTGGTGGGCTACCTGCAGGGCAACCGCGATTTGCTGATCGAGGTATTGGCTAAGGACTTTCCAGAGCTGCGCATGGCACGCCCGCAATGCACTTATCTGGGCTGGATGGATTACAGCGGACTGGGACTGGATGAAGAGCAACTCATGAAGCTGTTGGTCAACAAGGCCCATCTGGGCCTCGACCCCGGTTCAAAGTTTGGTGACAGCAGCTTTGTCAGGATAAATTTTGCCTGCCAGAGGTCAATCCTCAAGCAGGCGCTGTCGCGCATGAAAGCGGCAATACATGAGGCATAAGCAATGAAAGAATCGATTATCTCACTGTATCAAGCCAAGCCAGATAGTTACACGGAAGCCGAACAGAACCTGTATCAGGACTTTCTGCAAGCCCTCGACGAGGGCAGAATCCGCGCCTGCGAACCCAATGGCTCCTCCTGGATAGTGAACCAGTGGGTCAAGATGGGTATCCTGATCGGATTCAGGATGGGTAAACTGACCGCTTATCCACGAGGGGAAGGCAAGCTCTTTTTCGACAAAGACACCCTACCCGAGAAAGCTTTCCTGCTCTCGCACCAGGTCAGGATTGTCCCCGGTGGGTCATCTGCCAGGGCCGGGGCTTATGTGGCGCCCGGAGTGGCTGTCATGCCCCCGGCATTCATCAACATCGGCGCTTGGGTGGATAGCGGTTCATTGGTGGATTCACATGCCTTGGTGGGCTCCTGCGCGCAAATCGGCAAA
Source organism: Candidatus Cloacimonadota bacterium (assembly GCA_035450685.1). Lineage (GTDB taxonomy): Bacteria > Cloacimonadota > Cloacimonadia > Cloacimonadales > Cloacimonadaceae > Syntrophosphaera. The sequence goes on along the minus strand of DAOTNF010000014.1, from coordinate 4,697 downwards.
AATGTGCATCTGTCGGCCGGGGCAATGATCGGGGGAGTATTGGAGCCGATAGGTTCCAGGCCTGTGGTGATCGAGGATGATGTGTTTGTGGGCGGTAATACTGGCATCTACGAGGGAATCATAGTCCAAAATAAGGCTGTGATAGCTTCCGGAACCATTCTTACAGCCTCGACGCCAGTGTATGATGCGGTATGCAAAGAGTTTCTGCCAAGGGATCCGGGCGGTTCTTTCACCATCCCCGCCGGAGCGGTCTTGGTTCCGGGCAGCAGGCAGATGAAAGATAATCCGGGATTTCATGTTTATTGCCCCATTATAATCAAATACCGGGACGCCAAGACAGATAAATCCGTGCAGTTGGAGATGGATCTGCGCAGTGTTGTTGACTGAAGCGAGCCGGCTGGACGGGATTGAACTTTCCCTGATCAGGCGCATGACCCAGGAAGCGCCGCGAGGAGCTGTCAACCTTGCCCTGGGCGAGCTGGGCTTCCCCCTGCCTGAAGTTTTGAGGCAAAAAGCCATTGCTCTTTTGCGGGAGGGAACTCCCATCTATACCCCCAATGCCGGCCTGCCAGAGCTGCGCCGGGCAATTTCCCGTCTTTATCCGGGCTCTTCGCCGGACAACGTATGCGTCTGCAACGGGGCGGAGGAAGCCATCTTCGTGGCCTTGCTTGCGCTGCTGGAACCTGGAGACAGGATGGCAATTCCCGATCCCGACTACAGCGCTTATCCCAATATCGGCAGGATCATGGGAGCGGACATCGTCAGGTTGCCTTACAACGCCGATCTGCAATCTGTGGACTTGGCGCTATGGGAAAGCAAGCTTGGCGAAGGAGTGAAAGCCCTGATCCTGAGCAATCCTGGCAATCCAACTGGACACGTCTTTTCCGGGGCGGGGATTTTGCATCTGCTCGATATCTGCGTGAAGCACCAGTTGATCTTGATCGTGGACGAAATCTATCTCGGGTTGTATTTCGACGCAGCCCCGGTGTCGTTTTGGGATGCCCGGCACGCATCGCGGCTCATTATCATCGGCGGTTTGTCAAAATCCCACTGTATGAGCGGATGGAGGCTTGGCTGGGGTTTGTTTCCCCAAGGCATCATCTCATCTGTGGTCAAGGCGCGGCAATATGTTTCCACCTGCAGCAATTGGCTCTCGCAAAAGCTGGCGGAATTTGCCCTTTCTCCACAAGGATCGCTGGCCGCAGCCGGGGTTTTGGATAGCCTGAAGGAGTGCAGGGCTGTCGTAAAAGAGCGCCTGTCAGGCAGCGGGATTAAGTTTTATTTGCCCTCTGCCACGCCCTATTGCCTGTTACAGGTGGGGGGCGATGATCTCGCTGTGGCCCGGGAGCTTTCCCGCAAGGGAGTGATCACGGTTCCCGGCAGCGCTTTCGGAGAGATGGGCAGGTCGTGGCTGAGGCTGAACTATGCCGTCCCGCTGGACAAATTAAAACAAGCATTGGAAGTTATCCTTGAAGAACTACATTTTCACTAACGCCCTTATCTTTTGCATGGACAACCAGGGCCCGAGCATCCACAATTCGCTTCTGGTGAAGGATGGAGTGATCTCCCTCTTGGGTTCCCTGTCCGAGTGCCGGTCTGCCAGTTCCGCCGACACAGAGATAATCGATATTGGCGGGAGGGCGTTGTTACCCGCTTTTACGGACACTCACACGCATTTCGTGGAGTGGGCCAAATTGCAACTACAGGTTGATCTGGTGGATTGTAACACCATCGCGTCTATAAAAGAGCGTCTGGCATCTTTCCGGGACTCGCGTCAGGAAAGCGCTTGCTGGATACTGGGTGGAGGCTGGGACGCCAATCGTTGCGATAGGCCGGAGTTGATCAAGCGTGATCTGCTGGACGAATACTTTCCCCACATTCCGGTGGCGCTTTACAGCAAGGATTATCACAGCCGCTGGTGCAATTCGCTGGCCTTGAAGCTGGCAGGCATTTCCAGCGACACACCCGATCCCGCCGGGGGAAAGATTTGGAGAAACAGCCAGAACGAACCCACGGGAATAGTGTCTGAGGCGGCTTCAGAGGCTTTGGAAAAGTTTATAGAACAACCTTCTGCCGAACAGATATCGAATCTGGTGAGGGCAAGCATCGCCACAGCCCACAAGCTGGGATTGGCTTCCATACATTCCATGGAGTCTGAATCCAGCGCCCGGATACTCTCAACCCTGGCCAATGAGGAGCGGGGCATCCGCGTTTGTTGGCATTTTCCGCTTGAGCTGCTGGATGAAATGATAGAAAAAGAGCGGCGGTCTTATGAAGGGAATGAGTGGTTCAAGACAGGGGGAGTCAAGGTCTTTGCCGATGGCTCGCTTGGTTCCAGGACGGCGGCAGTCGATCATTCCTATCCCGGCTCAGAAGGCAACAGAGGGATACTGCGCTATAGTGAAGATGAGTTGTATGAGCTTGGCGTCAAGGCCGCGCGGGCGGGGATTTCCTGCTCTGTGCATGCCATAGGGGTTCGCGCGGTGCGTTCCGTGATCGGCGCTTTCCTCAGGTTGAAAGGCCAGTATCCGAATCTGTTGCAACGTGTGGAACACCTCCAGTCCATTCTTCCCGAGGACATCCAGGGGCTGAAGGAAAGCTCTGCCTATTGCGCCATGCAACCCATCCATCTTGCCAATGATATTGATATGATAGAGGAGTACTGGTCTCCCATCAGAGATTATGCCTATTCGTTCCGTTCGGTCAAGGAACAGGGTATCCCCTTTGGTTTCGGATCGGATTCACCCATCGAAACCATCAATCCTTTTCAGGGCATCTATTGCGCGCTTAACAGGAAAAAGGGCAATGACCCCAGGCAACCAAGCTGGCTTCCCTGGCAAAGGCTTTCCGCCTGGGATGCACTGCACGCCTACACTCTCGGCGCGGCAAAGGGTTCCGATTCCCATCACTACGCTGGTTCACTGCGCCCCGGCAAAGTGGCGGATATGATCGTTTTGGAGGACTTCACCAACCTCCCCGATGAGTATTGGCTGGAGGCGAAATCTTTGCTTACCATGATCGGGGGCAGGATAGTCTTTTCGGAGGGGCTGTGAACATCTTTAACATTAGATATATAGAATAAAAGGAGATTACAATGAAACTTGGATTCGACTTTCCCGCCAACCCTCGCAAGACTTTCCTCTATGAACTGGAGGAAAACTGGTATCTGCCTTTGCTGGCGCAACGCAAGGGACTGCCCCTGCAAGCGGTAAAGCGCAGCAATTTTGGCGAATATAGCATGGCTGTGAACTATCTGACGTCAGTTCTGGAAGAAGCAGCCGCGGTGAACAGAGTGGCAGTTTACAACATCGACCACATGGCGCAGTTGCTTTTCTCAGGCTCGGACGCTCCGGCCCTTTTGGACAGGGCTTTGGGCGGCAAGATGAGCGAGATGAAGGTGGGCGCTTGCAAATACACCCTTCTGCTCAATGAACGGGGCGGAGTCCAGGACGACATGATCGTGATGCGCCTGTCTGACACGGAATACATCGCTGTCATCAACGCCGGGCACGATATCACCGCGTCAAAGGACGGACAGGAGCTTATTGCGGATATAGACCGCATCATGAGCGTGAAACGGGATGGGGAAGATGTGGTGGCCAAAGACATTTCCGACCAATTGGTAAAAGTGGACGTCCAGGGGCCGCTGTCTTTCAAGCTGCTTAAAAGCATCTACGGCGACGCCGTGCTAAAGAACCGCAACAACCCGGAAAAGAACATGAGCTTTTTCACCTTCAACGAGTTTGAGCGGGACGGGCACAAATACTATATCAGCAGAACCGGCTACACAAATCGTTGGGGCTGGGAACTGTATATCCCGGCAGCCAAAGCAACTGAGGACTTTAAGGCCATAGTAAGCAAGGCCTTGGATCTGGATGGCTTGCTGGTCGGCCTGGGCGGCAGGGATGAGAACCGGATGTCGGCGGGGCCACACGGGCTTCCGCTGATGGGCAGCGAGTATGATCCAGAGCACAGTCCCCTGAACGCGCCCCTCTTCGCTGCCGGCGTGGATATGGACAAGGAATCCTTCATCGGCAAAGAAGCCCTGCAGAAAGAACTGGATTCCAACCCCACCAAAGCTTTGCTGATCCTTGTGAGTGAAGGCATTGCCTCAAATCGTGGAGTGTATTTGGACGGCAAGAGGCTTGGAACCGTCACCTCGAGCATCAACTCCCCCAACCTCAGCCTGGAAATGAGACAGGCAATCGGCTCATCCCGCAAGAACGTCAACGAACCGAATGGCACGGCCGCCATTGGCTTGGCCTGGTTGTATGCCAATCCCTTCCCTGTTGACGGTGAGGGGAAACCGATTACGGAACGTGATGGTCAGGCGATCCGAGTACCCGTTCAGTTCTTCCGCGAAGATGGCGAGGGCAAGCCCATGGGATCACCCGTCCTGGGTTATCTGACCATGGAAGGCATCACTCCCGCCACCGCGCCAAAACCACTCAAAAACATCGAGAATCTATAAGTATATAGCTCATCAGATACAAAGCCGCGCCAAAAACGCGGCTTTTCGTTTGGAGGTGTTTCATGTGCCAAATTCTGTGAAGGTTTTCCCCCCATTCTGGTAATACTTGTAGAAACGAAATAACCCAAGGAGGTTATCATGAAACTCAAGGTCGCTTTAATAACCTGTCTGCTAATCTTTCCTAGTTATCTAAGACATTGGGGCGCATTAAAATAGGTAAAAATAG
>DAOTNF010000013.1:0-65873 GCA_035450685.1 Candidatus Cloacimonadota bacterium | reverse complement strand
CTACTGAACGCTATTGCCAGACATCGCTGCTAAAATTTCGGGGGGATGCGTGTTTGTAAGACAGAGAGATTGCCATACCTTATAACATATTCCAACAGGATAATCAGATCGAGTACTATTATGACATGAATACAATAGGCTTCTCCAGAGCGCAGATCCCGTTCTTGCCTTATCATTTATGACAATTGTGATTGATTTATATCTCTTTATCTTTCAGGTGTAAACCCTAAAGAGAATATTTTCTGCTCATCATGAACTTTTATATCGTCTGGAACTGCCCACACCAAAATTTTTCTAGGTCTTGAAGAGGCAACGTAAGCGAGTCGAACAGACTCATCAATATCATCTTTTAACCAATAACTGTAATGCCCATCACTACGTGTATATTTTGCTGATATGAGCATTACTGCATCATAAGTTTTACCTTTAACTTGATGTATCGTAGTGAGTTGAATATCGCTAGAATTCACAGGATGTATTGCACCAAAACTACTTATTATCTTAGAACCTTGATGCTTGGGCGATTTAAGATTATCGATTTTAGTTTCTCCATTAGTCCTTCTGGGGAATAGGAAGGTATTACTTTTTAGAAAAGGTTTAAGTATACTCGCTAACCATACTTTTAGTGTTAGTGATGGATCGTTAAGTAATCCGTTCTCCAATGAGTTATCCAACAAACTAATAAGAATAATTCTCCATTCATAATTTTGAACACTTTCAGGACAGTAGTTTTCCTTACTGTTCAAACAACAATTATAGAACAATGGACCGACAAATGAACCACAGTTACGTAAAATCGTCTTTAAAGTGTCTGTCGACATGTTATCCTTGCTGTTGCTATACAATATCAGTGCATTGATAAAAGATCTAACATCTTTTGAACTCTGTAATTCTTCCGATATTGATAAATCACTTAATAAGCTATGGGAACGCACTAGAACAATTGCATTTGTAGCGCTGATTTCTTCCTTATCTATTATTTTCTGAAAATCTGTAAGGCATTCTCTAATATTGTTTCTACTATATTTTATCAGGATTAATGGATTCTCCACATTCTGCGACACATTCCCCGTAATACTAGCTTTATTATGAATAATCTGGTTGCAACATTTCACTATTGCTGGATTACTCCTATGATTTATCTTTAAATACTTACTAATCAAACCCTTATTGTCTATATGGCTTCTAATGTCTTCAGGGCAAGTATCCCGAAACTCATATATTGATTGGTTTAAATCTCCAATTAAGTGGATTTTTGATCCAGCAGTCTCGAGTATATCAAGAACAAGTAGTTGGCTGTATGAAAGGTCTTGGCATTCATCAATATAAATCACAGGGAATCTTTCACTTAAAATAGTGCTTATGTTTGTATTGTGTAATAAACATACTGACAGTCTTTCTACATCATTATAAGTAACAAACCCATCCTGCCAAAAGACTCTTTTCACTCTATTGATGTCTTTGGTCAGCATGTCTTCAGTTAACCAAGTTTTACTCATCAAAAAGGATTGCGGAATACTCTTGTACAATTGACTCACTGTCAGTTTTTGCTTCCCAACGTTGCAAATATATTTTCCTCGTTTCAAATCATAACTAATATTGTTAACATAGATTGGGATGCATTTCCTTGAGTTGGCATGATAATGAGTTTTCAGCTGGTATTTCTTATTGAATAAAAAACTATACATTTCATTATCTTCTAATACCTGCATACATTGTTTATCGAAATTAATAATTTTATGTATAAAAGGCTGAAACAAATACCCATGTAACCAACTATCAAAAGTTCCTATGTAATGAGGGTATGATAGTTTGCTTGCGGAACAAAAGATTCTTGCCCTTTCTCTGATTTCTTTTGCAGCATTTCGTGTAAACGATAAAAAAGCTATGCCAGAAATATCTCTAGACCATCTACTGATCTCATAAGCTGCTTTAAATCCAAGAACATGTGTTTTTCCGCTTCCAGGGCAAGCCTCTAAATATGAACTTTGAAATATATCGCTTGCTATGTAATCAATTTGTTCGTTAGTAAGAAGTTTAATCTGACATTGGCTTGAATGGCTACATATATGTTGACTATTATGGTTTTTCTCGAAACACTTATCAAGGGGTGTGATGACAACATCACCACACAACCTTTGCGCAATCTCGAAAATGCTATCTTGTATGATTGACATCAGGTGGCAAAACCCATTTTAAAGCATCTTTGATATATGGTGGAATAGACAATGAGTTACATTTATCACTATCGAATAGGTGAAGAGCAAATTGCCCCTTTCCCCTATTTTTAATTACTGAAACAAGGGTTTTCGCCGCATTTTCTCTTTCTTCTTTCGTTTCTTTATCCCATTTTTTATTTTGCATGTCTTCAATTAGCTTCCTTGGAGCACAATCATTTGAAAACATTCTATATAAAACATCTGACATTATCTGTAGATTATTCCCTTCGACGGCTAAATCAAACTCGAATGTTCTGCTGTTAACAAATAATCTACAATGTGTGGATTTACTCAGATTAGAAATGTACCTAGCTACACCTTTTAGCTCGCTGGAGTTTTCATCTGTTGCAGTATTTTCATATCTGTCAGGATCACGATCAGATAATGCCGAACACCTAATCATCAAGCATGCTTTGGTTTTACTTTGACCATCTAATGTTACATTGGAGAACAGCTGAAAAAAATGCTTAAAAGATATTCCACCCACAACTACTATTGTGATTCCATACGTAGAAAGGTCTCTGGTATTATCTGTTTTTTTTTGATTCAAATATATTTTGGCTAACTCTGGAATAATAAGAGCTTCTGAAATACCTTCTACAAGAATTACTCCTTTCGAAAAAAATAGCGTTGACTTGGTAATATCTAGCCATCTCCTGAGATATTGTTTTGACTTGGTGTCTGTTATACAGTCCTTTAATGATACGGATAATGGGTTCTTAGCTACACTGTCTCTCTTTACTATACTGATAACATCAAGGTTAACATGAGATGCAATTGTAGGGGAATGTGTAGTAACAATCACCTGCATTCTATCATTACTATCTGTAACATGGGCAAAATAAGACATAAGACGTTGCTGTAATTGTGGGTGCAAGTGTGCTTCAGGTTCTTCAATAAGAAGAACTTTCAGATCCTGATCTGAACTATCGCTAAGACCTTCAAATTCTGCCAGAATAGTCGCAAGATATATCAGATTGTTATACCCTAAACTGTTCTCACTCAAGTCTCTGAACTGTGATACTGCATTTTTATCACTCATGGGAATTGTAGGATAATACAATACTCGTAGATGTTCTACAATTCTCAAGAAAGATGATTCTGAGAACTGAATAGTAGTATCTTGCCCGTAAATTGTTCCAAGAGCTTTCCGAAGTTGGGTTTTAATGAGTTCGTTAACTTCGACTATGCCAGCACTCTCATCAATAGCTAGTGACCGGTTGAATTCTCTCACTTTCTTCTCGAGCGGTAGAACTGTACCTGAATCTATATCTTGCTTGTTGAGGTTTCTGAATAGACGAGCTAGTCTCGAGCCCTTGATTGCTTTTAAACGCTGTTCTGCATCCCGTAATGGAGGTAAGTAGACACAATTAATTCTGTCTAGTAGATCTTTCTCAAACACTGATGCCGTAGATTCTCCACACCAGATTTCACGTTTGTAATACCCTCTCCTATTAAGTTTGTTCTCAACTTGAAGTGATAGAAGAGCAGACGAAACATCGTTACTTCGCAACCATGGTAAATAAGCCGTTTGTTGTAATGAGTTAAGCCCTGAGAACTCACATTGTATAAGTATTTTTTCTGAAGCTACAGAATCCTGTGAAAAAGGTCTATGAAAATCAGATGCTACAATACCTGACTGACCATACTCGTCTTCTTGTAGGATTAAACGAATTGCATCAATAATCGTACTTTTCCCACAGGCATTTTCTCCAAGTATTACACATAATCCCTTTGATATATTAATACTGAACTTATCAGAAAACGTTTTATATCCTTCAATGTCAATTTTCGATATGTGCATATAAACTCTCCTGGAATTGTGTTATAATGTCGAATCCATCATACTAAGGCACTTCACCCACTTACCCATATTCTCCCAAGCTTCATTTACATCAGACAGCTTGTATTCCACATGGGCTACTCGCTTATTTCTAAATTCATTAACATCCGAAAGCAAATCGTACAGCTCTTTCATCTTGGTTCCTGAGTACGCCGTCACTACATCTTTCCATACTCCACTGGCTCCGAAACCGCCTTTTTGAGCATATTCCAAGCAGAAGAGCAGTGTTCCAAGCCGCATTATTGAACGAGCAAAAACCAGATTGTCCCTGAGATATTTGCCATACTTTTCCAGGACATTTCTTTTCTTGCTAATGACAGCGGATAAATCGGGCATAAAATAAGCATCCCTGCTGGCTACATCCGCTGGTACTCTACTTTGCAATCCACTCACCAATAGCCTCATTGAGTAATCATCAAGGCAGGACAGTAAAGGTTGAAACGCGTGAGCATAGTCACTCATTTGGGTTTTTTCAGCATGGTCAAGGACCAGGAGAGATTGTCTTAAACTATCGTGGATATCCTCAGGGACTTGATCAATCGAACTGATCTTCATGATTCTGTCGAACAAAGGATCGGCGAGATCTACTTCTGTTACCGTGTCAAAATCTATATAGATCTGATCTGAGTCTCCTTCTTTGATCAAGTTTTTTAAGGAGGGCTCACAAGCCCTGGCAAGCTCCTCAAGAGAATTTGCTGTGCTTTGTCGAAACAGATGGCAGGGAATGTACATGTAATTCCACTTTACATCCCCTTTCGAGGCTGATTTGCACCACTCTATTGCTGCCTTGGCTTTTAGTGCAACCAGATTATCTTCTCTGCCTTTTAGCTCACATAGATATACCTCACCTGAATTTATTCTTACGAAGAAATCGGGTATATACAAAGCTCTATGTTTATCTGGTTTCAGATAATCAATTGTCAGCTTTTGAGGGCCTGCATTCTTTGCAAAAGCTACCACATCATCCAACCTGTCGCATTCGAAGGCGAATTCTTTCTCAAAATCGCTATCACAAGACACCAAATTGAACATAGTCCGGCTTGCCGTAACTGCTGGGCGTTTATCAGTGCTTGTCGCCTGGTAAGGCTTCCATCCGGATAGTTTAGTTTCCGTGCTGCTTCGCTTACGTCCCTTGATGATGGTTTTTTTGCCCATAATCAGGGGTGTAAACACAGCAATAATGTGTTCTTTTACATCCGCATCCTGCATTCGGTGATTTACCTCACCAGAAAACAAATCCACTTCTCTTTCAAAGAGGTGTTTGGCGATAAACTCTTGAACTAATGGCAAAAGAACAGATTGATAATCAGTCAGCTTACAGGCCCGGGCGAGCATCAATGAAAAGTAATGTGGCGCAGACCACGCCGAGCTTAACAGACCCAGGTCAAGCTTCCATGTCCCGATCACTTCCTTTGTAAAAAGATGTCTCTCTTTAAACTCAAGTTCTGTCGGTTTTGCCTTTCCAATGGGGAGTTTTTTGTATTTCTTGAATTCTTCCGCAACTTCATCAATAGTCAGGTTCTCAAGCTTTGAGCTCGTTTCGATTGAATCGCTTATGTAAGGTATTGAAATCTCCAATTCCTCAACGTCTTTATGCTCCGCATCCACAAAGATGGTAACTGTTTGCTTGAGAGACTCTCTTTCTGGTAAGACCAAAATATTAAAGCCCTCAAGCTGCAATTCTTCTTCATAGAGCTTGCGGAACGCCGGATGGTGAATAACTGTCACCATTTCCGGAACATCACCAAAGGGGATCATCCGGCGAAGCCCTCTTCCCAAGGTCTGCTCTGGTAGTATGCCTGAGGCCGCCGAATAAGCCCGTAAAGGCACAATAGTGGACACATTCTTAATATCCCAGCCTTCCCGAAGCATCATTACAGACACAATACACCTGTACTTGCTATTGGGGCTGTCAAGGTCTCGGGACATTTCCCTGAGAGCTTTCAGATCATCTGGCTTCATGTCCTTTTCGCTTTCGACGAACTCTTTGATTTCCTTGCCGAACCTGGTTGTTCTCTTGATTTTACCTTTGAGGTTTGTGTGGATGTTTAACACCCTCCCCTTGAGAAGCGGGAAGAGGTCACTATCCAGATACCTTGCCACATCATTTGCTGAAGCGGAGTCTTCCGTCATAACAAAGAGTATGGGTTTACGGACTTTCTCCCACTGCTTGTATGACTCCTCGTATCTCTGATAACCTACTTGCAAATGATTCCTGTATTTTACGTGCGATGGAGCCTTCTTATCGCCCTGGATGTTCAAGCGATCTGATTCCCCCAATACAGGCACTTTAACTATTCCTGCATCAACCGCCTCTCCCAAAGGGAAGTCACAGATTATATGCCTGAAGTATTCGCCATTATTATGCTTGGGAGTGGCGGTAAAATCAAGCTGAAGGCAAACACCCTTGAACCCTTTGTTAATATTCATTACGTGTAATGAATCAATGGCTTTGTTCCAGGCCAGTTCAGGGTCATGCAGGTGATGGGCTTCGTCATTCAGGATCATTATCCCCTTGTGAGAAGCTATCCTCTCCCTCAAAGCCACAGAAGTATCAAGAGCTTTATTGCGCTTAACTTCAGGCCCCCAAATCGAGCCTTCATCTTCAACTTTGTTATCCCTGGTTTCATACAAACGGTGGATGTTCGTTAGATAGATCGCTCCGGAGGATACTTCACCGCCTGGTTCGTCCTGGAGGATGGTCTTTAATTGGAAATCCCCCCTCCATTCATCAGGGATGAGAGGATCGATATCAAATATCCTCCTGTTTTCAAAATCGTCTTTGAGCCTTTCATACACGGTAAGATTAGGGGCGATAACCACAAAGTGTTTTACCAGGCCTGAATCTTGCTCTCTGATGCTGTTGAAATAGCTCCAGACGATTGCCAGGCTCATGACTTTGGTTTTCCCGCCTCCCGTGGCTATCTTGCAGCAGCATCGCAGCCACTGGTCTTCCTGAGGCAAAATCCCCAAAGCAATGTCATCGAATACGCCACCGCCAAATTCAGTGAGCAGCGAGGCGGTGTTGCGTATGTTTCGCAACTCGTACAGGTAGATAATAGACTCTATAGCTTCCCGTTGAGCCCAATGATAGCGAAAAGGAAACGACTCGCCAGTTCCAGCATCTTTGATCATGTGATCGGTATTAAACCAGTAATTGAGCAAATACCTGCTTGTTTCACTCACTCCCGCATAGCCACCCCTTCTCCACATGTCCAATTCAGAGCGAATCGCCCTCACCAAAGGGCAGCGGCTTGGTCTGCGGCCCGGTTCAACCCGCGCGGGACTATTTTCCGTTTCCCCTGGAGTACGATATCCCGTAGGCTCCTCCCACGGCTTGAATAAAGGCCGCAGAGCATCTATATTCCTTTCATTTATGATGGTAGCCATTTCATGCCTCCACACTTACAACGATAGTTGTATCAACTCCAAACACATCGATAACCTTCACACAAATCTGATAATTGCCTTTAACACGGTACACCCAGCCAAGGTTTGTTTTGGTGGCGAGTGTTCTCTTCTTTTTGATCCTATAGTCCTGCCAGTGATGCTCAAAGGGCTTGCCTTTATAGTAGTTAAAATCTACTGCCCAGAAATCAATGAAATCAAAGGGGGATTTTACCGACCGTTCCCTCAGGGCTGCCAACTCCGCTTCGGGGGCTTCAGCAAGGGACGGGATGAAATTCTCAAGCTCGACATCGATCTTTCCATCCTTACTCTTCAAGATCTTCACTTTTAGATATCCTGCTTCAAAGAATTGGCATTCGGTACGGTTGATCTCCATGATTTCTCGCGGTATGTAAACCAGCTTAATATGCATGCCATACTGCGTTTCAATTGCCTGTTTCCGCACGGTAAGCTCCATTTCAAATTCCCATGCCAGGATATGCAGTTCCTTTGCTCCAACCATGCTGGCAGCTTGCACAACGCCTACAAGTTCCTCTTCTGTGAACATCCCATCGATTTTATCAACATGGACTACCGCCCCGTTTTTCTTACCGTGCAATAAGGAGCTTGGGGGATTGGCAAGTTCACTAGCTTTGTAGAACTTCATTACTGTGTTTCTATGTTCTGTATCGGCTCCTTTCAACCTATCCTGCTGCCACCATTGTCGTTCGTATCTTCCCAGATTGTAAACATCAAATGACCGATAGGGTTTACCCGATGAGTGGAGTTCTCTTTGAACTTGTAGCATTCTTTTTCTTGTTGTGTGGATGCTATACCTTCCCAAATCAGCTCCAATCCATTTGCGGCCTAACTTCTCTGCAACTGCTAAAGTCGTACCAGAACCACAAAAGAAATCGGCAACAATTGAATCAATACTTGATGATGCCTTTATTATCCTTTCTAATAAAGCCTCTGGTTTCTGTGTTGGATATCCTACTAGCTCCTTTCTCCATCCCGATACATTGGATATATCAGCCCACCATGACTCTGGAATTTTACCTAAATCATGGCGTTCTCTTTGTTCGTCTTCATCATAATCCTTGTTACCCTGTGGTGTTCTTACAGAAGTAAACTGAGCTTTATATGGCAGCCTAATATCTAGGTGGTTGAATAAAACTTCTTGCGTCTTAGAGTATCGTAATATGGTGTCGTTTCTTCTCTGAAAATCTTGTGAGACTCTACCTGGAAAAGTATAACACCATATTATTTCATTTCTGAAGTTGTGATAATCGAAAACCTCATCTAGTACCAGTCTTAACAGACTGTTCACTCTCCAATCGCAATGAACATAGATTGTACCTTTATCACTTAGCAGTTCTCTTAACAAAGACAACCTCTCGTACATCATATGCAAGTACGAGTCCGTCCCTCTTCCCCAAGTATCTCTGTATGCAACAGCTTCCATTATAGACTGTTCTTTCAGAACAGAGTCCTTCTTTTCTCCTAATTGTACTTCCATCGTGAAATCAGCCCCCACATCAAAGGGTGGATCAATGTAAACAAGATCAATCTGTCCTCTATACTTTTCTAAAAGAGAGTGCATGATCAGCTTGTTATCTCCCCAGATAAGCATATTACGGAAGTTGTCGTGGTGATGCCCTTCATGAAACTTAGTCTCGTCAAAAATCTCATCTTGCACGACTCGATCTGCTTTTATCCGATCATGCGGTTCATCAATTGTTTCTATCTTTTGCAGGGGGTATGGTGTTGAAGGTAGCTTTATCTCTCTTCTGTTGCCATACTCGTCGTACTTTCCTTCCCAAATCAACTCAGTTGAAATCTTGGATAGCGGGTGTGGTTTACCAGGACCCCAATTATTTATTTCCATCATTCCTCCCAAAGGATTAATTCATCCACGACCCACTGCATAACTTTAAATGGGTCAGTAGTTCTGTAATCTATCTTGTTATACTTCATATTACTTAGTATTCTTCAGCCAGTAACGACCGGATAAACAGACTAATTGTGCATCGTTTCTTGTCAATACAAAATTCTGCCTCATTTTGCCTTCTCCTGATTTGTCAGTGCGAGTTAGTGTTTCCCAAGCTCAAGAGGGTGATATTTGTCTGTATGACAAGCACCTGCACTGTAGCGGCGCTCGCTGAAGCGCCGTATAGGACGGGCAAGCTACACAAAAACAAACAGAAGCAGTGGCATGGATACCAAACAATCAATTCCCAAGCTTCAAAAGCACTCAACTCAGTCTGCCGCAGAAGCTGGTCTGGCGTAGCACCTAAATATATGGGGGCCTCATTTGCATAGTCTGGTTTGCCTGGGGTCTTCCTGGGGTCAACCTTATAATTTATAAGGATGACCTAAGGATGATGGCATCAAACGCTGTAGCAGCGAAGGAGGGCGGTATGAAGGATATTGCGGAATGTACTAGTTTATTTATGCGGTTGTCAAGGAATTGATGCCGGTTACTTTTTGACTGGGTGCCTGTTTCTAAAAGACTGGATCCCGGGTCAGCCACCCCACCAAACCGCTACGCGCTTTGCCGGGGACCCCGGTAGGCTGGGATGACACGGCTTGTAGTCTGGGGGTGTTTTGTTTCGTGGGCTGCCGAAGTCCGTTCGGCAGAGGCAACGGAGTTGCCTGTTGGGAAGAGACCTCCGGTCTCTGTGGGAAACGGACTTTGCTACCCCTGGTACTGGATCCCGGGTCGAGCAGTTCGCGCAGATTTACACGGATAAAAGGTGCAGAAGAGCGCGGGTTCTGGGCTCCGGTGTTCGATTCTTTCAGCGGCGCTTGATGATCGCGTCCGAAAACTTGGTCTTGAAAAGGGCTGTCCTGAGCAGGGCCTTGAAACCTGTGCTCACCGAGCGGAACTTTAGTGTCCCGGAGCGAAAATCCTTGTAGAGCATGGGGATCAGCCGCCATTTCTTGCCCAGGTAGATGCTGAGGTAGGCTTTGGACTGGAAGCGTTCCAGATCCTTGGGGCTCATCCCTTGGGGCCGGTAAACGCAGTGGGTGAGGTCATACTTTTCCCAGTCGTAATGGAGCAGCCTGCCTTCCTTTTGCAGCCTGTCAAAGACCTCCGTGCCGGGGAAGGGCGTGAGCAGGGAGATCACCACGATGCCCAGGGGCAGGGAACGGAAATAGCGGATGTTCTGGCGGATATAGCGGGGATGGTCAAATTCATCGCCGCTGCCCAGGATCATATACCAGACATGGCTGATTTTGAGCCGGTTGAGCGTGTCCACCGCCTTTTTCACCTGGGTGCTGTCGATCTGCTTGTGCATCTTTTCCAACACTTCGGGAACGCCGCTTTCCAGGCCGATGGTGATTAGCGAACAGCCGCAAGCCGCCATCCTGGCAAAAAGCTCCGGATGCTTGTAGATCACGTCCACGCGGCTCATGCAGTTCCAGCGAATCTTGAGGCGGCGCTCTTCAAGCTGGCGGCAAAATTCGTTCACCCATCTGATATCGGCGGTGAGGTTGTCGTCGTGAAACCAGAAATCCTTGTAGCCCCAGGAAACGAACTCCTCCAGCTCGGAAATGACGGTCTCCACGGGACGCTGGCGGTATTTGCCGCCATAAAAGGAAGAGATGGAGCAGAAGGAACAGCGGAAGGGACAGCCGCGGCTGGAAACCAGCTTGGGCGTGAAGCTGAACTCCGGGGCCACCAGATCCATGGAGATGCGGGGCAGGCGGCTGAGGTCGTCCAAAATAGCGATGTGGCCATCGTTGTGGTAATGGCCGTCCTTGAGGAAGACGATGCCGGGTATGTCTGGATAGCGTTCGCCCTTTTCCAGAGCCGCCAGAAGGGCGGGAAAGACCTCCTCGCCCTCGCCGCGGCAGACATAGCTGACGCCGGTCTCCGCCAAAACTTCGCGGTACATGAAGGTGGCGTGGTGCCCGCCGATGATGGTGGGTAGGCCGGGATGGTTTTGTGCCAGATCGATGAGGATTTCGCGGGCGACGGGATAGGTGGCGGTCACGCAGGAAACGCCCACCAGGTCAGGCTGATAGCGCCTGATATAGCGGGGCAGGGTCTCGCGGTCGGCAATCACCACCGTGGCTTTGTGCCCGGCATCCCTCGCCGCGGCAGCCACATAGACCAGGCCTTGGATAATCTGATGCCCCTTGCGCAGGCTTTCCAGGCCGCTGGTGCGCGCGCGGGGTGAAACGAGCAGGACTCGCATCGTTCGATCTCCCTTTTATTGGGTGTTTAACCCGACCGGGAGCGACCCCGCCGCAGGGGCAGGATCACTCGAAGGGCAGGAAGTTAAGGAATGCGTTGACGTGGGCTGTGGATAAGATCACTCCAATTGTCACGCAGATAACGATAATCAGCTTAAAATAGTCCTGGGCCTTGAGCATGCTCACCAGGCTCGGGTCGCGGGAAAGGTAGGCGGAAGCGGCGTAGAACTCTTCACCGATGAGGGTATAGTCGCAGGTGGTGATAAAGAAGGGAATCTGGGTGATGGCATCGGTGGCGGCGATCTGGATGGCGCCGGACTGGTTTCCGGTTTCGGTCATGAGCAGGGCTTCGGCGTAGAAGTAGCCCATATAGAAGATGGTGGCGACCCTTTCGCGCACGGTGATGCCGTTTACCGCCGCGCAGAACGCGAACTGGGTGTCGGAAACGAAGAAGATGTCGTTTTGGTTGTAGGCGTCAGGCCTGCCCATCTCGCTGTAGGCGGTTTGGACCATCTCCTGCGCCAAAGGAACCACAAAGTAGTCCACATGGGGGGAGATGAGCCGGATGTCGTATTCGGCGGTCTTTTTGGCGATCTGGTTGAGGATCATCATGGCAGAGATGGTGCACACGTCGCCCAGGGTGCCCCAGCCGGGAACGAACATGACCGGGCGTCCCATCTCGGTGGCGCGGCCCACGGCGTTGTCAAGCTCCGCCAATCCCGCGATGGGGCGGATATACAATTCTTTGCGGCGGGATATGGTGACGGTGTAAACCACCAGCGCGAGCATCACAAACGAAGCGATCAGGGTGGCCCATTTGGTGTTGTCGAACCAGTTTCCCACGGGATAGTTCCAAAGCTCTCCACCTTCGCCGGAGGCTGGTTCGGCGATGTTCCAGAAGCCCTTGCCATCGGTCATCAGCAATTGATAGGCATAGCTGCGGCTGTTTCTGTCCTTTTCAGTCCGGAAGACCTTGCGCCAGGCTTTGTCCGACTTTGCGTCCCTGGCCTGGGCGTAGGCGGGATGGTTGCGAGCGAAATCCAGCTCGGCCTGTTTGTCCCGCAATTCCTGGGCTGCTTCGGAGAGGCTGTCTCCTGGTGCCAGCCCGGCTTTGAGGGCGGCCAGTTCTTTCTCCAGGTTGGCCAGGTAGGCGGCAAAATCCTGCTTGTAAAGGGGAGCCCACAAAACCGCTCCGCTGACGGGGTCCATTGCCACTTTGAAATTGGGTTCAAGCAGCAGCCTGCCGGTCTTCTGGTCAAAGCCGACGATCTCGGGGGTGACGGTATCCTCAAAGGGGATGGTGTGGTCAAAGGCGCGGGAAATGCCGCCGATGCGCATGACGGGGCTGTAATCCGAATCCAGTTTGCTTTTGGCAAAGACATCGAAGAAATACTTGTTGAGCAACTGGCCGTTGAGGGTAACCCCGCTGCCGTTGAAGCGCATGGCCTTGGCGTCGTAAGCCACATCCTGCCAGACCACCTGGGGATCGAAATCCTTCTCTCCCCGCAGGCGAAACTCGATGCGCACCTTGAAGCTCTGGTTTTTGGCGAGGCCGGCGGGCAGCTTGAACTTTACCACGTTGTCCAGATAGTATTCCGTGACCGTGCCCAGGGTGTTTTTGGCAGTATCCTGGAAGGTAAAGCGCAGCCTGTCTATCTCGTAATGCTCGTTTTTGGAGAGATCGTAGTTCACCCTCAGCTTGTTTTTCCGGGAGCTGGTATAGGAAGCCTGAGTGATGAAGGCAAAGGGCTTGCCGAAGGACACGATGAGGTTGTCACCCTTGTCGTTGACCTTGTCAATCACCTGGAAAGCCGGCACGATGGGCAGTTCCGGGGAGTTTCTGACATGCGCGCTTTTGCCCAGGGTGGCTGCCTGGAAACCGCCGTAGTCCAAAAAGCTGAGCACCGGAATGTAGTCCTGCAGGCTGGAAGGCAGCTTGATGCCTTCCGCGGCCGCGTCCACCTGATGGTAAAAGGTCTGGCTCCAATAGGGAGGAGTATGTTCAAAGAGCTTTATGGAGCCGTTTTGCCAGGCGGCGTAGAACACGCTGTCCGGGGCGGAGGCGTTCTTCTGCTGTTCCTGCCGGTAAAGCGGGAGCAGGTTTTTGGGCATCAGCCAGCCCTGCCAGAGGCCGATATCGCTGGTTCCCGTGGGAGGGCTCCATTCAAACTTGAACTGCCTGGTGTCCTGGATGTAGGTGGTGGCAAACACCGCGCTGGAATCCGGCCGGTTGTCAACGGGGATAACGCTGCAGACCCGGGCGGCGGGAGTGCGCCTGCCTGTCTCGGTCACCGCCACTACGCTGTAATAGTAGGTGTTTCCGGGCAGGGGGTTGGCATAGATGCTTTCAAACTGGTTAAGCTTGTAGCCGGCAAAGACTTCCTTGCCCTCTTCGCCGTCCTTTTCCACCCGGCGGGAGCCGTTGTAGAAACCGCGGGCGGTGAGATTGCCCAGCACGCTGTAATGGGGAAGCATGGTGCTCACGACGTTCGCGTCCCTGGGAACTGCCTGGTAGAGGGGGCTGTCCGGAGCCTGGTGTTTTTCCTTTTTTAACTTGGCGGGAGCAGTCTCAAACTGGACCAGGGGGAGGTAATCCTTGTCGTAGAAGAAGAGGTATTCGCCCATCACACCCTGTTTGGGATCCACTTCAATGTTACCCAGCAGGAAGAGGCTGTCCGGCGAATGGCCGCGATAGAGGTTGTATTGGATGATCCGGTGGCTTTTGTCCAGAGGCTTCCATCTCAGGAGCACTCCGCTGCCATCGTCGTGGGGCATGTCGAGAGCTTCAAAGACCTCCACCCCGGCATTTGCGGAACGGCCACGGACGCAGCCGCCCATGGCCAGCAGGAGTGACATCAGAACTAAGAGGCAGAACAAATAATATCTTTTCATTGCTTTATCCCTTGGGGCATTGCAGGTGAGGCGCCGATGCCTGAACAGAATCCGGGGGGAAGACCGGGCTTCCCCCCTCATGATCTGTGTTAAATTAGTTGAATATCGCTTTGATGACGTCGTTGACCAGGAACTGGATACGTCCGATCAGCAGTGAGATACGCGCCATAACGGTTAGTCCGAATGACGCGCCAAAGCCAACCATCATGTACCATTTGCCGATATCCACAAACTTCCCATAGGCGCCGGTGTGGGCCTTGGAGAAGAAGAAGTAGAGCAACACGGCGATAGTTCCGATGAAGATCAGCAGCAGGTTGATGCTTTCGATTGGCACCATGGCCTGGCGCATCTGCACCAGAATGCTGTTGTGCATGGCCAGGGGAACGGATGCGCCCACGCCCATCATGGAAAAGGCGATTGGATAGCGCGAAAGCCAACTGAATTTGCGGGAAAAGCGGAACAGGTAGAAAATACCAATGATACTGGGTATGATCAGTATCCATTGGTGCTTGAGGAAGATGGGCTGGACGAAGAAGGGGATGAAGGCACGCTCGTAGGTGAGCACCACGGAGTAGCCCAGGGATATCCCCACCAGCAGTTGTTCGGACATCTGATAGAACGGATTGTCCTTGTAAAGGAAGGAGAAGATGCAGAGGGTGAAGAAGGCTCCAACCAGGTTGCTAAATAGTTCAAAAGACATTTTATCCTCCCTTACTTCTTTTGCGCTTTGGCCCGGCTGATGAAGTAGCCGATGTTTCCGATGATGATAAAGAGAATTATCATGATGTGGGCCACCGACTGGGCGTTCATGCCGATGCGTGCCGTCTTGAATTTATAGATGGTGTTGTGGGTCATGCGGTTGAGGTCGTTCCAGGCTGTGTAGCCAAGCTTCTTCTGGTCGTCCTCTTTCACCTTGGTGACGTCGATGACCACGTTGTTGTCCTCCTCGGACTTGTAGCTGCTCATCAAGGCCTGGACTTCCGGAGGATAGTTGGCCAGGAACTTGTCAAACTCTGGCTGCGAGAAAACAGCTTTGGTCTGGGTGGTGATCTTGAGCAGTTTCTGGATGGATTCGTCCTCCAGGACGTCGCTGCTGAAGGAGCGGCCGGGGACTATCTTGTTGCCTTCCTCGTCGTAGGTGACGCCCATGGGGTCGCCGGGAGCGCGGTATGCGGCAAAGACATCCACCAGCTTCTCATATTCGGCAGCGCCTTTCAAGCCCGCCAGCATGCCGATGAACTGTCCGGTTTGCAGGTAGGGATATTCGTCCGCCGCCATAACGGCTGTAACGCCGACGGCGATGTTGGTGCCGAATTTGGGCCTGGCATAGGTGAGCCAGTAGCCACCCGCCACGGAGCCGGAGAATTCCACCACCAGGTTCATCTCGCTGTAGTTGTTGATCCCTTTCATAATGGGCAGGTTTTCCACCTTGCGCCCTTCTGCGTCGGTAGGCACCGCCGTGGCGATGTCGTCGCCCATGCCAATGATGGTTGGCATGATCAGGGCGGCGGGGATATAGCCAAAGTTGCAGTAGTCCACCCCAGACTTGATGTCCGGATATTCTTCTTTTACGGAGTTCACAGCATAGTCGATGATGGGAGCGCCGGTTGGCGTGAAGGAAAGCAGGAAGAGCTTCACGTTGCGCTCGAAGCAATGGCGTATGATCGCCACTTCCATCGGATACAGTTCCGGCATGGTGGAAGCATCATGCCAGAAGCTGAGCAGGACGGCGCGGTCTTCCCGGCCGGCATAGGAATCTATCAACTGATAGGTGTTCTCCGTGGGGGGAGAGGTGATGTTGTCGGAGTTATAGGGGATCATCAGGGGAATGACGATCGCCAGGGCGACCACGATGTAGATCCACCGGCGGTCGAGCTTTTGCAGTCTTTCAAACAGATTCATTTTCACCTCCGCCTTTAATCTCCGCCCAGATACGAGCGTTCAATTCCCAACAGGATCTTGAGGGTGGTGGCCACGCTGCCCAGACCAACTCCCAGCAGGATTCCGCGCTTGGATGCCAGGTTCGGCACGTCCAGGATCCATTGGGAGATATCAGGCAGGTATCTGCTGATCTTGACGCCCAGAGGCACCTGGGCCAGCATCACCACTATCGCCGCCACCAGCAGCACGGTGGCTTCCGCGGAACGGGCGCGGAAAGCCTTGTAGGCGGCGGAAGCCATATAAAAAGCCAGCAGAGCGAACATCGTGGCGCTCATCGGCATCTGCATATTTTCGAACAGCCACATATAGAGGCCGCCCTTCTGGGTTCCGCCGATGAATCCGGCCAAAGCCGTGACGATGAAACCGGCGAAAAAGAAGAAACTGTATTGCCATTTGGGAGCTTTGCGGCGAATCTTGGCTGTGTGCATCATGCAAAGGCTGATCACGCCCAAGAGCATCCCGAAGGGAGACATGGCACGAATCCAGGGCACATAGAAATCGTAGTAGAATACATCCTGCAGCAGCCTGTGCGGCACAAAGACCCACAGCACCCAGACGATTCCTCCCAGGATCACTATCATTAATGGTATTGTCTTCTTCATTTACGACCTCTTCTATTTAATAGGGAATAGTTGCATTAAACCTGTGACCTGGAAGCTTGCTAAAATGCCGCCCAGAATCACGAAGACCAGAATCAGGAACTTGAAATAGTCCTGGGCTTTAAGAGTCCCCAGCAGCATCGGCTCGCGGTTGAGGTAGGCCGAGGCGGCGTAGAGCTCTTCTCCGATCAGGGTGTAGTCGCAGGTGGTGATAAAGAAAGGTATCTGCGTGATGGCGTCCGAGCCGGCGATCTGCACGGCTCCCACGGTGTTTCCGGTCTCTGTCATCAGCAGGGCTTCCGCGGCGAAATAGCCCAGGAAGAAGTTGGTGGCCATGCGTTCGCGGATCATGATACCGTTCACGCCAGCCACATAGGCAAATTGCACCGAGGTGAGATAGAATATGTTGTTTTTATCGTAGCTGTCCGGACGCCCCACGGCGTAGTGGGCTTCCCTCACTATCTCCTGGGCGATGGGCATGACGATGTAGTCGTAGCAGGGGACGATCAGCTTGGTGTCGTATTCCGCGGCTTTTCTGGCCACCAGGCCCAGGATTCCCAGGGAAGCCAGGGTGGCCACATCGGAAAGGCCGCCGTTACCCATACAATACAGCATCGGGCGTCCCATCTCAGTGGCGCGGCCGATGGCATTGTCGATCTCCTGCAAGCCCGCGATGGGACGGATATAGAGATCCTTGCCCTGCTTGGCCAGGCGCACGAAGACCACCACCCCCACGCCGAAGATGATGCAGGTGACGAGGGTGACCAGTTTGTTCCAGTCGAACCAGTTGGATACAGCCAGGTTATAGATATAGTCGCCTTTGGCATCTTTTTCGGGATAGGATTCGGTGAAGAGGCCGCGGCCGTTGGTCTTGACGATCATGTAGGATTGCAGGCGGCTGAGCGGTTCGCGGATGGAGGCCACGAAGTTCATTCTGCCGCGGTTGCCGCGGAAAGTGAGGGATTTCTTGTAGTCCGGGTCATTCTCGTAGATCTTGATGGTCTTGGCCAGGTCTTCGTTTTTCGCGGTCAGAGCATCAATCTGCTGTTGCAGGGCCTGCGCCTGGGGATTGGCGGCGCCGCCGGGAAGGGCTTTCATTTCCGCTTGCTTGGTGGCTATTTCGGCCTCGTTGTCCTTGATGTCCTGCCGCATCTTATCCAGTTCCTTCACGGCTTCATCCTTGAAAACGCTGGTGCGGATGGTGCGGGAATCCTTGGGATTGTCCTGCTTTACATATTTCAGGTCGATCTGGGATTCCACCAAAGTCAGGTCTTGAACCTTTTCACCAGCCTTCAGCTTGCGGGAGTATCGCTCGCCGCCCATATAGGTGTAAAGCGTGCCGCCCTTCACAAAGTTGAAGCCAAGCACAGGCTTGCCCACGTTGGCCACGTAGGGAATGGTGACATCCAGGCTGTTATCGTAGGAAGTATTCTTTTTCACCAGGGTAAAATGCTGGCCGCTGAACGTTTTGCGGAACACCGTATTTTGCACGGAGGAAACATCCACTCCATTCCTGAGGAGTTCGTTGGAAGGCATCAGCGCCATCATCTGGTTGTCCCAGACAAGGTTTTGTTCCAGCACATAGTCGGGCACCAGGCGGCCTTTCTGATAGGTGATCCGCCCGTTTTTGGGGTTGATCTTGTAAGGGCTGGTGTTCATCGTGATGCGCACCTTGAGGCCTTTTTTCAGATCATATCCGCTTGGCAGGGTAACCTTGATGATGTTGTCCTGATAAAACTCGTTCACCCTGGCAAAGGGCTTGTCCGAACCGGGAACCAGCAGTTCAAAGTAGATGTTGTTGACCTTCTGCACGTCGGTCTTGTTAAGCTGGTAATTGATCTTTAGCCTGGTGCCACCCTTTCCTGCCAGGCCGAGCTTCGCGAACAGGCCTTTGTTGCCGTTCTCGCGCCTGAGTGTGGAGGTCTTGGTGATGAAGACTATCGGTTCGTTCCAGACAACCGTTAGCCTGTCGCCCTTGTCGTTGGGTTTGTCTTCCACCACAAACTGGGCTGCCTGGGGCAGCTTGCTGCTGTCCGAAAGGACTACACTGGCCTGGCGGGACAAGGGGGAGGGGTTGTTGCTGTAATCATAAAACTGGATTGCGTAACGGCCGGTGGAAGCCCGTTCCCAACTCAAACCGGCCGGCAAAGCGTCATGTTTGACCGCCGCGTAGTTTTTGAGCGTGCCTCCGCCGACTGGACCCTGGGCAACAGGCAGCGCGTTTGCCATGGCCTGGGGCGTGCCCTTGATCCTCTCCCAAAGCGAATCCGGCATCTCTGGCACCGCCATGATCTGGTAGAAGGCGAGGTCGGATTTGTTGACCGGATACTCCCACTCAAAGCGCAGCGTCATGCTGTCTTGCAAAGCGGTGCAATGGAGATTGGGAGAAGCCTCGGGCGCGTCATCCACGGGGAATCCGCACTTGGGTTCGGCTATGCCCAGATACTGGTTGCGTTCATTTACCGGAACCACGGTGTAGTAATACAAAATCCTGCCTTTTTCGCTGGCAGGATCGGAGGTCTTCAGGGAAGCATAGATGGTCTGCTGGTTGAATTTCACGCCGGAATAGACGGTTTTGTCCTCAGGATCGGCGGAAAAAGCTTTCCTCGTCCGGCGATAGTAGTCTTTGGACTCCATCATCGTGTAAAGGTTGAAGCCTTCGCTCAACCTGGCTGCCAGCTTCATATCGCGGGGGATGTTGCGATACAGGATGCTGCCCTTCTTCTGCTTTTCGTGCTTGAGCTTTCCAGGCGAGTTGATGTCCACAAAATCGCTGGAGCCGCTGTCGTAGTAATACATGCTGTCCGAGGCAACGCCGGTTTTCACGTTCACCGCCACGGATGCAAGATAGAACAGGGAATCTGGGGTGAGTCCCCTGTATATGCGGTATTCCTGGATTCTCTTTTCGCGGGGCAGGGGCTTCCAGCCTATGACAAGGCCATCGCCTCCATCATTGGGAATATCCCGCACAAAGAGACCCTGAACCGTATCCAGGGATTGCCCGTTCTGATCCTTGCCTGTTGAAACCTTGCATCCGGCCAGAGCCAGAGCGAGGACAAGCATCAGTCCGAAAACACGTATGTACAATTTCATACGCTTACTCCTATGCTTTTTCAATTTAGTAACTTACATTAAATTGCATCACCTTACAACTGCGCAATATTGTCAAATCCTTTTTTCCTTGCCTGATACCGATTTGCTTTCACCAGACTATTTTACGCTATTTGTAATCTGGCATTCTCTTGTGATATCCGTGGAAAGGTGTTTTGAGGTGGAAAGGTGGAAAGGTGAAATGGTGGAAAGGTTCCCCCATAATAAGTCTACCAGACCTCAAAACAAAGCATACCAAGCTATAAAACTGCGTCATCACGGCCTGCGAGCCGTGATCCAGTCTTTTAGAGACTACCACGCCAGCCCCGAAACAAACCAAACCATACTCAAAAACCGTGTCATCACGGCCTGCGAGCCGTGATCCAGTCTTTTGAAATGGCATAGTAAAGTGGAACGGTGAAACGGTGTCGTTAGCAATGAGATCTAACACTGGGTAAAACGATTTATCCGTTAATCCGTGTAATCCGTTTCATCCGTATGATGCCTGGCATGCCAATCTTATACGGATTGACGGATTAGACTGATTTACGGATTACTATGGTAAAATAAGAAGGCTTTTCATCCAGCACCGAAACAAGTTCACCAGGATATATACTGTGTCATCCCGGGCAAGCTTGCTTGACCCGGATCCAGTGTCCAGGGGTAGCAAAGTCCGTTTGCCGCAGAGACCGGAGGTCTCTTCCAAGCAGGCAACTCCGTTGCCTCTGCCGAACGGACTTCGGCAGCCCTTTACTTGACAACAGCATAAATAAACCGCTACATTCTGCAATATCCTTCATAGCGCCCTCCTTTGCTGCTACTTGATTTTATGCCATCATCCTTAGGTCATCCTTATAAATTATAAGGTTGACCCCAGGAAGACCCACTCCGGAGAGGGGGATGCAAATGAGGGCAATCCCCCTCTATAATATATAGGTGCTACGATCAGGCCGCGGATAGGTGAAATGGTGAAAAAGAGATCCAGTTGTATGCAAGCGGAATAGCATGATGGATTAACGCGGCTTGGAAGCCCTGTCTCTTGTTCTCGGTTCGGGCACCGACACCGACACAAGCCCGCATACCTATTTCATATTCTGTTGATTGCCGCAGAGAAACCAGACGCCATCCTCCCGGTAAAAATAGGAGGCGTCGCCCCCGGTGTCTGGTTCCAGATAGCTGAGAGTGCTGTCCGCGGCCGTGAAGGTCAGCTTCATGCTCACGGTTGCCCGGGAGCCAGCCAGGTCAATATCCTGCACTTCCACGTCCAGCAGGTCGAAGCGTGCCATACGGTCCTGCCACAGCCCGCGCAGTTGAAAGCCATACATCCCTTTGTGGTAATAGTCCGGATGCACCCGTTTCATGATGCCCTCAATGTCTTTCCAGCAGAAATCGCGGGCAATGCCTTTCAGTATATCCTCGATGCGGATTTTGTCCATATCTTCGGGACTGCTGGCCAGATTGCAGGACAGCAGGAACAAACAGAGCAACAGGATGCCAAGCTGCTTCATAGGCGGCTCAACCAGGCCAGGGTCTCGATGTGCCAGGTCTGGGGAAACATGTCAAAGGTCTGGATGCCTTCCAGTTTGTAACGCCCGCTGCCAAGCAGGATCTTGAGGTCCCTGTGCAGTGTCATGGGCGCGCAGCTCAGATAGAATATCCGCTCGATACCCGTATCGATTATGGCTTGCAGTGCGGCTGGCTTCACTCCGGAACGGGGAGGGTCCAGAATGATCACATCCGGCGTTTTGCAGGGGCTGCTTTCCTGGTCTGAAAGCAGCGCGGGCAGGGCGTCCTCCACTCTGGCGCAGAGATGGTCCACGTTCGCCAGGTCGTTCAGTTCGGAGTTCAGTTCCCCATCCAGTGCCGCTTTCCGGCATTCTTCCACGCAGAGCACGCGTTCTGCCTGCGCGGCCAGGTTCAGCCCCAGCGCCCCGATTCCGCTGTAGGCGTCGAAGACCAGTCCCGCGCTGCCCATCAGTTTCTGCAGGCGGGCGATGATCTGTTCCGTGGTGCCGCGGTTGATCTGCCAAAAGCTGCGGTAGTGGATGCGGAAGCGTTTGCCCGCCAGTTCGTCAAAGAGCCAGGGATTGCCATACAGCAGTTTGTCTTCCGGGCCCAGGATCACGTTTCCCCGTTCCCGGTTGATGTTTTGCACGATGCCGCTGATGCAGGGGAATTCCGCGGTGATCTGCTTCACAAAGAGGTTGGAAAAAGGCAGCTTGGCTCCCCTGGTCACCAGGATCAGCAGCACCGAGCTTTGATCCTTGTTGCAGCGGAGGCCGATGTGGCGCAAAGTGCCGGTGTGGCTGGCTTCAGAGTAGGCCTGCACACCCGCTTTCCGGCAGATTTCCAGGCAACGCTGGGCGATGGTGTCAAAGAGTTGGGGATGCAGGACGCAACGCTGATGGGGGACGATCCTGTGCGACCAGCGCGCGTAGATGCCATAATAGAGGCCATCGGCGCCGGAACCCACGGGCAGAAAGGCTTTGTTGCGGTAGTTTACGGGATTTGGGGAAGCGGGGGTGGCGCCGATCTTCAAATCCGGGGCCAGGGGCTGCAACAATTCCCTCACCAGTTCGGTCTTGGCAGCCAACTGTGTCGGGTAGTCCAGCATCAGCCAATCGCAGCCTCCGCAGGGGTCGTCCAGGTCAAAGGAAGCGCAGTCCGCTTCCTGCACTCCCTTGCCCCGCTCCAGCCAACGCAGGGGCCTGGCAAAGGCGGTGTCCTTGCGTTCTTTGACCAGCTCCACTTCCGCCAGGTCGCCGACCGCCATCCGCTGGGCAAATATCGCCTTGCCCTCATGAAAGCCCAGGCCAAAACCGCCCAGAGCCAGCTTTTCTATCCGGAGGATGAATCTCTTGTTCACACCATCATCTTACGCAGTGCTTCAATCCGCTTCTCCACCGGCGGATGCGTCGCGAACAGGGAGAGGGGGCTGAAGTTGTTGATCTTGGCAATGGCATAGGCGTCTTTGCGCCGCGAAGGAACGAAAGCTTTGCTGATCTTTTCCAGGGCGGTGATCATGTGGCCGGGTGTGGTCAGGGCGGCAGAACCGGCGTCCGCCTTGTATTCCCGGTGGCGCGAGTGGGCTGCCAGCACGATGTTGGCAAGGATCATCAGCACGTTCTGGATGATCATCGCGATGGCGGCCTGGCTGGCGGAATGCATCACTCCAACCGAAGCGCCGTCATCATCGTTTCTGCCTCTTCTGCCGCTCAGGAGGGCGGCGATGATATTGGCCAGAAAGAGCACAAAGGTGTTCATGGTGCCCATCAGCAGGGTGGTGGTGACCATGTCGCCTTCCGTGATATGCGTCATCTCGTGCCCCGCCACGGCAGCCAGTTCCTCCTCATCCAGGTTTTGCATGATTCCGCTGGAAAAGGCGATCAGCGATCTGTTTTTGGACGCGCCGGTGGCAAAGGCGTTGTTGTCCGCCGACTGGTAGATGCCAAACTCCGGCATCCTGATGCCTTTGTGGGCGGCCATTTTCTCTATCGTATCAAAGAGGTAAAGCTCTTTGCCGCGGGCTGTCTCCCGGGTGAGCGGGGTGATCTTGTAAGATGCCTTCGCCATCGCTTTGCTGGCAAGCAGTGAAATGATCGCTCCGGCAAAGCCGAATATGGCGCAGTAAACCAGCAGCCCGATCCAGTCCGAGCTTCTCACGCCCAGGATCTGCATGATAAAACCCAAGACAGCCAACACCAGGATGTTGACCGTCAAAAACAGCCCCCAACGCTTAATTATAGTCCCCATGGATTATATAATCCTCCTTACAGGTTTATCGGATTCAGGGGCAGCCGCGGGAATGACTCAGCCCGTGCCACCCTTGAGATCACACTAATTGGCAGTGCGATAACAAGGCAAGTAAAATTTTTTAATGGATGAAGATAACAAAGGTTACTGCGTCATCACGGGCAGCGACCCGGGAGCCAGTGCCTTGGGGTGGCAAAGTCCGTTTGCCACAGAGACCGGAGGTCTCTTCCAAACAGGCAACTCAGTTGCCTCTGCCGAACGGACTTCGGCAGCCCTTACACTATCCGCGCTGATCTGCGTGGACCGTGTGACAACGCGAGCGGTATGATATCAGTCCGCGACTACCGCCTTTACATAGTAAAAACCTGGTGACTGCGAGGTCGCGCCGCTGTGTGTCCACTGCGATTGAGTGATCGAGCCATCCTCTCCAAAGACCGTGAAGGGGCCTTCGGGACATGTGGCGCAATAATAGACCAGATAATAATCCACACTCAGCGGATTGTCATTTATATCTTCTGTAACGTCATCCCAATTCAATAGGACATCCGCGCCATTTGTAGTAATGACCAGGTTTTGCGGGGCCTTGGGTGTTCCGCCACCAGTGGGAGCGCCGAGCTTTGCGACAAAGATATCACGCATCCCGTTTGTTGTAAGGGTATGGTCACCGAAATAGGCGGTGCTCTCAAAATATCCGGTTCCGTAGGCGTTACCCATGCCATCAAGGGCGATGGCAGAACCCCATTCAGAGCCTGTCCCACCCGCTTTCACAGCCCAGAGCCAGTTACCAGAGGAGTCCAGCCTGGCGACAAAAATGTCTTTATCTCCAATTGCCGTCAGGGTCTGGTTGCCGAAGGTGACTGTGCCTGTAAAAACCCCGGTTGCCCAAGCCTCATCAGCAGCATCCACAGCGATGCTCTTCCCGCTGTCATAACTTGTTCCACCTGCTTTCACGGCCCAGAGCCAGTTGCCGGAGGGGCTCAGCCTGGCAACAAAGATATCAATGTTTCCACTTGATGTCAAGGTATGACTGCCGAAAGAGGCAGTGCCTTGAAAATGCCCTGTCACCCAAACGTTTCCTGCTCCATCCAGGGCGATGTCTGCCCCCACGTCATTTCCCGTTCCTCCTGCTTTTACAGCCCAAAGCCAGTTGCCGGTGGGGCTAAGTTTGGCAACAAATATCTCACTTGCGCCACTTGCCGTCAGGATACGGCTGCCAAAAGAGACTGTGCCTTGAAACATTCCTGTCACGTAGGTGTTACCTGAGCCATCCAGGGCGATGCGATATCCTTCTTCAAAGTATGCCCCACCTGCTTTTACAGCCCTGAGCCAATTGCCGGAAGAATCCAGCTTGGCAGCAAATATATCACTACTTCCGCTTGTTGTCAAGGTATGGCTGCTGAAAGAGGCTATGCCTTGAAAGCTCCCGGTTACCCAGGCGTTACCTGCTTCGTCCACAGCGATTCCATATCCCGTATCAATGTCAGTTCCACCCGCTTTTACCGCCCAGAGCCAGTTGCCATTCGGATCAATCTTGGCAACAAAGATATCACTGTCTCCGCTTGAAGTGAGAGTATGGCTGCCGAAAATTGCTGTGTCGTAAAACTGTCCGGTCACATAGACGTTACCCGAGTTATCCAGTGCTACACCATATCCACAATCATAGCCTGTTCCTCCCGCCTTGACAATCCAGAGCCAGTTACCGGAGGAGTCCAGCTTGGCAGCAAATATATCACTGCTTCCGCTTGCTGTCAGGGTTTGGCTGCCGAAAGTAGCCGTGCCGTAAAAATCCCCGGTGACCTACTGATTGCCCTGGCTGTCGGTTGCTATGGATCGCCCATAATCCGACTCATTTCCTCCAGCGCCATGCGCCCAATTCCAATTAGGGGCCTGCGCCATCAAAACCGCCGCTCCGCTGAGCAGTAAAAAGAACAAAACCAAGATTTGTAACGCCTTCATTTTTCCTCCATAAGGCCATTTTTATGATAAGACACATTATTGCACTATTAAAAAACGTGTCAAGAATAATTATTTCCTCACGAATGATTTATATTTCTGGTAAGCATTTAAAAAGACTGGATCACGGCTCAAGGGGTTCACGCAGATTTACGCGGATAAAAGGCGCGGATTGCCGCGGATTGGAGGTCTGGAGATGTTTTGTTTTTGGGCTGGCGGGAACGCCTTTCTGTTTTACCATAGTAATCCGTAAATCAGTCAAATCCGTCAATCCGTATAAGATTGGCATGCCAGGCATCATACGGATGAAACGGATTACACGGATTAACGGATAAATCGTTTTGCCCAGTGTTATATCTCATTTTTAACGACACCATTTCACAGTTCCACTTTGCTACGGACATTTCAAAAGACTGGATCACGGGTCAAGCCCGTGATGACACGGTTTTTTGGTCTAGTGTGCTTTGTTTTGGGGCGTTCTATAATCATTTCCACCATTCCACCTTTCAACCTTTTCACTATGATGAAAATAAAACGCAAACAATATAGTATTACATTCACCAAAAACATCAGCAATATTCTGCATAATCCTTCATAGCGCTCTCCCTTGCTGCTCCTGCATTTGGTGCCACCATCCTTAGGTCATCCTTATAAACTATAAGGATGACCTACGGAAAATATAGACTTAGCCCACCCTGGCAAATGAGGGCAAAGAGGTGATCAATCAACGCCCATTAAATGTATAAAGGTTATCCATAGCAGAGGTGGGGCGCAAATGATCGCACTGGAGATAGACGGTTCGCGCAGGGCGCGGATTGCCGGGACAAGAAAAACCCCCGGGCAGTGCCGGGGGTTGCAATCTCAGACAGGGTCTGATCAGTTGACTTTGAAGGTTGTGTCGCCTTTTTCAAAGAAGGCGATGATCTGTTTGGCAGCCGCCACTCCGGCGTTGACGTTGGCTTCCCCGGTCTGGGCGCCCATCTTTTTGGGGGTGGCATAGTAGCGGTCGGCATAGAGTTCCATCAGTTTGGCGCCGCATTCCGGTTCCACATCGCTCACGTAGCGGAACTTCTTCTTTTCCTCAAAGGCTTTGAGCAGGGCTTCCTCGTCAATCACCTCTTTGCGGGCGGTGTTGACCAGGATGCAGTCGGGTTTCACCAGGCTGAGCAGGTTCCAGTTGATGGATTTCTTGGTCTCGGCGGTGGCGGGGATGTGCAGGGAGATGTAGTCTCCGGTGCTGAAGATGTCTTCCACCTTATCCAGGTGTTTGACGTCGTCTTTGGCCATGACGTCCGCGCTGATGTAGGGATCGTAGGCATAGACGTCCATGCCAATGCCTTTGGCCATTTTGGCGAGAAAGCGGGGCACATTGCCATAGCCATAGAGAACCAGTTTCTTGCCAGCCAGCTCGGAGCCGCTTTTGCCGTTGAACTTGCCGCGCGCCATGTAGATCATCATGGCCAGCGCCAGCTCGGCGACGGCGTTGGAGTTTTGGCCGGGGGTATTCATGGCCACCACACCGTGGGCGGTGGCGGCGGCGAGGTCGATGTTGTCATAGCCTGCTCCGGCGCGCACCACGATCTTGAGTTGTTTGGCGGCGTCGAGGACGGCGGCATCCACTTTGTCGCTGCGGATGATGAGGGCTTCGGCATCTGCCACGGCGGCATGGAAGTCTTTCACATCGGTGTAGTTTTCCAGCCAGCTATGGGGATAGCCGGCCTTGTCCAGTTCAGCCTTGATCTTCTGCACGGCTTCCGCGGCGAAGGGCTTCTCTGTGGCGATCAGTACTTTTGGCATATTAGCCTCCCTATGTATATTTTATTTCTGGTTACAAGACTTTATTCCGGTGTGTTTTATGTCAATGCAAATCTCTGTCATTTGAGCAGCAGCATGCGCCGCGACTGCACCTTTCCGTCCGCCTGCAGGCGGTAGAGATAGACTCCGCTGGAGACCGGGTTGCCGGAGGCGTCGAGGCCATCCCAGGTGACGGTGTGTGAGCCGCGGGAACGCGGGCCGTCGCTCAGGACGCGCACCAACTGGCCTTTGAGGTTGTAAACCGCCAGCCGGGCGGAGCCTTCGGAAGCCAGTTGGAAGCGGATGCTGGTGCTGGGATTGAAGGGATTGGGAAAGTTTTGCAGCAGGGCGGTGCGCAAGACGGGAGCTTCCTCCGCGGGATTGGAGACGTTTCCGGTGGAGGCGTAGCTGCCTTGGCGGGTGAGTGAGCCGCGGTAAACGGTCCAGGGACGGTTGTCTTTTTCCGCGCGGCGCAGGTTCAGTACCAGCACTCCGGTGGAATAGCCGCTCACCAGCTTGAGCCAGCCATCTCCGTCCAGGTCGCAGAGCGTGGAGGGCGTGCAGCCGTTGAAGCTGGTCTGGAAGGGAAATCCGTCCAAAACGCTGCCATCGTGGTTGAAGCCATAAACCGAGTTCACATAGCTGGAAATGAGGATTTCCAGCCGGGGATCGTCATCGAGGTCAGCAATGATGGGCGGGGTCTGCAGCACGGCTCCGGTCTGCACCGGGAAGCCGGGAAGGTCTATTCCGCTCTGGCTGACTGCGTGGAGTGAGCCGTTGGCGGTGCCGAACACGATATCCAGCGCGCCATCGCCGTTGATGTCTGCCAGGGCGGGGCTGCCTCCCATGGAGGAGCAGATTGGCTTACTGAAGACCAGGCTGCCAGCGGGCGTTGCCAGATGCAGGTGGGTGGAGGTGCCGAAGGCGATCCTGCGGTTGGCAAGGACGGTGGGCGCGCCGTTGATGGGGCCGGTGACCTGGAGGGGAAAGCCCGCCAGGGGTGTGCCATCGGATTTGATCACGTGCAGCTTGCCGTCAGAGCAGCCGGCGATGATCTCGTTGCTGCCGTCGCCGTCTATATCCTCCACAGCCAGTTCGCTGTGGAAGGCGGAGCCGAGGTCAAGCGGGAAGCCCGGCAACAGGTTTCCGGAGGAATCCAGAACGTGGACCCTGCCATCCAGGGAGTGCGCCACCACTTCCGCCCCGCCCTGTCCGTCGATCTGGGCGATCACGGGGGTGAAGAGGAACTGGCTGCCGCCGTCGTAATCGAAAAGCACTTCATCGCCGGCCAGGGCCAGCACTTTGCCGGTGCGGCTGGTGAGCACCAGAGCCGGTTCCTGGCCGTCAATCAACTGGCCATAGGCGGCGCTGCGCATCACATCCTGCTGGAGGGGCGCGGGAATGGAGCCGGTCTGCTGTCCTTCATTATCCAGCAGATGGCTGTTGCCGAAAACATCGGTGTAAAGTATGTCGAGGCTGCCGTCGCCATCGAAATCGAAGACGATCGGGGCGGATTTGCTGCCCACGGGGCAATCCCAGGGGAAGCCGCCATCGATGAGGGTGATATCATAACCGAGCTGGAATCTGCGGGTTCCGGTGCTCAAGTTGCTGACGGGATGCAGCGAATACAGCTCCAGGGTGATCTGATAGCTGCCATAACCAGTGCCGGACGGAAGCTGCACCCGGAGATAGAGGCCGGGATCGCTGGTCTGGCCAGGCTCCAACAGTGGTATCACCAGCGGGTCGCTCAAAAGCTGCGCTCCGGCGGGCAGGCCGCTGAGGGTGGCGGTCACGTTGTGGGCCGCAGCCCAGTTCTGATGGTTGCCGATCACGGGGTGGATGCGGATGATCTCGCCGGGATTGAGGGTGCCGTCGCCATCGCCCTCCACATCGTCAATTGTGTAGCTCTCCAGGCTGAGCAGGGGGAGGGTGGAATCAGGCAGTTTGACCTCGATGGAAGGATCGCCGAAGAGCACCATCTGATAGTAACACCAGCGCATCACGTCATAGTTGATGGCGGCATTGAGGTTTTGCAGGCGGGAATAGCTGAGCGCGGAACCGAACCGGTTGTTGGTAGTTTGGAAGAGGCCGCTGAAGTAGTCGCGGTCATAGAACTGGGAGGCGCCATTGGTGTTGCCCGGGGAATACCAGCCATAGCGGGTGTTTCCGAGGAAGGCAAAGACGCCGCCCGAGGCTGTGAGCATGTGTTCCGCGATGCTCTCGCCGTCGCCGCTGGTGGCCTGGTCGAAAGCGGCGGGATAGCAGCCCTGGGTGTAAAGAAAGCCATATTCGGTGTTCTGGAGCTGCTGGATGCTGCCGTTGCTCTGTCCCATCAGGAAGGTTTGGTTGGCGTGTCCCATGTGGTTCATCACGTGGGCGCCCTCGTTGATGGC
The DNA here is from genome assembly GCA_035450685.1 of Candidatus Cloacimonadota bacterium. Classification (GTDB taxonomy): domain Bacteria; phylum Cloacimonadota; class Cloacimonadia; order Cloacimonadales; family Cloacimonadaceae; genus Syntrophosphaera. Next base: position 35,806 of record DAOTNF010000013.1, on the reverse strand, counting down.
GTTCCAGACGCCCTGCTCGCTGTAGGTGCCGTCGCGCTGATACATGGTGCGCAGGTGGTACAGCTCGGGGACGCTGGTGGACACTTCGTCCTTGTAATCTCCGCCCCAGGTGAGGGGGTTGTTGTTCAGGTTTTCTCCGAACATGATGGCGGTGTTGTTGCTGAACGTGGAATTGCTGGTGTAGTATTGGATTTTGCGGATGATGTTTTCAAACTCGGGTTGGGTCTCGGCGGGAAAGCGTCCGATATGCACTTCCGGCAGCATGTCCACCTGGTCCTGCGGTTCGCCCCAGATGTCGTTTCCATTGGCGTTCCAGTCCCCATCCAGATTGCTGAAATAGAGGTCGGTGGGCATTCTGAGATCAACCGTGTCGCCCACCTGGCCGTAGCAGCCGCGCAGGGGCACGATCTCGTCATCGCCGCCCAGGATCACGTATTGCAGAGGCTGAGGGGTGCTTGCCCAGGCTTGATAGGCGTCGCTGATGAAGGCGCGCACCTTGGCGGCGTTATCGGTTCCGGGATAGCTGGCATAGATATCCGCGGTCTGGAATACGCCGGTGCTGATGTCGTTGCCGTCGCGCCAGTTGGCATAGCTTTGCAGCCAGGAGGAGGCTGTGGAATTGGTGATGATGACCATTTGGCGCGGAGTGGAAAGGTCGATCAGGCGGCTTTGGGGAGCGTGGTTTCGATAGCGGGAAGCCTGCCGATAGCTGGCCAGGGCTTGGGGATTGAGGGCAAATCCTTCCACAGAGCGGGCAGCCAGGGCGGGGGCGTAGAAATTTGCCTGTTGGGTGGCAAGGGCGTCATCCCATCCGGTTTCTATCTCAATGCTGAATTCGGAAGCCGCGTGAATCTGGCGGGAAACCGGATTGTATTTCCAGGGGAAAAGGTCCAGCACGGCATATTGGAGGCCGCGCTGCAACTGGGTGCCCAGATAACGGTGATTGGCGGCCGGGAACAGCGTGTCGCTCTGCCAGATCGCGGGATCGGGTTGAGTGGCGTCCGGACGGGGCTGCGATGTGGGCTGCTGCTGGCGCGCATAGTCCAGATACACGCCATCGCGCTGCAACAGGTAAGGGGAGCTTTGCACGCTCACGTTGAGCACCTTTTCCCCAAAGGGGATCAGCACCCGCACGGGGTAATAGTTGAGCGCGGGAACGCCGGGCTCCAGCAGGGGTGCCGTGGGCTGGCCGCGCAGGCTGCCATCCCAGGCGGAGGGGTCAACGCTTACATTGAGGGTGAGCGCCAGGCTGATTCCGCAGAGCAGCGTCAAGCCTATCAGGGCGGTAAGTTTTTTCATAATCTGTATTCCATCTTGGTTTATCTAAATATAGTCGAAAAATTCTTGTGTGAGAAATGGCAGATTCAGTCAAGTAGTTTTTTGAGGGCAAAGAAAACAGGCGTCCGGGCTGCGTTTGTGATCTGTGAATACCTGCGGAAGACAAGGGATACGGACCAATCCTTGGAATATTGCTGCCCTGGCAATTTCAGCCCGCAATGGGTGCCTCACGCTGTATATCGGGAGCCTTATAATTTTTAAAGAAAGAAGTTGCAAATGTGGCGGACTTGTTTATACTATCATTCTGTAAGCTGTTTGTTTTGTGTCTTTATGTAAGGGCAGCGCCTGCCCGCGGGACTTGTTATCTTTTCCAATCTATTTGAAAAGGAGCCTTTTTCATGAAACACACGGCTATGCTACTACTGCTGCTCGCCACCAGCCTGGCTTTTGCCAACCCTGTCTGGACTGAGGATGTCGTGGTGCGGGAAGCGCAGGAACTGAGCTACACTGGCTGCACGCAGCAAGCAGATGACGGCAGCCTGATCACGCTCTGGACGCAGATACTGGATGGAGAAAACTGCCTGATGGCAAACCGGATCAGCGCGCTGGGCGAGGAGGTGTGGGATTCCCCCCTGCGTATCGCGGGCTGCGGCCTGGGCATCGGCGGAGAGCAAATGGTGCGCTGCTCCGATGACAATTATCTGGTCTGCTGGCTGGAAGGGCAGGAGGAATTGGGGTCAGGCCACGCGAGGCTGATGGCAAACAAGATCGACCTGCAGGGAAACCTGCTCTGGACTGATGGCGGAATCCTGGTCAATAACGATTGCTACTTCAGGTTTGGCGTAACCTTCACCCATTACAAGATCCGCGCTCACAGCTCCGGGGGAGCCTACATCGTGGTCCAGCCGGATCCCAACCTCCCTGCCGCCTATGCCTACAAATTGAATGGCAGCGGCAACGACACCTGGAGCCTGAACCAACCCCTGATCCAGGCTGAACAGCAATTGACGCTTAATGACTGCCTTGCATCCTTCGATGACACAGAAGGTTTGGTGGTAAGTTACCACACCACCAGCCAGGCTGGCACCAACTACAATCTTGCAGCTTACTCCCCATTGAACGGCTCCATCCGTTACCACAGAAGCTTCCCTCTGGAGCCGGGCGAATGTGGCCTGCACCAATTGCACTTAAGGGATTATCAGTATATCTTTGATGTGGTTATGATTGCCCAAACGGATACCCGGCTGCGTTTCAAGGTGTTTAGATTCAACCTGAATCCTGCCACGGAGCAGCCCGGGGACCTGGTGCTCAATCCTCAGCCCATGCCGCTTTCAACCCACTATAAGCTGTTAGACTGGTTTATGTCTAATACAAGGGTACTGAGCAGCACACCCATCGATGGCGTAACTCAGGTGCGCACTCATACTTATCGCTGGTCTCATCACCAGTATTACCCAACCCAAATCTGGTCGGGAACCGGCGAGGTGAGCTATCTGGACTGGCGTTTTGACGACTCCCTGAAAGCAATGATCGTCTGGAGCACCAATTCCGGCCCGGACACACCGCTGATCCTGCGCGGCCAGGCGATCGACAATTACAGCGGCGAACTGGTCTGGCCCGCGGATGGACTGGTGATCAGCGAAAACTGGGATTCCGGCTGCAAGCCCCAGGTCTTCGGTTGGAACACCAATCCCATGTATCTGCTGGTGGAAAAGGGGTCAGATGGCAAGAGCCTGCGCTTTTTGATGCGGGATTACGGAGGCAATCCGCTGCAGCCGGCTGCCGATCCGCTGTCCGAAGCGCTTGCTGGTTCGGCCATTCCCATTGCCAGCCTGGCAGTGAACGGGCACAATGTGCTGATCTATAACGACTCCCGCCATCAAGGCGGAAACTGGCTGTACTTTCAAATCCTCAGCACTGACGGAGAACTGCTGCTGCCCTCCGGGGGCGTTCCCATCGGCAGCTATGGGCCAAACATTCGTTTGCTGGGCGCGATCAACTATGGCAGTGACCGCTTTGCCGTGCTTTTCACCGATACCAACACCTACCTGCAGGTCTTTGACCTGGCGGGCAATCCCCAATGGGCTGGCAACGGACTGCTGGTCTGCCCCGGAACTCCTTACGCAGGCTATGCCAAGTTCTGTGAGCATGAGGGCGACATCTATCTGGGCTGGCTGATCGATTATGGAACGGGAACGTCACGACTTTATGGCCAGCGGATCAGCAACCTCCAAAAGATGTGGGGAGAATCTGGCAGACTCCTGCTCCAAGGTATTCCGAACCCCAATGTCAGGATGGTCAACACCCCCGGACGCTACTTTGCCTGGTTCCAGCGCAGGCCTGGCAGCACCAGCTTTGCCACCTACTGCCTGCTGGTGGACGCCAATGGCGACCTGCTGCCCGGGTGGAACCCTCAGGGCACAAAAATCTTTGAAGCGGAAGCTTCTCCTAATGTATGGCCGATCTTCTCAAGCTTGGTGGAAGAAGACCTGGTCTGCCTGATCGCGGGCTATCCCAGCGCTCCCATCTTCGCCCAACGGGTCACACCCCAGGCGGGTTTCCCCTGGACCGAAGCGGGTGTCCTGATCCACGAACCGCACCACCTCACCGTCGGCTGCGCCATCGATGACAACGCCCTGAACCTGATCTATGACCACACTGAAGGATCGGGAGCGCGCAGCATACGCCTGCAAAAGGTGTTTTTAAACGGAGGGAATCTGGCCTATCAATACCCTGGCATACAGATCAATACATCCACCCCGCATGGGCTTGGCAACGTGAGCCTGGCAAGACTGGAAAGCGGCATCCTGCTGGGTGTATGGAGCGAACAAAGCAACTATCAGAACGAAGACCGCGACCTGTATTACCGCTTCATCGATCCCGATGGCGAACCGGTGGGCGCCTCCCAATCGAGCTTCGGCTCCCATCAGGGCGACGCGGACTATCCCAGGATCAGCGCCTTCGGCAACGAGGCTATTGTCTGCTGGAGCGACGAGCGGACGGGAATTCCCGCTGTCGGGCATCTCCAGACGGGCGTCTATGCCCAAAAGCTGTCTTACCTGCTCAGTTCCCTGCCCCAGGAACCGGACACCCCCTCTGTCGGGCTGGCCTTTGGCAGATGCCATCCCAACCCCTTCCGCGCCAGCGTGCAGGTGAACTGGTCAACCAAAGACGCCCAGCCGGCGGAATTGCTGATCTGCAACATCCGCGGGCAGGTGGTGAAATGCTTCCGCTATCCGCTGTTGCAGCCGGGAGAACATTCCCTCAACTGGGACGGAAATGACGAACAAGGCCGCCAGGTCGGCTCCGGAGTGTATCTGCTGCGCCTCAGAAGCGGCAAAGAAAGCCGCACCGCCAAGATCCTGCGCTGGTAGCCACTCCATAAAAACCTTATTACAAGAGGGAAGCGCTTGCTTTCCTCTTTTGTATATCCTGCCGCTTTTCGGCTCTGCGCGAAGCTAATTCAGTTTGGCTTGCAATATTACGACTGGCTTGCCTCAAAAGACTGGATCACGGGTCAAGCCCGTGATGACACGGTATATAGTCTGGTAGGGTCTGTTTCGGGGTCTGGTGGACTTGTTTCCACTATTCCACCTTTTCACTTTTTCATGAAATACTTAGAATAATCTCCACAATCCTTCATAGCTCCGTCCCTTGCTGCTACAGCGTTTGGTGCCATCATCCTTAGGTCATCCCTCACCGGGTTAAGGATGACCCCAGGAAGACAGAGACTTAGCCGTCTCGCGCGCGCGAGGGCGGACTGACACCAGTCTTATTTTTTGTGCCCTTGTTTTAGAATTGATTTATCCACTCAGTTTGAGAAATGGCCTGATTTTCTGCCAGAAAAGGAATAAGATCAAGCCCCTCCCGGCATTTCCTCCGTGCCAGATCGTAAAATCCGTTTAGATTATTCAATATCAAGCCTTAAAAGGAGTATCCCTATGCAAACAGATCAAGAGATCGCGCGCAGCGTAACCTTGAAACCAATAGATGAGATCGCCGCCCAGATTGGGCTAAGCCCCCAGGAACTGGAGCATTACGGCGAGTATAAAGCCAAGCTCAGCTATTCCGCACTGGAGCGCATCCAGAACAACCCCAGAGGCAAGCTGATCCTGGTCTCCGCCATCACGCCCACCCCCGCCGGGGAAGGCAAGACCACGGTCGCCATCGGCCTCTCCCAAGCCCTCAACCAGATCGGTAAAAAGAGCATCGTCGCCATCCGCGAACCCTCATTGGGCCCAGTGTTTGGCATCAAGGGCGGAGCAGCCGGCGGAGGCTGGAGCCAGGTGTTGCCGATGGAGGATATCAACCTCCACTTCACGGGCGACTTCCATGCCGTCACCGCCGCCAACAACACCCTCGCGGCCCTGGTGGACAACCATGTTTACTTTGACAACTCGCTCAATATCGATCCCCGCCGCATGACCTGGAAACGGGTGCTGGACGTGAACGACCGCATGCTGCGCAAGATCGTCATCGGCCTCGGCGGCAGCAAGCAGGGCTTCCCCCGCGAAGACGGTTTCGACATCACCCCCGCCAGCGAGATCATGGCCATCCTCTGCCTGGCAAACAACATGGACGAGCTCAAGGAGCGCATCGGCAATATCACCGTGGGCTTCACCTTCGACGGAGAGCCGGTCTATGTGAGGCAACTGGGCTATGAGGGCGCCATCGCCGCCCTGCTCAAGGACGCCCTCAAACCAAACATCGTGCAGACCACCGAAAACACAGCCGCCTTCGTGCACGGCGGCCCCTTTGCCAACATCGCCCAGGGCGCCAACAGCATCCTTGCCACCAAGAGCGCGCTGCGGCTGTCGGAATACACTGTCACCGAGGCGGGCTTCGGCTTCGACCTGGGCGCGGAAAAGTTTTTCGATATCGTCTGCAAATATGGCGGGCTCTGCACCGACGCCGTGGTCTTGGTGGCAACCGTCCGCGCGCTCAAGGTGCATGGAGGGGTCAAGCTCAAAGACCTCGCCACCCCCAATCCCGCGGCGGTGGAAGCCGGCCTGGCCAATCTGGGCAAACATCTGGAAAACATCGACAAGTTCGGCATGAAGTCCATTGTCGCCATCAACCGCTTCGCCACCGACACCGATGAGGAGATCAGGCTGATCCGAGACTACGCCTGTGCCCGCGGATTCGATTCATCTGTGGTGGAATACCACACCCGGGGCGGAAAAGGCGGGCTGGACCTCGCCCAACAGGTGGTGGATATGGTGGACAAGGAAATCTGCCACTACCACGGGCTTTACGATTGGGACAGCCCGGTGGAAGACAAGATTCACACCATCGCCCACGAGATCTACGGAGCGGAGAAGGTGGATTACTCCGCGGACGCCAAAGCGGACTTGAAGAGGATCGCCAAATTCGGCTTCGACAAGCTGCCCATCTGCATCGCCAAGACCCAGAAGTCGCTTTCCGACAATCCCGACCTCATCGGCCGCCCCAAGGACTTCCTGGTCACCGTCCGCAAGATAGTCATCTCGAGCGGAGCGGGCTTCCTGGTGCCCATCACCGGAGAGATCATGCGCATGCCCGGCCTGCCCAGACACCCCTCCGCCGAAACCATCTCCGTGGAAGACGATGGCGACATCAGCGGCCTGTTCTGATTAACCCTAAAGACCTTGTGCCGGGACACTAAAAACTTAGGTTCCGGCTTTTTTTTGGTCTTATCGCAAAGGCACAGATCGACAGGGTCTTTGAAGGTGGGAAGGAGGAATAGTGGTGACGTGATGGCGTGGTGGGGTGGTGAAATAGAACGCGGATAACAGGATCTTTGAAGGTGGAAAGGTGGAAAGGTGAAATGGTGGAAAGGTTTCCCCGAAACAAGTCCACCAGGCTACATACTGTGTCATCCCGGCAAGCGTGCTTGACCCGGGATCCAGTCTTTTGAAACTCCTCCCCGCAAAGTAAAGATTCAATCGGCACATATTTTGCATCATATGTTTACCAAAACCCACCCAGTATAGTGCTGAGTGAAAAAACCTGTCATGGGAGGAAAAATGAAAGCTACAAAATGCTTGATTCTGTGTCTTGTCCTGCTCTGCGGAGCGATGGTTTTGAGAGCGCAGACGCCCCAGTGGCAGTGGGCAGTCAAAGCGGGAGGGGATTATAGTGATGTGGGCTACTCCATAGCAATCGACAGTCAGGGCAACCAGTATATCATCGGGTGTTTTGAAGAAACTGCCACTTTCGGCACCCACACTCTGACTGCAAGCGGAGACGATGATCTCTTTGTTGCCAAACTTGATCCATCCGGCAACTGGCTCTGGGCAGTAAGAGCGGGGGGAGCAGGACGTGACGTGGGGAGAGGTATTGCTGTGGATGTTACAGGCAATGCCTACGTGACCGGGTATTATACAGGCACCGCCACTTTCGGGAACCATACCCTGACGACATATGGAGGGGAATTGGATACAGATATCTATGTTGCCAAGCTGGACACAAATGGCAACTGGCTCTGGGTTGTCCAAGCGGGAAGCACAAACTTTGACTGGGGAAATAGTATCGCCCTGGATGGCATGGGTTATGCCTACGTGACCGGGCATTTTTTTGGCAACGCCACTTTTGGCAGCCATAGCCTGACGGCAAACGGAGGCACTGATATATTCGTTGTCAAACTGAGCCCTTCCGGCAACTGGCTCCAGGCTGTCCAGGCGGGAGGCGCAGATTTTGAAGAGGCATATTGCATCGCTGTGGATGAAGCGGGAAATACATGGTTGACCGGGGTTTTTAGAGATACAACCACTTTCGGCAACCGTACCCTGACGACAAACGGAAACAACGATATCTTTGTCGCCAAACTGGGCTTTTCCGGCAACTGGCTCTGGGCCGTCAATGCGGGAGGGACTAACTATGACTTTGGCTATGACATCGCCGTGGATGACGAGGGAAACGCTTGGGTGACCGGGTTCTTTATGGGCGCAGCCTCTTTCGGCAGCCATTCCGTGGTAGCAGGCGGTTCGGGTTGGAATGCAAATATATTCGTCGCCAGGCTGGACCCTTCCGGCAACTGGCTCTGGGCCGTCAATGCAGGAGGGACAGGTACAGACCATGGAAATGGCATCGCCATGGATGGAACGGGTAACGCTTACGTGACAGGGCGTTTTCAAGGCACAGCCACTTTTGGTAGCCATACTCTGACAACATACTGGGACACTGATATCTTTGTCGCCAGGCTGGACCCCTCCGGGAACTGGCTCTGGGCGGTCAAAGCAGGAGGAACAGACGCTGACTTCGGGAATGGCATCTCTGTTGATGGCTCGGGAAATCCCTACGTGACCGGTTCTTTTGAGGAAGTAGGCGTTTTCGACAACATTCACCTGATAGCAAGCGGAGGCACTGATATCTATGTCGCAAAGCTGGGAATCTGCACAGCGGTGGAGGATGAGCTGGCTCCGCAAGCGGTTGCCAGAATGCATAACGCCTATCCAAATCCTCTAAACAGAGATGGAAGTGCGCTGATAAAAGCAGAAATACCGGAACGCACCACCGGCACCCTGAGTATCTTCAACCTGCGTGGACAGGTCGTAGCTCGCCACAAGCTGGGTTCAGGTTTGCAGCAGATATCCTTTAGCGGGGTGGGGCTTCCCGCGGGAGTCTATTTCTACAGTCTGCAATGCGGGGAATATCGGGAAACCAGGAAACTTGTGCTGCTCAAGTGAGGTGGAAAGGTAAAATGGTGCAAGCCAAGCCATGAAACAATCCCCACCAGACCCTAAAACCGCTTCATCCCGGGCAAGCGTGCTTGACCAAGGATCCAGTCTTTTAGAAACCCATCATAGGGAGGAAAAAATGAAAATGACAAAATGCTTGATTCTGTGTCTTGTCTTGCTCTGCGGAGCGGCGCTTTTGGGAGCGCAGGCGCCCCAGTGGCAGTGGGCAGTCAAAGCGGGAGGGATGGGCTGGAATGAAGGCCATTCCATAGCAATCGACAGCCAGGGCAACCAGTATGTGACAGGGCATTTTCAAGGCACTGCCACTTTTGGCAGCTATACCCTGACTGCAAGCGGACGCACTGATGTCTTTGTCGCCAAGCTGGACCCCTCCGGCGACTGGCTATGGGCGGTAAAAGCGGGAGGAACAAGAGATGAAATTGGACGTGGCATCATCTTGGATGACGCGGGCAACTCCTGGGTGACCGGGTATTTTACGGGCACAGCCACTTTCGGCAGCCAGACCCTAACTTCAAGCGGACGTACTGATGTCTTTGTTGCCAGGCTGGACCCCTCCGGCAACTGGCTATGGGCAGTAAAAGCAGGTGGGACAGAATTTGATAAGGGACATGACATAGCCGTGGATAACGCTGGTAACGCCTGGGTGACCGGGTATTTTACGGGCACAGCCACTTTCGGCAACCAGACCCTGACTTCAAGCGGAGAGGAGGATATCTTCGTCGCCAGGCTGGGCCCCTCTGGCAACTGGCTATGGACTTTCCAGGCTGGAGGAACAGGGTGGGACGAAGGATATAGCATCGTCTTGGATGAAGCTGGTGACGCCTGGTTGACCGGGTATTTTAGCAACACCGCTACTTTCGGTTGCCAGACCCTAACTTCAAGTGGACGCACTGATATCTTTGTCGCCAAACTGAATCCCTCTGGCAACTGGCTCTGGGCTGTCCAAGCGGGAGGAATAGACTATGAATTTGCATATAGTATTGCCCTGGATAAAGCTGGTAATGCCTGGGTGACCGGGTATTTTGGAGGTACAATCTATTTCGACAGCATTTACCTGATGTTTAACGGAGGCGCAGATGTCTTTGTCGCCAGGCTGGACCCCTCCGGAAAATGGCTCTGGGCTGTCAATGCGGGAGGGACAAGCTATGAATGTGGATATAGCATCGCCCTGGATGGAGCATGTAACGCCTGGGTGACCGGGTATTTTATGGATACAGCCACTTTCGGTAACCAGACCCTGAATTCAGAAGGAATGGAGGATATCTTTATTGCCAGGCTGGACCCCTCTGGCAACTGGCTTTGGGCTGTCCAGGCGGGAGGAACAGACATTGATTATGTATATGACATCGCCGTGGATGACTCGGGTAACGCCTGGGTGACCGGATATTTTTACGAAACCGCTACTTTCGGCATCCATACCCTGACTGCAAGTGGAGAATCTGATATCTTTGTCGCCAAGTTGGGAAGCGGAACCCCCGTGGAGGATGACCTGGCTCTGCAAGCGGTTGCCAGGCTGCATAACGCCTACCCCAATCCCCTGCATAGAGGTGCCAGTGCGCTGATCAAAGCTGACATCCCGGAACGCTCCTCCGGCACCCTGAGCATCTTTAACCTGCGTGGACAGGTCGTAGCCCGCCACAAGCTAAGCTCCGGTTTGCAGCAGATTTCCTTCAGCGGGCAAGGGCTTCCCGCGGGGGTCTATCTCTACAGCCTGCAATGCGGGGACTACCGGGAAACAAGGAAGCTGGTACTGCTCAAGTGAGGTGGAAAGGTGGAAACCCCGAACAGACCACACCAGGCTATATACTGTGTCATCCCGGGCAAGCGTATGCTTGACCCGGGATCCAGTCTTTTGAGAATCCAAACAGGCATCCTGTCTTTGAAAAACGCCTTCCAAAAAATAAAGATTCAACCTGGCGATATTTTTCTTGACAAATCTACTTAAACCCATCCAGTATAATTCCAACTGAAAAACCCGTCCATGGGAGGAAAAAAATGAAAGCGTTGCGAAACTCATTTTTATGTCTTATCCTGCTCTGCGGAGCGATGGTTTTGGGAGCGCAGGCGCCACAGTGGCAGTGGGCAGTCAGCGCGGGTGGAACAGAATGGGATATCGGGCAGACTTTAGCGATTGACAGCCAGGGCAACCAGTATGTGATCGGAAGATTTGGATATACAGCCACTTTTGGCAGCCATATCCTGACTGCAAGCGGAGGGGAGTTTGATGAAGATATATTCATCGCCAAGCTTGATCCCTCCGGCAACTGGCTCTGGGTTGTCCAAGCGGGAGGGATAGGCGATGAGTGGGCGAGATGCATCGCCCTGGATGGGGAAAATAACGTTTATATAGGCGGTTATTTTGAAGGTACGGCCGCTTTCGGGAGCCAGACCCTGACGGCAGGCGGAGGGGAGTTCGATGAAGACATATTCGTCGCCAAGCTGGATGCCTCCGGTAACTGGCTCTGGGCTGTTAAAGCGGGAGGGACGGACCATAACACGGCAAATGGTATCGCTCTGGATGGAGCGGGTAATGCTTATGTGAACGGTTATTTCTTTGGTACGGCCACTTTCGGCAACCATACTCTAACGGCAATTGGAGAAGAAGATCAGGGAGATGTATTTGTTGCCAAGCTGGATGCCTCCGGCAACTGGCTCTGGGCTGTCCAGGCGGGAGGGCCAGACCATTCCGCGGGAACTGGCATCGCAGTGGATGCCGTGGGTAACGCCTGGATAACCGGGATATTTGCAGGTACAGCCACTTTTGGCAGCCATACACTGACGGCAAGCGGAGTCGGGGATACCTTTGTTGCCAAGCTGGATTCCTCCGGAAACTGGCTCCAGGCCACTAAAGTGGAAGGGACTTACATGAACTTAGCATATAGCATCGCCGTGGATGGAATTGGGAACATTTGGGTTAGCGGACTATTCTTAGGCACAGCCACTTTCGGCAGCCATATTCTTGCGTCAAGCGGAGGAATTGATGTATTTGCCGCCAAGCTGGATCCCTCCGGTAACTGGCTCTTGGCTGTAAAAGCTGGAGGGACAAGCGAAGACTATGCATATGGCATCGTCTTGGATGGCTTGGATAACGCCTATGTGAGCGGTTTTTTTACAGGCACCGCCACTTTTGGGAACCAGACCCTGACGGCAAGAGGAAGCAGTGATGTCTTTGTCGCCAAGCTGGATGCCTCCGGCAACTGGCTCTGGGCAGTCAAAGCTGGTGGAACAGACGATGATGAGGGAGGGGGCATTGCCCTGGATGGCGCGGGCAACGCCTACGTGACCGGGTGTTTTAAAGATACTGCTTTTTTTGGCAGTCATTCCCTGACAGCAAGTGGACAAAACGATGTCTTTGTTGCCAAACTGGGAAGCGGAACCCCCGTGGAGGATGACCTGGCTCTGCAAGCGGTTGCCAGGCTGCATAACGCCTACCCCAATCCCCTGCATAGAGGTGCCAGTGCGCTGATCAAAGCTGACATCCCGGAACGCTCCTCCGGCACACTGAGCATCTTCAACCTGCGTGGACAGGTCGTAGCCCGCCATAAACTGAGCCCCGGTTCGCAGCAGATATCTTTCAGCGGGCAAGGGCTTCCCGCGGGAGTCTATCTTTACAGCCTGCAATGCGGGAACTACAAGGAAACCAGGAAGCTGGTGCTGCTCAAGTGAGGTGGAAAGGTGGAAAGGTGGAATGGTGGAAAGGTTCCCCCGAAACAGACCCTACCAGGCTATATACTGTGTCATCCCGGCCTACCGGGGTCCCCGCCAAAGCGCGTAGCGGTTTGGTGGGGTGGTTTGAGCCGGGATCCAGTCTTTTAAGGAATGTTTGGAGTCCAAGCCGGCTTTGAGATTGGGGGAATCTATACAGCTTTCCTTGCCGGCTTGAACTCCAAACGACCAGCCAGTCTGGAAACCAACGGGCAAACTCCAAGATACACTTTCTGCCCCCATATCGCTATCATTTTACCCCGCAAGGCGTTAGCTAATCATCCTTAGGTCATCCTTATAAATTATAAGGTTGACCTAAGGAAGACCAGGGTCTGAACGCCGGATGCAAATGAGAGCCACCTGCGCGAGGGAAACGGGAAGTGGCCGACACATAGCCGCGAAATTACGGGCAAGTATATTTATATACTTGCCCTGGAATCCGCTTCCTGCCTGGGATAAAGGGGTCGTAGCACCTATATATGTGGGGGGAGAATTTGTGGAAAGGTGGAATGTTTGTTTGGTGGAATGGTGGCTTTGTTTTAACCTCGCACGGATGTTAAAAAAGACTGGATCACGGGTCAAGCCCGTGATGACACGGTTTTATGGTCTGATGTGGTTTGTTTCGGGGTTTAGTGGATCTTTCAAAAGACTGGATCACGGCTCAATCACCCCACCGGATCGTTACCGATCCGGCGGGGACCCCGACAGGCCGTGATGACACACTTTTTAGTCTGGGGGTGTTTTGTTTCGTAGTCGGATGGCTGTTTCCAAAAGACTGGATCCCGGGTCAAGCATGCGCTTGCCCGGGATGACACAGTATATAGCCTGGTTAGAGCTTGTTTCGGGGAACCTTTCCACCATTCCACCTTTCCACCTTTCCACTGCGATAGCCAACATCGCCATCGGTAAAGGCTTGGAGGGCAGAGCGAGGTTTTTTGTTGACAAAAAAGGGCTGCAATTTGCTATTGCATCCTGTCCTGGGTGATTAGCTCAGCTTGGTTAGAGCGCTACGTTGACATCGTAGAGGTCACTGGTTCGAGTCCAGTATCACCCACCACCCAGATTGTTGGGTGATTAGCTCAGCTGGTTAGAGCGCTACGTTCACATCGTAGAGGTCACTGGTTCGAATCCAGTATCACCCACCATCCTCCCCCGCAACGCAACCCAGTCAGAGAAATATCTTGACAGAAAGCTTGCGGAGATATCCACTGTTCATGTTAATCACGAGCAAACGAAAGAAGAGGCAAAATCCAATATTATATACGGAACACAGGCATTTACGCGGTATGCTGCTGTTGTGAATAATAATTTTTATCTTACACCGAGATTTGGAGCATAGCTAATGATCAAAGAAATGGGACGTCTGAATCTGGACGACTACAAAATAATGGATGCCCAGGTGGAAAAAATCTTCAAAAGCCTGGACAAGGGCAAACGGGAACAGGCCATCAAGGAAATAGAGGAAATGGCCAACACGGCGAACTATTTCGTGCGCGAAGAAATGGGCAAGAGGCTGGCCACCTACCAGGGCAAGGGGCCCTTGGACGAGATTTGCGCCGAAATGCTGGATGATTTCATCTACGGTATCCGCGCCACGGCGCTGTTCTACTTCTATTACAAGAGGCAGGACGACCCGCGGGTGATCGTGAAGACCCTGGAAAAGACCGTGGAGACCGTTCCCTGGGAAAGCGAGACCATCTGTTTCGAGCTGTGGAAGAACTATCCCGAGGTCATGAAGGAAGAGATGCCCCATTGGGCGATGTCTCCCAGCGAAAACAAGCGCTCCATGTCCATGCACGGCATGGAAAACATTTCGGATAAAAACCCGCAATACATCCTCACCTTCATCGGCAGGCTGTTGGACGACGAAAGCGAAGAAGTGCAGAAAAAGATCGGCCACATCCTCACCCAGGTGGGACGGCAACGCCCGCTGCAGACCTATGCCAATATCCGGCGCTGGCTGGTGGGGGCCAGTGAAGAACGGGTGGATGCCATCTGGCAGACCCTGCGCAAATTGGGCAGCATCTTCAGCCAAAAGAACCAGCGCGACAAGGGATTCGACTTTATGAACGTCACCAGGCGGGTGACCCAGGAATGGAAAAACGATCCCGACCCCAACGTGGCGCAGATGAGCAACCGCCTGGGACAACTGCTGCGTAAACAATGATCCACGTAATCCTGGTGGAACCCATCTATGAGGGCAATGTGGGTGCCGTCGCCCGCATCATGAACAACTTTGGTTTCACCAGCCTGCGCATCGTGGGCAGCGTGCCCAAAAAGAACGATTTTTACCTGGCCATGCACTCCGAACATATCCTGGAGGAGGCGCAGGTCTTTGACAGCCTCAAAGATGCCAGCGCCGACCTGGACAGGCTGATCGCCTTTTCCCGCCGCGTGGGACGCTATAAACCGGTGGATCTCAACCCGCCCCAGATGGCGGATTACTGCGCCAAAATCCCCAAACTGGAGATTGGTCTGGTGTTTGGCCGCGAAACATTCGGCCTCACCGACGAAGAGGCCGACCTCTGCCCCCTGCGTTGCCACATCCCCGCCAATCCTGCCTTCCCCTCCATCAACCTCGCCCAGGCGGTCACCATCGCCCTGTGGCAGATCCACAGCCTCCCCCTGCAGGGAGCCAAACCGCGGCAGTTAAGGGCGGTGGATGGAAATGAACTTGACAGAATCCGCCACTATATGCTTGATGTAATGCGCGACTGCGGTTTTTTCCGCAGCCACGAGACCACGAACTGGGAGCTTTTCCTGGACAAGATGCTGGCACAGCTCAACCCCGGCAAGATGATGGTCTGGCGCCTGCGGCAGATGTTTAACCGCTGGCACGTGCTGGTAACCGGCAAGGGAAAGGGCTACGGCCAGGATCAATAGATTGCGCGGGGCGGTTCAGATGCCCCGCAAGTTATGCCTACAAGGAAACAAGAGATGATAGCACTCACCGCCGTCACGGAAATGAATGAACGCCAGTTGGAAATCTTTTGCCACTGCGAAAAGTTTTTCTTCGACCACGAAAAACCCGCGCTGGTCAACAAATATGCCCATTACTTCACCGAAGGCTATGACGCCTTTGGCATTAGCGAAGAAGAGATGAAACTGCTGCGCGACGAAGTCCTGTCAAAATGGGAGCCCAGCGTGCAGGAACTGGCGGAACTGGGCAGGCACTTTTTTGCCACAGGAAAATATGAGTTCGGCTCGCTCGCCATCATGCTGCTCAAGAAACACCGTCCCCGCTTCGACCGCGAGGTATATGAGAGCGTCAAGCGCTTCACCGAGGAGTCCCTTGCCAACTGGGCCCACGCAGACCTGATCTCGACCAAGATCACCCCCGTGTTTTTGGAGCTGGAGATAGCCAACATGGAGGATTTCGCGGAGTGGCGGAGTTCGCCCAGTAAATGGAGCCGCCGGGTGTCCGCGGTGACCATGCTCTGGCAGCGGGGAAAACTGCCTCCGGCAGAGCTGCTGGACTTTATGCGCCCCCTGATGTCCGATCCGGAACGCGTGGTGCATCAGGGCGTGGGCTGGTTTCTGAGGGAACTTTGGAGGCTGTTTCCCACCGAGGTGGAAGAATTCCTCTTTGAACACAAGGACAGCGCGCCGCGCCTGATCATCCAGTATGCCACGGAAAAGATGAGCAAGGACAAGAAGAAGCGTTTCCGCAAGACCCCGGCGCGCGAACGCTCCCAAGACCGCCAGGGCAAAAAGAGCTTTGGGGACAAACGGAACTTAAAAAACCGCGGCAAATCCCAAAACAAACAGGGGTTCAAATCCCGGCGCCATTCCGCGGACGATGCCGGCATGCCCTTCAGGATCAGGCACACGGAGGAATCCGATGAATAAGCTTTGCACCATCTTGCTGCTGTCCCTGCCCCTGCTGCTGTGGGGCGGAAACCTTTCCCTGAGCGTCGATCTCGGCCTGCCCGCCTCCTCCAGGGATATGGAACTGCAGGGTTGGGGCAGCATCAGCGCCCCGGGATACCCGCAACTTCCATATAAGACTATAAATGTGATCCTGCCACCCGCGGCCGGGGAACTGAGCTTCAGCTATAACTGGAGCGGAACGCAGACCCCAGACCTGCCCGCCCCGGAACGCAACGGAGCCTTTTTGGGTGGAGAACGCCTGCTGGACAGCCCCGTCCGCGATGCCCAGGCCGGACAGGTGCACTATCTGGGCAAGGGACGCTGGGGCGACGTGGCTTACGCCCGCTTCCGCGTGCTGCCCGCGATCTGGAACGGAAGCTCCTGGCAGGGTTACAGCAGGTTGGAACTCGATCTGAACTGGAGCGAATCCGCCTCCGCGCCCAACCGCATCCCGCCTGTCCTGGCAGAACTGGGTAAATCCAACGCGAGCCTGAAGGCAAATTTCTTTGCCAATCCCCGCGATCTGGACAAATGGTATCAGTCCCCGGCAGGCAAAAATTACGACTACCTGATCGTCACCACTCCCGCGCTCTATGACGTGCTGTCCCCGTTGGTCAGCTTTCGCCAGAGCCAGGGCCTGGTCACCTCCTTCGCGGATATTTCCGTGATCCTGGCCTCCACCCCGGGCGCCAACGCGGCGGACAAGCTGCGCAACTACCTTTGCAATCAATATAACAGCCATCCCTTCACCTATCTGCTGCTGGTGGGCGATCACGACACCGTGCCGGTGATGTATCTGACGCCGGAGCCGGATGGTGGCGATACAGTGGCTTCCGACTTCTATTATGGTGACCTCAGCAGTATCGTGGACACGGACGGAGACAACCGCCTGGGCGAGTATTCCCCGGTTGAAGGCGTGGATGACTACCTTTGCGACTATACCCCGGAACTGTTTGTGGGACGCATCTCCTCGAACAATCCCGTCCACGTGTATGACGTTGCCAACCGCACCGTGCTCTACGAGCAGAGCGACGCCCCCTGGAAGCGCAGCGCCCTGCTGCCCGCGGCCTACCTGAACTACGGCGGCGAACCGGAAACTATCTATCTGCAGACGGATGGCGCGGACTTTATGGAATACGCCAAAGCCACCGCCCTGGCAGAGTTCCAGAATACCACCCTGTACGAACGGAGCGGCTGGCTGCCCTCCCATCCCAGCGACTATCCCCTGGACTACTACGTATTGCGAGACCTGCTCAACACCCAAAGCTATGGGCTGGTGAACTGGAGCGCGCACGGCTCTTCCAGTTCCTCTGCCCGCAAGGTGTGGATGAACGATGACAACTCCAACGGCTTGCCGGACAGTTGGGAAATGGAGTGGATGAGCATGGTGGACAGGCAGAGCTTTGATAACCTGAACAACAGCGACGGCACGGTCATCTTCATGGCTTCCTGCTACAACGGCATGATCGACAGCAGCCAGCAGTGCATTGCGGAATACGCGCTGCAAAGGAAGGCTGTGGCGGCGGTGGCGGCCACCCGCACAGGCTGGTACAAGATCGGCTGGCGTAATCCCGGCTGGGGAGGGCTAAGCTCCTATAACCTGCACTATCTGGAAAACTTTGCCCGCAACGGGCTGTCCTCGGGAGCTTCACTGGCCTGGGCCAACCTCCTCCACACCCAATATTACCTCTTTGGCGATCCGGTGGACGGCGGGGGAATCATCTATCCCGAACTGCAAAACGTTTACACCTACCTCCACTACGGCGATCCCGCCATCGGCCACAGCGGCAGCCAGATCCAGCCCCTGGGCGAAATCCTGGTCTATGAACCCTCCTGTCATGGCGGCCTGAGAGTGGTGGATGCGCTGAACCAGATCTGCGGGCTGAACGTGGTCTATACCGACAAGCTGATCCCGGATTATGACTATATCAACCGCTTTGAAGCCGTGTTTTGCCTCTTCGGCTGGGGCGACGCCGCCTATGTCCCGCACCCCGATTCCCTGGATTACCCGCTGCTGCACGGCTATCTGAACGGCGGCGGCAAGCTCTATCTGGAAGGGGATGTGGCCTGGAATAGCCAGGATCCTTTCTGGAGCAAGTTCGGCGCCAATGCCCCGCTGAATATGTTCACCAATATTGAAGCCGTAAAGAGCTATCAGGATGGCGAACCCTGGATTTGGGACTACAGCCCCCAGTCCAACCCCAACGCGCAGGTCTTGCTGCCCGCCCTGCCCGCCGCAGAGACCATCTTCAGCACCCACGGCGCCGCCTCCACGGATGCCAGCATCGGAATCCTGCACGCGGTTCCGGAGCATAGCACCATCGCTTCCTCCTTTGCTTTGGCAGCCCTGCAAAACGGAGAGTGGGAACTGAAAGACATGCTGGGCCTCATCCTGGATCGCTTTGGGATATTGGAGTACGGCAATACTCTGGCAGATGAACAACTGATGCCCGCGGCGCAAACCTCCCTCCGCGGCTATCCCAACCCCTTCCGCAGCCAGACCAGTCTGCGCCTGGAACTGCCTGCCAAAGCCAGGGTGGACTTGAACATCTACAACCTGCGGGGACAGAAGGTGCGCTCCCTGGCAAGGCTCGACCTGAACGCCGGCAGTCACGAACTCAACTGGGACGGGCGCGACAACTCCGGAAACCGGCTCGCTCCCGGAATCTATTTCTGGCGCTTGAAAGCGGGTGACACCCTGCGTCAGGGGAAACTGCTCAAACTGGCTGACTGACCTGCCCCGCGACTCCCCAATAATATTATGGATAGGTGCGATATGTCTTGTTGCAAACGAATCTTCCTGCTCTTCGCCTTGATCTTTGCCGTCCTGAGCCTCAGCGCCGCCGGACTTCCCGCCGCCTTCACCAAAGCCGGCAATCCATCCCTGTACAAGGAACTGCACAGCCTTGCCAAAGAGAACCTGAAACGCCTGTGGAACGGACAGGGCAAAGCCTACCTCCGCCTGCTGAACCGGTACCCGGATGTGGTGATGGCCTATCTGCTGGCCTATGAATCGGACGCAAACCTGCAATGCGCCGCTCCCGCGGATGTGGAAAGCAACTACCGGCAGATAGTCAAACTGCTTGCCGAGCGGGGCTGCGAACACAGCCCGGAATTCTTTCTTTCCTATGTGGCGGATCAAACTGTATCCGATGAACGCATCGAGGCCTACCGTGCCGCGCTGCTGGATGACGGCCTGCGCCAGATCATGCGCGACTGTGCCGATGAGCTCGAGCTCTACCGCAAGGTCTCCCAATGGTGCGTGAGCAAACTCAAGTTTCAACAGACCTCCGGGCGCGACCAGTCGCCCCTGGACATCACCCGCAGGAGCATCCTGGGACGCTGCGAGGAAATGCAAATCCTCTTCGTGGCGGCTGCCCGCACCGTTGGCCTGCCTTCCCGCCCTGCCAGCACCCCCTGGTGGGCACATACGGACAACAACCACGCCTGGGCGGAGGTGTGGCTGGACAACGCATGGCACTACACGGGAGACATGGATGCCGCCTACTATCCCGATCAGACCTGGTTTAGCGGCATGATCGACAAGACGGTGCTGATCCTCGCCGATGGCTCCCTTCCTTCAGAGCAGGACGAAGTTCTGAGCCGCGGCCGCTATGACTGCGTTATCAACTCGGTGCGCAACTATGCCGGGGAACGCACCCGCACCATCAGGATCAGAACCCTGGACGCGCAGGGCAATCCCCTGGGCAAGGTGCCGGTGCGCGTGATGGTTTACAACTGGTATTCCCTGCGCGTGCTGGCGGAGTTTGCCACCGCGGAGGACGGCTCTTTCACGCTCAGCACCGGACGCGGAGCCTTCTATCTCTGCGCCAGTCTGGATGGACGGCAGGCACTGGTTCCTGTCCCCTCCACCGAGCAAAACGAGCTTGATGTCGATCTGGTTTTGAACGAAGGCCCCCTGCCCCGCCAGGATATCTTTTTGGAGTATCCCTCCAACCCCTTCACCTGGAAACAGGCTCCCCCGGAGTGGGATCTGGGCGTGAAGGAAGCCAAAGCTTTGTGGGACGGGCAGGATCGCTCCTTCTCCGAGCGGGGAGCCGCCTGCGCGGACACCCTGCAGGGCAAGGTGCTGAGCGCCTGCCGCGGCAACCATGCCGCCTGGGAAAGCTTTCTGAAGACGCAGCCCCAGCCCGTCCCGGACTTTTTGAACCATCTGCTGGAGGGCGACCCCAAGTTCCTCTGGCAGGCAGACGCGGCGCAGTTCGCGGCGCTCTATCAGAACTTCCAGCGCTTCGATGCCGGGCAGCTTAATCCGGAAGAACAGTCTTCGCTGCTCTCGCCCTCAGTTTTTTATGAAGAGCTGCCCCGCCCCTTTGGCAAGCCATCCAGCCCCAGCCTCTATCCCGCTTCCTTTGTCAAAGCGGGGAAAAACGATCTGGAGCGGCTGCACAACGCCATGCGCTGGCTGAAGAAAAAGCACCGGATCGATCCCGCCAAAGCCCTGCGCGGCCTCCTGCCCCTGGAAGAGGCGCACCGCGGCAAATACCTGAGCAACTACCAATACTGCATCCTGGCTGTCAGCCTGGCGCGCGCCAACGGCATCCCCGCCGAATTCACCCGCATCCCCGACCTGATCTATGTGCTGGTGAACGACCAGTGGCGCTATTACAACCTCCGGCTCTGCGAATTTGAGGACGGCGGGACAAAGGATTCCGCCTCCAGCTTCACCCTGCGGGTGCGCACTCTGGATGAACAGGGCGCCCCTCTGGACATCGACCCCCAAAACCTTTCCCTGGCGCGCTGGCAGAACGGGCTGCTCTACCCGCTCAACCACAAATTCACCGCCACTGGAGGCGGAACCGCCACGGCAAACCTGCCCCGGGGAGAGTACTATCTTCAGGCGGGCTACCGCGTCTCCGACGCCAGGACAGCTTACCAGTTGCAGCATCTCACAGTGGAGGGCGAGCTTAGCCTTGACCTGGTGCTGCGCGAGTTTCCCCGCAAATGGGAAGAACTGCCGGAAGACTCCGAATTGCGCCCACTACTGGCTGAAGCGGGAGATTGTGACTGCCTGCTGATCGGCAACTTTGACCGCGAAAACAGCCTGCGCCTGGCGGAGAAGCTGAACGCGGAGGGAGTGGAATTCCTCTGGCTGGGCTATGAGGAAGCTGCCGCCGCACCCGCCAATTACCGGGTCAGCCCCGCCTGGCAGGCCCTGGTGGCGGCAGATCAGATCAATTCCGTGCGCAGCCTGACCCTGCTGCGCAAGGACGGCGTTTGGCAATACCATCAGGGCATCTGGGAAAAGCTGCCCCGCTAAACGGTCTTTACAGCTTGCCGCGGCTGAAGCGGTAAAACTGGTTGCGCAGCGCCTTCACGTGCATTCCCGTGATAGATTTGCGCATCTTGTCCGGAGGATGGATCACCGAGATTCCGTCCGGGTTGATGCCGCCGATCTCCACCAGAAACGCGCCCGTGTAGTGGATGTGGAAAAAGTAGTTGCGCGCGTTGCCTTCCCTTGAACTGGGCCCCGTGGCAACCTCATAGTGCCCGCCGCCAAAGGCCTTGCGCGTCCTTTTGGCATAGGCCTGGGCAAAGCGCAGCAGCGAGTCGTAACGCTCTTTCTGGCTGGGGACGGAGCTGTCGATGGCGGGCAAAAATATCTTTTCGGAATAGGCTCCGGTGGCGGAACTGTGGAAGAAGATCGCCAGTTCAAAATTGTTTTCCTGGGCCAATAACACGCTCGCCTTCACCTCTGCTTCGGACATCGGCGCGCTGCCTTTGAAATTCTCGTGCGAGCCCGGCACCACCGCGCCCTGCTCCCAAAACACCGGATAGTTGCGGTTGAGGTCAACCCCGTCCGTCCGCCAGTCCAGACCTGTCCTGCCGTCTGTTTCCTGATTGTTCTTGCGTTTGAACTGATATTGCCCGCTGGTCACCACCCGGTAGCCTTCCGGATTGAGGGTGGGGATGATGGTGAACTCGAACTCCGCCAGGATCTTCTTGATCTTGCCCGAGTGCTTGTAATTCACCGCCAGTTCTCTTGCCCATGCCAGGGCGGTTTCCACACCCAAAACCTCGCTCCCGTGGTGCTGCCCGATGATCAGGACTTTGCGCCGGGCGTCCGGCGTGCCGATGCAGAGGGCGTGGATGGGCAGCTTTTCCGTGCCGCTGAAGCCGATCACCCGCAGGGTCACCAGATCAGGGTGCTTGCTGGAAAGCGCCTGCATCTCTTTTTGCAAACTTTCCCAAGTCTGATATCCATTGGGAAGGGGGTAAACGTTACCAACCGCTGCGGCAAAGGCGTTCGTGCCCAACGCCAGCAGGGACAGAATGAGTAGGATACTGTAATTCTTCATCATGAGACCAAGCTGCGGTAGCCCCGCTTTTCGTCAACAAAATCCGATCTGGTGAAAATTAGTGGAAAGGTGGAAAGGATAATAGAACGCGGATAACAGGATCGACAGGATCAGCAGGATATTTGAAGGTGGAAAGGTTCCCCCATAACAAGTCCACCAGGCTATATACTGTGTCATCCCGGGCAGACGGGGCCCCTCTGGGGTGGCTTGACCCGTGATCCAGTCTTTTAGAAACATCCAGCCAGACCCGAAACATACACCAACATGCCATAAAACTGTGTCATCCCGGGCAGACGGGGCCCCTCTGGGGTGGCTGACCCGGGATCCAGTTCCCAGGGGTGGCAAAGTCCGTTTGCCACAGAGACCGGAGGTCTCTTCCTAACAGGCAACTACGTTGCCTCTGCCGAACAGACTTCGGCAGCCCTAAAATTATCCGCGTGAACCGGGATCCAGTCTTTTAGAAACATCCAGCCAGACCCGAAACATACACCAACTTGCCATAAAACCGCGTCATCCCGGGCAGACGGGGCCCCTCTGAGGTGGCTGACCCGGGATCCAGTCTTTTAAAAAAGGATGGCCATGCGTGATAAGGCAGGCGAAACTACCTCATAGCTTGATGTCCCATCGTCAACCTATTGATGTCCGGGCGATAGACAGCCCGGCAATCGGTCAGCGTTCAATTAGTCATCAACGGGCGATGAGTATATGAGGCGCGTGCGTGAGCCGCAACTTTGCCATCCTTCGCTGCGACAGTCTCTTAGACCATCATCCTTAGGTCATCCTTATAAATTATAAGGTTGACCCCAGGATGACCCACGCCGGAGAGTGGGATGCAAATGAGGCACATCCCCCCATAATAATATAGGTGCTATGCCCAAAAGGGCATGGAAAAATGAAAGAGAACGCGGGTCGCCAAACCCAAATTTCCAATTGACAAATATGTGCTGTCCAGATAATTGTTCAATAAGGTAAGGAATGAATTATATGTGTCTACAAAGCAAGAAGATAAGTGATAAACATAATACCCTGAACAGAATAAAAGCATTTGCACATCCGCAGATGCTTTTTTTTTACCCCGGAGGATAGCATGGATCTGGACAAAATCATAAAACTTGCCCTGGCCGAGGATATCGGCAGCGGCGACATCAGCACCCAATACCTGGAACTGGAGCCCCTCAACACCCACGCCTACATGATCGCCAAAGCGGAAGGCGTACTGGCTGGGGTGGAAGTGGCGAAAGCCGTGTTTCTGCAGGTGGACCGCGGCCTCAAGGTCACCCTCTACCGCAAGGACGGAGACCGCGTGGTTCCCGGCAACGAGATCATGCGCCTGGAAGGAAAAGCCGCCAGCATCCTGCAGGGCGAACGCACCGCGCTCAATTTTTTGCAACGCCTGAGCGGCATCGCCACCCTCACCGACTCTTATGTCCAACACCTCAAAGGCACCAAGGCTAAACTGCTGGACACCCGCAAGACCACACCCCTGCTGCGCGGGCTGGAAAAGTACGCCGTGCGCGTGGGCGGCGGCTTCAACCACCGCTTCGGCCTCTACGACATGGTCATGCTCAAGGAAAACCACATCCGTGCCTGCCGCGGCATCACCGAGGCCGTCAAACGCGTCAAACGCCACAATACCAGCTACAAGATCGAGGTGGAAGTCACCAGCCTTGAAGAGCTGGAAGAAGCCGTGAAAGCCGGCGTTGACCGCGTCATGCTGGACAACATGGGGCTCGCCCAGATCAAAGACTGCGTGAAAAAATTCGGCTCCAAAGTGGAGCTGGAAATCTCCGGAGGCGTCACCGCTGCCAACATCCGCTCCCTCGCCCGCACCGGAGTGCAGTATATCTCCAGCGGAGCCCTCACCCACTCATATAAATCTTTGGATATAAGCCTGCTTTTTGATAAGGAGTAAAAATATGGAAGAACAACTGCGCACCCTGGTTCAGATGCAGCAACTGGATGACCGCATCGGTGCTCTGCGGGTCCTGCAACAGGAACTGCCCCAGCAGCTTAACGAGATCATCGAGCATGTGGACCAGGCAACCGCGAATTTGCTTGCCTGCGAAACTGAACGCGCCGAACTGGCAAAAAAACAACGCTCACTGGAAGGCGACATCAAACAACATCAGGAACAGATCAAGAAATACGGCAACCAACTCTCCGAAATCAAGACCAACAAAGAATACAAGGCCCTCAACAGCGAGATAGCCTATCTCAAGGACAAGATTTCGGAACAGGAAAGCCTGCAACTGGAAATGATGGATGCCGAAAACCAGGCCACGGCGCGGGTGAACGAAGCCAAACAGGAACTGGATAAGGCGGAAAAAGCCAAAAGCGATCAGGAAGGCGATCTGCGCCGCCAGATCGACTCGCTGGAAGGACAGATCGAGGATCTGCGCGCCCAACGCAACACCATGGCCCGCACCCTGCCCCTGCAGATCGTGAAACTCTATGGCAACATGATCAAAAACAAAGGCAACCTGGCGGTGGTCTATTGCCGCAAGGGCGCCTGCGGAGGCTGCGGTTTCGTGATCCGCCCCCAAATCCGCATCGAACTGCAGTTGCGCAAAAAGATAAACTTTTGCGAAAGCTGCGGCCGCATCCTGGTGGAACCGTTCGAAAACGACTGACCCCTAACCAGGCGGATGAGACCCGTCCTTTGCAGCCACTGGCTTTGGGGTAAACGTCCTTGTTTCCTTGGAACCGAAGAAATGGACGGCATGCCGTTTGCTGCTGCGAGAATATATACGTAAAACAGGACAGGGTAAGGCAGGAAAAAAAGAATTAAACCAACTTATCCAAACATTATGCTTGACAGATTTATAGAATGTGGACATTAGATTTTAGAGTCAAAATATACTGGTATAACATAGTAGTGATAGTCCAAAAATATAGTGATTACATAACGACTTAGGGGATAAGTGCCTATCTCGGGTTGGACGCAATATCCATCGGTAAGGACTCCCGAAACTAAGGTCAATAATTGGAAAAACCCAAAATAAAAAATGGGAAAAGGAGATATCCTATGAAAAAAACCCTTCTTTTCGCGCTGTTGCTGATCCTGGGCTTCAGTGTGATCAGCAATGTCTATGCCCAGGTTAACGTTACCATAGGCAGTGGGACCACAACCAATACTACAACCGGTCCACCAGCCCCCTATGGAACTTGGTACAAGAATTTCCGCCAGCAGTTCCTGGTACTGGCCTCGGAAATCGAGGATGCCGGAGGCGGACCGGGTAACATCAATTCAGTTGCCTTTAATGTGGAAAACCTGAATACCTGTTCCCCGATGCCGAACTACACTATCCGGCTCAAACACACCTCCCAGACCACCCTCAGCACCACATTTGAGGCTGGGGACTACCAGACCGTGTACACGCAGGCTGAATTCATGCCTGTGGTTGGCTGGAACACACACACCTTCACAACCCCCTTCGTCTGGGACGGCACTTCAAACATACTTGTCGATATCTACACATCAATCATTCCTGGAACTTACACCCAGAATGCCTCTGTTTATTACTCCACCACCGCTTTCAATAGTTCCCTGCGCTATCAAAGCGACAGTAGCGATGCCAGTTCCGCAACCACCGGCACCACCAGCACCAACCGCTCCAACATCAGGTTCAACATGAACGCCCTGGAAGTGACCAATCCGCCCAACCCGGCGCAGATCATTTCACCCGCGGATGGCGCTGTGAACGTGATGACCTCTGCCACCCTTAACTGGGCTTCCGGAGGCGGCGCGCCCGCAGGTTACAAGGTGCATTTTGGCACAACCAACCCACCCCCCTTCGTCCAAAACACCACTGAAAACAGCTACGCTCCCACCCTGGGCCTCACCACCACCTACTATTGGCAGATAGTACCCTTCAACGCCATTGGTGACGCGACAAACTGCCCGGTTTGGAGCTTCACGACAGGTGGCCCGGTGATCACCATGACCAACGGCACACAGTCGGTGACGGATGGGACAACCTATTCCTTCTACGATTCCGGCGGCCCCGACGGCAATTATCAAAACTCAGAGAACTACACCTTCACTTTCACGGCCGCCAACCCCACCTCGATCATCCACGTGTTGTTCACAGAATTCAATACGGAGAACAACTATGATCTCCTGAAGATCTACAACGGGCCTGATACCTCCGCCCCGCAGATCGGACCCGCCGCCGGCTACACCGGCACAACTCTGCCTGAAGAGATCATTGGCTCCAACTCCGTGACCTTCGTCTTCACTTCCGACGCCTCTGTCCCACGCAGCGGATGGGCGGCAGCAGTGACCGCGGCGAACCTCCAGCACGACCTTGGCTTGCTGAGCATCTCCGGTAACAGCACTCCCTCCGTGGGCGATCCCACCACCTACACGGTGGCTGTGAAAAACAACGGATCAAACACCGAAAACACCTACACTGTGAAGCTGATGGGCACCGGAAACGTGGAACTCGCCTCAGTTCCCGGCACCACCATCGCTCCCCAGCAGACCATCGACATCGGCCTCACCTGGACTCCGGCCGAAACCGGCGCGATGCAGATTTGGGGTAAAGTGGAGCTTGCCGACGACGCCATCGCCACCAACAACCAAACTGCGCCTATGAGCATAGCCGTCCAGGCAGCGGGAGTCGTGGCTGTCACTATCGGTGACGGCAGCGCGACCGCCCGCATGCCTATGGACTTCTTCTTTAACAACAGCCTCTCCGAGACGATCTATCCTGCCAACGAGATGAACATTGGCGGCTTGATCACCGGGGTGCAGTATTATAATGACTTCACCAATGCCAACGGTCTGATGGCTAAGCCCACCAAAATCTGGATGGGTGAGATCGCCGATACCGACCTCAGCGGAGGATGGGTTCCTTCCACCAGCCTCACATCCGTATTTGACGGCGTTGTGGACTATCCCTCCGGACAGAACAACATCAACATCACCTTCACCACCCCTTATACCTATGCCGGCGGCAACCTCGTGGTGATGGTGCAACGTCCAATGGACACCAACTGGTTCAGCGGAGTCAACTTCCGCACCCAGACCATCGGCACCGCCCGCACCCTGAATGTCTATTCAGACGGCACCGCCTTCGATCCTGCCGCTCCGCCTGCGGGAACCAACCCAACCGGAATGTGCCCCAAGACCACCTTCTTCCTGATCGTGGACGACATGGGCGCGCTTACCGGTACCGTGCGTGACGCGAACAACGTTGTCATGCCCGGAGCGACGGTTTCCATCACCGGAACCCCCCTCACCACTACCACCGACGCCAACGGCGTTTACAACTTCCCCTATGTGGCGATGGGACCCCAGACAGTCGCGGCCACCAAACACGGCTACAACGTCGTTACCCACAACGTAACCATCATCGAAGATGAGACCGTCACCCAGGACTTCGTGCTCACCCAGTTGCCTCAGGTCACCGTGACCGGCCGCATCGTTGGCAGCGACCAACCCACAGTTGGCCTGGCTGACGCCACCATCAGCCTCACCGGTTACGAGCCCTACCAGGCTACCACCAACGCCAACGGACAATTCACCATCACTGGCGTCTATGCCAGCCAAACTTACGAATACACCGCCCAAGCTGTCGGTTACCAGGCTGCCACCGGCCAAGCCGTGGTTGGCACCACCAACCTGAACATGGGCGACATCACCGTGAACGAACTGGCCTTCCCGCCCTATCAGGTGGTTGCCACTGAAGCTGCGGACTATTCCAACGTGGTCCTCACCTGGATGGCCCCGGATCCCACCGCCGTCGGCGAATGGATCTACTACGACAGCGGCGAAAACAGTGACAGCATCGGCCTCACCGCCGGCGGCGAATTCAGTGTCGCCATTCGTTTCCCGCCCTCCGCTCTTACCGACTATGCAGGCGCGAGCCTCCACGCCATATCCCTCTTCCCCGGCGATGTGGGCACCTACTCCCTGCGCGTCTGGACCGGTGGCACCGCTGCCGCTCCCGCGACCCAGGTTGTTGACCAGCCCTTCACCGTGCCGACCGTTGACGTGTTCCAGACCGTTCTGCTGGATAACCCCGTGCTTATTTCAGGCACCGAGGAACTCTGGTTTGGTTACAACGTCGTCCATGCCGGTGGCGCATATCCCGCTGGCTGTGACGCCGGCCCTGCCACCAACGGCTTCGGCAACATGATCTACAACTCCGGTCAATGGGCAACCCTGACCGACCTGGCTCCGTCCCTCAACTACAACTGGAACATCCGCGGCTACGTGGGCTACTCAGCCCCCACCAGGGCTCCCGAACTCACCATGCTGGCCATGAAGAGCGAAGCCAACGGAAACGACCGCGTACTTGGTGGCTACAAGGTTTACCGCTTCCTAGCTGCGAACCAGGATAACGAGTCCTCCTGGACCAACCTGACCACCATCAACTCCGCAACCACAACCAACTATACCGACAACGCCTGGGCTCCGCTGCCTTCCGGCGTTTACAAATATGCAGTCAAGGCTGTTTACACCAACAACGTGTTGTCCCCCGCCGCCTTCTCCGGTGAAATCCACAAAGGCATGATGGGCACCCTGACCGGTACCGTGACCGAATTCGGCACCAACGTCCCGATCGCGGGAGCCACCATCACCGCCGGCGAATACAGCGGCACCTCAGACGCTACCGGACACTATTCCTTCAGCGTCTATCAGGGAGTTTACACCGTCACCTGCGTGAAAGTCGGCTACCAGGCCGCTTCCCAGACCGGTGTAAGCATCACAGGACTGCAAACCACAACCCAGAACTTCGTGCTTACAGAGATCACCCTTCCTCCGGGAGGAGTGGTGGCCGAGGAAGTAAACAACAACCTGGTCAACATCACCTGGATGGAGCCCGGCAGCGGCGCCGACATCTCTGAAGGATTCGAAGGGGACACCTTCCCGCCCACGGACTGGACCCAGACCATCACCGACAGCGGTGAAGGCCCAGTCACCGGCATACTTCCCACCTGGTGCCAGGTCGGAACTATCGACCTCTCTAACCCGGTACCGCCCCATTCCGGCTCCTACCAGGCTGGCCTCTTCTGGGATTATGCACACCAGGATGAGTGGCTCATGACTCCTCAGTTCATCTGCCCTCCCGCTTCTTCCCTCACCTTCTGGAGCTATGTCTATCTGGGAAGCACCCACGGCGACCACTACTATGTCAAGGTCTCCACGGACAACGGAAGCACCTGGACTGTCCTCTGGGATGCCAGCGCCCTCTCCGGCGGCTGGAACTACTACACAACCCCCATCGTGGTCGATCTGAACAGCTATGCCGGCCAGGAAATCAAGATTGCCTGGCAGGCCATAGACGGCGACGGCGGCGGCCTCTGGTATATCTGGTGCCTCGATGATATCGATGTTGGCAACCCCACCACCACCCTGCGCTTCCCCGCCAGCGCCCTGACCCGCGTAAGCGCGTCCGGAAACGAGCACCGCGCGCCTGTCAACGTGACATCAAAACTCCCGGTCAGCCGCGACATGATGTATTCATCCGGCCTGACCTCAGCCAAAAAAGCTGCCAGCGAAATAACTGAGACCCGCGATGACCGCGTCTTCCTCGGCTACAGAGTCTGGCGCTTGCTGCAAGGCCAGGAAAGCAACGAATCTGCCTGGACCCAGCTCACCACCGGAAACATCAGCGCGACTGCCTGGCAGGATAACGGATGGGGCAGCGTGCCTGACGGCTGGTACAAATGGGCTGTGAAAGCAGTCTATACCGGCGATGCGCTATCTCTGCCGGCCTTCTCCAATGCTGTGCAGAAACTCACCCAGATCGGAACCGTAGCCGGTATCGTCCGCAATATGGCCAACGCCCCCATCATGGGAGCCACCGTCACTTGCGGCGATGTGACTGCCACCACCAACGCCAGCGGCGCCTACAGCATGCAGGTTCCCGCGGGCACCCACAACGTGACAGCATCCGCTACCGGCTATTCTCCAAGCACTCAGACCGGAATTATCGTGGTAACCGGCCAGACCACCACCGTGAACTTCCAGCTGACTGAAAGCCTGATCATATTCGAAGATGGTTTCGAAACCTATGAAAACTTCGCACTGGAATTCGCGCCCTGGACACTGGTTGACGTGGATCAGAGCGGCACCTACGGCATGACCGGCTACAGTTGGCCCAACGTTTACGCGCCCATGGCCTACATGATCTTCGTGCCCAGCGCCACCACTCCCCCCGTCACCGAGCTTACCGCTCACGGCGGAATCAAGATGGCTGCCTGCTTTGCGGCAGTTATGCCGTCCAGTGGAGGAAACGGGCCGAACAACGACTGGATGATCACACCCGAACTCACCGATCCTGGCGAAATTAAGTTCTGGGCCCGCTCCTACATCTCCGATTACGGCCTCGAGCGCTTCAAAGTGGGAACCTCCACGGGTAGCACCGATCCCAACGACTTCACCATCATCAGTGGCACCAACTACATCCAGGCCCCTATTGAATGGACCGAATACACCTACCAGATTCCCGCTGGCGCGACCCGCATCGGTATCCAATGTGTGTCAAGCGATGCCTTCATCTTCCTTGTGGATGATGTTACAGTGTCGGGTGGCGGCGCGGTTGATGAACCGGGCGTTCCCGTCGTGGCCACAGAGCTGCACGGAAACTACCCGAACCCCTTCAACCCCGAAACCACCATCAGCTTCAGCGTCAAAGATAAAGGCCACGTCAAGGTCGATATCTACAACGTGAAAGGCCAACTGGTGAAGACCCTCGTGAACGGCAACATGAACGCCGGTAAGCACAACATTGTGTGGAACGGCCGTGACAATGCCGGTAACGCTGTGTCCAGCGGCGTCTATTTCTACAAGATGAACGCTGGCAAATACAGCAGCACCAAAAAGATGATCATGATGAAGTAATTCATCGGGATCTAACCTATAAAACCAGGCCCCGGGACCACAAGGTTCCGGGGCTTTTTCTGCGTTCTATTTCCACTTCACCTTTCCACCTTTCCATGATCTTTTCGTAGCACCTATATATTATGAGGGGGTGGGCCTCATTTGCAACACCCTCACCAGCCTGGGTCTTCCTGGGGTCAACCTTATAATTTATAAGGATGACCTAAGGATGATGGCTCCAAAGCTTGTAGTATCAAGGGAGGGCGGTATGAAGGATATTGCGGAATGTATCGGTTTATTTATGAGATTGTCAAGTAAAGGGCTGCCGAAGTCCGTTCGGCAGAGGCAACGGAGTTGCCTGTTTGGAAGAGACCTCCGGTCTCTGTGGCAAACGGATTTTGCCACCCCAATGGATCACGGGTCAAGCGGTTCACGCAGATTGCGCGGTATTGGGCTGCCGAAGTCTGTTCGGCAGAGGCAACGGAGTTGCCTGTTTGGAAAAGACCTCCGGTCTCTGTGGCAAACGGACTTTGCCACCCCAAGGCACTGGATCCCGGGTCAAGCTTTTTCACCCCACCGGATCGTAACCGATCCGTCGAGGACCCCGGCTTGCCCGGGATGACACGGTATTTAGTCTGGTAGGGTCTGTTTCGGGGGAACCTTTCCACCATTTCACCATTTCACCTTTCCACCTTCAAAGATCCTGTTATCCGCGTTCTATTCCCATTTCACCTTTCCACGACCTTTTGCCAACAGACCACTCCGGTCAAATCCAACCCAAAGGAGCCACCCGCGTTTACTGCCTGTTCAGTGTTCAGACGGCAGTCGTGTCAGGAAAGCTTGTCCAGTTCCTCGCGGACGTTTTTGCAGCGGGGATAGTCTTTGCCGAAGGTGCTTTCCCAGATGTTCAGCACCCTGGTAAGCAGTTCCCGGGCGGTGTTCGTGTCGCCCTGTCTGGCACGCAGCCTGCCCAGTGAGAAGAGGTAATGGGCTGTCTGGGAATGGTTTTCGCCATAGTGGAGGGTATGGCCGTCTATCGCCTGCTTGAGCAGTGGTTCCGCTTCTTCCAGGCGTCCCTGGCGCAGCAGCACACTGCCCAGATTTCCGGCGCAGACCGCCGTAAACCAATGTCCATCAGGGAAAAGGCTTTCCATCATTTCCAGCGCGGCGTGGAGCATCTCCTCGGCTTTGTCCGGCCTGTCCATCAGACTGTATAGCGAAGCGAGGTTGTTCATGCGGTCTGCCACTTTGGAACTGGGCCCGGGTCGTTTTTCGATATTCAGCGAGCGGCGCAGCAGTTTTTCAGCCTGCGTGTAGCGGCCGGTATCTTTGTAAAAGCGTCCCAGGTTGTTCAGATAGGGGGAGAGGCGGGGGCTGCGTGGCCCGAGCTGGTGGGTTCTGGCCTCCACCACCCTCAGATAGAGCGGCTCGGCATCGTCCATGCGGTGCATATAGTGATAGAGCAGGGCCAGATGGAAGAGTCGTTCGATGTGTTCCGGGCTGTCCCCGCCCCAGGCCTGACAGGACAACTCGGCTGCCAGCAGCATACATTCCTCAATCTTGGCCAGAAGCATGCGGTCCCAGAAGTAATCGGCCGCCATTTCATAGTAATGGGCGGCTTTTTTGAGTTCCCCGGCAGCCTTGTAGTGGCGGGCGATCTCCGCGGAATGTTCCTTGAGCGCCTGTTCAAAGACGGTTTCCATGGCTTCGGCGGCTGCCAGGTGCAGCTTTTTAAGCTCCTTTTCGCGGATGCTGGCATAGACCGCCTTCTGTAACAGGCTGTGGGAAAAGATGTAAAAGAGTTCGTCGGCATCCTGCCAGATTTTCCGTCCCCCTGCCTTGCCCAGTTGCTGGATGGGGTTGCCTTCGAGCATGTGGGAGAGGAGGACAACATTGAAGCGGAAGCCCAGCACACTGGCGCCGCGGACGCTTTCCTGAACCTTTTTGGAGAGCCGTGCAATGCGCCGGGAAATCACCTCGTCGATGCCTCCCGCCGCCGCTTCCAAGCCCTCTTGCGCTATTTCGCCGTGGGGACTGAGCAGCTTGTTTTCCAGCAGATAGGCGGCAAGCTGTTCGGCATTGAAAGGATTGCCGCCCGCGCAGGCGTGGAAGGCGGAAAAGGCCCCGCGGGGCAGGCGGGGAAGGCCCAGCAGATTGAGGTAGAGCTTGCGGCTGGCGCTGGAGTTGAGGGAACCCAGGGCGAGGCTTTCCAGTCCCTCTTTTCCGAGGATAAGCTCCGCGGGCAGAATGTTGTTTTCAGTCCGCGCGGTAGCCAGCAGAAAGAGCGGATGAACGCCATGCTGCCAAAGCAGTTCCAGGAATTGGTGGCTCAGGGGATCGAGCCATTGGATATCGTCGATAAAGATAAGCACCGGGGTTTTGGAGCACAGCCAGCGCAGGTAATCCAGCCAGGCCTGCTGCTGACGGGGCAGCCTGGCTTCAGGGGCGATCCCGCGCCAGGGCGAGCCATCCCAGGAAAGATTCAGCAGCGAGGCGAGGGCGGCCTCGCAATCCTGCCCCAGCGAGGAACCGCGGGTGCGCTTTTGCCACGCTTCACGGAAATGCTGCACCGCCTGCGCGGGAGCCTCATCCTCCAAAAGCCCCAAACTGGCACGCAGCAACTGGCTTACGATGTCCAGAGGGAAGGGGGAATCCTGCCTGCAAGCCAGCAGATACACCTGCCGCCGGGGAGTCTCGAAGGCGCGCAAAGCTTCGCGTGCCAACCTGCTTTTGCCCACTCCCGCCGTTCCATGCACCACCATCGCCTGGGGCGAGGAGGCCGCCAAACCATCGCGTATCCTGCTATGCAGCAGAGCGGTCTCCTTCTCCCTGCCAATCATGCAAAGCGGTTGTCCGGTGAGCAGTTGCCCCGGCAGCATGCCCAGGCGGTAGGCGCGGGGCGCGACTTTTTCCCTTTTGAGGGGGGTGAAGATGAAGGAGTTGTGCTGCTGGTTGCGCAGCTTGTGGTCGGCGAGGGCTTCGCCGGGGCGGGCAAGCTCCAGGAGCTTCTGGGCGCGGGTGATGGCTTCGCCAGGGAAGAAGGTTGCCTTCCACAGGTCTTTGCCGGCAGCCATGGAAAAGATGTAGCCGGTGCAGCAGGCGGCGCGGGCTTTGTGGCGCGTGACGGCTTCCAAAGCAAGGCGGCAGGCGCGCTGCATTTTGTTGACCTTGTTGTGGGGAAAATCGAAGAGCAGGATGGCATGCAGGCGTTTATTCCGCACATAGATGGCCGCTAAAAAGGCGTCGTAGATCACCGCCAGCAGTTCCAATGCCTGGATGGTTGGTTCCAGGGGGCCGTCCGGAGGCTCGTCCAGGCTGAGGCAGCAGCAAACGCTGTGCCGGACATCAGGTGCGGGATTGAGTCTGTGAAAGCGGGAATGAATGAAGTGGTGGCCGTGTTGCTTGCCCAGGCGCTTCCTTTCCGGCGTATCCGGCAACTGGGGAAAGGGCGGATGCACTGCGTGCTTTCCAGGCCGGACACCAGACCCCCAGCCCAGTCTGCTCAGGGCTTGGGGAGAGTAATAGGGTTGGTTGGGCCGGCCGGGGTTTTCACGCAGGACATCCAGTTGGGGAGACCAGAACACATATTCAAATTGCAGTGGGTTCTCAAAGATTCGCCAGGACAGTGTGCCAAAACCCACTGCCAGGCGGATTACATCCGGAATTCCATGATGGGGGCTGGCGTAGCTGTTGATCGCGCTGATGGTGTGATTGATGCGCGCCAGCAGCGCCGCGATCTGCACCGGAGTGCTTTCCGGCAACAGGGCGTGAAGGCAGTTTCCCTCATACTGGAAGAGCAGTCCGCCTGCGTTCCTGATCATGCTCAGCATCCTTTCATAGGCTTCGGTGGCGGTGGCTTCCATACTGTCAATCACCTGCCGCCGCTGCTTGAGCCTTATTCCTTTGATATTGTAAGTGGCAATGGTGCAAAAGCGCAGAATATAGCCGGTGATCTGCCCTTGCAGGATGTTTTGCTCATACTGCTGCAGGATGTAGCTGGGCACCATGCGGTTCATATCT
Source organism: Candidatus Cloacimonadota bacterium (assembly GCA_035450685.1). Taxonomy (GTDB): domain Bacteria; phylum Cloacimonadota; class Cloacimonadia; order Cloacimonadales; family Cloacimonadaceae; genus Syntrophosphaera. The sequence continues at coordinate 101 of DAOTNF010000013.1, read as the reverse complement.
GGCTACCTGCTTTTCCTGGCTTAACTAAGCTCCTTTCTGCTTACTTACTAATCTTTCCTACACGTAAGTGCTTGAAAAATGGTGTGTCGTTTTGACAGAAG
>DAOTNF010000012.1:0-66269 GCA_035450685.1 Candidatus Cloacimonadota bacterium | reverse complement strand
GGGTCTCGCCCGGGGCATCCCAATCAAGATGCACGTTGTTGCCAGTCACCGTCGCGGTGAGGTTCGTGGGAGGATCCAGGGTTTCGGTGATTTCGTCGATTGAGATGGTATCCAGATAGAGATAGAACTGATTAGCCGTGCTGTGTCCGTGGAAACCGATGTAGTAGGTTCCCGTGGCGGTAGGGGTGATCAACTGACTCTCTTGAATATAGGTTGCGTTTATAATATTCGTATTCGTGAAGAGCTGATTGGTGAGGCCAGCCGGATTGGGGGAGCTTCCCCAATATACCGAGAGGGCTTCCGGATAGGTGGCGCTGGCCGCGCGATAGGCAAATGAAAGCTGGTATAAGGTGTCCTGCGTTAATTGCAAAGGAGGAGTGATCAACCAGTCGTCCATGGCAGCGCTGGAATTGTAGCGGACGCGCACCGAGTTCGGGTCGGTATCGTAATTGCCGGCATAGGTTTCCCAGGTATAGGCGTCGTTATTGGCATTGACCGTTGACCATCCCAGAGGCAGCGCAGGAGGGGTGAGAGTGTCGAAGTTCTGCACATAAGGGAAGGTGTTGACCGTGGGATCGGCCAGGGTAGTGAATTGCCACACGGGGCAGTTCACAGCATTGCCAAAGGCATTGTAGGGCACGATCTGCCAGTAATAGGTGGTGCTGTAGGCAAAATCTGTGGGATGATTGTAAGAGGTGGCTGTCTGGGAGGTGCCGTTCACCATGTTGGTGGGAGGGTTGTTGGTTCCCAGATAGACGTAATAAGCATCGACGGTTCCGCCGCCGTTCATCCAGCTGAGGTTGGCGGAGATGGCCACGTCGGTGGCGTTATTGGCAGGCATGGGGCTTTGGGCTGCCAGAGGCGGTTCACCCTGCGCGGCAGGCTGGAAAGTGAAGATCAGGCCTTGAGGCGGGAAGACTGTATCGGTGAGATAGCAGTTTGCGTTGTTGGCTGTTCCAGCCGTGGTCTGCAGCCAGTCCGTCTGGGTGGTGCGATTGTTATAATCGGTGTTGGAATCTCCTCTCAGGCCAACCTGGACGGTGCGGGCAGTGGTAACGTTGACAGCAGAGAAAGCGCCATAGGCAAACTTCACTTTGTTGCCATCTTCATGGAATTGAATCTGGAAATTTAAATTGTCTTCTGCCGCGGAGGTGGGGGCGCGACGGTAGTTCTTCCACTGAACGGTGAAGACCCGGTTGGGCGCAGTTCCGCTGAGCAGGTAGCTCAGTTCCCCGTTTTCGCGGGATTTGATGTCCCTGTTCAGAGCAGCCACAACATTGTTTGTGCCGGTGCTGCTGCTGATGGCCAGGGTGCTGTTGCTGACGGTGGAGCCAAGGGCGATGAAAGCGTTTGTCTGAACGCTGACCTCGGTGTAGTCAACACCGTTGTAGGTGAAGGTGAATCCCAAGGGAATGGCGTTGAAGCATTCGTTGTCATTCGCGTTGGTGCCGAGAACTGTTCCTCCAGTGATTTCAGTATAGGTTCCGCTGGTTTGCGAGAACGAATATTCGCTCACCAGAGCCCAGGCGCTGAGCGCCAGAACCGAAAATACCATCAGGAGTAGCAGTTGTTTGAGTTTGAAGCTCATAACATCTCCTTACTGTTAGTTATTATGATCTTTTATTTCAACATGCGTATTTGGCATGTAATGTTTCGCCGATATATCCATTCCAGCCATGAAAACCAATCTAATAAATCCGTCAAGAAAAAGTTATGTTCCCTCTAAGGATCGGAAATCCTTTCTGTTACACCCCGCGACAGCCGTCTGCAAACAAACGGGAAAACCTGTCCCTTTAATGCTTGCAGGATTGAACTCCGGGCGCAAGCAATTTATCTTGACTGATTGGCCAATCCGGGATATCGTGCGTAATTAATTAAACACATTGGGAGACAGGCGATGAAAAAGCGACTGCTGATTGCCACAGGAGGAGGTGACTGTCCGGGGCTGAACGCGGTATTGCGGGCAATAGTGAAACGTGCCCAGAGCGAACCCCAATGGGAGATACTGGGCAGTATCGACGCCTTTAACGGCATCTTGCTGGATCCCATGCGGCTGGTGGAACTCACCCCCAAGACCGTGGCCGGAATCCATGTGCAGGGCGGCACCATCCTGGGCACCACAAACAAAGGCGGCCCGTTCAACTGGCCTGTGCAAAAAGCGGATGGCAGTTGGGAAACGGTGGATCGCAGCGCTGATTTCATGGAACGCCTGCTGCATCAGAACATCAATGCCGTCATCAACATCGGCGGAGACGGTTCGCAAAGGATTTCCCAAGGCCTTTTTGAACTTGGCTGCCCGATCATCGGAGTGCCCAAAACCATCGACAACGACCTCTCGGACACCGACTTCACCTTTGGCTTCCAGACCGCGGTGGATGCCGCCACCGACGCCTTGGACAAGCTGGTGACTACAGCCGCCAGCCATCACCGGGTGCTGATCCTGGAAGTGATGGGACGCTATGCCGGCTGGATCGCGCTGCACGCGGCCATCGCCGGAGGGGCTGAAGTGTGCCTGATCCCTGAAATAGATTATGACATCAACAAAGTGATGCAGGCGATCGAGCGCCGCGTCACATCCGGCAAGGGCTTTGCCAACATCGTGATCGCCGAAGGCGCCAAGCCAATAGCTGGCTCGATGAGCTACAGCAATAACGACCAACCCGGAGGCATGCCCATCCGCCTGGGTGGAGCGGGGCTGCGCCTTTCCCAGGAGCTCAGGGACGCCGGCTGCCCCATCGAGATCAGGGAAACCATCCTGGGCCATCTGCAGCGCGGCGGCAGGCCCAACGCTTTCGACCGCATTCTGGCGTCCCAGTTCGGCGTAAAGGCCTTTGAAATGGTGCTGGCAGAACAATGGGGGCAAATGGTGGCTTACCGCCATCCGAACATCGTGTCCGTTCCCCTGCGGGATGCCATCAAGACCTACAATCTGGTGGATGTGGACTCCGACCTGGTAAACACCGCGCGCGGCCTGGGCATTTCGCTGGGAGACTGACCTTTAAGAAGGAGATATGCCATGGATATGAAAAGCTTTGAATACCTCTACCACAAGGTTCGCGGCATGGACCGCGAGCGGATAGCCAGGGAGACCGGCCTCAGTGATGACGAGATCGACATGATGGAACAGAGCTATGCCCCGCTGCTGCGCGAGATAGCCGCTGAAATGCCCCAGGCGGCGGATATCGGCAAACGCTTTGTGCGCCTGACCCGCTACATCTATGCCAACCGCGCCGACCAGGAGCTGGACATGCCCCGCCCGGACGCCGTAAAACCCCGCGAGGGCGAGATGCTGTCCCTGCCTGGCACAGGCAAGATCGCCATCCCCTCCATCTCCCTGCATCAGGCCATCGACCAGCGCCGCAGCCTGCGCAGCTATTCCGACCAGCCCTTCAGCCTGGAAGAACTATCCTTCCTGCTCTGGGCAAGCAGTTGGGCGCGGGACTTCCGCAGCAGCGAGCGCAACGAGTTCACCCGCCGCAACGTTCCTTCTGCCGGAAGCAGGCATCCTTTCGAGTGCTACCTGCTAATCCAGCGCGTGACAGGCGTCAAACCCGGCCTCTACTATTATCATCCCCTCAAGCATTGCCTGGTGGCGATCGACCTCTCCCCGCAGATCTTCGTGGCGGTCTATGATGGCTGCCTGCGCCAGGAAATGGTGCGCAACTCCGCCGTCACCTTCATCCTCAGCGCGGTTCCCTACCGGACTTCCTGGCGTTATGGGCAGCGGGGCTACCGCTACCTGTATATTGATGCCGGGCATGTGGGGCAAAACATCCACCTGGCTGCCGAAGCCGTGGGTGGAGGCGCCTGCATGATTGGAGCCTTTCAGGATGAAGCCATGAACGAATGCCTGGGATTGGACGGGGTGCAGGAATTTGTGATCTACGCAGCCACCCTGGGTAAAAAACCCTCCGGGCAATGAACACCTGCCGGAAAACCATGCCAAACAACAGCAACCTTCCCAAATCTGGAGGAACCATGAGATACCCGCTGCTAATACTTTTCTGCCTGCTGTCGGCAGCGCTGACAAGCGCCAACCTCTACAACATCCCTTCGCCCGTGACCCAACCCGACGGCTCCGTGCTGCAACTGCTGGCGAGCGGCGACGAATTTGCCAACCGCCTGCACGACGCGCAAGGCTACACCATCATCCAAAGCCCCACGGACGGCTATTATTACTTTGCCGAATTGCGGGACGGCGAACCCGCCCCCTCCATCCACAGGGCAGACTCCTCCGATCCCCGCGCCCTGGGCCTTAAACCCGGCATCCGGATATCCAAGGCCGCCTACGACGCCAGGGTGCAGTCCATGAACTCACACCGCCGGGCTGGAAACCGCGGGCCCAACACCGGAACGGTGAACAACCTGGTGGTCTATATCCGCTTTTCCGACCAGACGGAGTTCGAGGAACCCCGCTCCGCCTATGACGCCAAGTTCAACGCCGTGGGCGATGAGGCACATTCCCTGCGCAACTATTTCCACAAGGTGAGTTATAACCAGCTCAACTACGTTTCCCATCACTATCCCACCTGCGAGCCACAGGTAAACCTCTCTTACCAGGACAGCCATCCCCGCGCCTATTACATGCCCTACAACAGCGTAACCAACCCTCTGGGCTACCGCGACTGGCAGCGCACCGAACGCGAGCACACCTTGCTTGCCAACGCCATAAACGCCATCGCGCCCCAAGTGCCGGCCGATCTGGTAATCGATGCCGACTGCGATGGCTATGTGGACAACGTCTGCTTTATCATCCGCGGGCCCCACACCGCCTGGGCGGAACTGCTCTGGGCGCATCGCTGGGCGCTCTACACCGTGGATGCCTTCATCAATAATAAGCTCGTGTGGGACTTTACCTTCCAGCCGGAAGACCATAACGATGTGCGCACCATCTGCCACGAGATGTTCCACAGCGTGGGCGCTCCAGACCTCTATCACTACGAATATGACGGCCTGACTCCCGCCGGATGCTGGGACATCATGGAAAGCGGATACGGCCACATGGGCATGTATATGAAATACCGCTACGGCGGATGGATAGACGACATTCCGGAAATTCCCTATACGGGAGCCAGCTTCACCCTCAATCCAGTCACTTCGCCAACCAACAACTGCTTCTATATGGCCTTTCCCGGCGGAAACGAAAGCCTGGTCTTTGAATACCGCAAGCAGGACAGCGATATCTTTGAGGAGGAACTGCCCGGTTCCGGACTGCTGATCTACCGCATCAACGCGTCCCTGCACGGCAACTCGGACGGCCCGCCGGACGCGGTTTACATCTTCCGGCCTAACGGCAGCAATACCTCCAACGGCCAGATCGCCGAAGCAGCTTTCTGCGCGGAGGAACAGCGCACCGAGTTCAACGCCTTCACCAATCCCCGCGCCGTTTACAGCAACGGCGCCACCATCCCCGTGAACATCAAGGAGATCGGCTACGCCGGAGATACGATCAGTTTCAGGGTTGACCCGCCCACATACAGCATGCCTCCTGCGATCCAGTCCCTCACCCCGGCCTCGGGATCATTTGTGCCAAACGAATCCTTTGCCGTTTCCACAACTGTCATTCCGGCTGTGGGTTCCCTGGACAGGGTGGATTTTTTCGTGGACGGAATTCTGCAGGGACAGGTCTTCGCACCGCCCTACACCCTGACGATAGATGGAGCCAGCTTGTCCCTCGGAACGCACGAGATCAGCGTGACAGCCTGGCAGCAGAACGGGATGCAAAGCACAAAAAGCAACCAGATCGAGATCATCGACCCCGAAAACCTGAACTGGTTCGACTGGATGACGGACACTCCCGACTGGGAAGCCTACGGACGCGGCGCGGTGCCCATCCAGGTGGCGCTGGAAATGGACTTGGGCGACCAACTTTACCGGGTGAAAGCCCTGCGTTTCCAGATCACGCCCGATCCCTGGGGCACGCCGGAAACACCCGGGCTGGTGGTTGCCACCATCAACCGCTTCGCGAACGGCGCCATCACCGATCAGGTGCTGCTTGACCTGGGCTACATCTACAATCCTCAATACGAGCCGGATTTCACCGTAGCCATCGAGGACACCACCTCCATCTCCGGCCAGATAGCGGTGGTTTTGAACCTCTTTGAATATCAGAACATGATCTTCGACACCAAGGCGATCTGCGGCCACACCTGGATCACGGAACCCAACCGCCCCTGGACGGACGCCCTGGGACGCGGCATCCTGGGCGCGGCGGACATCCGCCTGCTGCTCCAGGCTCCCGTTTTGGCAACCGACGATCCTTCCGCGCCGCCGGCTGGCCTCAGCCTCGCCGTCAGCCCCAATCCCTTTTCCTCCGGCACCTCGATCAGCTATGAACTCAAGGACAGCGCCCCCTTCACGCTTTCCATCTACAACCTGAAGGGGCAAAAGGTTCGCAGCCTGCTCCAGGCTGAAGGCCGCGCCGGAAGCCACTCCACCCGCTGGGATGGACGGGACGACTCCGGCAGGCAGGTCTCCTCCGGCATCTATCTCTGCCGGATATCCAGCGCTGGCCAAAGCTTTACCCGCAGGATGGTCCTGCTCAAATAGTATATTGAACACGTGGCGGGGACTGCCCCTCCGCACCAAGAACATGAAAGAGGCGCGCATGCGCCCATAAATGGAGAACCGATGACCCTACGCAAGCACTTGCTGATGCTGCTGTTGCTGCTCCTGGCGGGCAGCGCCGCGGCGATGAATATCGAGGAACTTTTTGGCCGCTTTTCCCAAAAACCCCCGGCTGAGGAATTCGGCCCCCTCGCCCAAAGCTTTTTGCAGGAAAACGATGATCTGGACGAACTGCTCTTCGCCGGATACATGTGGTCTCAACTGGCGGACAGCGCCTATGTGGACTATCTGTCCCGGGCAATTGCCGCCCATCCAGAACAGCCCAAGTGGCGTTTTCTGACCGCCTCCGCCGAGGCCAACATGGTCACCCGCGCAGCCCTGTCCCGCGATCTGATCCGCGATTTTCCCCAGTTCGAGGGAGGCTATCAGTCGCTGCTCTTCACCCATCTCACCGATCTGGCTTACAAGGGCAGTCCCGATCAGGAAAACCCTTTGCCCGAAGGAGACCTGGCCGCCGACCTGCCAAGCATCGAACACTATTGCCAGGCCTTCCCCCAGGCCAGATATGGGCGCATGGCGGCTGTCTTCCGCAATGTGATGCTGGACGATCCCGAAGCAGCCGAGCTTGCCTTCCGCCAGGCCTGGGACAGCAAGGAACGCTGGCTGGCGGAGTATGACCTCAGCCAGATTCTGCCCATCGAAAAGTATCACCCCATCCTGCGCTGCCACATCAACCTGCTCCGCGCCAGCGGCAGTCCGGACAAGGTGACCCGCGACCTTGCCGAAAAAGCTGGACTGCTGGCAGCTTATTACTTTGACAGAGCCAAAGACTACCAGGCGGTTATCGACTTTTTTGGCGCGGAACCGCACTATTGGGAAAACCAGTATGTGATTTTCTGCCTTGCACTTAGCTATCATGAAACGGGACAACAAGGCAAGCTGGCGGACTTGCTGCTCCACCGGGGCGACTTCCGGGCGGCGGAGGCCTTTCAGGATTCCTGGAACGCCTTCAACCGCGATCAGGCGCAAACCGTCTATCAAGATGCCTTCCGCTCCGACAGCAAAGACCCCCTGGTGCGCTACCTGCTGGCGCGGGTCAGCTCCAACGAAGGCGACAAGCTGCACGAAGGCCGCAAGCTCGCCAAAGCCCATCCCAAAGAGAGCTATGGCTACCGCCTGATCAACGAGTATTACCTGAACTACTTTGGCCAGGCGGATGCCCAGGATCCCCTGCGCGCGGAACGCAGCAAGTCCATCAAGAAAGACAAAAAGTATATCGCCAACCACCTGAAACTATATCCCGAAAGCCTTTCCGCTATCGTCGGTTCCCTGCTTTATAACCTCGCCGCCAAAAAGGACGATCCTTCCAGCAACCTCTTCCAAAAGGTGCTCTCCACCAAAGCCCCGGAGCAGCTTTACGGGCTCATCTACAAGTTCATGGCGGATTTTGGCCGCATCGACCTGCTGCGCCGCTCCCATCTCTCTGCCGCGCAGGCAAAGATCGGCTCCGGCTATGAGAACGCCGCCGAAGCCGCCGACGGGGCAGTGCTGGGTTTTTGCCAGTCGCTCTACGAGAACGGCAAATACGCCCTGATGCTCCGGGAGACCGACAGGAATCCCGCCTGGCTGGAAAACCCTGACCTGCTGTTTTTTCTGGCGAACGCGCACTATCTGGAAAAAGATTACGCCAAGGCCATCGCCACTTTGCGCCTGATGGTGGAAAAGGGCGCCATTGGCACAAGCATGCTGCTCACCATGGCAGACGACCCCATCGCCGAACATCCGGACTGGCAGCCCCTGCTGGACTTTGCCGCCACTATGCCCGACCCCGACGCGGATGCCGCCGATTTTGAAGAGATGGAGTAACGAATTTCTGATTTAGCCTGAAGCATACTCAGGTTTTCTGCCCGCCGATGCTGAAACATTTCAGGCCGGCGGGTTTTGTTTGGCTGCGGACTTCAAACGGTCTTCAGAAGACTGGATCCCGGGTCATGCGGATAACTTTAGGGCTGCCGAAGTCTGTTCGGCAGAGGCAACGGAGTTGCCTGTTGGAAAAGACCTCCGGTCTCTGTGGCAAACGGACTTTGCCACCCCTGGGCACTGGATCCCGGGTCAAGGAGTTCGCGCAGATATACGCGGATAAAAGGCGCAGATCACTGCGGATTGGGATTATGGGGTTTAGTTTCAGGATTTGGTGCTTGTTTCTAAAAGACTGGATCCCGGGTCAAGCGTGCGCTTGCCCGGGATGACACAGTATGTAGCCTGGTGGACTTATTTTTGGGGAACCTTTCCACCATTCCACCTTTCTACCTTTCCACCTGCAAAGATCCTGTCATCCGCGTTCTATTTCTTTTTCACCACCCCACCACGACATCACGACACCACGAAGTCCTGTCTGGATACCGCCCTCCTTTGCCACCACTGGTTTTTGGGGTATCATCCTTAGGTATGTGGTTGCGAAGTTAAGGATGACCCCAGGTAAACCCCAGGAAATCTACAGGATGCAAAGGGGAGCGAAGCGGGTGTGGAGGCATGGTTTAGCGGAAGATTTTGCGGCAAAGGGAAAGGTGGGATTTTGTGCTTGACACTTTACCGGAAAACCTCCAGTTTGCCAATTGGGGACAAAGAATATGAAAAATGAAAATCTTGGCTTGATTTATTATCTGCTCAGGAAGTACTTTTACCGCTACCGGTTCAAGATTCTGCTGATTTTGGTGATCATTGTGGCTTGTTCCGTGGTGTCGATGGGACTGCCCTACATCAGCAAGCACATCATCGACAATATCATTCCCTCCAAAAACATCATCCTGCTGATCTCTGCCGCGTTGCTGTATTTCATCCTGACCATGGTAAGCTGCGTGTTTGGCTATTACCAGGAAATCATGATGAGCCGGCTGAATATCCTGACGGTGATCAGGATGCGCAAAGACATTGTGAAGCGCATTCACAACATGCCCATGCAGGAATACTACCGCCAATCGGGGCCTTATATCTTCAACCGGATCCAGAATGACACGCTCATGATTCTGGAATCTTTCATGGCATCGGTGGTCAGGATGTGCAATGAAGCGATACAGTTGCTGGTGGCGCTGGTGCTGCTGGCGATGTTGAACATATACCTGACGGTTGCCGTTGTCCTGCTGTTGCTGCTAAACGCCTGGCTAAGCCACTATTGGGGATCCGTGCTGGCAAAGAAGCAAGCACCCCTTCTGGAGCATTACACGAATCACAACAGCTCCCTGCAGGAATCGGTGATGGCCACCTTTCTGGTAAAGATTTACGATCTGCACCAGATGTTTGCCAGCCGTCTCTTTGCGTCGTTCCGCAAGTACTACAATATGTTTGTAAGTTATGTGAAGAAGAGTTATATCCAGGGATCGTATGCTTTGGCAATCCGGGAATTCTGTTATGTACTGATCCTGGTGGGCGGAGGAGTGGCGATAATCCGGGGCAAACTGACATTTGGCGGGCTTTTTGCCTTTATCACGATATTTCAGATGATCCGCTCGCCATTGGCGTTGCTGGTGGATAATGTAGTCAACTTCCGCAAGAACATCCCCCTCTATGAAAGGCTGCGGGATTACCTTAACCTGGAGCCGGAATTTGAGCGGCAGGGCGACAGTAAGATCGTTATCGGCAGGGAAATCAGGTTTCGGGATCTGTCTTTTGCCTATCAGGCGGACAGTCCGGTCATCAAAAACTTCAATTATACAATGAAGCCTGGGATCATTTATATGCTGTCCGGCAAATCAGGAACGGGCAAAACCACTCTGGCGATGTTGATGATGGGGATATATTGCCCCGACAAGGGGGAGATACTGTTTGACGGCACCGCCCTGAACAAAGAGTCCATCCAATCCGTGCGCAGACAGGCGTCATACGTGGAGCAGGAACCCTTCGTGATCGACGGCACCATCTATCAAAACATCCTTTTGGGAAACCAAAAAGCGAGCGAGGATGAGGTGTACCGCGCCGCGGAATTGGCGAATGTGTCCGAGTTTGTGGCCAGGCAGCCGGAAAAGTATGACACCCTCCTGGGAGCGAACGGCATCAATCTTTCCACCGGACAAAAACAGCGCATCGCGATCGCCCGGGGCCTGCTGAAAAACCCCCGGCTGCTGATCCTGGACGAGCCTACCTCCAATATCGACTCCGCCAGCGAAGCGCTGATCCATGAGACCATCCGCAACCTGCCCAAGGATATGTTTATCATCATCATCTCGCACAAGGCGGAAACCAGGCAGATCGTGGATGAGGTGATAGAGATCGGCTGATGCTGTTGCGCTTGCGTTGTTAAAACTGGCTTTCCCCGCATGAAGCCCATTGCGCCATTGCGGCTGGGGAAGATTTGCAGCCGGGAAAGGCTCAATGAACTCCATGCTGGCAGTCAGAATGGGCTTTGCTCAGAGCCTCCCGTCCTAAACTCACTGATTTCCTGCATGAACTTATGCATCATCTTCTCTGAAAACACGTAGTCCCTAGCGTTGGGGTCGCCGCTCCGGTTGATGTCTGCTGTCAGATTCAGGAAGCTTCCTTCCGCACGCTCGGCGGCAAGTGTCCCCAGCCTGTAGCCAAGGTGTTTCTGATAGCCTTTGGCGCCGTTGATGCCAGGGTTGATGATGAGGAACTTGATCTTTGCCGTGGCGATCCTGTCGCAGACGCTCAGAATATCCTGGCAGGCAGGTTCTTCCAACTGATCCTCATACTCTCCGGTAATGGGCTCCGGAAAGCAATCCGAAAGCAGCACAATGGCGTTGGACATGCCCGTCACCTGGAATCTGCTGTGCTCCAGGGTCTGCAACGCCAGTTTTATGCCGTCCGCCAGGGGAGTTTTCCCCTTGGGCGCCAGGGTGTTTATCGTGCCGATCACATGGCGGATGTTGCTGATGGGATAGTGCATGATCTGCGCGCGGTCTTCCTGGAAAACAATCAGGCCGAGTTTATCCTTTGCGGCGCTGGCTTGGGCGGTCAGCATCGTGATGATCTTTTCGATGTATTTCAGAATCCACCTCACAGAATTGCTGACATCCAGCACCAGCATGATGTTGAAGCTTTGTTTGGACTGATAGACGGGGTAGCGGAAATGGCGGTCGGAGATTTGAATCCCAAAAGGCTTGCGGGAGAACGCCCCGTCACAGATTGCAGCCCTGACGGTCTGATAGATGGCCAGGCGGGCGTTATAGTGGCGGTTTGCCGACCAGGATACGACCGGCCCGGTGGCGTGAGCCATTCCGGCACCATGCTTGAAGTTTGTGATCTTCTTGCGCTTGAAGCCTATTTTGCCGATCTCCTGCGTTGCCAGTTGCACATCGAAGGTGGTGGCTGATTGTTTGTCTTCTTTTGCCACTCCCTTGATTTGGGTTTTGGCTTCCGGTTCTTCCACAAATTTGCTTTTCACAAAACTATAGGCGATCGCGATGACTTCCCTGAGGCTCAGGCGATCGGCAAACAAGCGATTGAAGGGGGATAGCGCTTTAGCGGTAGTATCCGCCTCAAACTCTATGAACTGATAATCAGGATTGGAATAGAGGGCGTAAATCCCCTGCAAGGTCTCGAGGGTTTCCGGCTGTTTCTCGAAGAATTCCCAGATATCGTCCCAGTATTTGAGCCTCTCCAGCTCTTCGGCTGTCAATTCCTGATGCTGAACCTGCTTGAGTATGAGTTTGACCAGACTGCGCCGCTGAGGGCAGTCATCGTCAGCCCCGCCGCCGAGCAATAAGCTTAATTCGGCGAGGCTTTCACGGATTTTTTTGATGGGGACAGGTATCCTCCTTTCAGAATGCTCAAGTTCTGCGAATCGTATTCCATGGAGAAGGCCTGATCCGGTTCAGGGTCTGTTTTGACGCCCTCAAACCAGCCATCAATATCGGAGGCGTTTACCGCCTTTTTCAGCCCGCCGTCACGCGTCCGGTGCAGCAAGGCGAGCTTCATCGCCATTTTTACATGTTTGGCCTCGACAACTGGTTTCAGCTCCAGGGCAGCGTAAGCCAGGGCGGTTTTGACGATCACTATCTCAGGGCGGTGCCCATCGACCATATAATGAACGCAGAAATCGACCACTTTCTTCACCAAGCTTTCCGGGATGGTTGTTTCCGGGAGCTTTTCCCGCGCGGTCAGGATGGATTGCTTCATCATCCCGCTTACGTCCCTGAAGCTCTCCACAAACTGGGCGGGGTCGTTTTCAAAGGCGAAGTTGCGGCGGATGATCTCCTGCCTGTCATCGACATCGCGGATGGTGTTGATGGTCACAGAAAGGGGGAAACGGTCCAGAATCTGGGGCCTGAGCTCCCCTTCCTCGCTGTTCATGGTGCCGATGAGAAGTGATCTGGCGTCGTGCTGCACGGAGAATCCCTCCCGCTCGACTGTGTTGACGCCTGACGCCACCACATCGAGCAAGCTGTCGGTGATGTGATCCGGGATGAGGTTCACTTCATCGATGTAGAGTATCTGCCTGTGGGCTTTGGCCAGGAGGCCGGGAGTAAAGACCTTGTCGCCGGTCTTGAGCAGCCTTTCCACATCTATTCTGCCGGACAGGTTCTCTTCCGAGATGTTCATGGGCAGGTTGACGACTTCCACCTCTTTTTCGATTACGGTGTGTGTTTGCCGTGACTTGCAGAATGGGCACCACCTCTGGGGTTCATCCGGGGAGCAGTTGTAGTTACAGGACTCATGGACCTTGATCAGGGGCGCGATCTGAGGCAGGCCGTAAACAGCCGTGCTCTTGCCGGTTCCCTTGGTGCCACGGATCAACACGCCTCCGATGCGGGGATTTACCAAGTTCAGGATCAGGGCCAGGCTCAATTCGTCCTGGCCGATGATCGCCATAAACGGGAAACGAAGCTTTGTCATATTTTGCTCCTGGCAGAATACCGCTTGTTGCAGATATCCTCTATCTGCCATTACTTTTCCAGTGTTCAATTCCTGTCAACCCCAAATTCTGCCTTGTTCCCGCTTGTCCTGATTTATCGCTAAACATAGCTTTCCTCCGATACTTTCGGGGTAATTAAGTAAATACCGAAATATAGTTCTTGACATATTCGGCGTTCACTTAAATAAGCACTTAAAGACGAATGATAAAGGAGATCAGATGCCGCAGTCTTTTTACAAGGCCATCGCGGACCCCAACCGGCGCAAGATACTGACTTTGCTGCGCCGGGAAGGCACCCTCTCCGCGGGAGACCTGGCCAAGCACTTTGAGATCAGCCTGCCCGGTCTGAGCGAGCATCTCAAGGTATTGCGGGAGGCGGGGCTGGTCAGCTCACGCAAGGAAAAGCAGTTTGTTTATTACACCTTGAACACCACGGTGTTTGAGGACGTGATCGGTTGGTTCACGGAAGTTTTCAGCAAAAAAGAGGTAAAAGATGGCACAACTGAAAAAGTATAAGTGGGCGTTGCTGGTTCTGGCGCTGCACCTGGCTGCCACGCTATGGTTCGCGGGACAGCTCCCGGATGACGCGCGCGTTCCCACCCATTGGAATATCCACAACGAGATTGACGGCTGGTCGGGCAAGACATTCGGCCTCTGGTGGGGGCTGGCGCTCAACGCGATCATGTTTTTGGCGCTGTGGCTGCTGCCCTGGTATTCGCCCTGGTATCGAAAGTATGAGGAGCGTTTCGACGCTGTATTGCCGCCTCTCACCACCACATTGGTCTTCTTTTTCGCGCTGATCAGCGTTTACGCCCTGGCTGTGGCTAAATGGGGCGACATCGGGCAGGTGAATATGATCTTGATCCTGATGGGGTTGCTCTGTGTTTTGTTGGGCAATCTGCTGCCCAAAGTGCCCAAGAATTTCTTCATCGGTATCAAAACTCCCTGGACGCTGTCCAACGAAAAGGTGTGGGACCGCACCCACCGTCTGGGCGGCATCCTCTTTGTCCTGGGCGGCCTGCTGTTGATGCTGAAAGGCTTTATCCTGCCGAAACACAGCGGTTTTCAGGTCTGGAGCGCGGTGCTGGCTTTTGGATTGCTGCTCTATCCCGTTCTGCATTCATTTATCCTCTTCAAAAGACTGGGGAAAGACGGATAAGCAGTTTTTGCTTGCCGGAATCCGCGGGCTTAAGACTTTGTCTTTGCGGTCGGGGGAGATGCCCTGACGCGTGAGTTTGAAAGTCAAAGGGAAGTATATGAAAGCAATTCTGGAGTGGGCTGCCAAAAAGCGGCTGACCCTGATGCGGATACTGGTGCCGCTGATCCTTGTCGGACTGGTTGTTTTCGACCATAAGCCGCTGCCGCTGCTGCGGGACTGGTTCAATGCCGCCCATCTGGGCATGTTCGTTATTCTGGCAGGCCTGCTGCTGCGTTCCTGGGCGGCGGGCATGATCCATAAGAACACCATCCTCACGACCACCGGCCCCTACGCACTCAGCCGCCATCCGCTCTATTTGGGTTCCCTGCTGCTGGCTCTGGGGTTCGCGCTGATCGTGAATAGTTGGCCGCTCTGGATCGTGCTGGCGGCCATGCTGCTGCTGGCATACATTCCCAAGATCCGCCAGGAAGAGGTCAAACTGCAAAGGCTTTTCGGGGATGACTGGCCTGCCTACAAGCGGGATGTGGCTGTCTTTTTTCCCAAGAAACTGCGTTGGGGCAAGCTGTGGAAAAAGTGGTCGCCAACGGTCTGGTGGCGGCACCGGGAATTCAATGCCTGGCTGGCCTCTTTGGCGGGCCTGGCTCTGCTGGCCTGGTGGGGAAAATAGCGGGAACAGTTCTTACAGGGACTCTTTTAAGAATAAGTGGATCGATTTGTCCCCAATAATGTGTTGATTTACTTGCTTTGGTAAATATATAATGCTGATTATCCTGTTTTTACTTCATAGCTCCCTCCCTTGCTGCTACAGGCTTTGGTGCCATCAACCGTAGGTCATCCTTATAAATTATAAGGTTGACCTAAGGAAAATATAGACTTAGCTCACTCTGTCGAACGAGGGCAAGCTGAAAATAGTCACCGCAATTTGTGTGCTTATTTGAAAGTTATTATATCATATCGGATTGAAAGGGAGCCTTCCACCATCCAAAAACAGGATATTGCCAAGCCCGCTCACTCGGCGGGATTTGCCGTATCAGTCGTTTCCCCGGGGATGCCCCTTGCGGTAGGCTTCCTTGATGTCCTCAATGGTCACGTGGGTATAGATTTCTGTGGTGGCAAGGTTGGCGTGCCCCAGCATTTCCTGGATGGCACGCAGGTCAGCCCCCCGCGCCAGCATGTGGGTGGCAAAGCTGTGCCGCAGGGTGTGGGGTGAATAGCCCTTTTTCTGGGCGATCACGGCGAAGTATTTATCCAGGATGGTGTAAAGCTGGCGATGGTCAAAATCCTTGCCGGAGCGGGTGAGGAACAGTTTGTTTGAACTCCGGGGAGTCTGCAGTTCCGCCCTGGCGGGCAGATACTCGCGGATGGCCTGGATGGCAGGCTCTCCCACGGGCACCATCCTTTCCTTGTTACCCTTGCCTGTCACGCGCAGCAGGCCGCGTTTCAGGTCGATATCGGAGAGTTGCAGGTCTGCCAGTTCCGAGAGACGCAGCCCGGAAGAGTAGAGCAGTTCCAGAATGGCGCGGTTGCGCAGGCCGAATTTATCTGCCGTATCCGGTATTCTGAGCAGTTGCGCCACCTCCTCCTCGGAGAAGAAGAGGGGCAGTTTCTTTTCAAACTTGGGGCGTTTGATGCGGTCCATGGGGTTTTTATCGGTCACCCCGGTCAGTTTAAGGAAGCGGAAAAAGCTGTTGAGGGCGGCAGTCTTGCGGGACAGGCTGCGGTTTCCCACGCCGCTTTCGTGCATCCAGCGCATAAAGTCGCGGATCATCAGGGGGCTGATCTGCTTCACCTGCACCTGAGCATCGGGAAAAAACCTTTGCAGAAAGGTGTGAAACTGCTCCAGGTCGCTCTCGTAGGCGATAATTGTGCGGGGGGATTTGGCTTCGCCCCGTATAAATTGCAGATAGTCAGCGATGGCTTTTTGCATATCTTTTATCCTGGAAGCTATTTTTTTACTTGCCTGATTACTTGTCGAGAAAAAAATAGCACTAAGTGCCTGGAGGTTTGATGAATCAGTATATAGCGAGCAGCGTAAGGCTGGGAGAGAACACCCGTCTGGGGGTGAACGTAGTCCTCCTGGAGGATGTGGAGATCGGCGCCAACTGCCTGATTGGCAACAATGTGGTGATCCACCCCGGCTCCAGGATCGGAGACAATGTGCGGGTGGACGACAACTGCGTGATCGGGAAACGGCCGCTGTCCTCACCCCGCAGCATTTTCAAGGTGCCGGAAGGCCTGGCCCCGGCAAAGATCGGCTCAGGCTGCCAGATCGGGGCGAACGTGGTCATCTATGCCCAATGCGAGATCGGCGAACGCAACCTGATCGCCGATCTGGCCACCATCCGCGAAAACGTGCGCATCGGAGACCTGAACATCATCGGGCGCAACGTGGCAATCGAGAACTTCGTGACCATCGGCTCCCGCAACAAGTTTGAAACCAATTGCTACATCACCGCCTATTCCGAGATCGAAGACTACTGCTTCGTGGCGCCCTGCGTTGCCACCAGCAATGACAACTATATGGCCCGCGACCCTGAGCGCTTCAAGCATTTCAAGGGAATAACCATGAAGCGCGGTGCCCGCATCGGGGTCAACTGCACTATTCTGCCGGGCAAGGTGTTGGAAGAGGATGCCTGCGTGGCTGGGGGATCGGTGGTTTCCCGCGATGTCCCCGCCGGCAAGCTGGTGCTGGGTTCGCCCGCCAAACCACTGCGCGAGGTGCCTGAGGCTCAACTATTAAAGAACAATCTGGACAAATCATGAAAGCACTGTTGATCATACCCACCTACAACGAGATCAAGAACATCGGCAGGATCATTCCCGCCGCGCTGGGACAGGCTCCGGAACTGGAAATCCTGGTGATGGACGACAACTCCCCCGACGGCACCGCCGCGGAAGTGGCCAGGATCATGGAAAGCGAGCCGCGTGTCCATCTGATCAGCCGTCCGGGCAAGATGGGCCTCGGATCCGCCTACGTTTCCGGCTTCAAGTATGCCCTGGCCAACGGCTATGACTACATCCTGGAAATGGATGCCGATTTCTCCCACAATCCAAACGACATCCCCCGCCTGCTGGAAGCGGCGCGTAAATACGACCTGGTGATCGGCTCCCGCTACTGCCAGGGGGTGAACATCGTGAACTGGCCATTCAAGCGCCTGCTGATCAGCTATTTTGCCTCCAAATACGTGCGGGCGATCACGGGCATGCCCGTCAAAGACCCCACCGGAGGTTTCAAATGCTTCAACCGCAGGGTGCTGGAAGCCATCAACCTGGACAGGATTCTCTCCGACGGCTACGCTTTCCAGATTGAAATGAACTTCCGCGCCTGGGTCAAGGGCTTCCGCGTGCATGAGGTGCCAATCGTGTTCACGGAACGCATCGACGGAGTGTCCAAGATGAGCCGCCGCATCGTGTGGGAGGCCGTCTGGATGGTCTGGAGGCTGCAGATAATGAAGCTTTTGGGAAAGATAAAGTGAAGGAGTTCGCTTGATGAAGAGATATTGGTTCGTGCTGCTGCTGATGGCCTTAATATTGCCGCTCGCCGCTCAAATGACCATCCCCCGCGTCTATGTGCAGAGACTGGTTCTGGATGACGGCAGCAAACCCTTTGTCACTTGGGAAAAGGACAAATCCGCCCCCGAGTATCACCTCCGGGCCTGGATCCTGGAGCGTCCGGAAGAGATCATGGACAGCGATGAGCATAGCATCCACCATCTGGCGGTAAAGCAGGTTGGTAACGGGGAAAAGGTGCCTTTCATGGTGGTCTGCCAGGTGAATCTGGGCAACTTTCCCAGCCAGTGGCAGGAAGGCGAAAACCTGCATCTGGAGCTGACCTGCCGGGAAACCGGCGAACAGGTGGCATGGGATGTTTATATCCCCGAAGGAAGCGGCTTGATCAAGATGCTGGACACGCCGCAGGTCATACCTCCCCAAACTTTGAAAAAAGAAAAAACCGTCCCGCAGAAGCCTGATAAGGACAAGGCAGCCCCGGAAAAGGCGGAGCAGAACTCTCCCTGCCACGGCTGCCCCTCCTCCCGGCTCAACAACTGCGGGGATAAATAGCATCCATGCTGGAGCGCATCAACACCCCCCTGGAGCAGCGCGAGGACACGGAATTTGACCGCGCGCTCCGGCCGCGCACCCTGAAGGAATTCATCGGCCAGGACCAGATCAAGCAGATGCTGGACATCTCCATCCGCGCCGCCAGGCTGCGCAAGGAGCCTCTGGACCACGTCCTGTTCTACGGCCCCCCGGGTTTGGGCAAGACCACCCTGGCTTCCATCATTGCCCGCGAACTGGATGTGGAGATCACCGTCTCCAGCGGCCCCGTGATGGAAAAGCCCAGCGACCTGGCGGGCATCCTCACCAATTTGCAGTTACACGAAGTGCTCTTCATCGATGAAATCCACCGTCTCTCCCACGTGATCGAGGAATACATTTACCCCGCCATCGAGGATTTCCAGATGGAGATCATTCTGGACAGCGGCCCCAGCGCCCGCACCCTCAAGATCGGCCTGGAGCCTTTCACCCTGATCGGCGCCACCACCCGCGCCGGACTGCTCACCCCGCCCCTGCGTGACCGCTTTGGCATCGTGCTGAGGTTGGACTATTATGACTTTGATTCCATCTGCCTGATCATCGCCCGTTCCGCCAAAATTTTGGGCATACCCTTCGAGCAGGAGGGCATCGCGGAGATCGCCCGCCGCAGCCGGGGAACCCCCCGCGTGGCGAACCGCCTGCTACGCAGAGTGCGGGACTACGCCCAGATCATGGGCGATGGCGTGATCACCCTGGAAATTGCCCTCAAAGCCCTGGAAATGCTGCAAGTGGATCATGCCGGACTGGATGAGATGGACAAGCGCCTGCTCATCACTATCATGGAAAACTACCGCGGCGGCCCGGTGGGGCTGAAGACCCTCTCCACCGCCATCGGAGAGGATGCCGGAACCATCGAGGAGATCTACGAGCCCTATCTGGTGCAGCAGGGTTTTTTGGAACGCACCGCGCAGGGACGCAAAGCCACTTTCAAAGCCTACCGGCATCTGGGCGTAACGCCCAGCGAACCCCAGCAGGAGATCTTCTGAACCGGCCCGGCGGCGCCTGATCCGCTGGACTGCGTCACACGCATGGGTTACAAAGCCAACATCACCAGCAATCTGCTGAACCAGATTATCCGCGTCGTGCTCGGCGCGCTCACCAGCATCCTGGTAGCCCGCACCCTGGGCCCCTCCGGACAGGGTTACGTGGCCTACGTCCTGCTCATCTTCACTCTGGTGGGAAACTACGGGCATATGGGCTTGAACAGCGCGGTCATGTATTTCCTGAAGCGAAGCGGAACCGATCCCGAGAGGCTGATGGGCAACAACTTCACCGCCCTGCTGCTCACCTGGCTGCTGATTTCCGCCGTGTTGCTCGCGCTGCGCTCTTTTGGCGTTGTGCTGGGGGACTACAACTACTTTTACATCCTGGGCGGATTGGTGCTGGTGCTGGCCACTTTTATCTACTACAACCACCATGCCTGGTTCACCGCCGATGAACGCATCATCCCCGCCAATATCTACAACATGGTGGTTTTCATTCCCAAGAGCCTCATCATCATCCTGCTCTGTGTTTGCGGCCTGCTGAGCCCGGCAGCCTTCTTTGCCATCTCGGTGGCGGCGCTGCTGTCCAACGCGCTGATCCTGTTTTTCAAGCTGGGGCAGCCCTTCCGCCTGCTGATCGATTTTTCCCTGCTGAAGGCGGAATATTCCTACGGCCTGGTCATCTGGTTGTCTTCGGTCTTTACCTATCTGAATCTGCGGCTCGATCAGATCATGATCCGCTCCATGCTGGGCGACAGCGATCTGGGAGTCTATTCCATTGCCGTGAGCCTGGCCGAACTGATGTTCCTGATCCCCTTCAGCATCAATTCCGCCCTGCTGGGCAGGCTTTACAACACCAGCGATCCCCAGGTCTCGCGCCGGGTGCTGTCCCAGACCCTCAAGTTCAGCTTTTACATCTGCGCCGTCCTCGCCCTGCTGGGCATCCCCCTGTCGCTGCTGATCCCCGTCTTTTACGGCGCCGCCTACGCCCAGGCCGCCCCCGCCACCATGATCCTTTTGGGCGGGATGGTGTTCGCCTCGCTGGCCTCCATTTCACCCCAACACTTTTTCAGCCTCGGCAAGCCCCGCATCCACCTGCTGCTCAGCGGCCTAACCTTGCTGCTCAACACCCTGCTCAACCTGCTCTGGATACCCCTCTGGGGCATTTCCGGAGCCGCGCTGGCCTCCAGCATCTCCTATCTCGCCTTCGGCCTCGGATACCTGGCCGTATTCATCCTGCGGGAAGGCTTTACCCTGTCGGAGTTGCTCGCGCTCAACCGACAAGACCTGAAGGAAATATGGAACCGCAAGACCAACTGACAAGCCTCAACCGCGGCTATATCTTCAAAGATGCCACCTATATTGGCCTCCCGCCTGCCGGCCTGATCCCCCCGGATTGCGGCCCGGATGGATTCGTCTCCCTGTTAAAGGGCATCGACGGCATGTTCAGCCTGGCGGCGAGGCGGGGCGACTATACCCTGGCGGCGGTGGACCGCGTGCGTTCCCATCCCCTTTTCTACGCGGTGCGCGACGGCCAGCTCCTGCTGGATTCCGACGCCTTTGCCCTGCGTACCCGGCTCGGCAATCCCGGCCCGGATGACAAAGCCCTGCGCGAGTTTCTCATCACCGGATTCTGCACCTTCGGCGACACCCTGGTGGAGGGACTGCGCCAGCTTGAGGCGGGTAAATGCCTGATCTGGCACCAACCCACCCAGAGGCTGGAGATCAGGGAATACTTCCGCTACACCAGGGTCTATGAGGAGGCAGACCTTTCCCTCCGGGCACTGGACCGGATACACGAGCGGGTTTTCGGACGCCTCATCGACTCCCTGGGCGGCAGGCCTGTGCTGATCCCCCTCAGCGGCGGCCACGACTCCCGCCTGGTGGCGGTGATGCTCAAACGCCTGGGTTACTCCAACGTGAGCTGCTTCACCTATCGCGGCCTGCACCACGGCGAATGCGAGGTTGCCCGCAAGGTGGCACGCTTTCTGAACTATCCCTGGCATCTGGTGGAACTGACCCGCGGCATGTTGCACCAGTCTTTCAACTCCAGGCAGATGCGTGATTTTTTCCGCTTTTCCACCCACCTGTCCTCCTCGCCCTTCATCCACGACTGGCTGCCGGTGCGCATCCTCAAGGAACGGGGAGTGGTGCCTGAAGACGCCGTGGTCATTCCCGGCCATTCCGGCGACTTCCTCGAAGGCAACTACCTGCCCCAGGTCTTTGAAGACAAGGTGGAGTTCAGCCGCGACAACCTGCTGCGCGCCCTCTTCGACGCCAGGTTCAACTTTTGGAAATGCCCCGATGAACTGCGCCTGCGCTTCTTCGGACCCCGCATCGCCGGGAACCTGCGGATTCCGGAACAGATGTCCGCCGAGACTGCCGCCTCCTTCTTCGATGAATGGAGCTGGGCGCATCACCAGGCCAACTTCATCATCAACTCGCTCCGCGTTTACGAGTTTTTCGGCCACACCTGGCGCCTGCCCCTTTGGGATTTGGAACTTGTGGAGTTCTGGCGCCGCGTTCCCCTGCCCCTGCGCCTGCACCGCCACCTCTACAAAAAGTATGTGCAGGCCTTCCAGCCGCTCGGGGTTGGCGTTTACAAGGGGTTTTCCCTGGAGCGCCGCATCCGCAACGCCTGGCTGCGCAAGCAATATGGCGATGTCACGGATCCCCGCTACGGGCGTTTTTTGGACTACCGCGACCGCAACGCTTATCTGAACACCCGCGTGGAATCACTGCTGGAGCCAAACATCTGCTACCCGGACTTCGTGAACGGGCAACTGCCCCTGCTGCAGGTGAGTATCAACGCCCTGCAGGCTTTGGTGATGATCCGCGAATTCTTTGGCAGAACTGCGAGCCGGAACGAAGCTTGACCGTAGCCGGAATTTGAACGGAAACAGCGTAAAATGAAGCTTTGGAGCAGGGGCGAAACAGCCTTCATCCCCATGCCGCCCAGCAGGATAGCCTGATGCATAATGGTTGACGGGCGAAAGCAAGCTGTCAACAATCCGCATAATCCGTCATACCGCCCTCCCTTGCTACTACTGGATTTGAGGGTATCATCCTTAGGTATGTGGTTGCGAAGTTAAGGATGACCCAAGGTAAACCCCAGGAAATCTACAGGATGCAAAGGGGAGCGACAGGGGGAAAAATGCGGAAACCGGGCTGGATATCCTGATTTATTTGGGGATCAGGAACAAATATTGCTTGATTTATATGTAGCTTTTTGTCTCAGGAGGTGAGAACATGGCTATAAAACACAGGATCACCCTGCTGTTGCTGCTGACTTGCTGAACAGGCACCGCCGCTGATACAACCGGACAACAGGCCCGGAGATTACCAATTATTTAAGGAAAAAACTGATGGCAGGAATCGTCTATACTGAATATGAATCGCGCCACGCCAAAGCTGTGGCAACGATGTGGAACAACAGCACCGAGGGTTGGATGGGCAGGGCCTGGAACAGCAGCGAAGCCAAGGTCTTGCAGGAACAGCAGACCTCGCCATACCTGAACCTCTATCTGGCGTTTGAGGGCGAGGCCGTGGTGGGCTACGCGCGCCTGTGTGAATATGGCTACGAGGCCAATGTCGCCTATGTGGAGATGCTCAACGTGCTGCCCAGCCATCACGGGCGGGGGATCGGCAAAGCCCTGATCCGGCTCTGTGTGAAGCGTGCAGCCGAGCTTGGCTACGGGCGGATCGACCTCTTCACCTGGCCGGGTAACCTGAAAGCTATGCCGCTCTATAAGAAATGCGGATTCTTCTGGGAACAACTGGATTCCTGGGGCACACACCTGATGAACTTCCTGCCGGGACTGCTGCGCAGCGAACTGCTCAAGCCCCTTCTGGAACGTTTCGACCTCTACGCCGACTTCAAGCGCGAACTCTCCATGGTGCCGGACGGCCGCAAGGTGAAAGGATTTGACCTCTTTGACCACCGATGGGAAAAGGATGGCCAATTCCTGGAAGTGACGGTGGAACGCCAGGGCCGGGGCGTGGTCGCCATCCGCACTAACGAGTGGAGCATCGAAGCCGAAACTGACGATCCCGAGCCGGTTTTTGGGCTGGAGTATCCCATCACCTACAAACTGGAAAACCACACGAACCTCCCCCTGGCAGTGAGCTTACGGGGCAAAAATGAGGCGGAACTGGTTCACGGGCTGGATTTCAGCGGCGAGGTGGAAACGAGCCTGGCAATCCCCTCCCTCTTCAGGGTGGATCCCATCCAAAAGCAGCGGACGGACTGGGAAAGCATGCCGGGCGTCCTCTGCGAGATAGCGGTGAACGGGCGTAGCCAGCTCTTCAAGACCGGCTTGAAGCTGGAGTATCCGCTTGACCTGGAACTGCGCAACGAACACGGGCAGGTTTTGCCCGGCAGGGAAAGCCGGATGTGGCTGAACGCGCAGAACAACTTTCCCCGGCAGGCGAGTTTTGACCTGGAACTGCCTGAGCAGCCGGAAATCAGGCTGCGGGAGAGGAGGTTCAGTTTCAGCCTGGAGGCGGGGGAGCGCCGCATGCTGCCGCTTGATTTCACGGTGGATGCCGCCCTCGTGTATGCTCCTGCCATCAAGGTGAAGGCAATTGTGGAGGGTTCCGCCGGAGTGGAGTTTGAAAAGCAGGCCAGCAGTTGCCAAAAGGTCTGCGGTTCCTCCGCAGCCGCCATCCTTCCCACGGGCTACTATCTGTTGAGCGGGCTGTATGAGCTTCGCTTTGATACATGGTGGCAGGTCAACCGGGGCTGGTTCGGGGGAGACAATGCCCCCAGCTTTTACACGATGCCTCCCCAGGCGGGCATGCCCTACAGCGAAGAGTTTGAAAACCTTACCCCCTGGGACGCGCGCCTGACCCAAAGAGGGGAGGGAAGGCAACTGGAACTGAGCTATCGCAGCCAGGACAAGCCCGGGCTGGAGTTTGCCCTGCTCTACACCCTCTATCCGGGCGGGCTGCTGGAATACCGCGCGCGGGCGCTGAAGGTGCCGGACGGGGGCGAGTATGGCCTGTTGCTGAGGGTGACTTTTGATGGAGAACCGCTGTCCTACAAAAGCGGCGGGCGCATTCTGAGCCTGGAAGAGGATATGCGGGATGTGTGGGTTGACGACCTGCCGCAGCCCGATCCGGATTGCAACTGGCTCTTTTCCAGGCAGGAAAGCGGCACTTTGGCTATCATTTGGGAGCCTTCCGCCCAGGTTGGTTTTGAAAACTGGTTCATAGGCTGGAAGATCGACCTGGCAGAGCTGGCGCGGAGCGGAAAGCGGGAAACGGAACCGCTGCGGGTATATTTGAACTGCTTTGACAACAGCATGGAGGTGCGGGACTTTGCCCGCAACACCCGTCTGCCCGCGGAGAGGGAACATCCCACCCTGGAACTGGTTGCCAACGGGGGGAATCCCTGCGTGTCCGTCCCTTGCCCGCTGGAACTGGTCTTGAGGCAGAATCAGATGCTGCAGGGGCACGTCACTTTTGGCACAGCCGGAGAAGGGAAGTTCAGCGAATGCGAACTGCGCCTGGAAGACGAGTTGCAAAGCCTGCCGGAAGAGCTTAGCCTCAAAGGGGGAGATCCTTTGCAGACGGTCTGGTGCGAACTTGCCAGGCCATCCCAGACGCTAAGGCGCGAGGAGACTCTGCTGCTGTGTTCCGGTCAGGTGCGGCAGACCGTGGAGGAAGTTCAGCCCTGCGAACTGCTGCGGGTGGACAACGGCGTGTTGAGCTTTGCCGCTCCCCGCGAAGCCTGCCTGCCCAGTATCGTGTCGCTGTCCCATGCGGGTGTGGAGTGGCTGGACAGTGGCTATCCGGACTTTGCCCCCAAGGGGCACTTCAACCCCTATCTGGGCGGAATGTATTGCATACCCACCCAGACCGGCTTGCAGGGACTGCGGCGCGAGCAACACCGGGCGGAGTTTTCCGAGCTGGTGGATAACTGGGGCAATCTGTGGTCAGGCCTCGCCATCTGCACCGAAATCAAGGAAAACAAAGCATTGCGGGGGATGTTATTCCGGCAGCATTTCCTCACCCGTCCCGGCTTGCCCCTGCTGGTGGCGCAGACCGAGATTCTGGCTTCCTATGGCAAGGCGGCGTATTGCGGCTTCAAGCTGAATCTCAGCGTCAAGCCCGCGGCTGACATGGCTTCCTGCTTCGTTGAGCTGCCCTTGAAAAATGGAGGCTGGGACAGGATTCGGGGAGGCGAAAATGACTTCCGTTACAGCAGGGATTTCTGCCATACCAAGGCGGGGGCGGCTCATCTGCCCCACAGGCTGCATCTGCTTTCCCAACGCAAGAGGCGCTGTGACTTTCAACTCTCGCCGGAGCTGTTTTGGCAGAATCTTTACTTATACAGTGAGATACTTGCCAGGGTACCCCAGTATCTGCGGCCGCTGTTCATGCTCTTCGCGCCTCCGGAACTGGAGCACAGTTCCTGCTCCCAACTGCTGGCGCTGAGTTTCCGCCCGACCTGAAGCGGCAGGCATTTTGGGCTTGACAGGCAGGGACAGCCCGCTACAAGGGCGCAATAAGAGTTTTTGCCCAAGGAGCGCTCCAATGGACGATAGCAAGGGAATTCGTGAGGCCGCGCGCCATCTGCCGGCCATCTGCCCGGGATGCGTGACTGCTTTCATCATCCATAAGCAGGCCATCCGGCGCGGGAAGGATTGAGATGCGCTGGCTGCTGGCATTGTTCCTGATCGGCGGCTGCCTGGCCGCGGAGACCGTCCAGATCGGCAGCGGCAATTTGGTCAACCAGAGCCTGCCCATCGAGCCAGCGCGGGCTTACAGCTATTCGCAGCAGGTCTATCTGGCCTCCGAAATCCTCTCCGCGGGCAGGATTCACTCCCTCTCTTTCCAATACAGCGTCAGCGGCGGCACCTTTCTGTCCGCCAACAATCTCTGGAAGGTTTGGATCGGCCACACCCGGCGCGGCCAGCTTGGCGACTGGGTGCCCCTGGACAGCCTGAGCCTGGTTTGGGAAGGCACCTTGCAGGAGTCGGATTTTTCCGGTTCCCTGCCGGGACAGGGCTGGCTTACCCTAACCCTGCAAAACCTTTTTATCTACAATGGAACGGACAACCTGCTGATCGCCGTGGACGAGAACAGCCCGGAATACAGCTCCACCGCGGACGAGTTCCTCTGCACCCAGACGGAAAGCCCGCGGGGGATAGTGTTCAACAGCCTGGCAATCAACCCCGATCCCGCGGCTCCGCCATCCCCTTCCGCCAGCGGCTTCTATGTGCGCCAGGCGCATGCCAATCTGCGCCTCGAACTGCAAGCTTTCAGCTACACACCCTATCTGCCCCAGCCGGAGGATCAGGCCCAGGGAGTGTCCACCTCCACCAGCCTTTCCTGGCAGAGCCAGGCCGAAAGCTGGGATCTGTTCTTTGGCGAGGATGCGGGGCAGCTTGAGCCCCTTGCCCAAAACCTGAGCCTGCCCGCCTGGAGCTTCGCCCAACCCTTGCAGCCCCTGGTCACCTATTACTGGAGCGTGACAGCCCGTCTGGGGACGGAGGAGTTCCCCGGCCCGGTCTGGTCTTTCCGTACCCTGGGGGAACCCATCGGCCCGCCCTATGGGCTTAACGCCTGCTGGCAGAACGACCACGTGCGCCTTGGCTGGTCGCCTCCCGAGCTTGGAACGGCCCTGCGTTATCGCATCTACCGCAACGATGTGTGGATCGCCCAGAGCCAAAGCCTCAGCTATCTGGATTTTGAGGTCGCCGCCGGACAGACCTACATCTATTATCTGCGCTCGGAGAACCATCTGGGCGAGCTTTCCGGGCCTTCCAACGTGGTGAGCGTGCATGTCCCCGAAGAGATCGATAACCTGATCCTCAAGCAGGATTTTGAGGCCTGTCCGCCCTTCAGCCAGGAAATCGAGGCCTGGCTCAATCTGGATTTGGATCTGTCCAACACCTGGCCTTGGGATGGGGTCAGCTTTCCCCATGAGGGCGAAGCCCTGGCATGGCTGAGCTTCTTTCCCGCCCAGACCACGCCTCCCCTCACCAATTTGCCGCCCCATGCCGGTTCCGCGATGCTGGCCTGCATCAGCAGCCTCACCCCTCCCAACAACGACTGGCTGATCTCGCCGCCCTTCAACCTCGGCGAGCAACCGGAACTCAGCTTCTGGGCGCGGTCTCACACCGATGCTTACGGCCTGGAGCGGCTCCGGGTGCTGATCTCCACCTCCGGCGCCAATCCCCAGGACTTTGTGCCCATCAGCTCGCCACCATTCATCGCCGTGCCTGCTGTTTGGACTGAATACACTTACGACCTTTCCGCCTGGAGCAGGCAGAGCGTCCGCCTGGCCTGGCATTGCCTCTCCTGGGATGCCTTCGCCCTCTATCTGGACGACATCCTGATCACCGGTGAGGGGGGATACCTGCCTCTGGAGGAGGATTTGCAGGCCGCCTCCGGCTTCAGGGTTTACCCCAATCCCAGCCGGGGCGCCTTCCGCGTGGAAAACCCCGCCAAGACCAGTTTCAGCCTGGAAATCTTTGACCTGCGCGGCCGCCGCGTCTTTTCCGCCCGGGATATCAGCAGCTTCGACAGTCGCAAAGCCGGGCCCGCCCTCTCCTCCGGGGTCTATTTCCTGCGCCTGAGCGACTCCACTGGCAGCCGCATCCGCCGCCTGGCGATCAGCAAATGAGAGACCACCTCGCCCTGCCCGATGTGGAGGCTTTTATCGAAAGCCTGCTGCGTGACCGGCATTTCAGCGCCAACATCGCCGGCTTGCAGGAATTGGAGCCAGTGGAGGCCGTCTGGGCAGATTTTCCACCCCAGACCAGGCCTGAACTGGCATCCCTGCTGCGCGAACTGGGCATCGGCCGCCTCTATCAGCACCAACGCGAGGCCATCGACGCCATCCTGAGCGGGCGGAATCTGGTGCTAAGCACCGGAGTGGCAAGCGGCAAGAGCCTCTGCTACCAGTTTCCCATCCTTCAGCACCTGCTTAGCAATCCCCGCGGCCGTTCCCTATTGATTTTCCCCACCAAAGCGCTGGCCCAGGATCAGCAGCAAAAGTTCAGCCACTTGCTTTCCCGCCTCTCCGGCCTGAGCGGAACAAAACACAACTGCGGCATCTACGACGGCGACACCCAAAGCTCCGCGCGGCGGCAAATCCGCCTGCAGGCCAACCTGATCTTTTCCAATCCGGACATGCTGCATCTGGGGATTCTGCCCAATCACACGCTCTGGGCGCAGTTCTTTGCCAACCTCAAGTGGGTGGTGATCGACGAGGTGCACATCTACCGCGGCGTCTTCGGCTCCCATTTCGCCAACGTGCTGCGCCGCCTCAAGCGGATTTGCGCCCTCTACGGCAGCCAGCCCCAGTTCATCTGCACCTCCGCCACCGTCGCCAATGCCCGCGAACTCGCCCAGGACTTGTTGGAAAGCCCTGTCTCCCTGGTGGATAGGGACTGCTCTCCGCATGGCAGGAGGGTGTTCATGATCCTCAACCCGCCCATCGTGGATGCAGCTCTGGGCATCCGCCGCAGCGCCCTGATGGAAAGCACCGCGCTGGCCAAACGCTGGCTGCACACCTCCGGACAGGCCATCCTCTTTTGCGGGCCGCGCCGCAGCGTGGAAATCCTCTACCTCTACCTGCAGAGCAGCGAAGCCTTCCGCGACCGCATCCGCAGCTACCGCAGCGGCTATCTGTCCGCCAACCGCCGCGAGATCGAGGCAGAACTGCGCGAGGGCAAGATCGGACTGGTGGTCTCCACCAACGCGCTGGAACTGGGCATCGACATCGGCGGGCTGGACGCCGTATTTCTGAACACCTATCCCGGCACCATTTCAGCCACCCGCCAGCAGGCAGGACGCGCCGGACGCAAAGGCAACACAGCCCTGGCGGTGCTGGTGGCAAGCGCCAATCCCCTGGAACAATACATCTGCCACAACCCCCACTATCTATTCGACAACAACCCCGAACACGCCCTCATCGCGCCTGACCATCGTGAGATTCTGCAAAAGCAACTGCTCTGCGCCGTGCACGACCTGGCCCTGTTGGATGACGAGGGCTTCGGCAGCCTGGGCTGCGAGCACATCTTCCCCCATCTGCAGATCCTGCTTCAGGAAGGCAAAATCCGCCACGCGGGAGGCCGCTGGATCGGAGTTCCGGAAAGCTATCCCTCCGCGGAGGTCTCGCTGCGCAACGCCAGCGAGCAGCTTCAGATCAAGCACGGGGAAGAACTGATCGGCTATGTGGACGCGGCCAGCGCCTATTGGATGACCCACCCCAACGCCATCTATCTTGACCGCGGCGAAACCTGGATCGTCAGCCGCCTCGACCTCGCCGCAAAGCTGGTGGAGGTGCAGCCCGCCGAGGTAAACTACTTCACCCAGGCCCTGCGCCACACCGAGATCGAGCAGACCGCGCTGCAGATGCGGCAGGCCTGCCC
Source organism: Candidatus Cloacimonadota bacterium (assembly GCA_035450685.1). Taxonomy (GTDB): domain Bacteria; phylum Cloacimonadota; class Cloacimonadia; order Cloacimonadales; family Cloacimonadaceae; genus Syntrophosphaera. The sequence continues at coordinate 36,209 of DAOTNF010000012.1, read as the reverse complement.
CGGCGGGCACAAGTATCTGGGAAAGGTGAAGGTGACCACCACCATCACCGGATTCAAAAAACTGCTGTTTCACAACCAGCAGGTGCTTGGCTATGAAGAACTTGACCTGCCTTCCACGGAGCTGGACACCGTCGCCTGGTGGATCGGGATCGCCCCGCCGGTGGTGGGAAAACTGCGTGCCCTGGGACTCTGGAACAGCTCGCCCAACGACTATGGCAAGGACTGGCCCAGCATCTCGGCCGCCATCCGCCAGCGGGATGGCTTCCTCTGCCAGCATTGCGGCGTGGCGGAGACCGACGGCGCCCATCACGTCCACCACATCATCCCCCTGCGCAAATTTGCCAGCCAGGAAGAGGGTAACCGCCCCGAAAACCTGGTGACCCTCTGCTCCCGCTGTCACCGCCTGGCAGAGCAGAATGTACAGATCCAGAGCGGGATTTCCGCCCTCGGCTACCTGCTGGCGAATCTGGCGCCCTTCTTTGTGATGTGCGACCGCAAAGACCTCGATTTCTTTGCTGAAGACCGCTCGCCGCTTGCCGGAAACGACCCCGCGGTGCTGATCTACGACAACATCGCCGGAGGCATCGGACTCTCCCGCAAGCTGTTCGACCTGCACCACAAGATCATCGCCGCCGCCCTGGATCTGGTCTCCAAATGCCCCTGCGAGATGGGCTGCCCCTCCTGCGTGGGGCCTGTGGCGGAAAACGGCGAGGGCGCCAAGACCCTGGTGACCGCCATGCTGAAGGAACTGAATGGCTCCGGAGGGGAGGATTGTGGTTATAGGGAGGGTGGCTGATAGAGTTGCTGATTCTATTCCGTTTTCTTTATCGCAACTGCTTCTTTTGCTGATTGTTCGCGTTTCTGGATTCCGGCTCACGCGGTTCTCGCAGATATACGCGGATAAAAGTCGTAGATTGCCGCGGTATCGGGCTGCCGAAGTCCGTTCGGCAAAGGCAACGGAGTTGCCTGTTTGGAAGAGACCTCCGGTCTCTGTGGCAAACGGACTTTGCCACCCCTGGGACTGGATCCCGGGTCAAGCGGAGCTTGCCCGGGATGACACAGTATATAGCTTTGTAGAGCTTTCAGGGGCTCCTTTCCACCATTTCACCTTTCCACCTTCAAAGATCCTGTCATCCGCGTTCTATCTCTTTTTCACCACCCCACCGCGACACCACGAAATCCTGTCTGGATATTGCTATCATACGCAGCCACAAGCGGTTAACTTATCATCCGTAGGTCATCCTTATAAATTATAAGGTTGACCTACGGAAGACCCAGCCCAGAGCGCCGGATGCAAATGAGGCTATTTCTTGAGAGGGTCGATGGCGATATTGAAATTGCCCACCCGGATCCTTTTGCCGAATTTGCCGATCAGGCGCTGGGAAAAGACCAGTCCATCACTCTTGGGGTCGATCTTTTTGTAGAGGTTCTGGGCATCTTCCACCAGCTTGGGGTCGAAGCCTGAGTTGCCGCTCTGGAAGAGCAATTCCTGCCAGTTTTCGATACTCAGTTTTTGAGTCTGCCGGGCGGGGTCGGAGAGCAGCAGAGCCAGGGTGAGCAGCGCTTCGATCTGCTCGCGGTTCAGGTCGTAGCCAGGTTTTTCCAGCAGCTTTGAGTAGGCAAGGTAGATGCTGTTGCCAGGCAGGATATAGACCAGTTGGTTATTCTGCGGATTGTCAAAAAACTTCAGTTTGCCGGCATGAACCTGGGGGTTGCGGAGTTTGTCCATAAGCTGGCGCAGGGGATTGTTGGCAGGCACCAGATTGGCTCGCAGTTGCTCATCAAGGGCGTTTTCCACGCTTGCCAGGGCCTGCCTCGGCAGAGCCTGGGCTTTCTCCCCTTCCGCCTTGGATGTGGCTACCTCTTCTTGCGCTTCTTTCTTCGCGGGTTTGGACGCGGAGGCAAATGAAGGATCGCGGCTGAGGGACAGCAGATACCAGGTGAGGGCGGCCGCAAAGGCCAGCAGGGTAAGGATCACCGGCAGCGAGGGGGAAAAGCGTTTTGGGGCAGGCCGCGGCGCCGGGATGTGTTGCTGGACGTGAGGCGTGGCCTGGCGCACATGGACGATGTGCAGGCTGATGTTGTCCGTGCCGCCGCGTCCATTGGCAAGGTCGGTCAGGTTCTTGACCGCGATCTGGGGTTCTTCCTCCAGCATGGGAAGCAACTCTTCATCCGTCACATGCTCGGTGAGGCCATCGCTGCAGAGCAGGAAAACGTCGTCCTGGCGCAGGATGTGGGGCCCTGATATCTCCGGTTTGTAGTTTTCCGCTCCCAAAGCGCGGGTCAGGCGGCTGCGTTCAGGATGGCTGCGGGCCTGCTCGCGGGTGATGATGCCGCTTTCCACCATTTCCTGCACCTTGGAGTGGTCTTTGGTAAGCTGGTTGAGGGTTTCTCCGCGTGCCAGGTAGAGCCGGCTGTCTCCTGTGTGGGCATACCAGAAATTGAGGCCCTTGATCAGCAGCAGCACGATGGTGCAGCCCATGCCCCGCAATTCCGGATTGGCTTGCCCTGCCTCCAAAATCTTTTGTTGGGCGAAATCGATGCTCTGCCTCAGGATGGCGTTTTCCTCTCCAGCCAGAAAGTGGCTGCCAAAGTAGGACTGGACAGATTCCACAGCCAGCCTGGAAGCGCTGTCGCCGCCCGGGCAGCCGCCTATGCCGTCACTGAGCAGCAGCAGGGTGCCCCAGTCTCCCTCGCTGGTGGCGAGCGCGTCTTCGTTGCGGGTGCGGATGCAGCCCTGGTCGGTCAGGCTGGCAATACTGAGGCGAACGGTGCTGTTATCCATACAAACTCCCTGTATAAACTCTTAATAGGCATTTTACGCCTTGCATCAACAGGTGGAAAGATGCGGGAAATGTCAAGCTTTTAATTGCCATCGGCAGTTTGAGTTGTGGATATTAATTATGAAACCATATCTATTCTTACGCGCAAGAGCCGTCGCGCAGCGGCGGTATCTCACTCTGAAACAAGGAGATGGAAAGGAGGTATCTGGTAGGGTTACAGTGCGTTTTAGCAGTGATAGTTGCTCTGGAGTCCCGCTCATTCAGACAGGCACCAGTATGGTTGCAGGGTTTTCCGCCTTCCGCATCCCCGCCTGCCGGGGCGGGAGATTGGCATGTGGGTGACTGGTTCCCCGAAAAAAGGCAAGAATTCATTTGACAAGATGAGAAAGGGATAAAAGGATGCTATTACGATTACGATGGAGCGTGAAATGAGTTCATTAACAGTTTTGGGATGTATGTGGGGCGATGAAGCGAAGGCGAAGGTCGTGGACTTTTTGGGAGCTTCCGCGGATGTGGTGGTGCGCTTCCAGGGAGGGGCGAACGCCGGGCACACCATCGTATCTGAAGGCAAAAAATATGTCTTCCATTCCGTTCCCTCTGGCATGCTGTATCCCACCACGCGCTGCGTTATAGCCCAGGGCACGGTGATCGATCCCTTTGGCCTGCGCGAGGAGATGCAAGGCCTGATTGCGCAGGGCATAGATTTTTCGGGGAGGTTGTTCATCGACAGCCGGGCAGGCCTGGTGTTGCCTCTGCACAAGGAGCTGGACAGCAGCAAGGAAGAGCAGTTGGGCAAAAACAGGATCGGCACCACCGGCAAAGGCATCGGCCCCGCCTACGCTGATCAGTCCGCGCGCTGCGGGTTGAGGATGGGCGATCTGGCACATCCGGACTGGCTGCGGAAACGCTTGTTGAGCTTGTATGGCCTGCACGGGCAAACCCCGTCTGCTGCCGCTCTGGATGAGGAACTGGCAGCCCTGGCATCGGCCTGGGAGTTTTTGCGATGCTATGTGGCTGAGGTGGATATCCTGTTGCGCGAGTGGTATCTGCGGGGTGACTCCATCCTCTTTGAAGGCGCGCAGGGCACCCTGCTGGACATCGGTTTCGGCACCTATCCTTTTGTGACATCGTCCCACACCATGTGCGGCGGAGTCAGCACCGGGGCGGGATTTCCCCCGCGCTGGCTGGACAAGGTGATCGGGGTTTACAAGGCCTACGGCACACGGGTGGGGGAAGGCCCCTTCCCCACAGAGATTTTTGACGTAACGGCGGAACGCATCCGCGTGGTGGGAAACGAATTCGGAGCCACCACAGGCAGGCCCAGGCGCATCGGCTGGTTCGATGCCGTGGCTGCCAAATACACCGCCGACCTCAACGGACTGGACGGCCTCGCCATCACCTTGCTGGATGTGCTGAGCGGGATTCCCGAGCTCAAGATCTGCACTGGCTATTGGCTGGGCGAGACCCGTCTGCCGCACTATCCCTCCCATCACCTGGATCTGGAATCGGCGCAGCCGGAGTATCTGACACTACCGGGCTGGGAAGCCGACATCGGCGCCGTGAACAAGCTTGGCAAGCTGCCCAAGGCGGCGCGGGAATATCTGGAAGCCATCCAGGACTTGTTGGAACGTCCCATCGAGCTGGTATCGGTGGGCAAGGAACGCAGTCAAACCATTGTAATAAACTGAATAGAGAGGTTTTATCATGCGTTTTACACTCCTCTTTCTGCTGATTTTTACAGCCCTGGGCCTCTTTGCCCAGGAAACACCCGTGCTGGACTATCCCCAGCCGGAGTATGTGAATCCTATTTACGACTGTTATTCCCACAACTATCTGTCCACCCGTGCCATGGGCAGGGGCAACACCGGCGCAGGCCTGATGGGCGCAGTGGATCATCTGCTGCTGAACCCCGCGGGTTATTTGCCGGAAAAAGGCTCCCTGCACCTGGAACTGCTGGTGAAACCACAAATCGACAACAACTATTACCGCGCGGAAGTGAACTACAACTCACCCGTCCCCATCGGAAGCGCGGGTTTTGGCGGCAAGTTGGGGGAAAATTTCAGCGGCGCGCTCCTCTACTCCAATCCTAAAAGCATCAGCGTGGACGATTTTCAGGTGCCGATGAACTTTGGCTACTACATCTACCGCTTTATTACCACTTTCAACCTGCAGCAGATCACGGCTAACCTGGGCTGGCACAAAGGGAACTGGAATCTGGGCTTGAACCTGCACAATCAGATCTATTACATCGGCGAACCGGTGATCCTGGGCTCTTTTGAGAAACAGCGCGACTACAAGTATTTCCTGCGTCCGCAGGCGGGTGTATTGTACAGCACGGATTTGCTGGGCGCGGGAATCACCTTCACGCCGTCCACAAACGCGGACTGGGATCTCAAATTTGTGCAGTACGACAGCATGCTGCCGCTGCAACTAAGCTTGGGCGGGGCGGTAAATATCAACGGCAATTGCATCGCGGCAGACCTCGACTATGAGAATACGGCTGCGATCAGCGACCAGTTCAGCGACCGCCTGAGAGTCAAGCTGGGATGGGAAAAGACCGTGCGCAGGTTTACCTATCGCCTGGGCTATATCAACAGCCCCGAGGTGTGGAACGGAACTTATCGCCTGCCGGAAGGCAGCTACGAGATCGCCAGCGGTGATAGCATCTGGTGGGATCCCCTGCCCAAAACCGGCGTTGTCAGCGAGAACAACCAGCATCTGCTGACGGGGGGAATTACTTGGAAACACAGGGATATCGAGATCAACCTGTCCGGCCTGGCGGATGTGGGGGGCAAAGCGGAGCTTGCCCACGTGGGTGCCTCCGTTGACCTCTATTTCAGCGCCTTCAAGAAAAAAGGGTTCCTTTACTTCGACTGATGCCCCAGGTTCAAATCCGTAAGATAGAGAGCTACGACCCGGCAGCCCTGGATGCCGCGGTGAAGAGCTTTTTGCGCGAGATGCCGCTCTCCAGGGTCAACCGCAGCAAACGGGTGCTGATCAAGCCCAATCTGTTGGGGGCTTATCCCCCGGAACGGGCGGTTACCACCCATCCTGCCGTGGTGGAGGCTCTGGTCAGGTATTGGCTGGAAAAGGGCAAGGAGGTCTGGATCGGCGACAGCCCGGGCGGCGCGCTGAATGTGGAACGGGTCTGGGAGACCTGTGGCTACAACGATCTGGCCAAGCGCTATCCGGTGAAGCTGGTGAACCTCTCCACAGCAGGTTTCCGGGAGTTGGATTATGAGGGCACCGGGGTCAAGATATCGGAAGTGTTCTGGCGCTGCGGGATAATTATCAACGTGGCCAAATACAAGACCCACAGCCTCACGGGTTTTACGGGCGGATTGAAGAACCTCTACGGCCTCGTGCCAGGCCTGATCAAGACCGACTATCACCGCCTCTATCCCGCCACCAACGACTTCGTGGCGCTGCTGCTGGCGCTTTACCGGCTCACCCGCTCCCGCATCAGCTACAGCTTTATCGATGGCATCCTCGGCATGGACGGCGCCGGGCCATCGGCCGGCAGGGTCAGAAACTTCGGCCTGCTGTTTGGCTCGCGTTCCATCCCCGCAATGGATTACACGGCTGCCCGGCTGATGGGCTTCAGGATGGGTGACGTTCCCTACCTGTGGGAAGCCTTGCACGGCGATGGCATCCTGCCCTCCAGGATCAAGGTTCCCACCAGCTTTCAGGATTTCACCCTGCCCGACGTCGATATCCGGGTGGTCAAGCTGCGCAAGGAACTGCTCAAGTATGTGCCCGGCATAGGCCGCAGGATATTCCAAAAGGTCTATTACTTCCATCCGCGGATCAGCGAACGCTGCAAAAGCTGCGGGCTCTGCGTGCGCAGTTGTCCTGTCCACGCGATCACCCCCGCGGCGCCCGGAATCCTGCCCGCGGTCAATCCCAAAGTGTGCATCAAATGTATGTGTTGCCACGAAATGTGCCCCCATCAGGCGGTGGATATTCATAAATCATTTTTGGCAGGATTGGTGACGCGATGAAAAGAGACAAACCAAGCAAACTGGTGCGGTGGCTGTTCTGGTTGGGAGTGATCCTGGTGCTGAGCTGGATTTTCCTCTGGAGCGGCTTCAGCTTTTACAAGGTGTGGAAGATTGACCGCCAGGTGAAGCACCTGGAGCGGGAACTGAGCCAGACCCAGGCCCAAAACGACAGCCTGAGAAGGGAAAACAACCGGCTAAAGACCGATCCCGCGGCGGCGGAAGAGATTGCCCGGGAACAGTTTGGCATGATCAAACCGAACGAGACTATTTGGCGTTTCAAGCCATCTACGCCCAGTCCGGATGCCAAAAAGGGCGGCAAGTGACTGACCGGATGATCTGCCGGACTGGTTGTCTGGTTAACCTGAGAGGATATGGCAGGTAACGGGGACAAGCCCAAACGCTGCAGGCAACTTGTTCAAGAGCTGATGCTCTGCTCCACTGATCAGCGGCAGCAGAGCGTCGAGAGCATCCTGAACCTGGTGGGCGAGCCAGGTATCCAAAACAACTGGAAAGAGTGGCGCGACAATTGCCAGCACTGCCTGGAATCGATCACTGAGCTGCTGCTGTCCCAGGATTTGCAGCCCCACCCTGTGATAACCCCTTTTCTGTCTATACTGGAACATCTGCCTTTACAGGAAGAGGAAGAGGCAGGGCTGTTCACGCCCGGAAGTTTTTCCGCCCTTGGTTCGCCGGAGTCCGAAGCCGAACCGAGCCTGCTGCGCCATCTGGAACTCTGCCACCTGCTTGCCGCGCTGGGAGACACCGAACTGGCCGCGCAACAGCTTGAGAGTTTGGAACAGTCACCGATCCACGATCCCCGCCTGAACATCCTGCGCAGCCTGGCCTGGGCCAGGATCCTGCTTGCCCGCAAGGAACACCGGCAATTCTGCGCCCTATGGCTGAACCTGATCTGCGACATCAGGGCAAAGGCGGGAGCCCACAGCGCGCTGTGCCTCGTCCTGCAGTGGATCGAGATCCTTTATTGGGGCAGGAACACCGCGGCGAAGCGCGATCTGCTGCTCAAGATCCTGCAAGCCCTTCCCCCGGAGGAGGAATTGCTGCAAAGCCTGGCCATGTACCGGCTCTTCACCCTGGAGGACGGCCTGGTCGATCCCAACCAGAAGATGTATTACGCCCTGCGCCTGATCGAACGCAGCCCTTCAGCCCTGAACGCCCAGCAGACCCAGCATATCCATTTCTTTGCCGGGAACTATTCCTCCGCCATGCTGGGTAACTTTCAGGAGTCCATCCGCTACTATCAGCAGTCAAATTACTGGCTGCACCGCAATTGGGTGTATCTGCACAATCTGAGTTATTTCCTGCGCCAGCAGCTTGATCCGGCCGGATATTGCCGTGCCATGCGCATTTTGGGAAGGCGGGTTATGGAGCTGGGCAATCAGGTCAGCCTGCAAGGCAACGCCTTTGTGGAAACCCTCAATTCCGAATACGAGAAGATCACCCAGCTCTACCGCAAGGTGGAGGAACTCTCGCTCACCGACAATCTCACCGGCCTCCGCAACCGCCGCTACATGAGCAACAACCTGCACCAGATGTGCAGGCTTGCAGCCCGCTACGGCATCCCGGTGAGCCTCGCGATCGTGGATGTGGACTTTTTCAAGCAGGTAAACGACGAGCATGGACACCTCGCCGGGGACGGAGTGCTGCGCGAACTGGCTGAACTTATCGCGGGCAGTTTCCGCGCCAGCGATATCGTTATCCGCTACGCGGGGGATGAGTTTCTCATCGTAGTCTTCGACAGCGATCCGTCCGAAACCATCCGCCTGATGGAGAAACTGCGCGCCAGGATCGCCGCCCACGTCTTTGGCAGACCCCAGCGCGAAATCCGCCTCACCGTGAGCATAGGCGTCTCCCATGCAGCCCACGACACAAAGGAAGGGGAGCAGATGGAGGCCGGGATCGCCAGGGCCGACGCCGCGCTCTACAAAGCCAAGCGGTCAAACCGCGACAAAGTAGTATTTTCCGAATAAGCAAATTTCCGGCTTGACAGAAGCGCCCGCCATAATTTTCTAATCTCAAAGGAGTTCAGCATGGCAAAGATAGTGATCAAGAACCTGAACAAGTATTATGACAACGGCTTTCACGCGGTGAAGGACGTCAGCTTCGAGGCTGAAGACAAGGAATTTGTAGTCCTGGTGGGACCCTCCGGCTGCGGCAAGAGCACCATCCTCAGGATGATTGCCGGCCTGGAGGAAATCTCCTCGGGAGAAATCTATATTGGCGACCGCCTGGTGAACAAGGTGCAACCCAAAGACCGCGATATTGCCATGGTGTTCCAAAACTACGCCCTCTATCCACACATGACGGTCTATGACAACATGGCCTTTGCCCTCAAGCTCCGGCGCGAAGACAAGAAGACCATCCAGCAAAAGGTGCATTTCTCAGCCAAGCTGCTGGGCATTGAAGACTTGCTCAAGCGCAAACCGGGACAGCTTTCCGGCGGTCAGCGCCAGCGTGTGGCACTGGGTCGCGCCATCGTGCGCAACCCCAAGGTCTTCCTCTTTGACGAACCCCTCTCCAACCTGGATGCCAAGCTGCGCGTGGCGATGCGTGCCGAGATCGTCAAATTGCACCAGCAGCTTGCCAACACCATGATCTACGTGACCCACGACCAGGTGGAAGCCATGACCATGGCCGACCGCATCGCTGTGCTGAAGGACGGCGTGCTGCAGCAGATCGACACACCCCTCAACGTTTACAACGACCCCGCCAACATCTTTGTGGCAGGGTTCATCGGCAGCCCCGCCATCAACATGGTGGACGGAATGATCAAGGCAGACGGAAATGACCTGCTCTTCGATTGCGGGGATTTCAGCGTCAAAATCCACCCCGATCATCATCAGACCCTCGCCGCCTACAAGGATAAAAAGGTTATCATGGGTATGCGCCCGGAGGATATCTACGACGCCAAGTTCGACTCCATGGCAGATTTCCCCCAAGGCATCAAAACCATCTGCGACCTGGTGGAGCCTCTGGGAAACGAATACCACGTGGTGCTCATCACCGCCAAATACAAATTTACCGCCCGCCTGGATCCCAAGGAACTGCCGAGGATGGGACAGGAGTTTGCCATCAGCCTGGACATGCACCGGGCACATTTCTTCGATCCGGACACGGAAGCACGCCTGATCTAAGAACCGGCAGCCGCTCAGACTCCAGACCGGGGGGACAATGCGCAAGTTTATCTGCCTTTGCCTGCTGCTGCATGCGGCGATCCTTTCCGCGCTGATCACGGAAGACAGCGCCTCCGCCAACGCCCTTAGCGGCGTTACCCTGCTTTCCTCCTCCGTGGCGGATCATCAGCTTTCGCCCCTCATCGGCGTGAGCGGATTCTCGCTTTCCTACTCCCGGCCCTTCAACATGGGAAATCTGGGCGTCTATTCGCTCAGTTCCGCCTTTCCCGCCGGGTTTCTGGATCTGAACCTGGGCGCCAGCTACCTGGATGAGGGCGACTATCTGTGGCAGGATTTGCGCCTGGGCGCCGCCGTGGGATATGGGATGCTGGATTTGGGAGCGAGCGGACACCTGCTTTACGAACGCTTCAGCACCAGCCAGAGTTTTCACAGCCTGGCCGCCGATCTGGCTTTGCGCCTGGGTGACGATGACTATGCCGCCGAGCTCCGCTGGCTGCATCCCGGCCTGCAGGATGCCCAGTTGCACATCACGCTTGCCTCCCAGGTGACCGGGGACATCGGCGCCGCCACCTCCTACGTGTATCTGCCCCAGGGGAAGGACATGCTGAGAACGGCCACCCGCTGCGAGATCGGGGAGAACTTCCTGCTGCTCACCTCCTGGCAAAGCGCGCCCTCCCGCTTTGGAGCGGGGATTGGCCTCATCTGGGGGCGGGGAGAGCTTACCTACGCGGTGCGCAGCCATCCCCAACTGAGCCTCACCCATTGCCTGGACATCGCTTTCGGCTGGTGAAACGCTACCTGCTGGCGCTTTTGCTCGCCTGTTGCGGCATCGCGCTGAACGCCCAGGCAGAGTATGAACTGATCGAGCTGGACACCCTCAATCTCAGCCTGCAGGCCTGGCAAGCCCAACTGGACGCTCTGCGGGAACTTGAACAGCCTCTCGGGCTGGACAGCCGCCTGCGCCTCTCCCAAAACAGCGCCTGGTGGGAAAACATCGCCCTCTATCAGCTCCGCTCGGAAGCCCTGCTCCTGCGCTACCGACATGACCTGAAAACAGGGACGGGGCACTTCCTCTTCAACACCAGCCTGCGCAATGCCAATCTGGAGGCCATGCTGGGAGTCTGGCGTTTCCGCTTTGGACGTGGCATTGCCCTGGGAAACGGGAGCCGGGCTGCCCCGGACAGCCTGTTCAGCCTGCAACTGCCCTCCTCCGCGCTCAACTACGCTCCCACGGGTACGGCCATGACGCTTACTTTCCGCAATTTGCGCGGCGGACTATTCGCGTCTTTCCAAAACCGGGAGGCTCGCCTGCAGGAAGGCCTGATCCGCTCCTTGCCCAAGACCCGCACCGGTCTGTTGGGCACAACCCGGGAAAACTGGCTGGGCGGCGCCCTGGGCTGGCAAAACAAGCACGCTGGGCTGGCACTACTGGCTTGCTATCAAAGCTATGACCGGGAATTCGTGCAACCCAAACTGGACAGCAGGCTGCTCTTTGGCAGTTTCTACGGCTGGCTGAGGCAGGGAGCGCATCTGCTGGACGCGGAGCTTTGCCTGGCGGGGACTTATCTGAGTTCACTGGCCACCTGGCAATATAGCAAGGGAGGGTTCCGCCAGACCGTCAGCCATGCTTTGGCGGGCATCCAGCACCAACTGCCCTACTCCACTTCCCCCGCGGCACTGGTGCAGAGCGACCGCAGAAGGGAACTCAGCTACGAACTGCGCGCCCCTCTGCCCCTCAAGGGCGCATCCGCTCAACTGCGTTACAGCCTCAATCATGGCCCTTCTTTCTCTGCCGGGCAGCTTTCCCGCCTGATCGCGGCTCTCGAATATTCACGCCGGGGTAATCTGTTGAGAGCCTCCTACCAGGGTTTCGACCGCGAGATCATAGCGCTGGCGGACAGCGGTTACAGCGCCAGGGAACCCCGCAACCACCGCCTGGCAGTGGCCGGCAGATACTGGTTTCTGCCCCAGGCATATCAGCAGGTGGAATTCAGCTACCATCTGGAAGACAAGCGCGACTACAGCCAAAACAGCTACCGTGCTTCCTCCACCTGGGGCTGGAAGCTGCCCAAACTGACCCTGAAAGCAGGCTTCGTCACCTGGCAGAGTCCGCGCAGCTTTTTGGCCTATGACGAGCTGGAACCCCAGAACTACAGCCTCTGCGCCAATGACGACACCCAGGTGTTTGCCTCCGCCTCGGGCAGGATAAAAGACTGCCGCCTGGCCTGCACGGGACGCCTGTCGCTGCTGCATCCCCAAAAGTATAGCCTGCTGGCAAACCTGGGATTATCGCTCTTTTAGCTTTCCGCTACAGGACTCTGATACCAACTGGCTTTCATTCTTTCATAAAAGATCGGGGAACGGCGAAAAGGTGGTGAAATAGAAATAGAACGCGGATGACAGGATCTTTGAAGGTGGAAAGGTGAAATGGTGGAAAGGTTCCCCCGAAACAAGTCCATCAAGCTATAAAGCTGTGTCATCCCGGGCAAGCGCATGCTTGACCCGGGATCCAGTCTTTTTGAAACTACCACCCGACCCAGAAGCAAGCGCGCCCCATAACCCCAATCCGCTCTCATCCGCGCCTTTTATCCGCGTTAATCTGCGTGAACCGTATGACCCGGGATCCAGTGCCCAGGGGTGGCAAAGTCCGTTTGCCACAGAGACCGGAGCTCTCTACCAACAGGCAACTCCGTTGCCTCTGCCGAACAGACTTCGGCAGCCCACGAAACAAACCACCCCCAGACTAAAAACCGTGTCATCCCGGGCAGCGACCCGGGATCCAGTCTTTTAAGAAACATCCGCGAAAGGTTATAAAAAAGCAGGCACCTTTCCACCATTTCACCTTTCCACCTCAAAACACCTTTCCATAAATCCTCCCCCATATATATTGGTGCTACGACCCCTTCATGCCAGGCGGGAAGCGGATCACAGGGCAAGTATATAAATATACTTGCCCGTAATTACGCTGCCATGAACTGGCTGCCCTCCATTTCCCCTCGCACGCGGGTGGCTCTCATTTGCATCCGGCGTTTTGGCGTGAGTCTTCCTTAGGTCATCCTTATAATTTATAAGGATGACCTAAGGATGATACCCCCAAATCCAGTAGTAGCAAGGGAGGGCGAAAAGCCGGCTATTTGCCCAGGGTGTAGGAGAGATAGCTGAGCAGGGCGTTGGCCTGGCTGTTGTCTCCGCTGTAAAAGCCGTTGATGATGTTGTCCAGTAGCATCTGGTCGATGGCGGGGTCGTCCCTGGTTGCGGAGTCCTGGCGCAGTTCCAGGATATGGGCTTTATTTTCCCGCAGGAAAAGGGAGTTGCGGTTAAGCTGTTGGAGGGGCTTGCGCTGGTAGTGCAGCCAGGTCTTGAGTTTCATCGCCACCGGACGGGTGCTGTAGGGCGCGCTCACGTCTCCCATGCTGATCGGGAAGACCTCCAAAGCCGGGCAATGCCGTTTTATCAACTGGCGGTGCAGCCTTTCGTTGAGCTGCCGGGTAAAGCCATAGCTCCAATGCCCGCTCACGATCGAGCTTTGCACCCAGGGCACGTGATCCACCAGCATGGTGTCCAGCCAGCCAATGCCGGGCAGGATGATCCTGCGCAGTCCGTGGCGTATGAAGAAGAGATGCAGCCACATGGGATTGGGCATATCCTTTGAAGGAGGCATCAGGGCGGCATTTTCCTTGAGTTCGCTCCAAAAACCCCGCTGCATCTGGCGGCGGGCATCCGGCACAAAGAAACCGGGGGGATCGCGGTAGATGATGCGTGCCATGGCGCGGTAATCCATGCTGCGCGATTTGACGGCGCTGGCCAGATAGGCCATCAGTAAACGGAAGCGGAAAAGTTCGCCGAGATATCCGGTGATAAAGACTTCGCAATCCCTGGCGAAGAGGGGATAGTAGCCCTCGGAAACGTTGTTAGCCGGGTTGAAGCCAAAGCCCCGCCGGGCTATGTACCGGCAGGCCTGCTCCCAGCCCCCGCTGTATTCCTCCTCGCCGATAAAACGGAAGGGGACGCGCAGGTGTTTGGCGATGCTGGCTGCCACACGATAGTCGGAAGTCTGGTCTGAACCCGTGTGCACTGCAGTAACTTGTTGCTTCGCGCCCAAAATGATGGCCAGCAGGGCGCGGATATCCATCCCTCCGCTGAGGCCAAGCGCAACTTTCCTGCCCGCCCGGAAAGGCAGCAAGGTCATGTTTGCCACCCGCTGTTCCAGATCCATGGGCTGGGTGTCCGGATTCCACAGCTTGAGCGACATCTTCCAGCCGGAGCGGGTGATCTCCGCCTTGCCGCCAGTGCCCAGCATCTGGACGTCCCGGTAGCAGGATTTGTAGGTGGGGGCAAAGCTGGTGGACGCTGCCCAGGGGGGAAAGATGCTGTGCCAGTAAGCGCCGAAGGCATGCATATCCAGGCTGGGGCGGCAAACCTGCTTGAGCAGTTCCAGTTCGGAAGTGAAGAATATCCTGCTCCCGTCCTCATGGATATAGAGGCTGCGTTTGCAGAGGGAGTCATTGTAGGCGGCCACTCCCTGGCGGTTGGCGATCAGCAGCAGCCAATGCCCGTCCAAGGCTTGCAGCCTGGCTTCATTGGCCAGCAGGTCAGCCCAGTCTTCGGCGGAGGGATAGCGGTAATCGTCCCCGCTGCGCAGGATGGTATTGCCCACCACAAAGACCTTCACCCCCTTCTTGCCGGGATAGGCAAAGCTTTGCAGCGTTTGCGGATGCCCACCGGCAAAGATATCCAGCGCGGGTGAATGATACTCCGCCAAGGTCTCGCGCAGAACCGGCGACGGGGCGTGCTCCTGCTCCTTGTGCAGAAATCCGTAAATCCAACTCATGCTGTATCCTTTGGATTCGCCGCTTATCTGATCAGAGCCAGCTTGCGGGTGATCGTCTTTTCTCCCTGCAGTTCGAGTTTTACAAAATAGATGCCGGAGGCGCAGCGCTTGCCGTCGGCGGAACGGAGGTTCCAGCGCCATTCAAATCCGGCGGGGGCGGCGATCTTTGTTCCGGCAACTTTCTGGCCGCGCAGGTTATAGATCGAAACCTGTCCCTTGAGCGCCTTGCCGGAGTCCAGGCGGAGGGTCAGACCGCCGGGCCTGGCGAGGGAAACGGGGTTGGGCCACAGCGACAGTGAAAGAGGCAGGGACTGGGGGTCGTCCACGGCGGTGGGGAGCAAGGTGACGCTGTTGGAATAGCCGGAGAAATTGACCCCATCGGTGGCGGCAACCTTGTAAATGTGCTCCTCCGGCGACAGGCCTGTGATGGTGAGAGTAGGTGCTCCCAGGGGAACGATTCCCACCAGTTGTTCGTGGTCAAAGACGTGATATTGGCTCCATTCATGCGCGGAATCCCGCATCAGCCCCTGCCAGTGGAGCGTAATGGACTGGGAATCCTGCTGATGGGCGGGCTGGTCGTATCTGAGATAGAGCGGCGCGTAATGGGGCGCTTCAGGGAAGTAATGCCAGTAGTTCCCCTCTTGCAGGTAAGTCTGGTTTGCGTTGGTGGAGAGTTGTTCCTGGCGGGTGACGTAAGCGTCCTTGTAGTGGAACAACCTGAATTCCCCGCCACTTAGGACGCGGGCGGAGATGTAAGCCGAGTTCGAGCTGTCCGTCTGCAGGGTCAGCTTGCCCAAGTCGCGCCCGGAGTCGGAAGGCGGAGTGTCGTCCATCGTAATGATATGGCTGAAGGTGGACACACGGGTCTCTCCGGCAGGATTCACCACCTCCGTGCGGGTCCAGGTGTCGCCCTGCTGGAGGTTGGCGATTTTATCCCAGGTGGTGCCGTCGGGAAAGTCAAAATCCGTGTTTTCCCCGCTGATGTAACGGGTGTGGCGTTTAAGATAGAGGTAGTCACCCTCCTGGTAGAGCCAGTTGATGTGGTCCCAGTGATAGACGAAAAAGCTGTTGTAAACAGGGAAGCAGTTGCGCGTGCCGATTGCCTGGGGCGCGCCGCAGGTCTCATGGCGGGGTGGAGGGGTGTCGCTTAGCGCGATTGTCCCCAGTTCCATGACGGCGCCGGGTTCGGGATTCAAGACCGTGGGGTCTGTCAGGCCGCCAAGGCTGCCGTAAAGAGTGAGCTGCGGAACCCCCGTGTCTGCCAGCGCGACTATCTGGAAAGGTTCTTCCTGCTCCAGTTCGATGCTGAAGGGCTGGCCAAGGGTGATGCCCTGTTCGTGCAGGATTTCGCCGCCGCTCACGAACTGGACGCGTGGGTTGCTGAGGCTCTGCGTCCCGTCATAGCTTACCATGCCGTTGAGGGTGATTCCCTCAACGATATTCAGGATAGGGTCGAAATCCACGAGCGGCAGGCTGGGATCGTCATTGTGGTCGTGGATTCCCACCGCGATCTGGGCGGGATCGTCGGTGCCCCACCAGTTGTTTTCCGCGAAAATAGTGATGGAGGGATTGCTGTAGGAAAAGCAATAGACGCTGTGCGGGGTGTTGCTCTCGTCGATGTTGTCGTAGATATGGTTTCCGCCCTGCGCCCAGGCGTGGTTGATGTTCAGGTTGCCCAGGCAGGGTTGGGCGTTGTCGCCGAGGTAGAATCCTGTGAAATTGCCATAGATTTGGTTGCGCTCAAAGTAGGGCTGGCTGGTGGAGCCTCCCACCATCACGCCGGCGCCGGAGTTGGCATCGCCGGGGATGAAGTTGTGGGCGATAACGTTGTCGTGCACGTGTCCGGAAGCATTGAGCAGATAGATGCCGGTGAGGTTGTATTCGATGATGTTGTCGTAGATATCGGGGTTGATCGCGCCGGCTCCCACGGTGTCCCAGGCGGATATTCCCTGCTTGTGGTTGTGGTGGATGTGGTTGCTGTGGATTACGGGGTTGTTTTGTCCTGAAGCGGATTGGTTGGCGAGCTGGATCGCTGCCCGGTATTGAGGGCCGGTGCCATTGTAGCGGACTTCGTTGGAGAAGACGGTGGCGTTGGAGTTTTGCGAGATCAGGATGCCGTTTTGGATGCTGCGCTCGACAAGGTTGTGGGAGACCTCCATCTGTGCGGGATTGGTTGATCCGATGCCGCTTAGATGAATCCCTTTCTCGTTGAGGTTGAATCTGCTGTGCTGGATCTGGACGGGGGAGTCGATGGCGTAGATCCCATATTCCGCCTTTTCAATGTAGCAGTATTCTATTGAGCTGCTTTGGGTTTCGCTTTCCAGGCGGATGCCCTTCCAGAGGGCGTTCGGGTCGGTTTGCCCACTCAGGAAGCGGATGCTGTCCGCAACGGTTCCATTGGCGAGGAGTGCGCCGTAGCCTCTGATGCGGTAGTTGCCCATGGCATAGATCTGAACGCCCGGTTCGATGGTCAGCGAATTTCCCGCGGGGATAGTGACGTCACCCACGATGTTGTAGGGTGAGCCGGCCAGGCTCCAGGTGCCGGATTGCTCGCCGCTAACGTCGGTGGCGGCAAGCACGCAGAAAGAAATCAGGATAAAAAACAGAGTAATATAGGTTTTCATGGCATACCTTCCTGTCATAAAAAAAGAAGCCGAGCCCTTTGGAATGGACATCCCGCAGGACTCAGCAGATTTGGCCAGCCTTGGAGGCTGATTATTCAGAAATAGCTTGCACGGGGCAGGTTGCGATGCATGCTCCGCAGTCGATACAGGTGGATTCATCACACTTGGCTTTGCCGTCTTCCAGGGAAAGGGCACCCACCGGGCACACGTCAACGCAAGCGCCGCAGCCGATGCAGGTGTCTTTATCGATCTTGACTGCCATTGGTAACTCCTATTTTTGTTTTGTTCCAGTTTCCCATATTGCCATACAGCGTCAAGGAAAATCTATTGCTTGCTTTTTCCCTGGTTGACCACCGCCGCTTCCGCCTTTGCCACTTCATCGGCATCGGCAAGGTAGTAGCGCCGCTTCACGCTGAGGTCTTCGGCAAACTCATAGATCAGGGGGATGCCGGTGGGGATGTTGAGTCCGGTGATGTCGGCGTCGCTGATGCCGTCCAGGTTTTTGACGATCGCGCGCAGGCTGTTGCCGTGGGCGGAAATGATCATCCGGCGTCCTGCCACCAGGCGGGGAACAACCACCTCCTCCCAGAAGGGAAGGGTGCGCTTGCAGGTGTCTTTGAGGGACTCCGCCAGGGGTATGTCCCCGGGTTGCAGATTGGCATAGCGCGGTTCATGGCCTGGCCAGCGGGGATCGCTTTTTTCCAGCGAGGGGGGCGGCACATCGTAGCTGCGGCGCCAGAGCATGACCTGCTCCTCGCCGTATTTGGTGGCGGTCTCAGCCTTGTTCAGCCCCTGCAGGGCTCCGTAGTGGCGTTCGTTGAGGCGCCAGTCGTTGTGCACGGGCAAGTGCATCAGGTCCATCTCGTCCAGCACTATCCAGAGGGTGCGGATAGCCCGTTTGAGCGTGGATGTCCAGGCTTCATCAAAGGTAAAGCCTTCCTGTTTCAGGCGTTTGCCGGCCGCGTGCGCCTCTTCCAGCCCTTGGGGGGAAAGGTCAACATCTGTCCAGCCGGTGAAAAGATTCTCTTTGTTCCACTGGCTTTCGCCGTGGCGGATAAGCACTATCTTATACATTGGGGATATCTCCTTGTTTTATTGTTTATAGCGGATCGCTCCTTCGGCGGCTTCCAGTCCGCGCGCCAGGATGAAGAAAAGGTCAGAAAGGCGGTTCACATATTGCAGCAGTTCCTCCGCCACGCTTTCCGCCCGGGCGAGGCTCACGATTCGCCTTTCGGCGCGGCGGGCGATGGTGCGGCAGATATCCAGTTTCGCGGAGGCGGGCAAAGAGCCGATGATCACAAGGCCCCGTAGCGGGGTTTTCTCCTCCAGACCGCGGATCAGCGAGCTGAGCTCCTGAACGTCGGCGGTGGTGATGGCTTTGGGGAATGCCGCGCTCCTGGAGGCCAACTGCCCCATCACGCGCCCGAGCTGGTTTTGGATTTGTTCCAGGATTTCCCGCACGCGGGCGTCTTGCACCAGATGGCGGGCGTCGGCGACATGGGCGTCCAGCTCGTCCAGGCAGCCGTAGGCTTCCACGCGCAGGTCGTCCTTCCAGACTCTCTCGCCGCTGAAGAGCGAGGTCTGGCCCTGGTCTCCGGTGGCGGTTACGATGCTCATGATTCCCTCATCGCGATAAGTGAGATTTCGACCACCCCGTCCTTGGGCAGGCGCGCCACCTGCACCGCTTCGCGGGCGGGGAAGGGGGAACTGAAGTTGCGGGCATAGATTTCGTTCAGGGCGGCAAAGTTGTTCATATCCAGCAGGAACACGGATGCCTTGACCACGTTGCGGAAGCTCATGCCAGCCGCTTCCAGGATGGCCTTGAGGTTGGCAAAGACGCGATTGGCCTGCCCTTCAAAGCCCTCTGCCATATTGCCGGAAACGGGGTCGATGCCCAGTTGCCCGGAAATGTAGAGGACGCCGTTGCTCAGCACTGCCTGGGAATAGGGGCCAATGGCGGGCGGTGCTTGATTGGTGTTGATAGCTTGCATGCGGTCTCCTTTAGTCTTTATTCATTGATTTTCTTGCTATGCGGATGGATTGGCTGATCTGGTTGAGGGGGATGTAGGACTGGTCTTCGCGCCCGATGTTGCGCAGCAGCAGCCTGCCTTCGCGGATGTTGTCGTCGCGCAGGACGATCATCAGGTCGCAGCCGTGCCGCCTGGCCTTGGCAAGTTCCGCATCGCTGCTGTTGTTTTCGGCGCTCAATACGGTCTTGATCATGTCCGAGTGCAGTTCCTGGGCTATGTGCAGCATCATCATCTCCAAATCCGGCGATTGGGCACAGATATACACGGCAAACTGCACCTTGGGCGCCAGGAACAGGCTGCGCCGCTCCATCAGATCAAAGATGGCGTTCAGGTCGAGGTAGAAGCCCACCGCGGGTATCCGCTTGCGGGTGATCTTGGCGGAAAGGTAGTCGTAGCGCCCTCCTCCGCCAACCACAAGCTCGTTTTCCCCCCTGCCCACCACGAAGTCAAAAACGGTCTCGTTGTAATAGGCGAAACTCTTGTGGAGATGGGTGTCCACGCGGTAGCTGTTGGTGAGGTTGGCCTGGATTTTCTTGACCTTTTCGAGGTTGCCTTTGCATTCCGGGCAGAGGTGGTCGGTGATCTGCGGCCCGCGCTGGGTGTCATGGAGGCAGGTTTCGCGGCTGCAACTGGTATCGGCAAAGGGGTTGGCGTGCAGTTCCCGCAGGCAGTTCTGGCAAAACTCCCCGGCGTGTTCGTCCAGCCAGGCGTTCATCTTTTCAAAATAGGCGGGGCGGCAGTTGACGCAGCCAAAGCTGTTCAGTTTGAGGCTGGCATCCACCAGGCCAAGTTCCCGCAGGATGCGCAGTCCCAGGCTGATCACCTCGTTCTCGGTGAAGAGTCTGTTGCTGCCCAGCAGTTCCACGCCCAGATGGTTGAGTTCCACGGGGTTGCCAGCCCTGTCCAGCCTGAAAGAGGGGCCGTGATAGTAATAGCGGTGGATCTCGCCCTTGTTATGGATGCCGGCGGTATGGTGCAGGATGCTGATTGTGCCTTCGGGGCGCAGGCTCAGCGGCGTTCCATCCGGATTGGCCTCGCGGATGTCCACCGTGCCGCTGTGCGGGATTTTGCCTTCCTGCTGCATCGCCGTGAGTCCCTTGTGGATCTCATCCCGGTCTTGCAGCACCGACAGGCGTATCTCCTGATAGTCATACAGGGCAAGCACCTGGTCAAATTTCTGTTCCAGCAGCTTCCACTTCCAGACATCATCCGGCAGGATCTTCTGGTAGGCTTGGGGCTCCATCTGTCTCACTCCTTGTTCATGTTCTTTCACGCTTGAATCCGGCTGTTTTTTGTCAATACAAAAAAGCGGCCCGCCAAAGCCCCGCGGCAGACGACCCCAATCAGAAAGCCATCTGCCCGGGTGTCCGGTATCATTATCCCCCTGCAATACAATAAACTCCGTGTCCCGTCTGCGCAGAATGGCCCCCATTTGCATCCCGCTCTCCGGAGTGGGTCTTCCTGGGGTCAACCTTATAATTTATAAGGGATACCTAAGGATGATGGGCTATCTTATTCGCCCCCAAAAGGATGGCGGTATTTCCCGCTGCTTTGGGGAGGCTGATCTGCACCCCAGGCTGAACCTTGTTCTTAACGCTCTGCCCTTCATATAACTATGCTCATTTTTAAGGGATCAAAACTTTTCTGTTGCCATAAAATAGCCGCTGCAAAATAATGGTCTAAAGTATCCAAAAAGGAGGTTGCCATGATCCAGTTATTCAAGATCGCCAAGCAGAGATTCACTCCCGCTTTCACGCAGGACGAGGCTTTCTGGATAAACGTGGAGAATCCCACCGAGGAAGAGTCCAAGGCTCTGATGGAACGCTATGATCTGGCTGAGGACTTCATCACCGACCTCCAGGACGCCGACGAGAACAGCCGCATGGAATACGATGAGGGCAACATTCTCATCATCCTGCGCGTGCCGCTCTATTACAGGCACCATTCGGCCAATCTTTCCTTTACCACAGCGCCTTTGGGCGTAATCATCGTCGATGACAAGATCATCACCCTCAGTTTCTACGATAACGAGGTTCTCACCCAATATATCGATTGCAAACACCGTCCCTTCAGGATCACCCAGCAGAGCTTTTTGCTGCAAATCGCGCTGCGTACCTCGATCTATTACCTCAAGTTCCTCAAAGAGATCAACCGGCGCACCACCCGCATCGAGAATGAACTGCACCAATCGATGCGCAACAAAGAGCTGATCCAGTTGTTGAGCCTGGAGAAAAGCCTGGTCTTTTTTTCCACGGCGCTCAAGTCCAACGAGATCATCCTGGAGCGTTTGCAGCGCTCGCGCTGGCTGCAACAGGATCCGGAAGCCGATGACCTGGTGGAGGACGTGATCATCGAAAACAAACAGGCGATCGAAATGACCAACATCCACACCAGCATCCTGAGCGGCACGATGGATGCCTTCGCCTCCATTATCTCAAACAACCTCAACGTGCGCATGAAATTCCTCGCCGCGGTGGCCTTCGTGCTGATGCTGCCCACCCTGATCGCCAGCATCTATGGCATGAACATCCCCCTGCCCCTGCAGAACCACCCCTATGCCTTCGCGATCCTGATGGGGGTGTCGATCGTGCTGTCGGTGCTGCTGGTGCTCTATTTCATACGCAAAAAGCTGTTTTAGAGGAGCGACATTTTGTATAAATTAAGCGTTACAGACACCTTCAGCGCAGCCCACCGCCTCTGCGGATACCAGGGCGCCTGCAGCAACCTGCACGGCCACAACTGGACTGTGCGGGTGAGCCTGGAAGCCGACACGCTCGACGGGATCGGCATGGCCATGGATTTTGGAGTGATCAAGGCCAGTCTGGGCAAAATCCTGGAGGAGCTGGATCATGCCTATCTGAACGATCTGCCGGCCTTTCAGAAGTGCAATCCCACCTCGGAAAACCTTGCCAGATACATCTTTGAGCGTCTGGAGAAGGAGCTTGGCGGCTCGCCCGCGAGGGTTTGCGCCGTGGAAATCTGCGAATCCGACCGCTCCAGCGTGGTGTATTCCCATGCTTAGATTCGTCCAGTCCTTCTTTGTGAAAAGCGCTGTGGAGCCGGCGGACTATCCAGCCAGCGCCTATCCTGAGTTTGCCTTTGCCGGACGCAGCAACGTGGGCAAATCCACGCTGATAAACCTGCTCACCAACCACCGCGGCCTCGCCAAGACCAGTTCCCATCCCGGCAAGACCAAGCTGCTGAACTTTTTCATGATCCGCTGGAAAGACGATGAGACGGGCAAGGAAGGCAAGCTGCAACTCACCGACCTGCCCGGCTACGGCTACGCCGAGGTCAGCATGGCTGAACGCGAAAGCTGGCGCAAGATGCTGGAAAAGTATTTTTACCAGCGCGAGCAACTGCGCAGCATCATTGTGCTGGTGGATATACGCCATCCCGCGGACGAAAAGGATGTCCAACTGCTGGAACTACTGCGGCTGCGCAAGTTTGACCACTGCGTGGTGGCGACCAAGGCGGACAAGATTCCCAAGACCAAAGTCGCCAAGACCCTGCAGTTGCTTGCCAAGGGCCTGGGGCTGGAGGACACGCCCCTGTTCGCGGTTTCAGCCCTCAAAAACAAAGGCCTGGAGCAAATCTACGCCTGGATGGCGCAACGGGTGGATTGATTCCCGCGATGCGCTCCGATTTTGACGTGATCGTGGTGGGCGGCGGGCACGCCGGCATCGAGGCAGCCCTGGCAGCCGCGCGGCGGGGAGCGCGCACCGCCCTCTTCATCATCAAGATCGAATCCATCGGCAGGATGAGCTGCAACCCCTCCTTCGGCGGGCCCGCCAAAGGGCACCTGGCGCGGGAGATCGACGCTCTGGGCGGAGAACTGGGCTACAACGCCGACCGCTCCGGCATCCATTTCCGCATGCTCAACCGCAGTAAAGGCCCCGCCGTCTGGGCGCCGAGGTCGCAAAACGATCGCCAGCTCTATTCCTCGCTCATGCTGGCAAGCGTTGAGGGGCAGCAGAACCTGCAACTGCTGGAGGCGGTGATCTCCGAACTGATCGTGGAACAAGGTAGGATCAAGGGCGTGCGCAGCGAGATCGGCAAAGAATACTTCGCCCCGCGGGTGATCCTCGCCACCGGCACCTTCCTGCGGGGGCTGATTCACGTGGGCAAGGTCTCTGTGCCCGGGGGACGCAGCGGCGAGCCTGCCGCGGACGGACTTTCCGCCAGCCTGCTCAGGCACGGCCTCAAGCTTGACCGTTTCAAGACCGGCACTCCGCCGCGGGTGGATTTGCGCAGCCTGGACTACTCCCTGCTGGAAGAACAACCCGGCGATCCCGATCCGGAAGGCTATTCCTACTACCGCGGCCTGACCCTCAGCAACCGCGTGAGCTGCTACCTCACCCACACCACCGCCGAAACGCACCGGATAATCCGCGACAATCTGCAGCTTTCCTCGCTCTACGGAGGGATTATCCAGGGTATCGGGCCCCGCTATTGCCCCTCTATCGAAGACAAGATCGTCAAGTTTCCCCAGCGGGACAGCCATCAGGTATTCATCGAGCCGGAAGGGCTGAACACCCACGAGGCCTATGTGAACGGCGTCTCCACCAGCCTGCCGCCAGAGGTTCAGGAACTCATCCTGCGCAGCATTCCGGGCCTGGAGCGGGCACGCCTGATGCGCTATGCCTACGCCATCGAATATGACTACGTGGAGCCCGGGGAGATCACTTCCAGCCTGCAATGCAAACAGATTGCCGGCCTCTATCTGGCGGGACAGATCAACGGCACTTCAGGCTATGAGGAGGCAGCCGCGCAAGGCCTGCTTGCAGGCATCAACGCCACTTTGGATCTGGAGGGTAAGGATCCCGTCATTCTCAGCCGTTCCGAGGCTTATATCGGGGTGCTGGTCGATGACCTGGTTACCTGCGGGATCAACGAGCCTTACCGCATGTTCACCTCCCGCGCGGAGTACCGCCTGCTGCTGCGCCAGGACAACTGCGATGAGCGCCTGCTGCCCCTCGGCTACAAGCTGGGGCTGGTCTCGGGGGAACGCTGGGAGATGTATTGCCGGACGCAGGAACTCAAACAGCGGGAACTGGAGCGCCTGCACGCCGAAAAATCCTCCCCCCATCCCGAACTGCGCGAGCCGCAAAAGTTTGCCCTGCTGCTCAAACGCCCCGGCATCAGTTTTGAACGCCTGGCGGAGTTTGGCTACCGCCCCTCGCCCGGGATCACAGCCCAGATTGCCCGCCGCTGCGAGCTGGAGATCAAATACGAGGGCTATCTGCAGCGCGCCCGGGAGGAACTGGAACGCTTCCGCGCATCGGAAGATCTGCCCCTCCCGCAGGATATAGATTACCTCGCCATCGAAACAATCGCTTGGGAAGCCCGTGAAAAGCTGGGACGCGTCCGCCCGCAAAGCGTTGGGCAGGCCCTGCGTATCCCGGGGGTCAACTACACCGACACCGCCGCGCTGCTGATCTGGCTGCGCAAGCATAACAACGGCCGGGAGGCCTGATGAAGATAGCCGCGATCATTCCCGCCCGCCTCGCCAGCACCCGCTTTCCCGCCAAAGCGCTGGCCGGCCTGAATGGCAAACCCCTCATCCAATGGGTCTGGGAAGCCGTGCAAGGCACCGGACTCTTTGACCAGGTGCTGGTTGCCACAGACGCGCCCCAAATCCTGCAAAAAGTGAGGGATTTCGGCGGCTCAGCCACGCTCACCCGCGCCGACCACGCCAGCGGAAGCGACCGCGTTGCCGAAGCAGCCGCGGAACTCGACGCGGAGCTTATCTTCAACGTGCAGGGCGATGAACCGCTCATCGACGCCCCCTCGCTGAGCTCGCTCCTGGAGGCCTTTTCCAGCCCCGAAGTGCGGATGGCTTCGCTGATGACCCCTCTGGACGACCCCCGCGAACTGGCCGATCCGAACGCCGTGAAGGTGGTTGTGGATCAGGATTTCAACGCCCTATATTTCTCGCGCTCGCCCATTCCCTTCAACCGGGATGGCGCCGCTTCCGCGCGCTACTGGCGGCACATCGGGGTCTATGCCTACCGCCGCGAAGCCCTGCTGCGCTTTGTGGCGCTGCCTCCCGGCAGGCTGGAACAACTGGAGAAGCTGGAGCAGCTCCGCGCCCTGGAGCATGGCATACCAATCCGCATGGTGCCTACCAGCTATCAGGGCATCGGAATCGACACGCCTCAGGATTTGGAGCGGGTCAAAGCCCTGCTCAAAGCGTCACGCTGAGCTTCACATAGGCTGTGGAGAGGTCTTTGCGGAAATCTCCCGCGGGATCCTGCCAGGTGGAAGGCTCGATCTGCGTCTGGGCGGATTTCAGCCCCAGATACACAAACCACTCCGGCCTGAACTCGTAGCGCAGGTTGCCCCAAAAGCTGAGGGAGGCCGTGGACGTTCCCACCTCGTAAGAACTTAACCCGCTGCCCATCGAAATCTTGAATGTGGGCCTGGGGGTATAGTCCACAGCGGCGTTGACAACCACATACTCCTCATCCAGCATCACCATATTTGTGCCGGGCAGCAGCAGCTTGTCATAGCCATAGTGAATCCAGTTTCCTGCCACTGATGCGCTCAGGTTTTTCACAGGAAAAATAGCGGTATGGATGGTTATTCTGTGTTGCGGATAGACATCGCTGAGCGCGTAAACCAGTGTTCTTCCAAAGAAATAGCTGCCATGGACGCGGAAGCTTTTCAGTTTGTACCAGTAGAAGCCAAGTAACGAGTCAAATACTTTGTGCAGGTCGTTGTTCAGATCAGGGACTTTGTTGTATGTACTGTTAGTGAGGAAGTTAAGTCTGGAGGCCAGGTACAGGTTGGCGGTCATGCCGCTTGAAAAGCAGTAGTAAGGATCCAGGCTCAGGTCATTGTGAAAGTTGTAAACCCATGCGTTGAGCGAGGCATAGCGCACCTTTCTTTCCGCGTAGGTTTTACTCCAGCCGAAACTGCCGCCGAAATATTCATTGTCTTTCTCATACAGATAGCCCGCGTCCAGGGCAAGGTCTTTGGAAAGCTTTCTGTATCCCACGGAGAAGTTAAAATCGCCGGGCTTAGCCTGCAGTTTGAAACTGCCAGAGTATCCTTTCTGGGGGTCAGGCAAGTTTTCAGACTCCTTGTCCCGCAATGAGATAATCATTTCATAAGCTGCATAGAGATTAGGCAGGTATTCCCAATTGGCGGATCCTGTGTAAACGTGATTGTAATAGCCCTTGTTTACCCGGCTGACTATCCCGTTGCTCAACTGAAACTTGCGCCAGCTCGGGTTGACGGCCAGGACCTGGAAATAGTCGTCGGGATTGATCAATACGCCCTCATCCACAATCTTTTTATCAAAAGCGCCCAAGGCACCCCAATTCAGGATTTTGGAGTTGCCCGTGGCTTTGAATGCCAGGCGCGGCTGCACGATATTGCGGGTGTAGAGGACGTCACTGTCGATCCCGAAGGCGTCGATGTCTTCAATGAAGAAAAAGCGGTTTTCGTCGTAGTAAGGAGGGTATTTGCTGTTGTAGTCATCCCGCGCCTGATCCATGGGAACATCCGAAAAGTCCGGATTCAAAGCCAGCTTGATGCGGGTGCGCTGGCTTGGATTGAAGGTGATATCCATCCCTATATGTTCGGGGTCCCAACTGCTGCTGCGCCGGAGCAGGTCGTAACTTTTCACGTAATAAGGCCGGAAGGTCACATCCAGCTTGTGCTTCACCGGAGTCTGCAGCACGATGTCCTGCCCCTTGGTAAAGTAGTCCCTGCCGTCCTTGGTAATCACATACGGATAGGAGTAGTATTCATCGCTGTCATAGTGGCAACGTGATACGATTATCTTCCACTTGTAGGGGCTGTCCTGCTTGTAGCGCAACTCGTTGAGGGGGATGCGCATGGTGACCGTCCAGGTGTCCGTGCCAAACTTGCTTTCATAGGAATAGTGGCTGTCCCAGGCAAAATCTACGTCCATAGATTCGTCGCGCACCCCGTCCAACAGGTTTCCCAGGGGATAGGCGGCATAGAAATAGGCAAAATAGGCGTCCGGAATGGTTATCAACTGCACCCCCAGATAGTCAGCCTGGGTGCCTTCATCCTTCACGGATATCGAGCCTTTGGTAAAAGTGGAGTCGATGCGCGCCACAAGGTGCACCATCAGGTCGCCGCCGTCCTGCCACACCCAGGCCTGGGTGGGGAGGGTTTCAGCTTTCTTGTCTTCTGGATCGATGCGCACCCAGTTGCTGATCAGATTGCTGTCTTCCAGGACAGGTTCACTGGAGTCGGGCAGCACCATCGCGCCGCAGTGGATTGCCAATAGAGCCGTAAACAGGCAGAGCAGGGCTTTCATACAACTTCTCCTCGCTGCTTTTTATTTGTGATGCCAATGCAAAACGGGCACATCGAAACTTTTTACCATCATGGTAATTTGTCAACCATTTATTGCACTTTTGCTTCCAATTTTCGTTTTTTCCCAACGATCATGGCAGACCCGCTTTGCTCCCCGTGGGGAATTTCACTTGCGTTATCATAACCGGTTTTCCTAAAAAGACTGGATCCCGGCTCAAGCGGTTCACGGATTGAGATTATTCTTGACAGCAGAGCCAGTCTCCGCCACATTTCGTTTGGGCTTGCACAACCCGCACCAACTAAGTGCCCAAGGATATCGAGATGAAGTTCAGAACATTCTGCCTGCTGCTTTCCCTGATTGCCTGCGCCAGCCTTGCCGCGGCGCCGCTCAGGATCTTTTACACCGGGGACACCCACGGGGTTTACAGCGCCAAGGAGGTGAAGCCGGACAGCCTCTGGCAGGGCGGCTACCTTATTCTGGAAGAGCATCTTAACCGCCTGCGCTCCCAAAGCGACATGCCCAGCCTCTATCTGGACAGCGGCGACCAGCAGACCGGCACTATCTTTGCCAGCCTGGTGGAGGATGGAGTCCACGGCGGCGCCGTGCTGCAGGTGTTCAACCGCCTGGGGCTCGACGCCAGCGTCTATGGCAACCACGAGTTCGATTTCAGCTACGGCAACACCCGCGACCTCGCCCGCCTCGCCAACTATCCCTTCGTGTGCACCAACCTGCTGGACAAAAGCACTGGCAAGAGCGTCAGCGGCACCCCCTGGACCATCATCGAGCGCGGCGGCTTGCGGGTTGGCATCTTTGGCATCACCCTGGAACTGCTGCCGGAGAAAGTGAAGGCGGAAAACGTGCGCAGCGTCCGCATTCTGCCCCCCGCCGACGCCATCAACCTGCATCTGGATGAAGTGGATCTGAAGACCGACCTCATCGTGGTCCTGACCCACCAGGGATTTGAGGCTGACAGCTTGCTGGCGACTCAACTGGACGACCGGGTTGACCTCATTATCGGAGGCCACGACCACATCTGGGCCAGGCAGCCCCCTCTGGTCAACGGTAAATATCTGCTCTACAGCGGTTCGCATCTCAACTGGCTGGGCGTTGCCGATCTGGACATAGTGGCCGACCGGGTGGCGTCGCTTTCCAACCGGCTGCAACCCCTAAGTTCCACCACCAACAAGTTTTCCACCCCTCTGGCGGATTATATCCAGCAGAAAGTACTGGCGATTGAGGAGCAGATGTCGCGCCTGATCGGCTATATCCCGGTGGACTGGGTGCCGAATAAGTATGAATCCACCCCCGTCTCCCGCTGGGTGGCAAATTCGCTCAGGATGGAGTATCGCGCCATCTACAACCCCGATCTGGCCATCATCAACAACGGCGGCATCCGCAAGGCCATCCCCGCCGGCCCCCTCACCCTGGGCGACCTCACCGAGATGCTGCCCTTCAACAACAACGTGGTGGTCTTCTCCTGCTATGGCAGGGACTTGCTCATCTTTGACGAACTGAATGCCCAACACGCAATCGGCAAACCCCACGACATCTGCGAACGCACCAAACTGGACGGCAAACGTGTCGATCCCGAGGCCATCTACCGCGTTGTCTCGCACGACTATGTGGCGGGGCAGTGGGACAAGTATCTGGGCTTCAAACCCTTTGATGTGTATGAAACCGGCGACCTGATCCTGGATGCCATGATCCGCCAGGCCTCGCTGCAGTTTTCCGTTCCGGAGGCGGAAGGCTGGGATTGAGCCTCCTCCGCTGAGCTTTCGCTCCCCTTTACATCCTGTAGATTTCCTGGGGTTTACCTGGGGTCATCCTTAACTTCGCAACCACATACCTAAGGATGATGGCATCAAATCCAGTAGCAGCAAAGGAGGGCGGTATCCAGACAGGACTTCGTGGTGTCGTGATGTCGTGGTGGAGTGGTGAAAAGAAATAGAACGCGGTCTTTGAAGGTGGAATGGTGGAAAGGTGGAATGGTGGAAAGGTTCCCTGAAACAAGCTCTACAAGGCTATATACTGTGTCATCCCGGGCAAGCTCCGCTTGACCAGGGATCCAGTGCCCTGGGGTGGCAAAGTCCGTTTGCCACAGAGACCGGAGGTCTCTTCCAAACAGGCAACTCCGTTGTCTCTGCCGAACAGACTTCGGCAGCCCAATACCGCGGCAATCTGCGCTTTTTATCCGCGTATATCTGCGTGAACCGCGTGACACGTGATCCAGTGCCCTGGGGTGGCATATTCCGTTTGCCACAGAGACCGGAGGTCTCTTCCAAACAGGCAACTCCATTGCCTCTGTCGAACAGGCTTCGGCAGCCCTTAAATTACACCAAGTTGATTCAACTCAGTGTTGTTCAGCACGTTGGAGATTCTTCGCATGAAACGGATCATAGGATATTCCCCGCTCCGGAAAAGTTTGGCACTTTCCCCTTGACAAAATGGGTTTGGAGCGGATATTATCTTGGCAAAACAGTAAATTAATCTCCCTGGAGGAATAATGGCCGCATATTCGGTTAACGAAATTATCGAAATGGCCGTGCAGATTGAACGCAACGGCTATGCCTTTTACAATGAAGCCGCCCAACGCAAAGACCTGGATGACGACAGCCGGAACTTCATCATCTGGCTGCGGGATGCCGAACTGGACCACGAAAAGACCTTTTTGCGCCTGCGCGACGAGATCGACAACATGATCCTGGAACTCTCCACCGATTGGGACATGGTGGCAGCTTACCTGAAGACCATCGTGGAAAGCCGCATCTTCAACAGTGAGGATTCCGCAATCCGCAAAGCGGCGGAAGCCAAAGACCTGATGGGCGTGATCGATAACGCCATCACCTTTGAAAAAGACACCCTGCTCTACTTCCATGCCATCAGCGACGGAATCAGCAATGACAAGGCCAAGACCGCCCTGCGCCGCATCATTAACGAGGAAGTGTCGCATGTCCTCAAGCTGAACGATTTCAAGAAAAAGCTGTCCTGAACCCCGGCTGATGCCCAAACGTCTTAAGAAAAGCAGAACCAGGCGCGTCCTGGTGGCAATCCCGGTTCTGCTTTTACTTTTTCTGATCCTGATCTACAATCCGGTCTCCATCCGCCTGATGACCGTGGGGACGGCTGTCTGGTATGGATTGGATCCCCTGGTCTTTTACCGCCTGATCCGCACGGAGAGCAATTTCCGCAGCCTGGCGGTGTCGCCCTCCAGCGCCATCGGCCTGGGGCAGATTCAGGAGTCCACCGCCCATTACATCCATGTGAAACACAGGCGGGGCATGCTGTTTGTGCCCTTTTACAACCTGCGCCTCGCCGCCCGCTACATCAAGTATCTGCAGGGGCAGTTCAACGGCAACTGGAGCCTGGTTCTGGCAGCTTATAACTGGGGCGAAACCAACGTCACCAGACGCATGGCGGGAACGAATCCAGACCGGGAAGCAGACTACCGTGAGCGTTTCCGGGACGTCCCCGAAACCTGGCACTTTATCAATAAAATCCTGCCTCCGGCAAAAAAGCCTTGACGGAAATAGGGATAGTTAAAAGCTTAGAAAACTTAAAACTTTAGGGAGTGAATCATGCTACGTAATCAGCGTGGAAACATTCTTTTCTGGGTGATCAGCGCGATCCTCTTCATCGCCATCGCGCTGGTGCTGATCCTGCCCAGCAAATATAACCTCGATCCGCAGAAGAATACCGACGATTGCACCACCAACATGAAGAACATCTGGGTGGCAACCTCCGACTATCTGAACGATTTTCACCAGGATTATTACGGCGATCCGCAAGTCCTGCTCACCACCAGGAAAAAAGACGACCCCAAGAACTACTACCTGTCCTCTCCGGCTTATTGTCCGGAATCCCAGGGCGGCAAGGAAAACTACATCATTTTCGCCAAATACAGCGAGGAAATGCTTGGCAGCGAAATGAAGAACAACAGCGGCATCCTGATCTTTTGCCCCAACCTGGGCAAGTTTCCCAAACACTTCCTGGACAAGAGCTTTTACGACAACATGAGCACCACCAAGCTGCAAAACTATATGATCGACGACCTGAATTATATAGACCAGCAGACCAAGTCCAATGGCAGAGCCAAAAATGACGCGGTGATGAAGTACATCGAAATCTGGAAGACCGATCCGGAGTGCTATGCCAAGCGCTCTGCCGACATGAAGTATCTGAAGCGGATGATCTTTCCGGATAATGAAGACCTGAAGATCATTACTGAAGAATAATAGCACCTTAATCTGACAGCCTTTAACCCCGCCGGCTTTCTTGGAGGCGCTCCGGTGCGTGCCGGATACGCCCAGCCAAGGGTCCCGCGGGGTTAAATGTATGCGCTGCCCAGAGGTCAAAGCATGCAATATCAAGAGTTTTTGGCTCACATCTACAGCAGATACTCCGGCAATGTGAAACTGGAACTGAACCGCATGGAAAACCTGCTGCGGGAGATGGGTAATCCCCAAAACACCCTGCGCGGCTTCCATGTGGCAGGAACCAACGGCAAAGGCAGCGTCTGCGCCACACTGGAGGCTCTCTGCCTGGCCCACGGGCTCAGCGCCGGGCTGAACACCTCGCCGCATCTGATCGACTACACCGAACGCTTCCGCGTGCGGGGACAGGAACCGCCATTCAGCCGCATCCTGGAACTGTTCCAGCGCTTCGAGGAGTTGTTTGAAAAGTGGGACGCCTCGTTCTTTGAGATCACCACCGCCATCGCCTTCCAGCTTTTCCGGGAGGAAGGGGTGCACAGCGCGGTGATCGAGGTGGGCCTGGGGGGCAGGCTGGACGCCACCAATCTGTTCAAACCGGACATTAGCGCCATCACCTCCATCGGGCTGGACCACGTGAAGACCCTGGGTGGAACCGTGGAACTGATCGCGGCGGAAAAAGCCGGCATCATCAAGCCTTTTGTGCCATTGATCATGGGCGGCATCCAGGGTGGGTCCGCTGAATTGATTTGCGCCAAAGCCAGAGAGATGCAGGCACCGCTTTATCGGATGGGTAAGGACTTCACCGCTGAAAACCTGCACGAAAGCCTGGATGGGCTGGTCTTTGACTACCGCTTTGGGGACTGGAAGCTGGATCAATTGCACGCCAACCTGCTGGGCGAGCATCAGGCGGGCAACCTCTCCATCGCCCTCACCGCCTTCATCATCTATGCCGGAAAGAGGGGCATCGAGGTCTCGGAAGACAGCTTGCGGAATGCTCTCGCAAGTGTCAACTGGCGGGGCAGAATGCAGGTCTTGAGCGCCGATCCGCCCGTGATCCTGGATGGCGCCCACAACGTTCAGGGAGTGCAAGCCCTGCTGCTCACGCTGGACAAACTCTGGCCGGGCAAAAAGGTGAAGTTCCTGCTTTCCATCCTTGCAGATAAAGATTACAGTGAAATGATCCGCCTGGTCTGCAGCAAAGCGGAAAGGATCTATCTGGCGCAGAATGGTTCCGAACGGGCTGCCACTCTGGAAGAGCAGGCATCTGAGGTGGAAAAGCACGGTGTTCCGCACAGCGGGGCTGAATCTGTGGAACAGGCCTACCGTCTGGCGTTGCGTGAGCTATCACGCGGAGAAGCCCTGGTTTGCGGAGGATCGCTTTTCACCGTGGGCGAGGTGCTGGCGGCGTGCAGAGAGGATGAGGCAAACAGTTTCTGACAGGCGTATGCTTGTGGCTTCCCCTGTTGGCTGGAGAGAGACAAATTCAAGGCTGCCCCACTCCTCCGGTAACTCCGGATTATGCTTTAAAGGGCGCTGCACGAGTCATTATAACGTTAAGTGGGGCATCTGGTTTAGAAATATCTTGACATAT
Organism: Candidatus Cloacimonadota bacterium; assembly: GCA_035450685.1. Lineage (GTDB taxonomy): Bacteria > Cloacimonadota > Cloacimonadia > Cloacimonadales > Cloacimonadaceae > Syntrophosphaera. The sequence goes on along the minus strand of DAOTNF010000012.1, from coordinate 2,690 downwards.
TTATTAGCAAGCATTTATGATGTTTGTTTATAATCTCGCCTCTCACATGATCCGAATGATCAAGGAGGCTGCGTCAGCACCGAAGTTACTGCTTCAAAAAACTATATAAGGAGAAAAATGTATGAAACGGACATTGCTTTTATGTCTGCTTCTGGCCATAGTCAGTTTTGCCGTGGCTGATACCTTCACCATAGGTGACGGTACCGGCACGCAAAGCTACGTACCCTTCTATGGGCTATATGATTATGGCTGGTCGAAGTCCATCTACACAGCAGCGGAAATCAACGCTGCCGGGCTTACGGGTGGCGGCAACCTGATCGCCATCGGTTTCGATGTCGGAAATACTCCGAACAACTATGTAACCACCAATCAGATGGTGTACCTCAGGCACACCACCGCCAGCGTCTATGATACTGGTGACAACACGCTGCCGGACAGCACCCTCTTCACCCTGGTCTTTCAGGGCGATCTGACCTGGAACGGCGGCGGCTGGCACCATGTGATGTTTTCCACGCCTTTTGCCTGGAATGGCACCGACAATATCGAGATCATGTGGAGAAACTGGGATGGGACTTGGGGCTCCGGTTATCCCAATTTCAGATTTACAACCACCAATCCGGATTACTGTGCGGTTTACAAATACCAGGATAACAGTTTCCCCGCCGATGCCACCGGCACACGCTATTACAGCCGTCCCAATCTTCAGTTGGTGACCCCGCAGACCACGCCGCCCAGCCCGGCTGTGGCCATCTATCCCACCCTGGACGGCTGGACCTTTACGGACGGCACCCTCTCCTGGCAGAGCGGAGGCGGTATGCCGAGCTCCTATGACGTCCATTTCGGCACCAGCGCCACTCCGCCTTTTATCCAAAACCAGCCGGGAACAACATACACCCCCGTTTTGGAGCCTAATACCACTTATTACTGGCAGATCGTGCCCGTGAACAATATCGGTCCGGCAGTTGACTGCCCCGTGTGGAGCTTCAAGACCCCGTCTGCCAACCAAATCGCGGAAAGCTTCGAAGCCACAAGTTTTCCTCCCATGGGCTGGACCAATGTGGACGACGCCTTTACGCGTAGCACCACATCTCCCTTCCATGGAAGCGCAACCGCTTACGAATATATCGGGAGCGCGGGCAGCATACTCTACACTCCCATGCTGAGCATCGACGCCAACTCCAACCTCGACTTCTGGGCCCGCTCCTCTGCCACCTCCGGCATTGGCCGCATCCAGATCAAGTATTCGCAAAATGGCACAGACTGGCTGCCTGTCGGAGCTGAGATTGCTTTTCCGGAAAACAGCAATTGGAACAACTATGTGGTTGACCTCAGCAGCGTTACCCCCGGAAACTACTTCCTGGGCTTCAACGTGTATTCCTCGTCCACATCCAGCACCTCATTCTATCTGGATCACATATTTGGGCCCGAAATGGCAGCACTGGCTCCCGGGGCAGCCGTCCTAACCGCTCCTGCCAATCTGGCTACCGATGTCAGCGCATGGCCCACCTTCACCTGGAACGCAGGCCCCGGTGGAATTCCCACAGGATTCAGGCTCTATTGCGACACCAACGCCAACCCCACCACCCTGCTGGCTGACGTGCCTGTCAATACTTACACCGCCACTGCCCCTCTGAACTACTCCACCACCTACTACTGGAAAGTGGTTGCTTACAACGCCACCGGCGAAGCTCCCGCCAGCGAAGTGTTCAGCTTCACCACCAGAGACGATCCCGTCGTCAACACCTTCCCCTGGATTGTCGATTTCGGCACCGTTTCAGCAGATTGGCCAGTGTTAAACTGGAGCCAGCTCAGCGGCTTTTACCCCACTCCCACCGGCACCACATCCCAGTGGTTCCGCGATGATTGGCTCAACGGAGAAACCGGCAACAACGCTGCCAAGATAAACATCTACGGCACCTCCCGTTATGGTTGGCTGGTCACGCCGCCCATCAACATCCCCGCCGGAGATTATGAACTCAAGTTCGACGCCGCTCTGATGGCTTGGAACAACAACAACCCTCCCACCGGCACCCAGGCTGACGACAGATTCCTGGTCATCGTGGCAGACAACCCCAACATGAACAACCCCACAGTGCTGAGAGAATGGAACAATACGGGCTCAAACGATGTATTCAACTCCATTCCCACCTCTGGCCAAAACTATAGCATCGCCCTCACCGGCCTCACAGGTGTGAAGTATTTCGCTTTCTACGGCGAATCCACCGTCAGCGGCAATGGCGACAACGACCTGATGGTTGACAATGTGACGGTGCAGCAAGTGATGGCAAACCCCATATTCTCGATTACTCCGGAATCCCACGATTTCGGCAGCCTGGCCATTGGCGCGACTGCCAGCCAGGATTTCACCATCAGCAACATTGGCGAAGGCACCCTTGGTATCAATAGCATCACGATTTCCACCAATCCCATGCTGACCCTGGCCAATCTGCCCACCCTGCCGGCCAGCGTTGCTGCCGGTCAAAACATCAGCTTCACGGTCAACTATGCCCCCACTGCTGCCGGAACTCACACTGCCACAGTGACGATTACCGACAATCTGGGAGCCAAGGCTGTGCACACCGTGAACATCACCGGAACTGCTACTGAAGACATGGATCCTCCCACGAACCTCACTGCGACGGTGACTGGCAACAACGTGCATCTTGATTGGGATGCCCCGGGCGAGACCC
>DAOTNF010000011.1:0-72016 GCA_035450685.1 Candidatus Cloacimonadota bacterium | reverse complement strand
ACTACAACTGCCGTGGGCACTTCGCGAGCTACTTCCTCGGCATGGCTCGGCCCTGAGAGAGCGCAGATTTTGTGTTGCATGGCTTCCGGCAGTAACTCCGCGAGGACTGCGTCCAGGGTCTGCAGCGATCCCTCTTCAATGCCTTTGGCAACATTAACCACAGCCAGCAGCCCTGGGCTCATCCAGATGCCCTTTTGGGCTTCCAGGGGCATGCTGCGAAGGGTGGGACGGAGATATTGGGAAGGAGTGGCCAGGATGACAATGTGGGGAGAAAACTTTTCCACGCTGGCAAAATCGCCTGTAAAGATGATATCTTCGGGAAGCGTGATTCCCGGAAGCAGGGCGGGGTTCGCATGGTTTGAGATCAGAGTTGCCAGATAGGTGGCATTATGCTCCCAGACCTGCAGGGAATGACCATTGCGGTGCAGAAGCCTGGCCAGAGCCAGTCCCCAACCGCCACCTCCGATCACCGAGACACGCATGCCCTGGGTTCCAAACCTATTTGCTGGTATCTATTTTGAGATCGCAGATCACATCCAGGTCATCATCGTCATCGTCCAGATCATCATCCTCATCTTCTTCGGGATTCATCCAATCCGGACAGAAAAGCAAGTCTTCCTCATAGTCCCAGCCATCGACATTTTTCAGGCCGAACCTCGACAGAGTTTCGTTTTCCCAGATGGTGTAGTAAACCGTTCCATCCTGCAAAGCCCATACCAGCACGGGGTCTTTGTAATGGCGCAGTTCGATCTTGGGGTTTTCCACCAGATTCACAAACTCTTTAATCTTTTTGATCTCTTTTTCTTGATTGAAGACCATTTTTCCGCCTATAGGCTATATTTCACCGTGGCAGACACTTTGTTCTCACTGTATTCTTTGGAACGCAGCACTGTTTGCAACGGTGACTCTACATTCCTGAATGTGTGAGAGTAGTCAAGAGATATATTCATTTTGGGATTCAGCAAAAAGTTGAGGCCAGCCTGTGTATTGTAGATTTTGTATTCACGATTGCCATACCAGGCGTCACCGGACTGAAAGAGACGCTCCTCATAGGACAATGCCAGGGAAGGGTACCAGGCGGGGCCTTTTTTGTTATCATCAGACAGGGGCATGCTGCGCAGGCGGATACTTCCGGTGTAGATGTTGCTGTCGTATGAGCTGTCCAGGTCTTTGGCGCCGCTGTTTTCAAAGCTCCGCCAGTGATACATGGCGCCCAGGGTGAAGAGCGGGAAGCTGTGCCGCACACCTAGGCCGAGCGTGGTGGCATTGCCGTCGTACTCTGTCCAGTATTGATTGTAGAAATACTGCTCGTACCGGGCATGAAGCTGCACGATGGTCTTGCGCAGAGGCCTCAGGTTAAGGTCTCCCCGCCAGAGGTTCTTTCCATAGTCGAAGCTTTCCAGTTGCGAAGTTCCATCGTTATCCACATAATCCCGCACATAGTTCAAAGGATAATAGCCATACGCCGCCGTAAAGTTCCAATAGTAGCGGTCGGTTCGCAGCCGCATAATGACGTCACGCCGCTGTTTGGATGTGTTGGAAATATTTTGTGAAATGGTGCCTGTCACTGATGGAGTGAACTTCCACCACTTGTAACGCAGAGGCCAGGCCAAATCCGCTTTCAAAGCCAGGCCAAGGTCGTCCGTGGTATTCACGAAAGACAGGTTCTGGTGATCCTGGTCGAAGCGCTGCAGGTCTTGCTCGGAGAGTTGAAACACGTTGTCGGAATAGGTGCCGGTCAGTGATACAGTGGTTTCCAACTGCGCTTGCAGCCGGTGTGATCCCAGACCCAGAAGCAGCATTAGGCTCATAATGATCGGTTTCAGGTTGCGGGGGCCGCGCATGGGCGTTGGCCTTTTGGTTCCCTTATCCGGTCCAGTGTTCCCGGTCTTATCTGGTTCTACTCCCGTTGTTCTGTTTTCGGAGAAACTCTGGTCGGGTATATTCTTTTGCCTGTCAGACATAAAGCAATCCTATTTCCTCTTGAGCAACAAAGGCTTGGCTATGAAGAGATGATCGCTGACAGCGCGCAACTCATAGGAGGCGGTTCCGTCGTTGGGAGGCAAGACCAATTTCAAGCCGGTGGAGAGGTGATCGATGCCTGTGGCTTTGTACTTGGTGGTCCGCCGCAGTGAAAACTCATGGTCCTGCAGCTTCTGTCCATCGCGCCACAGCTCAAACACAGGCAGGCTGCGGTCAAGCAACCGGGCGCGCACATAGACCACCGCATCGCGGCCGTTGTTGAGGTCGAATTTGAGGCTTTGGGAAGGATTGAACACATAATAGTCGCTACCCGTGCCGTTATAAGTCACCCGCAACAGGCCTCCATGGGCCTTCATCTGCAGATTGGGGAGTTTGGCAGGTTTGGCTGGCTTGACGGGCACTGTGAAAAAAGGACGGAAATAAACGCTGCGGTCATAACAGAGTATCTCGATACTTTTGGTGCCCTTGGGAATGGCGATCGTTACCGGCTGGTACAGGTAAAAACCTTCCAAACGTTCTTGCAGAACAAGGTCGTGAGTGGTGCTTTGCTTTCCAATGATGGAGATCACTTTCGGTTTGTTGAGCTTTGCGATGGCGAAAGAACGCAGTTCGATGGAGCTTATGCCCTCCACATTGAGGGTCATTGATTTTTCCGGTTTGGCTCTGAAATAGTAGTAGCTGTCTGTCTCTGTCTTCAGCAAGCGCCGGTTGCCGGGATTATCGAAGGTTAAGGGTTTCATCTTTGCCCAGGCGCTGAGGAAAGCCAGGCACAGAGCGATAATGGTAATAAGGCGTTTGAACATCTATTCTCCGGAACTATAATTCTTCATCTGGATCTACTATGTTGGCCATGAAATGCCTGTCACTGCGATCACGCACAATCACCAGGATGATGGCGGCGATAAGCAAGGCCAGGCAAATAGAGGCGATCAGTACATTGTGCTTCTTGGCGCTGAAGCTCGGCCCCTCGCCGGGAACGGGCATCTGGGTGGCGTTTGTCTGAAGCTTGTATTTCTTAACCCAGCGTTGGATATGCTGGATGCTGAAGATGGGGACATTCTTGCGCGCCATCACCATCATGATGCCTTCTGGGAAGAACTCTTTCTCTGCCAATTTGCGGGTCAGTCCTTCGGTGATCTGGTTGGCGTTTGGTTCGCTGCCCACATTGGCCAGGCCGCGGCCGATGTTTACAAAGAGTTTGTATCTTTGGCCTTCAGGCAGCATCTGGTCATACACAGCCTCACGGGTTTTAACGTTTTCTTCCAGGGTCGCGCCCGAGATCAGGGGCACTCCATTGCGGCGCATGGCTGCCAAAAGGGCGGATATGCCGTCATCAGCCAGGCCAATGCCCAGATCGTCCTTGCCGCCCAAAGAAGCGTAGCCGCAGCCAAAATCGATCAAACCTTTGTTCTTGAGCACCGCTTCCATATCCAGCCAGGTGTATTCCGGGCGGTTGGCTCCATAGGCAGCCGAAGACAGGGAAACCACGATGGACGGCTTGAGCTGCATGACTTTGATTGCGGAATAGAGAGCCAGATTGATTGCTGGATTCGAGCCTGTGATACCCACAGCTATATGGTCGCCAGGATTGAGCCCGGCCTTGTTGAATTCCTCCACAAAGATCACACCCAGGTTGGGGTTGATGGCCGCCTGTTTGTCCGAAAGCAGACCGCGGTCTGTGGTGATGGTGCTGCGGGCTTCACCGATCAGACCTGTCTGATAGGGATCGTTGATAGGGTCAAAGGGAATGGAGAGGCGGGTCTGCTCTGCCTTGAGCGTATCCAGCCAGGCTTTCATGGTTTGGGCTGCTTCCACCTTTTGCTGATAGAAGTCAGCTTCAATTGTCACATAGCTGCTTTGAGCAATGACAAAGAGGATAAGGGCGAAAATGAAGAGCAGAATCAGCGACCAGCCGGATTTTAATGAAGGACGATACATATCAGACCTCCCCGCCGAACACCACCATCAGCACCAGGCGCACCAGAATGGCAGCCACGCCCATGGTGGAAACTGTTTTCCAAAAACCCTGGCGTTCAAACCAGTTTGCTATCAAGCCGGGGACGATGTAGCCAATGGACTGCATCTGGTAGGTGTAGATGGTAATGTTATGAAAAACCAGCAAGCGGGTAGTCCATCCGAGGATGAATCCGACCAGGATACTTAAAACCATGCGCCTCTTTCCAAACATCAGGGTAAATTGGCTGATTACCCGGATGATGCCCCAAGTAGCCAGACTGACGATCAGAGTTCCCAGGATCTGCATGGGTTTGTCCAGATACAAAGCCAGGTAACCCGGCACGACTATTCCTCCGGCTGAAGCTCCCAGCAGTTCGCTGAAGATCAGGCTGACGATCACTCCCAGCCCGACTGCCGCCTGAATTACAGTTTCAATCACTTTTATTCCTCATTTCGTTTTTAATATTAGGATGGATTCTGTGCTTAAAATGCGCCACGATCTGCGCTCCATACTTGATCCGGCCTGCGATATTGCCAATACCAAGCACGTGTGATTCTTTGCGCGTAAGCTCCAGCACCTTATTATAGATTACTTCCGGCAGCGGCTCGCCCAGCGCGAACAAACGCTCTCTGGGTATGCCTGCCTGCAGAGCGTATGACTCCACCTTGTCAGGAATCTCTCCGGTGAGCAGAAGATATGAATAATCGCTGTCTTTAACCGCATCGACCAGTTGGTGGGAGCGGAACAACCTGTCTTCCCGGCTGTTCAGGATTATGATTTTCTCCACATCTTTAAGATGCCCTGTGACCATATCGACCACGAGTTTGGTGGAGTTCGGATCGTTGGCGGCAAACACATTGTAGAAGTGGATGGTCTTGGCTCCATCCTGGATGACATATTTCTTTAATGCGCCAGGGTCGGGATTGGCTGATTGCATTCCCTGCAACGCTATTTCCCGGGGGACTCCCGCTTCCGCGCATACAGCCAGGGCCAACTGCACGTTCTCCGCGTGCTCTATGTACTTGAATTTTGCCAGTTCTTCCTGCGTGACGTCTTTGGGTCTGATCTTGTGGATTCTGCAGTTTCTTTGCCCGGCAACCTTTTCCAACAGGCCAAAATGCCGGTTTTCAGCAGTGTAGCACACACCTCCGCTGGGAATGGTGTTGGAAAGCGACATGGCTACGCTTTGCTCGGTTGAACCCATTTGATCCAGATGGTCAGCCCGGCAGTTGGTGATCACCGCAATTGTGCTGCGCACAAACTTGCGCTCCGTGATCCATTGGAAGACGGGATTAACCGCCATGCACTCGATCACAATGGCGTCAGGGTTATAGGATACGGCATGGCGGAAGATATACTTCTGCTCGATAATGTTGGCACCCATCAAGCGCACAATCGCCGCTTCCCGTCCGTCAGGCAGGACAACTCTGGGCAGAGTGCCCGTGATCTTGGCCACGGTCTTGCGTCCGCCAGCCCGCAGTCCTGCAGCGATCAGCCTTGTGACGCTGGATTTTCCCCGTGTGCCGTTAACGTGGACCCGGATTGGAATGGCCTCCACATTGCGCTTGTGCCTCCGGTACTCGAATATCCAGTGCAGAATAAGCAGCACCGTTGCCAGGATTAGTACGGTCATTTATATTCCTTTATTTAACATCAAAACTCAGGCATACCATCATTCAGGTTACCGCAATCTGTATGTGAGCAAATTCTATTCCAAGCGGAGTAACATTTTCCAGCAAGCAAAACCTCTAAAGATAAAATCTATATCCGGGAGCTGTCTGATAAAACACGATACCTGTCCCAGCTTTACCCGTATTCAACGGTGGCAGCATAAGCGCGGAGTAACATCCATATGTGCAGACATTGCCTGTGGAATCTGATCTACTCGCCAATTGGTTCGTCCATCGGTGTTGTGCTCTGCGGTGGCTGGGTCTCTCTCTGTCTTTCCTTTTGCTGTTGAGGAATTGGCGGGGTGTTCTTGCCGTCCGGGTAGCATCTCTTGCAGGGTTCATAACCGGAGTCAATGGCATCCAAACGGTTTATGGGAATACGTTTGCCCAATACATAACGGCAGTTTTCGGTGTGGTATTTCTTGCCCGATTTGGTGACATAGACCGTGTAGTTCTGATTGGTCAGATTTCCAGCCAGATTGCTGGTCGTCATCAACTGCTGCATGGCTTCATTACCCACAAACTGTTGATTGGTATTCTTTTCCCCGTTGATATTGACCCCAAAGAAGAGGGCCACCAAGAGGCCGATAGCGCCGACTATAATGGATATTATCTTTGTTTTGTTCATCACATACTCCTAAAGATAAACAGTTTTGGCACTTAAGCAGAGTGCTGTGTTCAAGTCAAGCAAAAACTGCAATGAACGTTTATAATTGTGTCCAAATGTTTTCTGCCATCTGGATGAGACAGGCGGTCTGACCTATGCGCGGGACTTTGCCCTCGCGCGCGCGAGGGAGCTAAGTCTTTATTTTCCCTGGGTCAACCTTAACTCGATGAGGGATGACTTAAGGATGATGGCTCCAAATGCAGTAGCAGCAAGGGAGGGCGCTATGAAGCATTATGTGGAATGTATCGGTTTATTTATGAGATTGTAAAGGAACTGATGCAAGTTGTTTTTTGACTGGGTGCTTGATTGGGGCTTTAAGAGACTTGATCACGGGTCAGGTCATCCCACCAAACCGCTACGCGCTTCGGCGGGGATCCTGGCAGCCCGTGATGACGAGGTATATAGACTGAAGGTGTTCTATTTATGGTCAAGTGAACGCACCTTTCCACCTTCAAATATCCTGCTGATCTTGTCGATCCTGACATCCGCGCTCTATATTCTTTCCAGGCTGCCACGGAATTTACAAGATAGTGTCAAATGACAAATTGTATATAATAGCTTGATGAAAGAGAATTGGTATAACAGACTGTTCATAGACCTGCCAAACCGCCCACCACATGAAGGACTCCATCCACTGCAATCTTCACGTCCCGGATGGTAGCCAGAGCCTGTTCCGCAGTTATCTTAACCGCAGCAGGTTTCTCCATCGCAGCCTGGGCGGACTCCGCCTCCTGCTTGACTTCGGCAGGCTTGAGACTGGCATCGCTAGTGACGAGGACGAGTTTAAAGGTTAGGTCGAGCATAGATTATCTCATTGACGAATGTGGGCTATTAAGAAAGCTTGGATTATGTAACAAACAAAGGAGATATTTATGAGTTACAAAGCTTATCGCGTCCGCGTTAAAGTTGATGCTTGTTTTGACAATTTGGTTGTAGTAGTAAATCAAAATGCAATCAAAGCAAGCTACCATGAGGCAGTATTTTATCGCCTCGTTTTCTCTATACCAGATGATGGTTTGAGTATCCCAAGTTCGAGAACAGCAACTTTCAAAGAACAACTCAGAATACTCAAAAAAGCATATGACTTTATCGACTTAAAAGCACAAAGCATCGATGACTATATAACTTCGAAAATGAAAGAAGTATATGGTGATAATTCCGACATATCCAGCGAGGAGATGCAAGAAGAATCATAACTAATAATTCCTGATCAGCAGCTCGATCTCATTCTGAAACGTTCCAGACACAGAGTACTACGTTTCTACTTCTTCAATGACGCAGCCATCGTATGGCTGCTTGATGTAAGGATCGTTGTTATAGGATAGCAGGAACTTGCCCTTGATCTGTTTCAAGGTTTCCGCCAGCTCTTCATGCTGGTTGAAGGCATCCGCGTCCTTACTTTCGTAGATATGTTCCTTGGTATAAGGGCGAGTCCAGATAGAAAAATGTATGCGGCTGGTCGAAGCGGGAAACGGTCTTCTCCCAAGGCTGCTTCTCGATGATCACTTGCTTGAGCCGGTCTGAAGCGGCTTTCACCTTCTCCAGATTGTGCAGGGGCATGTACTTGTAACCCTTATTGGAGCAGAAGTTCTTGGAGCGTGAGCCATATCTGCAGGCAAGAAAAACAGCGCAGATTCTCGAATGTAACAGTAGCTCTTTGGAACGCTTAGAGTGAAGAGATAATAGTTTTATGGATGCGTCTGGAGATAACGACCAGAAACAGGGTGAAGGCGATCATCAAAGTGGATAGCGAGTTGATGGTGGTGATCGTTCCCCTGCGGATGGTACCTTCCACATAGATGGGCAGGGTGTTGAAGCCCCGTCCGGAAGTGAAGAAGGTGATGATGAAATCGTCGATGGAGAGGGTGAAGGCAAGCAGAGCCGCGGCGATAATCCCGGGCAGCATCAGAGGCAGTTTGATCTTAAAAAAGATGGTGGCAGGCTTGGCTCCCAAGTCCATGGCGGCTTCCACCAGGGAATAGTCGAAGCCCTCCAGGCGTGCCTGGATCACGATAATGGTGTAGGACACGCAGAAAGTGATATGGGCGATCAGCACGGTGAACATGCCGGTATTGACCCGGGTGAAGTTGAAGAGCAAAGCCAGGGACACGCCCATAAGGATGTCGGGTATTACCAGCGGCACATAGATGAGGGCAAGCAGATGGTTTCTGCCTTTGAAGTGCTTGTTCTCCAGTCCCAGCGCCGTGAGCACCCCGATCAGGGTGGATATGAGGGTGGACAGCCCGGCGATCAGCATGGTGTTCTTGAAAGCTTCGATGATGTTGTCGTTTTGCAGCAATTGCTGATAATACTTGAGGGTGAAGCCTTTCCAGGTGGTGATTATTTTCGCATCGTTGAAACTGAAGATAACCAGGATCGCGATGGGGATGTAGAGAAAGACTATCACGAAAGTGAACAGGGTGAGGTTCATCCCTTTGTAAAACCTGGTGATGCGTGACATACTTAGCATTACACATTCCTCTTTGCCAGTGTTCGCTTGCGGTAAATGGCATACATCACTATCAACATAGCTGCCACCAGCAACAGCAGGACGAAGGACATCGCTGAAGCCATGGGCCAGTTGCGGGGGATGTTTTTGATCTTATAGGTAATTACCTGGCCAACATACAGGGAGCGCTGATTGCCCACCAGTTGCGGAATCAGATACGCGCCCAGGGTTGGAATGAAAACCAGCAGTGAGCCTGCGAAGATACCTTCTGCCGCCAAAGGCAAAGTGATGCGGAAGAAGGCCTTGACCTCGTTGGCTCCCAGATCCATGGCTGCTTGCAGCAGGGTGAAATCCATCTTTTCCAGGGCGCTGTAAAGCGGTAGTATCATGTAGGGCAGATAGACATAGACCATCACCAGCAATACGGTGAAATCCGTTCGCATCAGCTCCAGTGGAGTGCTGATCAGGCCCAGGCGCAGCAGGATTGTGTTGAGTACGCCATTGTATGACAAAAAGATCCGCCAGGAAAAGATGCGGATGATCAGGTTGGTCCAAAAGGGGATGATAATCAGGATCAGCAGCATATTGCGCATTTTTTCGCTTGCCCGGGCGATGTAGTAGGCCACCGGGAAAGCCAGGATCAAGCAGGCAAAGGTGGTGATAAAGGCCAGGCGGAAAGCGAGATAAAAGGGGCGCAGATAGATGCCGCTGAAGAGTTGTCGATAGGCACTGAGGGAAAACTTGAAACTGACATCGTAGATATCGGTGGAAAGAAAGCTGTAGATAAACACTATCAGATAGGGAACCAGGAAAAAGACAAGCAGCCAGATCAGGGCGGGTGCGGTGAGAAGATAGCTGGCGAGGTCGCGCCTGCGGGAGGCTTTGGTCTGTGAGCAATTTACCTGCTTGAAAGCTTCGAGATTCATACTTCTGCCGGAATTCCTTTTCTGGATGCGCGTTGCGGCAGGCTGCGGGGCTCGACACTGGCTTCAACACCCTCAGCCACTTCGTTGATCAGCCAGGAATCGGTATCGTGCCAGAATAACCACACTTCCTCATCCCAATCCAAAGCTTTTTCATCAAAATAGACCCGTTTATGCTGGCTGAAGACGCGGAACTTCAAATCTCCAACTCTTACAATATATTGGGTGTGAGTTCCAACGTAGAGGATGTCTTCGATGGTGCCCCTCAGGATGTTGAAATCGTCCTGATTGCGGGGTTTGGAACGGGTGATGGCGATCTTTTCCGGCCTCAGCGAGACAGTCAGTTTGCTTCCCAGGGTGGGGGGGAAGTGGAAAGTGCTGTCGATCTCGAAAAACTCTCCATTACCCCTGTGGCAGCGAAGCTGGACATATTCGTCCTCGATGCCGGTCACTTCTCCCGTGATCAGATTCGTTTCACCAATGAAATACGCGGAGAATATCGAAGTAGGCCTTTCATAGATGTCGTCCGGCAGACCGGATTGGATAATGCTGCCTCTCTGCATCACCGCCATGCGGTCTGAAATGCTCATGGCTTCGCTTTGGTCGTGGGTAACGTAGATGAAAGTGATTCCCACTGCGTCATGGATGTTCATCAGTTCGATCAGCATGTGCTGGCGCAATTTGAGATCAAGGGCTGCAAGCGGTTCATCCAGCAGCAGGAGCTTGGGCTCGTTGATCAGGGCGCGGGCGATCGCGATGCGCTGCTTTTGCCCGCCGCTCAACTGGGAAGGATACTTGGCAGCCTGATCCTCCATCTTGACGAGGGTAAGCATTTTCTGCACCCGGTCTCTGATCTCGGTCTTGGGCACCTTCCTGACGTGCAGCCCGAAAGCCACATTGTCGAAGACATTCATGTGGGGAAACAGCGAGTAGTTTTGAAAGATCGTGTTTACCGGACGCTTGTAAGGGGGCAGATCTGTGATATCCTGCCCTCCCAGATAAATGCGTCCCGTGCGGGGGATTTCAAATCCGGCAATCATGCGCAGAAGCGTGGTTTTACCACAGCCACTGGGGCCCAGGAAGGAATAAAGCTCCCCGGGTTGAATGGTGAGACTAACATTATCGACAGCCAGAAAGCCGTCATAATCCTTGCTCAGGTTTTCTATACGAAGTTCGTCCAAGCTTCCGTAATACTCCTATTTTACTCTTAGCAACTTTCCTGTGGCCAAGGGCTTTCCTCGTGAGCTAAGTCTCAGCAAATAAACTCCGCTGGAGCACTGGTTGCCACGCAAGTCGACACCGTCCCAATAATAATGGTTGTCACCTTTAGTCAAGCACTTATTATCAAAGGTCAGTAGCAGTTGCCCCTTGATGTTGTAGATGGATAGTTCACAGTTGGGCATTGGATGATTGGAACCGATTTTTATCTCAGCCTGTTTGGAAAAGGGATTGGGGTGGCAACGGATTGTCAGCCGATCAGGACTGAGAGCCGGATCATCAGCCGGCACGACATTGGAACTGGCGTACACCATTACATCGTCGATGTAAACCCCATCTGAGTTTCCATATCTATTTGTGTATAATCTGAAACGCAGCCAGACAGGGCCGCCCAGAAAATCGTTAAGGTCGCAAGAGCAAAAGAACCAGTCGTTTGAACCGGTATAGCAATCCAATAGTTGCCAGGAGTTGTTATCGGTTGATGCTTCCACGCTGAGGTGGTCTCCATCCAGTGAGAGGTCTGTCTTCAGCCAAAACTGCAAATCGGCATTTTCGAATAACTGCAATTCGAGCGGGTTGGCAATTTGGCAACTGCTGTTCAGGTTGTTTTGATAGTTAGCGTCGGGCGAATCCGAGAGCGACCAGTTTCCAGTGTGGCAGACAGAAGATAAGCCCCAAGTGTTTGGGCAAGTCCAGTCTGACAGGCCATACTCGAACATTTCGTCCCAAATCACGTTAGAAGAAAGTGTCAGTGTCAGCGAGGGCATCGTTATTTCACGTGTCAGGCGCAGAGTACCGTAACCGGGTTTGGATACGCATATCTGGTGCTCACCAGGAAGAAAGCCAATAATGGTTATCAGTCCTTGGTCGTCGGTCGTATAAGTGGCCTCAAAGTCGTTTCCCAAGCATAACTGAGCACCAGCCACCGGGTTGTGATAATTATCCCGCACCATTATCTCAAGATCGAAAGGAGCCTGTGGAACCATCTGAATGTCCAATACAGTAGGGCTGTCGGGGTCTATTGATACTGTCTGTGTCACTGTCGAGTAGCCCGGGTAGATAAAGCGAACAGTGTACAAGCCTGCCGGGAGGAGGTAATAGTATGCTCCCCAGAGGGAATCCGCCTTGATAGGGGCACGGTAAACAGGATGGTCATCAATTTGTTCCACAAACACAGTGGCGGCAATCGCTTCGCCGGTGGTGACGTCGGTTATGTGTCCTCGCAGGATTTTACGGTTCATTCTATTCATCAGCGCCATTGCGCCGCTCACCTGGTGCTGCACGGCAATTGGCACATATGATGACGGTGGGATGAACTGCTGAGCCATTTCTATCGTGTAGGCAAATGCCCCGGTAGTGGCATGAGTCCAGTCGTCCATGCTTCCGCTGACTGGATAGAGCTCGAAAGACTGCATAGCCTCGTAGCGGTAGTTTTCGCTATACTGACAGGGAAGTAAACTTGCGATCTCAGAGGCCAGGGCAGCCAACTCCTGTCTGTCCGGACTTGTGATGCCATAAAGATAGCCATAGGGATACATAACATACTCTCCATGAGAGTGGTAACTGATCCCCGCAAGAAAGCGTCTGGACAGCAGCAAGTCTCTCAAGGCCTGGGTTTCAGGTTCGGAAAAAGCATGGGGCCCATGATAAACGCTGTCTCCAATGAAGTCTGAAGCATATACATAGCCCCACTGATAGCTGTAGTTGCGGTTTAGGTCAACTCCATCATCGCCCATTCCCATGCTTCCATAGTCCAGAATATGGTTGTTGTTGTTATCGCGAATGTTCTTTCTATGCCAGATCGAAGTTTCATCAATCACCAACTTGTGTCCATCCGGATTGAGCAGGGGCACAATCCAAACCTCGCTGCCATCAAGGAGTTGGGTTACCTGTGGATCGCTGCCATACTCCGACAGCAAGTGATTCAGGATTCCCATGCAAACCTCTGTGGAAAGCGGTTCCCGGGCATGGTGTTCCCCAACAAAGTAAAACGCTGGCTCATCCTCATTGAGATGGACATTGGCAGAAACCTTGATTGCCCAGACCGCATGATTGAAATTCTGATATGCCGCTATTCCCTGTTCAGCGTAAATCGCACCCCAGCCCGTGCCTATCTGGTGAAGTTCCATTAAGGTTGGATATAGATCCTGAAGCTGCTGTAGTTCAGCCAGCATTTGTGGATAGCTTCGATACCCGGGCAGGTCTTTGCCTGGCTGAAGATTGTTCCGAAGCTCATTTTCTGTCTGGATGACATATAAGGAGGGATACTCCAGACTGAGCATTTCAAACTGTTCCCGGCTCAAAACGAGATCCAGATATTTACCAGCCCTGAAGCCTGCCACATCCCAACCAGCTTGTCTGATGAACCGATCAATTTCGGAACTTTGTGGATTCTCCAACCTGGCCACCATAAGTTCAGGAGAAGAGGAAACGAGTACGGAGAGAGCGAAAAGAAAAGAGAAGATGGCTCCCCAAGTTTTCATTATCTGCCTCATGAATCATCTGGGCAAAAAAATACAGTGGGGAATGCCGGGCGGCATCCCCACTGCTCGGAGGGCATTCTATGTAGGGTCTGTAGGCTGACTTCATAATTAAAAAACCCAGCCCAGACGTCAAGACTAAAGTTGCCTGTTATGTGTGATATGCTGTTGAATAATATCAACACGGCTCTAATCCATTATTAACATCTTGCTTATGAATGAGTTGCCATCTTGGGTGATTTTGCAGAAATACAGGCCAGGGGCGGCATTACGTCTCCCCAAATCTGAGAAAGGCCAACTGATAAGGTTGCTATTTTGCGTACTGGGCGAGATGGTCTTGGTGGATAATAATTGTCCTTTCAGGTTGAATATCTTCAACGTAAAAGGGCTTTTACCTGAACTTGTGAAATCAATTGTGAAATAATTGCCCGAACTCTTTCTGAGTGGATTTGGGTAAACACGCAGCCCGTTCTGAACAGGTTCGGGAACATGGTTGTCCTCGTTACTCAACTCTTTAATTGGGAGACTGATCCAGGTGCCTGAGGGCGGATAGTAGCCAAGGTTGGGTGGTGTGGCCGAGTCCCGGGCTATGAACCGGTAATGGAAGGTTTCGTCTTCGCTGGAAAACTGCGGTTCGACAAGGCAGTTCCATGCATCCGGTCCAGCCTGGGGGTTGGGATTCAGGGCTAATTCGATGGGAATCTCCTGCTCATCCACCTTGTATTGCATGAGTACCTGTCCCACCTGATAATTATCGGAAGCAGTGACAGTGAATAAGGTTGCTTGATTTGTCATTTCTGCGGGAGGGATATGATTCAACAGGGGTGGCTCGGTATCAGCTTCAATGATGAACACATGTGGATCAAAAGCAGCAGTGAAGGGATGATCGAGGGAGCGTCCGGAGAGATCGGCAGTGTGGATGAAGTAGCGGATCGTGTCTCCCGGGGTAAATCCATTCAGCAGAGCGGTATATTCAGAGGCTACAATATTTATCAGCGCGGATCTCTGCCAGGGCTGCTGGTTGACTTTGTAGCACACAAATGTGGAATCCGAATACAGTGCCTGCCCGCTGTGAGCCTTGATGGTGGCATTAATATCGTAGCCTGTGGCATAAGCTTTGGTTCCCCACCAAGGCTGGTGGCTAATATGGATCATCTGCTTGTCGGGAATCTCGTGGGTACGGCAATGCAGCGCGTCTGTGGATTCCCAGGGCGTGTAACTGCTGCCAACCACCCCGATCACCTCATAACCTGGCAAAGCGTCACGGTACACTTGCAGGGCGGCGGCATCGTAGTTGCTGTTCATGATGGGCACAAAGACCCTCTTGTTCAGGATCAGGGAATTTGAATAGGGCTGGTTTTGAGGGGTGTTGACCCGATATACGCGGAAGGGATATCCCCAGGCGCAGTTCAGATTGGTAAAATAGGCAGCAGTCTGCTCGATCGCGTTATACTGGGGATGAGAGGTCGGCACACTGCGGATCAGCACCTTGTCCGGGGCCAAAAACTTTCCCCAGCAGTCAATATGGTCGATATAGGTATTGTTCGGATCAGGAAGCACATGATAACTTGATATGCCCATATAGTCGTGCATTTTGGCGTTCACCTGGGCTTGGGTATATCCGCCGTTCTCTGTGTAGGCTATGGTTGTCTGTGCGGCGGTGCAAATACCGTCGGTCATATAGTTGCCGCCGGTTTGCTGGAGGTTCATCCCATAATAATTATGATTGTATTGGTTGGCAAACAGTTGGGGAATAAGGTTATCATTGGGCCGCGGGCGATTGTAGATAAAATCAACCACTCCGTACTCATCATTTCCATCAAAAATGAACCAGGGGGCATAGTCACGTGTCCAGTAAGAATCGGTGGCTGCTATCATAAAGCTGATGTTGGCCATGTTTGCCCCTGCAGAGTTAAAGGTGGAAGTAGCTTGATTCTGTTGGGACTGAGAGGAAACCAGGCAGATCACCTGATCCTGACTGGCCAGTTGCACCACCAGGCTGACCGGTATACCCAAGGGATATCTGATCAGTACATGCGAGGCTGGTTCAAATTCTGCCACAGGCCGCACCGGGCCTTGGGGTGGATTTGTTTCTGTGAAACGGCTGGGCGCATAATCGCTGTCCGTAGGCAGGTCGGCATGTCCCGGCAAGAATCCCGGGATCATGACCAGTATCAAGACTGTAATCAGATAAAAGCTGTGCTTGGCACTGAGCATACAAATTCTCCATTACAAACCTAAGTTGGATGGTATGCTCATACAATTTTTAAGCCAAAAGAGAAAAAACCCTCATACACGTAAGCGGAGTCGGAACTTGCGGCGTGCTTGCCCTCGCGCGCGCGAGGCAGCTAAGTCTTTGTTTTCCTGGGGTCATCCTTAACCCGGTGAGGGATGACTTAAGGATGATGGCACCAAAGCCAGTAGCAGCAAAGGCGGGCGCTATGAAGTAATATCGGGAAGGTAGGCATTTTATTCCAATCTTCGCAAGTAATTCGAGTGTATTTTTTGTCTGATTCAGGGCGGGAATAACCAGGTTTTCCATCTCTCGATTGTAACTGCATCATAATTACAATATACGATCTAAAATCGCATTGTTTGGAACAGACCAGTTTTCTGCTATTGCCAAACCGCTTAGTTTGCGAGAAAGAAAAAGATACAGTTCTTACCTCATACACGGGAAAAGCATTCCCAGTAAGGCACACAGGTGTTGAGTAGCCCTGATGCCTTGATTTAGTCAAGAGGTTCCAGATTCAGTCTAAAGAAGATATGTCTCACCGTTGAAGCACCCAAATATGCCTCCAGCGGGTCTTGAAACCAGATAGTTGGAGATATTGCTTGACAAAATGATTCAGCTCCATATTAGATTATTGAAAGAGGTATTTTCATGAGCACCAAACGACATTTAATAGTCAAAGAGCTTGATCCTGAAAGCGTTACAGGTTATTCTGCCAACGAGATTAAGCATTATGTGAGTTTGGGTTATAGGCCATATCTGTTGGAAAATGGAACGATCAAGTGGTTGACCGCGGCGCAGAGAACATACAGGGAATTGCGCCATGCTCCCCGCAGGTCGTTTAAAAGACATTTTCAAAAGAATACTTCACCCAAAAAAGCCAGATATAAGAAAAGGCGTGGAAGCAGCTTTAAAAGTTTTTTTCGGGAACACTGGCTCTTTTTGCTTTTACTGGTAAGTACAGCGGTAATTATATTGATAATCTGTAAGTTTTGGATTTAATACGGTAATCTGAGGAGATTGAATTGCGAATTTTATTGACCAACGACGACGGCATTCACGCCCCCGGGATTCGCACCCTGGCGGAACATTTGAGCAAGGCTGGCCATCAGCTAATTATCGTGGCGCCGGATCGCGAGCGCAGCGCCGCTTCGCACTCGATCACACTGCGCAGGGACCTGCGTGTGACCAAACTGAACGAGCGGGAATACAGCGTGGACGGAACCCCTGTGGATTGCTCGGTCATAGCCCTGCAAAAGATCATCAGCGAACCAGTTGATCTTGTCATTTCGGGTATCAATGCTGGCCAGAACATGGGAGAGGACGTCCTCTATTCCGGAACTGTGGGAGCTGCTGTTGAAGCTTGTTTTCTGGGATTCAAGGCAATAGCCGTCTCAATGACTTCTTACAAAGACCAGGTCTTCGAAACCGCGGCAGCCTGGATGGTAAGAATGCTGGATCTTGGCATCTGTGATCTGATCCCGGAACGGGGTATCTTAAATATCAATGTACCCAATCTGCATTCTGATGCGATTAGGGGCGTTAGATTGACCAGCACCGGGAATCGCAAATACTATAATTTTATCAAGGTAGTGGATGAACTGGAGGACGGTTTCACCTACCGGGTAGGCGGCGACGTACCCGTCTGGGAAACCCTGAAAGGATCTGATTCGGAAGCCGTCTCGGAACAATACATATCAGTCACGCCGCTGGGCTTTAATCTTACCCGGGCAGACTCTTTCCCCTCCATCCTGGAATGGTTGGAAGAGAATGGGCTGCTGCAGCTAAGGAAAGTTCATGCGCTTTGAAGATCAACGCAGGCTGCTGGTGCAGGAACTGAGACAGCAAGGCATCAGGGATGAATCGGTCCTGGCGGCCTTCAGCAAGGTTCCCCGCGAACTATATGTGCCGCCTCAGTACAAAGATTATGCCTATCGCAACCGGCCTCTTCCCATTGGATTGGAACAGACCATCTCCCAACCCCTGATGGTTGCCATCATGCTGGAGCACTTGGAGTTGAAACCGGAGGATCTGGTGCTGGAAATTGGCACCGGCTCCGGTTACGAGTGCGCGTTACTTGCTGAGATAGCGGGGGAAGTTTGCAGCGTGGAGAGGTTGGAGGAACTGTCTTTAACAGCCCAGGGAGTATTGAAAGAGGCTGGTTACAAGAATATCTTTTTCCGCATCGGCGATGGGGCGCAAGGCTGGCTCAAGGCGTATCCGCCTCATAAGGAGTTTGATAAGATCGTAGTCAGCGCAGGAGCCAGGCAGATTCCCCCACGCTTGCAGGAGCAGTTGAAACCGGGCGGAATCCTGGTTGTGCCGGTGGGGGCGGGTGATTATCAGATCCTCACCAAGGTGATACGTACTGAAAACGGGTATTCCGTTTCGGAGCACGGTGCCTGCGCTTTTGTACCCTTGATCAGTAAATAACAGGGAGACCAGATGGTAAAAGACTATCTCAAATGGTTTTGGAAGGTGATTAGAAAACCTAATCAACACCAGGCCTTGAAAAAGTACATGCTTTTCCGGGAACTCAACCCCTTTGAGTTGAGCCTGGTCAGTGCCTGTTTGCACAATCGTGAATACAGGGCTGGCGAGGTGCTCTTCGAGGAGGGACATCCTCTGGAAGTGCTGTTTTTCATCGTTTCCGGGGAGTTGCAGGTGACGGGCAAGCTGAACCCACAAGGATCTGCTGTTCTAAAAAAACACCAGTTTATCGGGGTTAAAGACCTGTTTGGGGACAACAAACGCAGCGGCAGCGCCACCGCGCTTACTGACCTTAGCGTCTTGGCCCTCACTGAAAGCGATTTTCAAGATCTGATCAGCAAGAATAAGCGTTTGGGAAACAAATTACTGAAAGCCTGCTGTGAATTTCTTGCCAGTTACCTGCAGGATATGGGTTCCGGATACTAATCATGAACTGGACGAAGATCGTCTTCATTGTGATAATCCTGGCCATGATCGTGCTGGGTATTATTTTCTACCGCCCCGTGTTCAGTTATCTGATCGCGTCGTTGGTGTTTGCATATATACTTGACCCTCTGGTAACGAGTTTGGAATACCGCGGGGTTCCGCGCTGGGTATCAGTGTTGATGGTATATGCGGTTATTGCCGGGTTATTGGCGCTTTTCACAACCAGAATGGTCCCCATGCTGATTAACCAGGGGAATAACTTAATGGCGCTCTTTCAATATTCCGATAAACCTGTCAGCGAGCAGGTTCTGGCCTTGCCTTTCGTGCGCTCGGTCTTCGAGTTTTTGCAGAACATAGACAAACAGGTTCCCAGTTTGGGGTTTACCGCCAAGTTTGTGCACCTGATCGAGACCGGCAACCAGCTTTTGGGCGAACTGCCAAAACTGCTGGTGGATAATTACCAGACCATCCTGAGCATGATATCCTTTGTGATCACTGTGCCCGTATTCAGCTTTTTCATGTTAAAGGACAAGCAGGCGTTACGCAAAGGAATGCTTTCTTTGGTGCCCAACCGCTTTTTTGAACTGGCTGTGATCCTGCAAGACAAGATCGATGAAACCGTGGGAAGATTCTTGCGCGCCATCTTGCTGGAGGTGATCGCAGTAAGTATCATGACATCGGTTGCCCTCACCATCGCGGGCGTGCCCTACGCGGTGTTGGTAGGCATTACTGCCGGTGTGGCCAACATCATACCCTACATTGGCCCCTGGCTGGGAGCGGCTTTGGCTGTGCTAACCGTGCTGATCACCGGCAAACCGTTGTCCATGATGATCTACGCGGCTCTGGCCATGTATCTGGTGCAGGTATTGGACAACAACTTTGTTTACCCGGTCGTGGTGGGCAAGACTATCAAGATGCATCCCCTGATCGTGCTGGTAACCGTATTGGCTGGAGGCTGGTTCGGCGGCATCATCTGGATGCTGGTCTCCGTGCCCCTGGTATATATTGTTTACAGTCTGGTACGCGAGCTGTACATAAACTTAAAACAGTTTCGATTGATATGAAGAGGTATAAATGAGCTTGTTGGATAAATGCTATCAGTATGATGAGGCAAAGAAAGCCATAGCAATGGGTTATTATCCCTATTTCCGCGAGATAAGTTCCGAGCAAGACACCGAAGTGATCTGCAATGGACAGAAGATGCTGATGATGGGTTCCAACAGCTATCTGGGTCTAACCAACCACCCCAGAGTGAAGGAAGCCTCCATCAAAGCAGTGGAGAAGTATGGCAGCGGGTGTGCTGGTTCGAGGTTTCTGAACGGGACACTGGATATCCACATCGAGTTAGAAGCCGCCCTGGCAGAGTTGGTTGGCAAAGCAGCGGCTTTGGCCTATCCCACGGGATATCAGGCCAATGTGGGCTGCATCTCTACCATAGTCTCCAGAAACGAATACATGCTTACAGACAAGTATGACCACGCCTCCATCATCGATGGCTGCTTACTGTCTCCGGGAAAAATGCTGCGCTTCAACCATAACGACATGGAGTCCCTCGAGAGGTTGCTGCAGAGGATCCAGGGCAGCAACAGCCTTATCATTGTGGATGGCATTTTCTCCATGGAGGGTGATATTGCCGACCTCCCCAATATTGTGTCTCTGGCCAGGCAATACGGTGCCAACCTGATGGTGGATGAAGCCCATTCCCTTGGAGTGCTGGGTGTCAACGGCGCCGGAGCGGCTGAGCACTTTGGCGTAACTGCCGACACAGATCTGATCATGGGAACTTTCAGCAAGTCTCTGGCTTCCGTGGGTGGATTTATCGCTGCGGATGAAGACCTGATCCATTACCTTAAACACAAATCCCGCGCTTTGATCTTCTCTGCTTCTTTACCTCCGGCATCAACGGCCAGCGTACTCGAGGCAATCAAGATCATGAAGGAAGAGCCAGAGCGCATCGCCAAACTCTGGGAAAACACCAACTATATGCTTTCCGAATTCAAGGGCATGGGCTATGATACTGGCAAATCCTGCACGCCGGTGATTCCCCTGCATGTGGGCAAAATGTCAGTCGCCTTTGAGATGTGGAAACGCTTGGGCGAAGAGGGTGTTTTCATCAATCCTGTGATCCCGCCTGCAGTCCCGCCCAATTCCTGTCTGATCCGCTGCTCCTTTATGGCTACCCATACCAAAGAGCAACTGGATTTCGCTTTGGATAAATTCAGCAAGATAGGCAAAGAACTGCAACTGATATGAACTGGATAATACAACAAAGAATGAAACTCAAAAAATACAGCCATAATTGGAGGAAATCATGGCAAGCAAGAGCAGTGCTGAATACTACAGCAATCTAAAGGAGATGTCTCCCATCCGCGCCATTGCGGAAACACTAATCAACGACAACAACGTTCGCAAGCTCGACATCCGCCAGGCTTATGAAATGGCCAAAAAGCAGCCGGGTGTGATTGTCACCGACCTTCCGGTCTATCCGGAGTTCGTAAAGCTGCACAATCTTCCCGCTGACGCCAGGGTGCTGGATGATTGCCACGGCAAAATCATCGGGCGCACCGCCAAAGCCCGCCGTTTTTACCATCGCCTGGACCCTTCCCAAAAGAACAAGCTGGAAGGAGATTTCCGCGAGGCAGTCTGGCAGATGCAACACTATCCGCTTATCAAGGCCGAGGCAATCCTGGGCATGGATAAGGACCTGATGATCAAAGCCACATTTGTGACCACCGAAACGGATGTGGTCAACCTCTATAACTGGTTGCTCAACTTTGCCCCATACGAGCAGCTCCGTGAGCAGTATGAGAAAAGCCCCAAGCTGCCGATCCAGGATATCATCCTTGTGGCATTCAACGAATGGACCTGCGATGATCCTTTCTACAACAACGTGGGCGCGCCCCAACTGGCGTTGGTGGACGAAAAGCATAATGTGATCGTGAACCTGGGAATGCGCTATTTTGGCGAACGCAAGAAGGGCACGCTCACCCTGGCCTGGACTTCCGGTATCCGCATTGGCATGGCTGCCTGCCATGGCGGCATCAAGGAGCTGGATTTCAGCACCTGCGACGATCCCAAATACCACGCTCTGGGTAAACGCTCCATCGCCTTCTACGGCCTTTCCGGAACTGGTAAATCATCCCATACCAACAGCCACGACAATGCCGGCACCATGCCCGCCGGAGTATCAAAAGTCGTGCTCCACGACGATGCCTTCCAGATCGATCTGGAAAACAAGCTCTGCCGCGTGTGGGAGCCGACCCTGTTCGACAAAACCGACAGCCGCCCGCCGGATCATCCGGACTGGAAATATGCCCTGGCTGTTATGAACCACACAGTTCTTGAACTGGACGGCAAGCGTTTGCCCATAGGCCAGGATACCCGCAACCAAAACGGACGCGCCTTGCTGGATCGCAGTTTGCTGGGCAAATATGTGAACCGCTGCTCGTTCCCCAAGGCCCTTGTCTGGCTGATGAAAGACTCGGTGCTGCCTCCGGCCGTGCGGCTTAAAAACAAGCATCTGGCCATCGCCATGGGCGCGGCTCTGATGACCCAGCGCAACCGCGCGGAAAACGTGACCGAAGAAGAATTGCAAAAGCTGGTTTTCGAGCCTTTCGCCAATCCTTTCAGGGTTTACGAACTCTACCGCGACGTGGAAGCCTTTATCCAGGTTGCCGACAACGGCGCGGATTTCTACTGCTTTAACTCACGCGGCTATTGGAAAGAGTCCGATGATGTTCTGGAGCCCATACCTCTCAAAACATCACTCACTTTGCAAACCGCCATCCTGCTCGATCAACTCGAGTGGGAGGAGTGGAACCTGCTGCCCGGTGCCATGATCCCCACCCGGGAAAGCGTGGAAAAGATTCTGCCCGGCTACTACGACCGTTATGATCCCGCCAAGCGTGGCAATCCTGAAAAGTATCTCAGCTTGCTTAAGGACCGTTTCCAGCAACGCAGGGATTTCCTGATGGGCAGCGACCTGAAAGAGAAACCAGAGCTGCAAAAAATGGTTGTGGACGCCCTGAACCTGCAGATCTGATCCTTCTGTGCCAACCTATATCAAGCCCGGTGACTACGCCGGGCTTTTTTGGCGCCTACAGGATTGCAGCCCGGATCTTGAACCTGGATGCGATTCCCATTTTTCACCGTAAACGGTTGTTGCCATCATCGGTCTCTGTAACAAATGCAGCCAACTCCCAATTCAGTATTTCTTGCCTAGGCGCAAGCTGTATATCTGTCTGTCGTGTATGGCGTTGATCAGGCAGCATTATGTCACAAGCATGGAACAGCAGTCAACATTATGCAATATCCTTAACGTCTCTCTCCTTTGCTGCTACAGGCTTTGGTGCCATCATCCTTAGGTCATCCCTCACCGGGTTAAGGTTGACCCCAAGAAGATACAAGGATCACAATCACTTGCAAAGGGGGGCAAAGTCGCGGCTCACACGGCCCTCATATGCTCATCGCTTGCTGATCGCTGATTGAACGCTGAGCAATCGCTGGGCTGTTTGTCATCCGGACATCAATAGGTTGACGGTGGGACATCGAGACATGAGGGTGATATTGGATTTTCATTTTCCAGATATAGAGAGGCAAACAGAAAAAGCCCGGTTGCGAAGCCGGGCTTTTCCTATTTATTGATGTGTTATTTGGCGTATGGATAGGACTCATTGGAGGCGATCACTTTGTAGAAGCGCATCGCGTGGCTGAGATCCATATCGTTCCAGTAAGTATCTGTGGTTTGTCCCAGGAAGCTGTAGGTTCCGTAGGGGTCAGTGCTTGCCCAAATCTGATAGTAGTTTGCGTTGGTTATGGCATTCCACTGCAATTTTACATAGTCGGGGGTGGCATCGACATAGCTGATGCTGACATCTGGCACTGCCAGCCAGGTGAGGTTGACTTTCACGTTCACGCCGTCGCTGGCTGTGTCGGTGCCGTCGCTGACCGTAAAGGTCAAGGCCTCGATGCCGTACCAGTTCGCGGTGGCGGTGAAGGTGACGGTCAGACCGTTGATGGCAACGTTCACATTTGTGTTGCCGCTGTAACTGAGGGTCAGGGTGTCGCCATCCACGTCATCAACATACTGGCCGAAATCCACCACCAGGTTGCCGTTCATGTCGAACTCGAAGGTTTCGGGCAAGGCTATGGTGGGGGCGTTGTTTGCGCCTGCGGTGTCCACCAGCAGCTCGAAGGGATCGCCAGCGCCGCAGAGTGGCAACTGGGCTGTTCTGCCAGTGGTGTCCGTGGCCAGGATGTAGTAGTAGAGCGTCTGTCCCAGTGCGGGTGTGGGCACGCTGGCTGTCCAGTTGTTGCCTGAGACCTGGGTGAGGGGTACAGTCATCCACTGTCCTGTGGTGCTGTGGCGGTAGGCGATGTAGGTGCTGCCACCGTTCAGCGGATTGCTGTGGGTGATAGTCACGTCCAGGGTCACATAGCTGTTGGCAGTCGCCGAAGTCGGCTGCACGTGTGCGAGGTGGATCATCTGCTCATCGAAGATGGTGTGCACGCGGCAGTGAGCGGCGTCGTCGGAGAGCCAGGAACTATTGTAATATCCCTGCACGGTGTAACCCGGCATGGCGGCCTGATAGGCTGCGATGGCGGCCAGGTCAGCCGCTGAAGCGGTCGAGTTCCACTGTGGGACGTAGATTTTATTGTTGTAGATGAAGGAGTTGGCGTAGGGTTCGTTTTCGCTGGTCTGGTCAACGCGGAAGATCTGATAGGGAGTGCCGTAGCTGGAGGTTTTGGACTCCCAGTAGTCCACCACATTTTCCAGAGCTGTGTAGTTGGAATGGCCAACCGGCACGCGGGCGATCATCACCTTGTCCACATCCAGCAGCTTGGCGTGGCAGTCGATGTGATCGATGCTGGAGTTGGAGAGCGGGTCAGCATACATGAAGTATTCATTCACGCCCAGGTATTCTCCCACCAAGTCCTCGATCTCAGCCAGGGTGTAGCTGTATTCGGTAACTTGGGAATTCTGAACTCCATCGTTCTCAGTCATGATGAGGTTGGTTGACATCATCTTGCCCTGGCCGTCAGTCATCACGTTGCCGCCGGTGGCTACCAGGGGCATATAGTAATAACCGAAGCCAAAATGGTCATCCAGGACCGCGTTGACGGCGTTGTCATAGGGACGGTTCCGGTTGTAGCGGAAGTCCACGATGGCCATCTCGCCGTTGGTGTCGAAGATGCTCCAGGGGCCGTAGTCGCGGGTCCAATAGGTGTTGACTCCATCACGGATGATGAAGCTGACGTTGCTCATGTTCACACCGTTGGAGGAGAGCTGGCTGCTGGCATTACCCTGGTTACTGGAGGTGACCAGAACGTGAACCTGTCCGCGGTTGGAGAGGTCGGCGATCATGGGGTAGGGCAGGCCGAAACCGTTGGCGTAGGCAATGAGGACGCCGGTGGCGGGTTCCCATTCCGCGATGAAGCGGATATCCTTGGGCTCTACGTAAGCTTCCACTGTGAAGCTGACCGGAACGGTGAGGCTGGGTTCGTTGACCGCGTTGGAAGTGATCAACATGTTGGCGTTGTAGGTTCCGGCTGTAAGCGCTGCGGCGTTCAGGGTAAGGGTCAGCACAGTGTTGCCGCCAGCCGCGATTGTGCCGGAGGCTGGGCTAACTGTTCCCCAGGCCGCGAAGCTGGAGGATGTGCTCCAAGTCAGGGCTGCTCCGCCGTTGTTGGTCACGGTCACTGTGGCTGTGGTGCTGGTTCCTTCCACTGCTGTTCCTGAAACTGAGGCAGGTGTTACAGCAATCAGAGGGTCAGTAACTATTTCATCCCAGACGTCCATGGTGGCGCTCACGTCCAGGGTGGGATTGAGGGGATCGTTGGAATGGATGGTGAGCATCGCTTCATAGGTGCCCACTGCCATGCCGACAGCAGAGAAGTTGGCGGTGATGGTCTGGCTCTGTCCCGCGGCAATGTTGCCACTGAGAGGCTGTACGCTCAGCCAGGGAATGGGAGGGGAATCCTGGGTCAGCACATTGGAACCGGAGAGGGTGTGGGGCTCGGAACCGTAGATATCACCGTTCAGGGTCCAGGGCAGGGTGAGGTTGCCGCCGAAGCTGGAGCCGATGGTCACATTTACCGTGGCGGAAGCGGATTCGCCTCCTTTGATTACGCCGTAGCCGTAGGAGGTTTCACCGTGCCAGGTAATGGTCACGCCGTTGCCGCTGGTCACATCCGGGGTCATATCTCCGCCGCTGCCGCCCACGAAGTTGGTGGCGCTGTTCACGGTGACCCCGGCGGGGAAGCTGATGATCACGTCTCTGAGCCACTCTACGTCCGTGCTGGCGTTGGTGGCGGTGAAGGTCCAGTCCACCGTGGTGCCGGGCAGGTAGCTGCTGGCGTCCAGGGTGAGGGTGCTGCCCGCGATGCTCTTCTCCTGAGCGGAAGCCGCTTGCAGCAGGTTGCCGGCTCTGGAGCCCAGTTCAGTCATGCTGATGCTGAAGGTGAGTGTCTGGCTGCCGGTGTTGGTGATGGTGAAGCTGTCCGCACCTTGGGTACCCACCTGCAGGTAGGCGTAGAGGGAGTCGTTGTCTATGCTGATGGTGGGCGGGATGTAGCCCGTGCCGCTCACCGCGATGTTGACGCTGGTGTTGTTGTTGGAGTTGTTGGCGATCACCACGTTGCCGTTGTAGGAGGCCACAGCGGTGGGCGCGAAAGTCAGGTTGTAGGTCTTGGTTGCGCCGGCATTGATGCTGAAGCTCAGGCTGTTGCGGCTTTCCTTTCCGGCCAGCGGGGCTTCCGTGGAATTGCGTGCCGCAGCCACGGTGTAACCCGTGGGGGTGGTGATGGTGCCGGTGAGGGTCTGGTCGCCGCTATTTTGGATGGTGAAGGTCTTCGTGTCGGTGCTGCCCACGGCCACATCGCCATAAGCGAGGGTTGTGGGATTGACCAGGATCACGGGGCCAGACTGGTTGGGTTGCAGGGTCAGCTTGAGGTTGGGTCGGTAGGAGGAGTTGTAACCGCCGCTAAAGATGTTGGTCTGATCAGAATTGTCGCTGCGCACATAGCGGTAACCGTTGGTCACAGATGTGTACTGGGTGGTGCCACTGGAACTGTAGGAACCGATCAGGCCAAAGGCGGTGTCCACGACAATGTTGTCTATCCCGTTCCAGAGGAAGGGGGTGGAAAGGGTGTACATGTTCCAGCCAGTGGCTGTAGGCTGGTAGGAGCTGCTGCTCCAGACCTGGGTGAGGCCTGTGGATATCCAACTGGAGACGTTGGCGGCAGTCGTATGTCCCATGCGGACAATGAAGTTGGGCATGGATTTGGTTGGCAGGCCTGTTACATTGAAACCGATCTGGGTGATATTGATAGGGCCTACCACTCCGGCGGCGTTGAGTTCAGCGGCGGTATAAACCGACTGTCCGTGCAGGCTTTGGTAATATACGTTGATGGGGCAGGCGGTGCTGGTGCCGTTGGAGCCGGTGCCCGTGCCGATGATAACCTCAGTCACTATATTGGGAGTTGCTGAGGCGGTATTCGATGCAGCGGATTCACCCGCGGGGTTGGTATAGAGGGTGGTCACATAGTAGTTATAGGTGGTGCCGTTGGTGACGTTAGTATCGCTGTAAGAGGTGCCGGTCACGGTTGTGAGGGCGGCGCCGTCACGGTAGATCCGGTAACTGCTGATGGCGCGGTCTTTGGAACCGAGGCTGAAAGCTTCCTCAGCTTCGCGTCCTGCCGCAGCAGTCCAGGTAAGCATCACCACAGAGTCGCCGCCGGTGGCAACCAGGTTGGTTGGCGCATACATGTTGGGGGTGGCGGTCACGGTGGCGGTGGGGTCTGACTCATCGCTGCCGTAGAGCGCGGTTACCTTGTAGCTATAGGTTGTGCCATCGGTCACAGCCGTATCAGTGTAAGTCAGTCCGGTCACAGTGGTGAGGGCGGTGTTGTTCTTATAGACCTTGTATCCGGTAGGGGTTCCCTCCATCGGGGCCTGCCAGGTGAGGGTCACCGATCCGTGGGTGGCGCTGGCGGTCAGTTCCCGCGGAGGATAGAGCATTCCCGGGGTGGGGAAGATCTTCAACTTCAGGTTGGGCAGATTGGTGCTGGCAGTCAGCGAAGTAGGCTGGTAATTGTCGTTTCTGCTCTGCCTGGCCCTGGCGGGAGAGGCTGTGGTATATGTCCACACGGGATAGTTGGATGTCCAAGCCTGGTTGCCCTTGATGGTGAGGATGGAGAGGTTGCTGCCGTCATAGGCGAACTGGTTGTCCAGATTAACCTCCATCCAGCCGCTGGTGGCGGTGTTGGGCCAGGTGCCGCTGTAAACCTGGGTGTAGCCTGTGGTGGAATAGGTTCCATCCGCCAGGGTGTTGGAACTGGTGTTTTTCATATAGACGGTCACAGACTCAATGGGATTCACATCAGCTCCGCTGGCTTTGTAAAAACCGATTGACTTGATGGTACCGGCAGTTCCGATCTCTGAAGTCAGGTAGATGGCTTCATGGCTGGAATAGTTGTAGTAGCGGTCAATGGGGTAGCTCTGGGTGGAGGTACCGTTGCCGATGATCACTTCCATCGGGGCGCCCACCTCCACGTTCACGGTGGTGTTGGCGCTGTACTGTCCCGCGACAGCGTTGAAGACGAAGGCTGCCAAAGTGCCCTCCGCCATTGAGGAGGCGGCTGTCACAGTGAAGTTCAAGGTGGCATAGCCACCTGCGGAAATAGCAGTGAAGCTGGCACTGCCGTTCACCACGGTGATGCCACTGGTGGAGCAGGTCAGGGTTCCGGAGCCAGCCAGGGAGGCAGCTCCCCCGGAGTTATTCAGTACGATGGAGATTGTGGCGGTCTCCCCCGGATCGAGCAGGCCATCGTTATCGCCGGTGGGATCACTGATCGTCATATTGCCAAAGGCCAGAGCAGGAGCGTTGATGGTCTTGCTGAAGTTGTAAGTCCAGGGATCGTAGCCGCTCATTGTCATGGTGATGGTGAAGTTAGCCACGGTGCCATCGGGGACGTTGTTGGCGATCGTGATCGCGTAGGCGTCGTTTGCCTGAACTGAAGCACCTGCTGCCAGGCTGCTGATGGTGTGACTGTTGTCAGTGATGGTGATACCGCTGGTGGAGCAGCTTAGAATGGCTGTTACGCCGCTGGCGGCGCTGGTTCCGGAGTTCTTGAAGGTGACATCAAAGTAGCCGCTTTCGTTGTATTCCGGAATGTCGTTGTTGGCGTCGTCATAGTTCGCGGCGGTCACTTCCATCCAGGGTCCGGCGGACACAGTCTGAGCGATGGTGCCCACATAAGTTACGCGGTTGTGCGCGGTGGCCGTGATGGTGTAGTTCAGCGTGCCAGTGGGTGGGTTGCTAAGCGTGATGGTGGCGTTACCGGAGCTGTTGGTGAAAGCGCGGCCGTAGATCACGTTGTTGTAAGTGATCGCCACCAGGGTGTTGTTGACTCCGGTGGACACGTTTACGGAAGTGGTTCCAGATGTGATGCTGGAGGGGTGGGTCACGTTCATGGCGATGGGGGTCTTGGTGCGTGAAGAGAGGCTGGCGTCACCAAAGATGTGCCAGGTTTTGAACATATTCACGCCGTCGGAGCCATAGGCGTCCATCATCTCGCAAGAGCCGTTGTAATAGAGGCCGCCGACAGTTGTTTTGGCTTCGGCGACCAGCAGGTCTGTCACCTCATCCTGGGCGCGCATCGGCGAGCTCCAGGATTGGTTGATAGAAGAGGCATACATAGCCACGGCACCGCCATTGGCATTGCGTAGCCAGGCTTCGGCAAAGCAGGTGATGGAGACGAAATTGCCATTCACGCAAGCAACGTCCATGATGAAGGGCGTTTTTGTGCCGTTGGTGAGCGCTGAGGCATTGGTGTTGTTAAATCCGGTGGTAACCCAGCTTGTGTTTGACCCATGGCCGACATAGTTCATGAAACCACGGCCGGCATTGACATTGGTGGTCACGGTGGAAGCAGAGGCGCCTGGGTCGTAGATCTGATCAACTGATGTGTAGCCGTAGTTGAGCAGGTCAGTGCGGATATTGTTCATGTGCGCTATGTCTGATTCGCCGTTGTCGCCGCCGCTGCCGCCTTCATCGGAGGCGATACCCAAGGCACGGCTCAGCCAGGTGTCGGAGGTGGTCACGTCTCTTTCATAGGCGATGGCCTTGTTGATCTGGGCTGTGACCTGGGCTGCTGTTTCAGCGGAGAAGCGGCCGATGAAAATATCGGGGTAGTTATCCGAACCGGCAACCAGGGAGAAGGACGGGTCAGAGCCGCCGTTATTGTGGGTCAGAGTCGGAATTTGGGGCGCGTCACCAACCAACTGCACGTAGGTGAGGTTGTTGTCCGCGTTATAGCGGTTCTGGATGTAGGTCTGCAATTGCGTAGCTGTGGATCCTATGGTAGACCACTCCACCAGCTCCGTGGGGACGCCTTTTTGGATCTTCCAATTTACATAAGGCTGGATAGCGCTCATGTAGTTGGTGTGGCAGATAACCAGTAGCTTGCCAAAACTGTCGTCAACAGGGGTATAACGGAAGCTGTTCCAGTTTATAAAGCGGTTCTCATATAATGAGACAAAGTCGCGGGAGATCGAGGTTCTGCTGCGGTCCAGGGTGTTGAGCGTGTCAACTCCTGCGGCGTGAACCCGTATCTTGTAAGCAGTATAAACACGCAGAGTGCGCGTTGCGGGGTTGTAGGCAAAGGGAGTTGTCTTAACCACGATGCCGCGAAAGTCCCTCATTATATAAGGATCGGAGAGTTCGGCCGGAGTGGCGGGATAGAATGCATTTCTGCTGTAAACTTCGTCAAATACATAAGGTATCGTGGCAGGATCGATGTTCCTGGTGATGACACCCTTGGAAGGAGCCACTGGCAGTTCGATATCCTGATATTCAAGATCATAAATATCCAAAGCCATCAAGGCGTTGTTATCGATGATAATACTGCGGTTGAACACCGGAAGCTGGGGATACCCTTTTTCCTGACTGATGCCTTCCTTGGGCATTAGTATGTGGTACCATTCGCTACCGTCAATGTTCACAGGTATCTTTTCGAAACTACCGATGCGGTATTGAAGAACCGTTTCGGTGGCGGAAGATGACATTACGGTAACGGAATTGACTCCGCTACCCAGTGTTACGGTCTCCGCCGCTGCGGTACAAACCAGCAGTGTCAGCAGAGCAAGAAACACAACAAGTCGTTTCATTAAGTGATCCTCCTGATCATTGAGTTTTATTCATGAGTCTTTCCAAATCTTTCATCCCCTGGGGGGTGGAAAACTTCTTCATCATCTTTTTCATGTCGTCAAACTGGCGCAGCAGGCGGTTGACCTCTGTAACTGTCCTGCCGCATCCTTTGGCAATACGCAAGCGTCGGCTGCCATTCAGTATATCGGGTTTTTCACGTTCTTTATCGGTCATCGATTGAATGATGGCTTCCACATGCTTCAGGGCGTTGTCGTCGATCTTCATGTCTGCCGGAAGCTTGCGTCCAAGGCCCGGTATCATCCGGATTATAGACTCCAGCGAACCCATTTTCTTGATGCTCTGCAGTTGCTTGAGAAAGTCGTTTAGGGTAAACTGGTTTTTCAACATCTTCTTGGCGAGCTTTTCCGCCTCGGCTTCATCACTGGCTTCCTCAGCCTTTTCGATCAGGCTCAGAACATCGCCCATTCCCAGGATTCTGGATGCCATACGGTCTGGATAGAAAGGTTCCAGGTCACTGACTTTTTCTCCCACTCCCACGAAGGCCACCGGTTTATCGGTGACAGCTTTGATGGAGAGGGCTGCTCCACCGCGGGCATCGCCATCCATTTTGGTGAGAATAACCGCATCGAAAGCCAGCTTATCATAGAACTCGCGGGCGACAGTGACGGCGTCCTGGCCAGTCATGGCATCGGCAACAAAGAAGATGTAGTCGGGCTTTATAAATGCTTTCAGCCGGGCAACCTCGTCCATCATCATTTCATCGATATGCAGCCGTCCCGCAGTATCGAAGATGAGCAGATTTCGATAGTCTTTTTGCGCGGCTCGCAGGGCTGAATCAGCGATCTTGATTACATCTTTCGTGTCCTCAGCAATTACAGGAATATCGATCTGTTTTCCCAGAATCTGGAGCTGGTCAACAGCGGCGGGACGGTAAACGTCGCAGGCGACCATCATAGTGCTGAAGCCTTTTT
Source organism: Candidatus Cloacimonadota bacterium (assembly GCA_035450685.1). Lineage (GTDB taxonomy): Bacteria > Cloacimonadota > Cloacimonadia > Cloacimonadales > Cloacimonadaceae > Syntrophosphaera. Next base: position 40,379 of record DAOTNF010000011.1, on the reverse strand, counting down.
TGCGGTAATGCAGTGCCAGCTTAGCGCAAGCGGTGGTCTTGCCGGATCCCTGCAGCCCAACCATCATAACCTTGGTTAGCTTGTTGTTGTAAACCTTAAACTCAAATCCCTCCGTATCCATCAAGGCCACCAGTTGCTCATACACTACCTTGACAACTTGCTGGCCGGGGGTGAGGGACTTCATAACTTCCACTCCAAGGGCGCGCTTTTCTACTTCGGAGATGAAGTTTTTTACGATCTTGAAGTTTACGTCTGCTTCCAGGAGGGCCATGCGGATCTCACGCAGAGCATCCTTGATGTTCTGTTCGGTTAGATAACCGCGTCCCCTGATGTTACGGAAGACTTTGTCCAGTTTTTCAGATAAGCTGTTAAACATAAGCTCTATACTACTTTGTTTGAACTCGTTATTTGTGTTAACTCATATATTGATGAATAAAGACATTCTGGCATGATGCGACATTTATGTCAAGTAAACATTATAGCTCTCTTGCCAACTAAGCGGATTGGTTGTCATTAGTAGATCATTGATTTGTTCCCAAAAACGCATCACTTTATTTACATCAATAAGCGTAAAACGTTTATTATCTCGTTTTTGCTTCATACCGCCCTCCTTTGCTGCTACAGGCTTTGAAGCCATCATCCTTAGGTCATCCCTCACCGGGTTAAGGATGACCCCAGGAAGACACAGGCTTAACCTCCGCTTGCGAATGAGGGCGGTCTTACTCTCTTTCCAACTCAGAGGGTGGATTGAGATGTTTATCTCTGTCAAAAAGAGCCTGTTTATCCAGCTTGGCATATATCTTTCCTATTGATCAGCGTATAAGGGCAGTCTGATAATTATCGTTATTGTGTGCGCAATCTGTTGTTGAAACATTTCACCAACCCGGTTTGTAAGAGAGCCAGCATTGATGGCGGGCTGGTTGATAGCGCATCCCATGCTCAAGCGTTAAATAAAATCCACAGTTTTGGAGCAGTGATGGTAAACTGAAAACAGACGATGCTTCATGAATATGCTTCAAGCGTATCGTTCCGCAAGCCGTTGTGTTTAACCACGTAAGTTTTCGATGGCTTTGGTATAGTCTTCTGAATTAAAAATATAGGAGGCGGAAACAAGGATATCGGTGCCAGCACTTATCAAAGAGGGTGCGTTTTCCGAGTTTACCCCGCCATCAACTTCGATCAATGTGTCAAGACCTGCCGCATCTATCATGGCGCGCAGGTCCCGGACTTTCTTCAGCACTCCGGGGATGAACTTTTGGGCGGAAAACCCAGGATTTACGCTCATCAGCAGCACATAATCCAGATCAGGCAGAATACTGTCCAGGGTGTTCAAGGGTGTGGCGGGATTCAATGCCAGGCCAGCCTTGATACCAAGATCCCTGATCCTGTGCAGCAAACGGTGGCTGTGATAGTCACATTCCTGGTGAAAGCTGATCCATTGCACACCGATATCCGCCAGCCTGTCTATGTATTCCGAGGGATTGGTAACCATCAGATGCACATCCAATGGCTTGCTTGTAAGTTGCCTTATTCTTTTGATCAGGGGATAGCCGAATGACAGGTTTGGCACATAATGCCCATCCATGACGTCCAAATGGATTATATCTGCGGTTAGTAATTTGTCGAGTTCCTGAGCGAGAAAGCCAAAATCGGCGGAAAGGACTGAAGGTGCAATTAAAATATTGGACATAGACTAACTCCTAATCTGAAAGATTATCTCCCGAATCTCAGTTTTGACAATTGAACGGCACTGCTGCAGAATCTTCTTCTTCTGCAAAAACAACTCCTGCAGCCAGGTGTTGTTTTGCACCGAGATATAGAGAACCGCATCCTGGTACCGGAAGGGGTGGGACCTGGCAGCCAGCAGGTCGCCAACTATATTGCTCCAATTCTGGTACAATAATACAAAGGAAAGATACTGCTCACCTGCTATCCGCCTGATGACGGATTGTTGCAGATTGTTTATCGGTGTAAAAGACATGGGGGCTGTGTAAGCATTGAGGCTACAAAATCACTGGCACGCAGTTCAAACTGACACGCTACTGCATTTCTTCACAAGATAATGAACAGAACCTTGTTTATCCGGCACAACAGAAGTCTAAACAGACCAACTGCGCCTTAGTAAACAAGGCTCTGTCATAATCTAACTTTTACTGGGAATCCTAATTAGTTTTAAACCGCTCGATCGCTATGACCGATAAGACCATAGCCATCAAAGCGGCAAAGTAAGCTTGCGCAAACCCTGTTTTGGTTGGGTCTGTAAGCATTACCATAATCCCAGGCAAAACAGCGGCAAGGATCAACAGAATATAACCCAACAACTTTTTTGAGTGTTGTTCGTTAGCTTTGCGGATCATGGTATAGGCCAGCAAAGCCAGAACAATAAAAACCAGGATAGCCAGTATGGCAATGATTGATTGAGTCGCTGGACTTGCTGTCGCTGAGTCCATTATCTGCCCGTTTTTGATGATCAAATATGGCAGTATAACTGACAGTATGGCCAGGACAACGCCAAAGACCTTCTTCAATAGAGGGCTGGCTTCCATTGTTCCGCTGTGGTTTTGCTGTTTTCTCACAAACACGAAGATCAGGGCGAATATGGCAGTTATAACGAGCAGCCAGATCAGATAACCGACCACGCCGTGCAGCAATCCCAACAATGACAGAGCGGCGATGAACAGGATCAATCCCAAAACCTGGAACACCACCATCGCGGTGGAACCGCTATTGTCGCTTCTCTCCTTGAGCCTGGCGTTTCTAACCAAGAGAAACACTACAGCAAACACAATCAGGAAAAACAGCGCGAAAAACGGCAGGTTGCTTGGATTTCCCAAACCCATTAAGGTCAAGGCTGCCAGAAATACCAGCACACCCAGATATCTGAGCAGGGAAGAAAACACTGATCCGGATACTGCTTCGCTGTCCTTTTTCCTTCCTTTGCGATTAAGCAGATAGATCACCGCAAACAGAACAGCAAAAAACACTGCAAAGACAGGTATCATCTTGGGATTTCCCAGACCCAGTAGTGATAATGCCACCAGCATAATCACCAACCCCAGGATCCTGGGAATGTGGAACCAAATATCTTTCATGGGTATCTCCCGTATTATAGTTCGTCGTCTTCTGGTACTTCGTTAGTTAGAACTTCGGTTTCCACCTGCTCTGGGGATGTTTCCTCAGTCTCAGTGGTAACTTCGATTTTGTCAACCTGATCTTTATCTTCCTTTTCAACAACCAGTTTGATCTCGGACACTATGTCTCTGTGAAGCCGAATCTGTACTGCGTGATCTCCCAGAGTCTTGATGTTCTTTTCCATAATCACTGCAGATTTATGAACTTCCACACCTTCTTCAAGGAGTCGGCTGACGATGTCGGTTTCGGAAACTGATCCGAACATATTGTCATGTTCGTCCACTTTACGGACAAAGACCAAGCTAAGAGTCCTGATCTTGGCGTCAAGCTTTTTCAGTTCCGCGATTAGTTTTTCTTCTTCAGCAGCAGCTTTTGCCTGGATATCGCCCACCTGTTTCATATTTGCGGGGGTGGCATATAGTGCGTAGCCTCTGGGAATCAGGTAGTTCCTGGCGAAACCACGCTTAACGGAGACAATCTCACCTTTTCTACCCAGTTTTTCTATGTGATCGAGTAAGATAACTTTCATAATGTCATTCCTTAGTAGTATTTAGTTTCCTGAAATCGAGCCAGATATCTGTGAAACCCAGCAGCGAAATCAAAATGTAGTTTGGGATAAGGAGCAGCATCAGCAAAGCCAGGATCAGCCTGCTGGAAACAAGTTTGGCAAGCCAATCAACCATCAGGCTGAATCCTTGTATAGCAGGCAAAACCAGCAGTGTCAGTAAAGTATTTACAAACACCTGATGCAACTCTGTTACCATATACAATGGCAAGATGGCCAGGATTATGAAATTCAGGTATTTCGGGAAGGATATCTTGCGCCATTTGAAGCGAATCCCGTTTAGGTTATGAAACAGTATGTAACCTGCAAACAGGGAGAACAATTGCGGGATAGTCCAGCTTGCTGGCCAAAGATATCGCATCACGGCAACATAAAACCGCATATCCTGACGCTGGTAAATGGAAGGGAATCTGTTGGTGACATCTGAGATAGCCTGTTCGTTTGCATGGGTGAGGTAGTTGCCAAACACAATACATCTGGCGAATCCGTAAAAGACGATCAACATGGCGGCCAGAGTAAATGCAGTAGTCAGACTTTTCCCAGTTCTCAAAGAATGAAGAAAGAGAACTGTGACCAAGCCAACTGCCCAAATGGCGTCTGAAGCCATCAACTGGACTCCCGGTATCTCACGCATGACAAATAAAGAGGTGAGAGGGAAGATCAGAAACAGCAACAGCACTCTAATGGGGGAGAATCCACTCTGTCTGATACCATAAGAGCTGTAAAACATGATCAGGATAAGACCAATGAATGGATTCAGGACGGCAAGTCCACCCAACAACAAAGGCAATAGATGCACTATTCTATAACGTAGGGCAGCAAAGCAATTTGTCTGGCGCGCTTGATCTCGGCAGTCAGCTTGCGTTGATGTTTGGCACAGGTTCCAGTCAAACGGGCGGCATCGATTTTACCCACATCGGAAATAAACTGCCGTAGCACATCAAGGTTTTTATAATCTATTACGATCTCCGCGTTAGCGCAGAAACGGCAGTATTTTTTCCGGGTGAACTTCTTTTTTCTGTCTGTAAGATTCATTTATTCTCCTATATCAAAAGGGTAAGTCATCTTTGGTATTGGTTTGCGAGGATGGTTTGGAGCTTTCATCCTGGGAAGGCATGTCAGTTGGCTCAGTGGTTTCTCCATCCCTGGGTTTCCATTCCAGAGTTTGAACATTATCGGCCACAATCTCGAAGATTTTGCGGTTGATGTTGTTCTGGTCAGTGTAGGAACGTGTATCGATGCGACCCTCAACATACACCGCTGTGCCTTTTTGTGCGTGTTTGCAGATGTTTTCAGCTTTATCGCCCCAGACTACAACATCGATGTATGATGTTACTTGTTGCCATTGGTCAGAATCGTCTTTGTAGCTTCTGTCAACAGCGACCGCGAATCTGACCGTGGAAGTTCCTTTGGGTGTTACTCTAAGTTCAAGATCCTGGGTGATGCGACCCGCGATCATGGCTTTGTTGATACGTGGTAATTTCAAGTCTGCCATTTGTCCTCCTACTCACCACGAGCGATGATCATGTGACGGATGATGTTTTCGTTGAGTCCCAGCTGTTGCTTGAGTGTTTTTACTTTCAGGGATTCCATCTTAAGGAAATTCAGATAGTAATAACCTTCCTGGAGCTTGTTGATGGGGTAGGCCAGCATTCGGCGTCCCCAGGGTTCAGTCTTGATCAGTTCGCCGGACAAATCCTTGACTATAGCCAGGATGCTGTCATTGAGCTGATTCGCTTCCTCTTCGTTGAGCTTAGGTGATAAGATCACCATCAGTTCATAGTTTTTTGTCATTATCTTCCTCCTATGGACAGATGATTCCGGGCTTGTTCGCCTCGGAACAGGATTTTTTCCATTTGCTATATTGGTTTAACATCTCATTATAACCAAGAGTTATAAATATATCTATCAATTCATTGACAGTGGAAAGGCACTCGTTAATCTTCTGCAACTCTCCGTCCTCAAATTCATCAAGTACATAATCGCGGGGATTCCCTTCGTCTCTGCCAATACCTATGCGAAGTCTTCTCAGCAAGTCGGATGCTTGTACTTCAAGAAGTGATTTGATGCCGTTGTGGCCCCCGTCTCCACCGCCATTGCGTATGCGAATCTTGCTTAGGGGTAATTCGATGTCATCATGGACAACCAAGGTCTCACTGCACTTCCAGCGAGATAGAGCCTCTGCCAGAGCCAAGCCGGAACGGTTCATATAGGTGTTGGGTTTGATCAGGCAAACACTTCGCTTTTTGATGAAATCAAAGAGCTTGTCTTTACTGAAACTTTGTTTATGGGCCTGAGCCCAATGATCGAGACTGAGAAAACCGACATTATGTCTTGTTCGGGAGTATTCCTCGCCGATGTTTCCCAGACCAATCACCAGTTTCATTATTCAGTTTTATCAGTATCAGCTTCAGCGCTTGGTTCTGCAGCTTCAGATACTGCTGGTTCTTCAGCTTTCTTGCCATGAACCACAACAATTGTTACGTCGTCATTGTCTTTATATTGCCATGCTCCGACGGGGAGGTCTTGAATGCGCAGCGAGTCACCCACATGCAGATTTGAAACATCAACAGATATTTCTTCGGGCACTTCGTTTGCTTTGCAAACAATTTTTACCGTTCTCTGGACCACATCTGTGAATCCACCTTCCTTTGCTCCTGCAGCTTCTCCGACGAATTGGATTGGCAACTCAAACTCCATGAGAGCCGATTCCTGAATCTGCATGAAATCTATATGCAGTATATCCCTGGTAACGGGATGGATTAATTTGTCTTTGAGTATGGTGTGATATTTCTTGCCATCAAGCTCTATCTCGTAGAAGGTCAATTCGGTAAAACTCTTCTTATAGAATCGCATAAAGGTGGCTTTATCGATGGATATCGAGGTGGACGCAAGTCCCTTGCCATAGAGTACGGCTGGGATCATTCCTTGCGCGCGCAGCGCATTGAGTTCGCTTTTTTTGATATTGTTTCTTTTTTTAGCTTCCAAGGTGTATATCATGTTTTCCTCCATCCCGAGCTATCTAAACAGAATGCTCAGGGATTCTTCTATATGTACTTTTTTTATTGCTACCGCCAGCATTTCTGCTAAGGAAAGCTGAACAATTTTATCACATTTTTCAGCTTCCTCACTGAGCGGAATGGTGTTTGTCACAAACAGTTTTTTGATGGGCGATGCCGCTATGTTCTCCACAGCGTGACCAGAAAGGATGCCGTGGGTGCAAGCCGCGTATATCTCTTTGACTTCACGTTCCTGCAATACCTTGGCAATCTTGATCAGACTCCCTCCGGTATCAATCATATCGTCAAAGAGGATTGCTGTTTTACCGCAAACATCGCCAATAATATTCAGAACCTCGGTGCGGTCGTCGTTTCCAATGCGACGCTTATCACCAATGGCAAAACCGCAGTTAAGTCTTTTGGCCAAAGCCCGTGCCCGATTTGCTCCTCCTGAATCTGGCGATACCACAACGGGTTCAGGCAGTTCCATATTCATGAAGTATCTGGCAAAACTTGGTATCGAATAGAGATGGTCAACCGGGATGTTAAAAAATCCCTGTATCTGCTCGGCATGAAGATCAACAGTAATAATCCTGTTTGCCCCAGCCACCGTGATTAGGTCGGCTACAAGCTTGGCTGTGATTGGAACCCTGGGCTGATCTTTTTTATCGGATCGGGCATAAGCAAAATAGGGAATGACACAGTTGATCCTCTGAGCTGAAGCTCTTTTCAAAGCGTCAATTATGACCAGAAGATCCATTAAACTGTCATTTACCGGCCGGCAAGTTGGTTGGATAACAAAAACATCTGCTCCGCGGACATTGTCGTTGATCTTTACAAAGGATTCGTCGTTGGAAAATTTAAACAGATCAATGTCTGCAAGGGGGATGCCCGCATGCTTGGCGATTTCATCAGCCAGTGCGCGATTGGCGTGTCCTGTGATCAGTTTAAGCTTTGAATACACTTTGATACTCTTTCCTTGTAATTGTTCTAACTTCTTTTGTCCAATATCCTGCCTGGTTGAAACACTGCTGGCAAGTGGTGAGCTCTTCAGCATTGTCAAATATTCCAAAACAGGTTGAGCCACTCCCGCTCATTAGAGCAGGTCTGGCTTTCATGTTCTCAAGTTGTCGCAAAATAGCGTCAATTTCCCCGTAGCTATCACGTATGCCAGCTTCCAGGCGATTGAAACAATCATTGCGCCAACTGTCAAGAGCAAACCGCCGCTTTCTATCAGCAGTGGCTGGCACTGAAAGTGAATAAGCTGAAGCAGCGCTGATACCAAAATCAGGCTTGACCAATAAGATGTGGTCGATTTCAATATCCTCTGCGGGACTGATTATCTCGCCTCTGCTGGTTCCCCAAGCAACCCCACCTTGTAAAAAGAAACAGATATCACTGCCAAACAGTGCAGCGATCTCTTCTTTTTCTTCCTTGCTGAGGTTAAGGTTCCAGATAACATTCAGGTTAAAGATCACATTCGCAGCATCGCTACTTCCACCTCCCAAACCAGCAGCCAAAGGAATGCGTTTTTCAAGGTCGATCTCAACACCTGCAGAAGGCTTGTATCGCTCAAGCATATAGGACGCAACCTTATAAACAAGATTGTCTTCCGCCGGCAAGTCCGGGATGTTGGTACACAATTTTATCACTTGTTTTTTTGTCAAAGTATATCTCAAAGTATCAGAAAGAGAGACACTGCAAAGCAGTGTCTCAATCTCGTGAAATCCGTCGGCTCTTTTATCAAGAACCTCAAGAAACAGATTTATCTTTGCGTGAGCTTCCGAAGAGGCTTTTTTTATGCTTTTTTGGTACATCTTCGCCGTAGTAATAGTAGTAATAATAGTAATAGTAATAGTAATAGTAGTTCTGCTTGCTGTAGAACTTCTGTACATATACTCCGTTTACTATAATACCGTCGATAGTGGCATTGATGTTATCCATCAACTCCTGGGTATGTTTGATAATGCCCTTTTCAGTGAAGCCACAGCGCACCACGATGAATGTAAGGTCAACTTTCTTGGTCAGGATCAGAGCATCGGTCACTGCAATAATTGGCGGAGTGTCGAACAAGACGTAATCATATCTAGTACGCAGTTCTTCAATCATGTTGTCGGCGCGAGCTGAGGAAATCAACTCTGACGGATTGGGCGGCACAAAACCGCTGGTCATCACATCGAGGTTGTTAATCCCTGAATTCTTAATTACCTGGTCCAGAGTCACGTCCGGATCAATAAGGTAGTCGCTGAGGCCATTTTCTTTCTCAATTCCAAACTTGCTGTGAATGACCGGCCTGCGCATATCCATATCCACAAGCAGCACTCTGCTGTTCATCTGAGAGAGTGTTATCGCCAGATTGACAATGGTGGTGGATTTACCTTCTTTGGGGCCGGAGGAAGTTACCAAGAGAGTGGTGCTTCCTGTAGGCTTTTTGGCCAGAATATTGGTTCGTAAAGTTCTATATGATTCGGCAATTGGAGATTTTGGGGCATAGTGCGAAACTAACTGCATCATCACGTAATGGAGTGATTTGCTAAGCTGTTCTTTATTCTCGCCTTCTGCCTGTTCGATCATGTTGTTGAATTCCATGATGCGCGATTCAGATTCCTGAATATATGGTATGGTCCCCACGATGGGTAGCCGCACATAGTTTTCCATGTCTTCCAGGGTACGCAGTTTGGTATCCAATGAATGTACCAGGAAGGCAGCGCCAATTCCCAGCCCGATTCCCAAAATGATGCCTACCAGCATATTCATCGAAACGCGTGGTTTGATAGGTGCACCAGGCCTTTCCGCATAATCTATGACGCGGATTGCACCGGATTCGGCTTGTTCGGCTATGCGGGCATCTTCGTATTTCTCCATCATAATGCCATAGATCTTCTCATCCAGGGTCATGCTGCGCATTAGTCTGGCCAATTCCAATTCTTTGTCAGGCAAAGTGATGATCCGCTCATCGAAGATTTCTTTGGTTTGCTCCAAGCCATTTACCAGAGTCCGCGCCATTTCAAGCTCTACATTTGCTTGCACAATTCTGCTTAGCAGATCGTTCCGGGTCATCAATGGATCTTTGTTGAGGTTGATGGAGATGAACTTTTTTACCTCTGTATCCAGGGTGGCTTTAGTCTTGGTCAGCTCTTCCTGCAGGAGCTTCATCTGAGGATGGTCTTCCTGATAGTTCTCGTTGGTGCGCAGTCTGGCTATAGTGGCTTGAGTGGCAGTGATCTGTTTTCTCAATTCCTCAATATAAGGAGCCTGCAGAACGTTTTCCACTTGAACCAACAATGAGTCCTGATCCCTTAATTGTCTTTTCAGCAAGTCAAGGGTCTTGGCTTTGACTGCTTGATCGGTAAGAGCGCTCTCGTATTGGGATTCGATTTGTGTGGACTGTTCAATCCATTTAGTGGTGGTTTCAGACAACTCGACCAGTTTGTTCTCATTTTTAAACTCGCGCAGATCATCCTCTGAAATCTGCAGTCGCCTGGAAATCAAATCAAGCTGTTCACCAAGGAATTCCCTGATAGTGGTGAATTCCAGGCGGGCAAGTTGAGTGTTTTGCTGCACCACCGCTTCGGCAATCGCATTAACCGCAGCCATGGCTTCGCCTTGATCGGTGGATTCAAAGGTCAGGGTCAGAATATCCGTGTCGCGCTTTGATTCTATGCGCACCCTGCCCAAACTGCCGGGAGAATACTCTGAGCCGCTGATAGGGAATGATTCCCATTCAGGATACTTTTTCATGATCTCCCAAGCTGCAGAAAGCAAGGGTTTGCTGCGAATCTGTTCGATCTGATTGTTGATGTAGTTTTTCCCTGTACCCTGAGTAGAGAAGAGCAGGAGGTCTGCCCCTGTCGTCTGATTTTCCAGGAGTATCCTTGAGGACGCGGAGTAGATACGAGGCTGACGGGCTGTATAGATAATGGTCAACGCCATTACAATTATGAATATCAGGACTATCAGATATCTATACTGAAGTACAATCCTGAGGTAATCTGTCAGTTTGATCTCATCTTGTTGCGGCAGTGGCGCGTTTTTCTGTTCCATTGGGGCTCCCTACTTCAGATTGACAATAAGATTATATACACTTAGCGCTATTGCTACCTTGGACAAGAAATCCGCAACTTTGCTGAAGGCATAGAAAATTGTTCCGGACAATACCACCGTATCGCCAGGTTGCAAACGAAGGTCATAAACCGTGTTTTCAATTTCCTGACCCGTATTTTCATCCAATTCCTTGGTGGTGCGCAGCTCGGTTGCGAGATACTTATTGTCGGCTGTTTCCATGTATTTTTTGAGGTTAACCCAGATCACTTTCTCGCTTGATTTTGAATCCAGGCTGGTGTTGGCGGGTCTGATGATCCTTACCTTGGATAGCTTGGCTTCTTCTTTGGGGCCTCCAGCCAAAGCGAGCAGAGTTAAAAAATCTGTATCATCCGGAACAAGATACAAGCCTGGTTTGTTGACCTGTCCCAATATGTAAACATTCATTTTTAGCTTTTCTACGCCACTACGGTTACCCTCATAGGTATAGGCGGAGATACTGCTGGAAGGAACTATGGCTGTCCCTGTCTGAGCAAAGACTCCCAAAGTAACAGCAATCAGAATAAGCAGTAGAAGATACTTCTTCACCATGGCCTCTTTTTTCTTCAATTTACGAAATGATTCCAATCCTTTGAAATACGTCAAGCGAAATCTCAGTCACTCTTTCAAACCACGCGGATAAGCTAAGCCTAAAATATGCGGTTACTGTCAAAGAAGAGCATATTGATTCTTTCATTCATTTTATCCGAGGAATTGCTTGTCCTCGCGCGAGCGAGAGGCTATCTCTTTTCCCCTGTCGCTCCCCTTTGTATGCTTGCAACGGGCTGGGGTTTTCCTGGAGTCATCCTTAACTTCGCAACCGCATACCTAAGGATGATGGTGCCAAATCCAGTGGTAGCAAAGGAGAGAGGTATGAAGCAAAAACGGAATAGTAGTCATTATAAGTTTACCAAAGCAAGCTTAGCAACGCGTTATGTGGAGCAAAGCCAATATCTGCGATCAGATGTTGGTTTATTGTAGGTGAGATTACTTTCTCTTTTCCACATTATTAATCTGTCTATGCGAACGGGCTGTTTCACAGTTCATTATAAGCCTTTATGGTACCGACAGGTTATGGTTGAATGTTAACAATATACTCGTGTGATTCGGACCCTTTGTATTGTCCCATTTCCGCATCCCAATCGAAGGCATCAACTCTCCAGCGCAGGCTTCTGCCTATATAGTCATCCAACGTGGTATTGGGCATAATAACGTGCAGAGGATTATCTTCGGTAGCCACATAGAGATCTTGGTGACCTACATAGTTTCCATCTTCATCCATCAAGAGGAGCCTGTATAAAGAGGCATCGCCGCTTCGGTACCACTGAAAAGTACCCTGAGTGGGGGTGATAACTTGGTTTTGTTCCGGGTACACGGGTATGCACTTAGCTAAAAGAGCATAAGACACAGTATCAGAACGTGATGAATTGCCTGCCATGTCAACCAGGTCGATGAAATATGAATACCAGACTCCTTCATTCAATTGACTGCGGCTATCCAGATAGTATTGTGCAGTGGCAGAAACGGAGTCAATTAACACCGGTTCCGGATTGAAGTGATCAAAACGGTATATTTTTACATGGCTGAGATCATTATCGATAAAAGGTTCCCAGGGAACTCTGATCCAGTTGCCATCCGGCACGGCATCTATGCCATTGTTTTCATCTGTAAGTGTGATCCAAGGTCCAGTTTCCGGTGGATATTGAACCCTCGGATCACCCGTATCTCCCAGATGAGGTCGTAGTTTCGGAGTGGCGGGAGCCTGTGTATCCTTGTCAGAATCTTCGCTCCCTGAGCACGCACCAAGCATCAATAGGGAAGCTACCATCATAATTAGTAATATTTTCTTCATTTTGTACTCCTAAAATCGTACGCGCAGACCCAGACGATTAGTGATCCCAACGGGATTGGTGATCAGAGCGTAATCGACACCAACGCCATAGACATTAACGCTGGCTCCGCATGAGAAATTTGTATCGTAATAACCTGCTCTCAGGCTACCCAAGTCCTTATATGAGAACTGAGCTCCATAATGACTGGTGCCGCCATATACATAGTCGTAGTCGTAGGCAAGCAGGAGCTCCGAATCAATAACGGGGATCGGTTGACTTATAGCCACTCCCAGTTTGGTGTTGAAGAGCACCTCGTCTTTGTGTTCAGAATAGGTATCCCAGCTGATACTAGTACCTGCCACATCTTGAAAATTCATCCCGAAATCAATCTTGCCCAATACATCCCAATCAAGGATCACCGCCAAGTCAGATTTGACTTTGAATCCCAAGTCCAATCCTGTTCCGGTACCCTGATTGTCCTTGATATTGCGTTTGATGAACTTGATATTGCCCCCAAAATGAAAGTCCATTGGGATTTCAAAAAACAACCAGCCCATGTTGACATCGTAATGTATGTGTTTGGAAAAGGCAAATTGATACATGTCGTCAACGCTTCTAAATCTACCATCCGGGATGCCAGGCAGATGATAATTGCTGTTATTGACCCTCTGGTCCACGTTTGTGCCTATCAGATAGGACTCATCAAAAAGCGGTATATCGGACACGGTTAATCTGATTGCGTTCAGACCGATGGTAACACCATTGGGAAGGGGTTGGCAAAAACTGAGATTGTCGTAAGATGCCAATCCATTGTATAGGAAAGCGTGCATCAATATAATTTCAGAATCTCTTATCTGTGAAATACCTGCCGAATTCCAATAGATAGCTGAACCATCATCTGCCAGAGCGCAAAAAGCCCCTCCCATACCCAGGGACCGAACTCCGGCACCGATCATCATAAAATCTCCGGCATATCTGCCAGCTAGCAACGGTAATGCCGTAAGCATTATTACGTTAACGACAAGAATTCTCTTTCTCATTCTGCTTACCTATTTTAATATTGCCATTTTCATTGTCTTTTCTATTCTTTTATTACCTTTGACCGCTCTCACTTTGTAAAAGTATACGCCGTTAGCCAGAGCAATGTTCGCTTCATCCTTGCAATCCCAACCATACAGAGTGCGCGGGAACTCGTGATATCCCACTCCAGTGGGCAGGTTTTTGAAAGATTTGACCAAACGGCCAGCCACGGTATAAACTTTTATACTCACTTCGTCAGCCTGGTCTGTGAGGACATAAGTAAACCTGGTCCTGCCATCGTTCTTGGGGTCTTGAGCGCGCCCCAACACAGGATTTGGATAGTTGCCGATATTGATGATATCAAATTTGTCATTCACGATGAATTGGATTTCGCGTGAGTTTGCGTTGCCGTTCACATCTTTGCAATCAACCACAAGAGTGTAATTTCCCCGGCTGGCATTCAACTGGTATTTTATGGGAATGCGATTGAGATTATCCAGATTTACCGTGGCAACATATTCATCCTTGGGAATTTCGTCACCATTTAAAAACAAGCGAATGGTACTGTCGAATACATCTATACCATTGGCGTCGCTCAGTAAAAGCGAAATCACGCCTGTACCAGAGACATAGCCACCGATCGTAAACTCCTGATCCTGCACATTAACGTCGATCGAGGGACGAATCCTGTCCTTGTTGTTATAGATGGTGTATATGCCCTGCCTGCTCACTTCGAAGACAACCATGTTATCTTCAGTTGATACATTGCCTCCCTGCAACAGCCATTTTTTTCCAGTCTCGTTCCATCTGTAGATCTTGAAACTGTTGTCAGCCTCGTCTTCCTGTGTTTCCGGGTCTGTGTTGCTGTAGAAAAAGGAGAGCTTCATTTTTTTGTGGTTTATCAGGGTTCCCGTCGAGTCGGTCAATGCCGGATCCAGGGTTCTGATTTCATAAGCGTTTGAGGCGATAGAGTTGGGAAACGAGTCATAGTAACGCAACTTAATCTCTGATATTCCTGGTTGATCGCTGGCAGTATATTTGCCCAATCCAGTGATGTGGAAAACTGAGCTCTGCCCTGCAGGAACAAGTCCGGAAGGAATTTCACAGCTTACATTGCCGTCCACGCTGCTTATGACCGCGCCACCATCGTCAATAGAGAAGTAGTTGAAGGACGTTGCCAACGTGATAAGGTTGTTGATGCTAAAACTGGTAGGGGGGTGCCATTCAGGGAAGGCGTCGGATAGGTTAACCCTTACCTCAAAGGTTATGAATCCATTGCTCAGCCCATCCAGAGGTATGGTTTCCCATCGTTTTTCATTTACCTGAACAGGTGCCAGCGTTTGAGTGCTGAACATATACTGCGGGATGTCCTCAGGGATGACATCCAATCGCAGGTCTGTATTGATGGAGGCTGCGTCACCGCAGTTTGATACCAGTACTTTCAGTGCCTGTCCGTTGTTTGTGCTTTCCAGTCTGATATCTTCAAGCACAAGATCTGGTCCGCGGGTAACGTGGTTGTACACAAAAGATTCATAGGGGCCGCTGGGAGTAGTGATTTCATACTTGTAGGATACTTCCTTGCCTGTCACTTGAGGTGGCATTTTTGCCGTGCTGATGTAAGCATTTTCCAATGTCGGATGCGGTTGCATGGGCAGATTGACCCAGTTTACATTGCTTGCGTCTATATTCAGTGTATAACGGCATCTCACAGCATTGATTGGTTCATTGCTGAACACAGTTGCAATGAAAGCCACAGAATCCTGCCAGGCAGGACTTTCAGGAACGGTCGAATGATGCATGACCGCTGCCCGGCCAACTCCGAAAACTGTTTTCCCCACATACTCCTGGGTTGGTGAGTATCCTGCCACGTAAGCTATCCTGGAATACTTGGTGGAATCCGCAATTGGAACAGTATAACTGGCATTGAAATTACCGTTAATCACGGGCATGTCATAAGCCACGTTTACACAGGTCTCGTTCTTTTTCATTATGTACAGGCGCGCGCTTGTCACATCGGTCGGAAACTGGGCATTCACCTGCAATACTTCACCAGGCTGCAACACATGGCTGCTCAAAGACACTGGTATGTCTGCGACAGGTTTTCGGGGTTTGATCAGATGATCGCCCAACATGGCGGTTCCATTTATCAGGGAGTATCTGCCGCTGGAGGCAGAGGTTGTTGTATAGAATCTTGCCAGAGAGTATTGCAGAGCCTGGCCAAGAGTTGGGAAGTCGTGTTTGAACAACGCTTCCGTAAATGCCATGCCCCAATCCTCGTTTTGTGCCATTAACCCCAATCCGCTGAAGCCCAGGGTGGCTATTGCCCCTTTACCAGGTTGAACTACCAAAGCTTCGCTCAAACTCGATGCGCCGTTTGTGTCAAAAGCAGATACATAACAAGCCAGGCTAAGCACAATTGGGTACACAGGGTTGTTCAGGGTTGCGACGTTGTTAAAGTTAAACAGGTTATAGTCGGACCAAATCCTGCCCCCGCCATGACCTATAAACTGGAGATACTGAGTGCCGGAATTGATTTGTTCCAGGAGGTTGAAAGTGCCTCCTAAGAAATCGCTGTCGCTGGTACGTGTATAGACCCTGGAAACCCTGTAATGATTTGGCACGTTTTTTCGTCTGATCCTTTCGGATTGTTTGGCGAAGGTATCATCTGGATCATTTGCTCTACCACCTGCACTGAAGGTCAGGTGGCTGTTCCAAAGCCTTTGTGTTTGAAGGTTGTTTCGATAGCTCTCTGCTTTCAGCGCATAGTCCAGCACTTGTTGAGGCAGCCACACATTGATCCGGGTTATTGCCACGTCTGGAATCACATCGTCACCCACCAGGCAGGCATACCAGGGATCGCTTGCAGTAGCTCCGAGAGACCAGGTCCATGCCATTTTTACAGGGATCAGGGCATACTTTCTGGCAGGGCTGTTGTCCCTTTCATCACTAACTCCCTCACCCAAAAGTACAATATACTTCAGTTGAGGCGAACTCCAGTAATTGTAGGCGTAGGAAAAGAAATCTTTTAGCGATTCCGCAGAACGTATTCCGTGGTTAAATTCATCAAAGATATCCTGATAATCCACTCTCGCTACAGTGTGGTTTTCCGCTTCCCAGAGGCTAACCAACAGGTCTGTTCCTTCACAGTTTAGCATTTCCCTGTTGCTTACCAGGATCAGGTCGGCGGAGTTATTTGGGTTCTTAAGATCGGAAGGCAGGTTTATACGCAAAGATATCGGACTCATCTTTTTGTCTTCCGTCAAGGCGTAATACTTTACCGTAGAAGAAGAAACGCTGTCCTGCATGGTTACTGTCCAGGGAGCAACTCCATCAAGGTTGAAGGGTTCGATCTGGCAATTGGTGATGATGCTGGAACCCAGTTTATATACAGAAACGTCGCTGCTGCTAAACCCCTCCAACTGGAACTGATAAAGTCCTGCCGGGCGGTGGGAGGGTTTGGAGAATTTGATCTTGTCTTCACTGGTTTTATATTCACGCCAATAGGTGAGATCCATATAGTCCAGCAAAACCTGTTCTTTATACCCAGAAGCAGTATTTCCGGAAAGGCTGATATACATATGGTTGGTACCATGCTGGAAGTATGAATTTGCTATGGGGTTGCGATTTTGAAAAATCTGCTCGGTTTGCCCAGTCCAGGTATGTGTATTCACCATTGCCTGGTTTATCCTGACTGTAGCGTCATGATCATATTCGCCCGGGGAAAGTCCTTCCGCAAAGGTGAGACCCATAAGCGAAATCTTTGTGCTTGCCGTCCGCAAGTTGCTATCCAAAGGGTATTGGAGCTCAAAAGGTACTATGGCCAGGTCTGGAGCACTGATTCTGCGCCAAAACCAGATATCTTCTTTAAAATAATTGGGATTTTCCGCTTTCCAACCGTTACCCAGCTTTTCGTATATAATCTGTTGCTCAAAATGGACTGTATGCTCATAGGCATCCGGTACTATGTATTGAGAGGCATCAGCAACAATCAGGCCGCCGCTTTCCACAGCCATCCGTGCGCCCAAACCATCGTTCAGATAGAGAGTATAGACATTTTCATCAGTATAATTGTCCGAATATCCGTCGTCTCCATAATGCCGATCGCCATAGAATTCGAAATAATCCTGCGGGTTAAAGACACCATCAGCTTCGCCATTGAAGAAGATGGGAACCGTTCCATATTCGTCGCGGAGCTCAAGGTTGCGTGGATCTACAGTGCTGGGTGTCCAAGCCATAATATTACCCAGGGAATCTATCATGGCGTTGATGTAATCATTTATCATGGAATATGTTATTTTGTATATTCCTTCCTGATTTACGATCAGTTGGATTTCGTTAGCCTGAGTGCTTCCGTTTTTGGGAGCTTGATAATCGATAGCTGTTTTACGGGGCATTCTCCAAGCCATAGAGCTTGCGTTATTCAGGAAAAAGCTATCTGCCACGCCATCCAGTGGATTATCACTCATCTGCCAGTTGTCCGTCGCGCTCTTGGTGCCGTGGATTATCACCCTTATGCTGAATGATGTGTTTACAACCAGTTCTTGGGTAGCTGCCCGGTATTGGAAAGGGAAAATCCGCAAAGGAACAAAGTTCCTGTTTCCGATAAACGCAGTTTCTCCGCTTTGTACCAGTTCCGCAGGGTATAGTTGCGGATTGTTGTAAGCCCGCACATCCTGATAAAACACATAGTCCACCTCCTCATCTTTCAGCACCATTTTGTATGTGGGTTTAAGGTTGATGTTTTTGAGTACTGTGCTCTTAACATTGCTGATCTGGATTGAGATACTGCCATTTACTGGGATAGCCACAGCTTCGCTGAAAACTCTCAGTTCTGGGAAACCTTGTTCTGCATGGACAGACCCGTCATCGCATACAATGCTTTGCCAGTTTGTACCCATGATGTTTTCAAAATCAATCTTATATTCTGGAAGTATGAAATCCAGCAGCAGTTCGTCCTGTGTTTGTGACACAACAGTGACCTCAGCATACACACATGTCAAGGAGACAAGCAGAAGTATGATGGATATGAGTGATTTCATTTTGGCTCCGTCCTCACAAAGTGTTTTCTCTTAGAGAGATGTCTTTGCGCAGGATCTTTCCTTCAAAAAAGACCCTCGCGCAGTCGGCATAAGCCTTTTCTCTTGCCTGTTGGAGGTTTTCTCCCCCGGCTACTATTGACAGCACTCTCCCTCCGTTGGTGACCAGCTGCTTATCCAGCTCTGCCACTCCGCTAAAGAAGATCTGGCTGGTTATACCTTTATCAAAAACAATGGGCCTGCCTTTCAGGCTATTGCCGGGATAGCCTTCCGACGCCAGAACCACACAGACGCTATTACTGTCTGACCAATTCAGATGCAATTCATCCACCCGTTTTTCCAGGATTGCCTTGCAGATTTCTGTCAGGTCGGTTTTCAACAGGGGAAGCAATGCCTGGGTTTCGGGGTCTCCCAACCGGCAGTTAAACTCGATCACTTTGGGCCCGTCTTTGGTGAACATCAATCCGCAATACAAGAATCCTTCAAAGGGGCATCCGGCTTCGCGCAGGCCTTGCAGAGCGGGGGCGATTATCTCATTATTTACTTGTTCGCGATACTTTTCTGCAGGCAGAACCGGACACCATGCGCCCATGCCTCCTGTATTGGGACCGCGGTCGCCTTCCAGAAGCTGCTTGTGATCCTGGGCAAAAAGAGTGCTCTGGAAGCTATTTCCGTCTGTTATGGCAAAGATGGAAGCCTCCCATCCTTGCAGGTATTCTTCCAATACCACCCCGCCGGGGGCAATGCTATCGAGGGTATCCAGGGCCGCCAATGCCTCTTCTTTGTCCACCGCTATGATAACACCTTTTCCGGCAGCCAGTCCATCCGCCTTTACGACCAGAGGGTATATCACATTAGTTTGGATATACTCCCTTGCCCCGGATGGTTCCTTAAAAGCCATGCTTTTCGCTGTAGGGATATTCATCTGCCGCATCAGGTTTTTGGCAAAGATTTTACTGGTTTCAATCCTGGCCGCTGCCCTGGATGGCCCTATGCAGGCGACACCCTCACTGCGTAACAGGTCTGCCCAACCCTCTGCCAACGGTTGTTCCGGTCCAAAAAACACCAGGTCCGGCGCATGGGCAGAACACCACTGCACTAATGATGAGGGAGTTTTAATATCTACACAATTGTATTCACGCGCGATGCCCGCATTGCCGGGAGCGACGGTGATATTCTCCGGGCCGCAGCCAGTGGCGAAGCAAGCGGCTATGGCATGTTCCCGCGCTCCGCCGCCGATGATCAGTACTTTCAAATTTTCTTTCCTCGTAGGCGCATAATCATGTGCAGCAAGGCATATTCCGCGGCTTTATACCGGATGGCCTGACGATCGCCACTGAAAATATGCGCAACACTCCACAGGTCTTTGAAAAGTGAAAATCCAAAATGTACCATTCCGACTGCTTTTTCTTTTGTTCCGCCATCGGGTCCTGCAATGCCAGTGACAGAAATGGCTGCCTGAGAATCTGTCAAGGCTTTTATTCCCACCACCATTTCCAGCGCACATTCTGTGCTTACCGCGCCATGCCGGGAAAGAGTTTCTGCCGATACTCCCAAAAGCTTGTTTTTAAGCTCATTGCTGTAACTCACCACTCCGCCCGCATATATATCTGATGAGCCAGCCAGATCGGTGAGCATGGTTTGCAACAGCCCGCCCGTGCAGGATTCGGCTATGGAGATCTTCAGGCCTTGTTCCCTCAACAGCGCCGAGATCACGCTCACGGGGGTGTCCTCATCACTGCCCCAGAGATATTTGCCAATTTTCTCTTTGGCGGCTTGGATGGCGGTTTCAATCAGACTTTCCCGCTCTCCGTAAAACCTCAGATCCACCCTGCCAGTTTGGGGAAGCCAGGCCAGATGGACGCCCCTGGGCAGGTTCAGCGGGCACAAAGCCTCCGCCAGAGCGGATTCCGAGATGCCAAAGCTGTGCAAGGTCTTCTGCAACACCGGCTCCAGATCATGGTATTTTTCCAGCAATACCGGTTTTGCGCCAGTTTCGAATACATGCATCATTTCGGCTGGCACTCCGGCAAACGCGAAGAAACAGTGCCCCTGGTCCGAATAATACAGACCGGGAGCTGTGCCCCGCCAGTTGGAAAGAGCAGTAAATCCAGCCGGGACCATGGCCTGGCAGCGGTTGATCTGGGGGGTGGGCAAACCCCGCTTGCTGAACAGGTTTTGCACGTGCTGCCAAATCTTTTCGTCGAATACCAGTTCGCGGCCAAAGAATCTGGCGATTTCCTGTTTGGTGATGTCGTCATCAGTTGGCCCCAAGCCTCCTGTGCTAATCACCACATCGTAGTGTTTCCAGCATTGCCGCAAAGCGCTGCTGATGGCTTCAGGATCGTCTTTGACCGTTAACGAGCACTCCACGGGTAGGCCCATTGCCGCCAGTTCAGAGGCCAGCCAGGCAAGATTGGTGTTCACCGTTTTGCCAAGCAGAATCTCGTTGCCTATGGATATAATGGCGCTGTTTCTCATTTACCCGTCAATAGGATTTGGCAAAGAAGACCCGCCTCGTTGATGCCTTGCCACAACAGATGCAAGCTCCCTCTTCAGCCTTGGCATCGAAGGGTATGCAGCGGATCGTTACTTTCAGATCGTCCTTTATCTTTTCTTCGCAGGCCTCGTTTCCGCACCAGTGCGAGCTGGCAAAGCCGCCGTGGATCTCAGGCTGCGCGGCGTTCTGGGGTGTGAAAAAGGTATAAAACTCCTCCCGCGAATCGATTTTTACAATATTTTCATCGCGGAAACGCAGCGCTCTCCCATAGAGATTGGTTTGCATCTCGGGCAGCACTTTCAGAGTCGTTGCGATCAAATCAGCCACAGGGACAGATTGTTTATCCCGGGGTTCCTGATCCCGGCGCGCGAGCATCACGCTCTGAGACGCGACATCCCGGGGCCCGATCTCGATCCTGAGCGGAATTCCCTTCTTGATCCAATACCAGTTTCGTTCGCTGGAAGTCAGTTCGCGGTCGTCCAACTCTGTGTATATCCTGATACCGTCAAAATGCTGGTGTTTCAGAGATTCTTCTATCTGTTTGGCCAGATCCAGCACGGCTGCTTTTTCTTCTTCGCTGCGGTAGATGGGGATGATGGCAACGTGCGCGGGAGCGATCCTGGGAGGCAGCACCAGGCCATTATCATCACTGTGGGCCATGATCAGAGCTCCGATCAAACGGGTTGAAACTCCCCAGGAGGTCGTCCAGGCAAAGTCAAACTCGCCTTCCCTGTTTTGGAAGCGGATGTTGGAGGCTTTGGCAAAGTTCTGTCCCAAAAAGTGCGAGGTGCCCGATTGCAGGGCCTTCTTGTCCTGCATCATGGCTTCGATGCAATAGGTGTTTACCGCGCCGGGGAATTTCTCCCCTTCCGTCTTCTCGCCCTTGATCACGGGAATGGCCAGGTATTCATGGGCAAAATGGGCATAAACGTCCAGCATCGTGAGGGTTTCTTCCATCGCTTCTTCTCTGGTCTCATGCACCGTGTGTCCTTCCTGCCACAGGAATTCCGTGGTGCGCAGAAACAGGCGGGTGCGCATTTCCCAACGCACGATGTTTGCCCATTGATTGATTTTGAGGGGCAGATCCCGGTAGGAATTAACCCATTTTGCAAAGGAGGAGCCTATGATTGTCTCGCTGGTGGGTCTCACGATGTAGGGCTCGGTCAGCTCTCCGGCCGCCTTCAGGCCACCCCGCCCGTCATGTTCCAGACGGCTGTGCGTGACAACCGCGCATTCCTTGGCAAAACCTTCCACATGTTCAGCCTCTTTTTCAAAAAAACTCTTGGGTATGAAGATGGGAAAATAAGCGTTTCTGTGTCCTGTCTCCCGAAACATCTCATCCAGGGAATGCTGGATGTTTTCCCAAATCGCGTAGCCCCAGGGCTTGATCACCATGCAGCCACGCACATCGCTGTTTTCGGCCAGATCGGCCGCCTTGATCACCTGTTGATACCATTCCGCGTAGTTTTCCTCCCGGGTCGGTTGGATCGCGGTACGCTCTTTCTTACTCATCTGGTCTCCACATAATTTCCTGCCTGAACCATCCCTAAAAACCGGATTTATTGTCAACTGGAAAGCACCGCAAAGTCTGTGGAAGGTTGAAATAGTGAAATGAACCCCGAAACGGATCACACCAGACTCAAAAGATTGGATCACGGCTCAAGGGGTTCACACAGAATATAAGGGCTGCCGAAGTCCGTTCGGCAGAGGCAACGGAGTTGCCTGTTTGGAAGAGACTTCCGGTCTCTGTGGCAAACGGACTTTGCCACCCCTGGGCACCGGATCATGGGTCAGGCGGTTCACGCAGATATACGCGGATGAAGGCGCGGATTAGCGCAGACTGGGGTTATGGGATTAGTTTCTGGATTTGCTGCTTGTTTCTAAAAGACTGGATCCCGGGTCAAGCAAGCTTGCCCAGGATGACACATTATATAGCCTGGTGGACTTGTTTTTGGGGAACCTTTCCACCTTCAAAGATCCTGTTACCCGCGTTCTATCATCACGTCACCACGACATCACGGCACCACGAGAGTCTGTCAGGGGAACCTTTCCACCATTTCACCTTTCCACGATTTTATCATAGCACCTATATATATGGGGGGGTGGCTCTCATTTGCATCACCCTCCCAGGAGTGGGTCTTCCTGGGGTCAACCTTATAATTTATAAGGATGACCTAAGGATGATGGCCCAAAAGCCAGTAGCAGCAAAGGAGGGCGCTATGAAGGATATTGCGGAATGTACAAGATTATTTATGCGGTTGTCAAGGAATTGATGCCGGTTGTTTCCAGACTGGCTGGTTGTGTCCCAAAGACTGGATCACGGCTCTATCCACCCCACCAAACCGCTACGCGCTTCGGTGGGGACCCCGGCAGGCCGTGATGACACAGGTTATAGTACGTGTGTAGTTTGTTTCGGAGTCGGGTGTGTTGATTCTTTAACGTTCATTTTAAGATGGTAAATTTCTTGACGGTAGCTTGCCCGCCAGTCCTTACTCTGCATAAATACAAACCTGATGTGTAGTTGGAGAGATTAATCGATCTGGCCAATTCATTTGACGATACATCGTTGATTTCTGTACGGTGAGTGACTTGACCCTTGATGTTAAAGATTTCGATTGTTATGGGCATTCCTCTGTTTTTTCCCAACCCCGATAGCGAAACCGTGATCTCCCCATTGGTTCGTACGGGATTGGGGCTCAATCTAATTTGTAACTGACCTGCCAGTTGTGGCGCAAGGGGATCATCATTGGTGACCATTTGGGGGTTACCGCCATAGATAAACACATATCCCCTATAATCATTATGTGGCCATATACCCTCTTCAAATGGAGCAGATACGGCTATGTCATAATATCCATCGGCGTTAAAATCACCAACCGCAACATCATAGCCGTAGTTTTCCAATGTGTTGACTTTTTGCCAATCTGCAATTCCATCCATATTGACTCCACCGAGCCAGACGGCAAACCTGCGTCCCTGATAAGTGGCACCGATTACGTCACTGAAGCCATCGCCATTGAAGTCGCCATGGTTTATGCCACGAAGCTGATAGGTGCCATAATGCACAGGGTTTAAACTAACGTCTGGGTTTAAGGAGAGACCAGAGTTTGTTCCGAACCAAACATGCATTCCCCAACTGTTAACGTATCCCAGGAAATCGGCAAAGCCATCATTGTTTAAGTCCCCAAGTGGCTTGCATCTCCTTGTTATTATATATGGTGTGTGGATTAAAAGCGTATTGTCAGAAAACACTCTGCTGCTGTTTCCATAATAAACGCTGATAGTGGAATATTGTTCATTCCCATGTTGCCCACCAAGATATCCTATTGAAAAATCATGATATCCGTCGTTATTAATGTCGCCAATTCCAATAATTGATCCGTCAACTGCTGAGCTGACAAAATCAAGAGCCAATAAGTTTTGGCGTGCAAAAGACCCTCCCCACATGATATCGAAATATGGATAGTTCTTGATACTGTAGAAAATACCTATATCATCAAAGCCGTCCCCATCTACATCGCCAAGTTTATAATAAAGGCCAAAGCTTTCGCCAGGAAGCGGGCACTCAACCCTATTTGGGGTTGATAGATCTTCAGTGCCACCATAAAATAACATACCTCTTGCACTACCTGCAACATAAAAACCTGACGGCCCGGGAATTAAATCGCAGATCAGCAAGTCATCAAATCCATCACCATTTACATCTCCAACATTACCAATTGATACAATATACCGATTCATTCCTTCAGGATAATCACCTTCCAGGGTCATAGCAGGCTCTGATGCGGAGCTAAAACCGGGGCCACCATAATAGATGTAAACTTTCCCCCGGGATGGACTTTGCTGATACTGATAACCGTAAGAAGCAGAGTATACTATTAGGTCATCTACCCCATCGTGGTTAAAGTCTAAATTTATTATGCTAAAACCAAAAGAAGACATGTTATGTTCACCCTGCAGTTGTGCCAGCAGAGGCATGTCATTTTGGGCATGGATAACGTGGATAGGTATGGTCAGTAAAAAGAAAACCAAAACAAATCTGCTCGAAAACATGATTCCTCCCTAATCGGTTTTAGCTTACGAGCTTTGTCATGCTCCAAATAACTCAAATAGCCGGGCATCCAGTAAGCTTTTGAAGGTAGCGTCTGTATCCCTCACTTTAATAAACCCAGTCTCGTTAGGCAACACTCTATGTTTTTGACCACTCTTTTGATACATTTAACAATCACGGGCATACGTATAATATCAAACTAATCGACGGCCAAGCAAAAGCAAATAGCTTATTGTATTCGTCAAAGGCGGATGTGTCCGGAGACGCCTGTTTTACCACATGATAAAAACCGCCGGACATACACCCGGCGGCAATGGAAAGAATAAATCCAGCGTCTATTCAGAATAATGTTTGGAAAACCATAGTTCCGCGCGTTTAAGCAGGTTGTTCAAATCTTGCTTGGAAAACTGGCGGGACAGTATATCGCGTGCCCTTGTCGCTTCCTCATCGCCGCTGGACGCAGCCAGGGAATACCAGAAGAAAGCCTCATACGCGTTTTCTTTCACGCCTTCGCCAAAGGCATAGCAGTTGCCGATATTGTACATAGCGGTCACATTGCCATTGTCGGCCGCCTTGAGATACCACTTGGCGGCTTCGGCGTAATCCTTTGTTACTCCCTCGCCATCGAAGTACATCCTTCCCAGGGTAAGCTGGGCGGTGTCGTGGCCGCCATTAGCGGCGCGCTGATACCATTTAACTGCCTCGGGCAAGCTTTTGGCAACGCCGTCTCCGCCGTAATAGGAAAGACCCAGCATGTATTGGGCGGGGGCATAATTATTGTCAGCCGAGCGAGTGAGATACTTGATCGCTTCAGTGGTGCTTTTGGGAGTGCCTTCCCCGTTGAAATGAGCCAAAGCGAGGTTGTATTGGGCGACAGGGTCGTTTTTATCTGCGGCTTTCCGGTACCACTTGAGGACTGAGCTGGGGTCGGCAGGAACGCCTTCGCCGTTTTTATAGCACCAGGCAAGATTGTTCATTGCCATGATGCTGCCTGCATTCGCGCTTTTTTCAAACCACTTGATCGCTTCGGCCTTATCTTTCCTCACCCCATCTCCGTTAAAATAGCAGAGGCCAAGGCTGTATTTCGCGTTGGCGTGGCCTTTATCTGCAGCCAGTTGAAACCATTTCACAGCTTCGCCGTGGTTACGGCTGAGGCCATCGCCGGTGTAATATGCAAGGCCCAGGCTATATTGCGCGGCGCTGAGACCCTGATTTGCTGCCAGTCGGTACAATCTGATAGCTTCTTTTTTATCAACAGCCACTCCATCCCCTATAAAATAGCAGTAAGCGAGATTGTGCTGGGCGCCCGGATGACCTTTGGCGCTGGCTTTTTTATACCAATCCACGGCTTCAGCTTTACTGGCTTTGACTCCCAAGCCATCCTGAAAGCAGACTCCTATCTGAAACTGAGCTTCAGGATCACCGTTTTGAGCTTTACGCATCAAGCTGTCGGAGTATTTTACCTGGCCCGCCAGCAGTGTCGCTATTGCCAGGAAAATTATAATGGCTGAATATTTAGGCATTGTTTCCTCCATAAAGGTTGAGAGAACCACAATCTCATTTTGCCATATTAGTCAAGAAAAATCTGCCTAACAATAAGCGGGCAGCCTTGGCGACTACTTCAATTTGGTCCAGGGCATGGTCAGGATCCCTGCCCAAAGCCAGAATGCCATGACCCTGCCAAATCAGTATGTTATGATCACCAAGCGCCTGACAACTGAGTTCTGCCAGTTCATCGGAACCGGGCGGCGCAGGCTTAACAGGCTGGACTCCCCGGGGAAAGAATATGGACATTTCGGGAAGCGCTTCCCGCAAAGTCCGGTTTAAGGTTTTCTGGTCCTTAAACAGATCAAGCTGGCTGAGAAGAATGATCTCATCAGGATGGGCATGGAGCACCACCTTACTGCCGCAAGCTCTGCTCCGTGCCGCCTGCTGCAGTTTGAGATGGCAGCTCCATTCCGAGCTTGGCGAACCATCCCCGCGTGCTGGTTCCGAGGGTGAGATGAGCAAGAGAACTGAGAGCGGGTCGACTGCCAGATCGCGATAGCGGCTGCCCGAGCGGGATATCAGGTACCAGTCCTTGCTGGCACCTTGTTCGCTGTCCAGCAGAGAACTAACATCCACGGAGATGTTGCCTGCGTTTGCTTCAGCCCAGCCATGCAGGTTGATCTGGGCTGCCACGGCGGAAATCCTGGCCAGAAGGTTTCGCATTGCTGCAGATTGCTCCGCCAGCGCCTGCAGGCTATTGATGTTTTCGCTCTTTTTCATTGAAGCTTCTGTCGCGGCAGATCTTCTCAACGGCGCGGAAATTCACCTTGCCACTGGCCATCATTGGGATGTCTTCGATAACGTAAAACTGGCGCGGTAGGGCAATTGAAGGTAGTTTCTTCTTTAACTGGCACATAACTTTGTGCATGTCGAAATTTCCATTGGCAACCGCTGCCACCACATCCGCGCCCTTGGTGGGATTGGGAATATCCACCACGCAGCAGATCACATCTTCCGGAAGCAACTGGCTGAGCACGTTTTCAACCTGAACCAGTGAGACCATCTCGCCGCCCACCTTGACAAACCTCTTCAGGCGGCCACGATGCCAGAGAAAACCATCGTCATCAAGCATGCCGATATCGCCTGTGTCGTACCAGCCGTTGCGTATGCGTAACGTGGTTTCCTCAATATCGCCCAGATATCCTTCCATGACCATGTCTCCCCGAACCTGGATCTTGCCTTCCTGGTTGGTTCCCAGTATCCGGTCGGTGTCGATGTCCAGAATGCGGACTTCAACACCCGGGATAGGCTTCCCGACGCTGCCAGGTTTGTAAACCCCAGGATAGTTTGTGGAGATAACGGGGGAGGTTTCCGTGGTGCCATATCCTTCATAGATAGTAATGTTGTGTTTCTTCTCAAAGCCTTCGCAGACCTTTTCCGGAAGCCTGTCAGCCCCGGCGATGGCGAATCTGATGCTGGCAAAGTCACCCGGCGCAGATTTTTGTAGATATCCATAGAAGAAAGAGGGTGTCGCCGTCATAAAAGTGATCCGGTATTGACGTGCCAGGTCGCTGATCCTCTTAAACTCCAGGGGATTGGGATGGGCAATCAGGGAAGAACCCAACAAGAGGGGCAACCAGAAATTGGTGGTAAGACCAAACACGTGGAAGAGCGGCAACATACACATGAACACGTCTGTATGATCCAATCTCACCAGTTTTGGAATGGCATCTATATTATGCAGAATGTTACGGTGGGAAAGCTGCACGGCTTTAGGTTCCTTCTCGCTGCCGCTGGTAAACAAGATCACGCTGATTTCGCTAAGGGGACCGCTGTGGACCAGACCTTTCAGAACAATAAAGGGAAGCTTGGATAGCATTGCGGCCTTGATCTTGGCCAGAGTCGTGACCTTGGCCAGGATATCCTCCACAAAGATCATGTGATCTATGGGCTGGAGTTTAAGCCTGTCTAGCAGTTTTTTACTGGTCAGGATGGTCTTGAAGCCACATTTTTCCCTGGCGTAACGGCAGTTTTCTATCGCGCCGGTGGAATAGTTGATCATCACCGGAATCTTGCCACTCATCAGGGAGCCAAGTATTCCCAGCATGCAGCCAACCGAGGTGGGCAGCAGGATGCCAACATATCTGCTTTTGATCTTGCCGATATGCTCTTTGAGGATCAGGGAAGCGATCAACAGCCTGCCATAGGTGTAATCTTTGTCGGTGGCTTTGTCGTAAACGGCAATGTTGTCCGGAGTCTTTTTCGCGACCTGAATGAAACGTTGATGTAGCTGCAACATCTTATATCCTTAGTTTACTTAATGATATGCAGCCAATCCCTCAACAGGAAATCCAGCCTGCCGATCAACAGCGAGATACGTGCCATCACGGTATAGCCGAACGAGGCTCCGAAACTGATCATTAAAAACCAAATACCGATTTTGGAAGGAACAGCGTATATCCCCTCCTGCTTTTTACTAAAGTAGAAGAAGTAGATGCCGCAGATGGTACCCAGAATCACCAGAATAGTTCCCACAATCGCCACAGGTGAAGAAAACTGGAAGGGATTGACCATGGTGGATGTGACCTGGGTTAGCAAATTGGTCTGCATGGTACGCAGCATCGCTATGGCAGCGGAGGTGCCAACCACGATTGCTATGGGATAGCGGCTGACCCACTGCGTAGATGGAATAATCCGGAAGAGCATCATGATGCCCAAAGCCAATGGCACCAGCAGGATTATGTTGTTGCCAAAATCGAAGAACAGTTTGGTTATCAGATTGGGCACCAAAACGTTGAAAATGGAATAGATCAGCCAATATCCGGCTGACAGGCCCACAAAGATCTGTTCAGCGAGTTTGTAGAAGGGATTGTCTTTATATAGAAAGCTGAAGATGCTGAGGGTAAAGAAGGCCCCCAGCCAGATTCCAAATACAGTCATGAACTCAGGCATTTTTACGGGCCTCCTGTTGAATGGATTTGCGTTTGCGCCAGGCTTTCACGTTGCCGATGGCAATCAGTATCAATATCAGCACGTGGGCTACTGACTGGGGATTCATGTTGAGGCTGGCCGCACCTTCGTAACCAAGCAGAAATTCATATTCGGCAGCCGCTTTCAGGCCTCCCAACAAACCATGAAGCTGCATCTGGTCATTAACGAAGGGTAAGAAACCGGGAGCGCTGACTGCGGTGGTTCCACCAGCAACGGGAATGTCATACTTGTCCCTGGCCACCATGATCCAGTGGGTAAGCCCGGGATCACCGGCGGAAAAGGAAAACACATACTTGACGTTTTGCAAGGATTTGATGCCGGTTAGCATGGGGATGTCTTTATAGTCAAGTCCAGACATGTCTTTGGGGTACACTGCTTCCATGCTTCTGCCCATTGCCTGCATGGTGACCATGCCTCCGACCTTGTAACCCAAATTAATGTAATCCAAACCATATTCTTTGCTGTTATCAAACTTTTTCTGAACATCAGCAAAGGCCATATCCGCCATCTGAGAGCCCTGTGGCCACATGGCAGTCGCTATGATCCGGTGACCCTTTTTCCATGCGTGTTCGATCACTGCTTGCGCCATTGGCTGAAGCTCTGTTACCGTGGAGGGGTCGTAATCGAAAGAGAGCAATACCACGGAGCCTGCGGGTGTCGATTCCACCAGATCGTAAGCCTTTTCAGTAAGAGGCGTAACCTGTGTTTTCAATCCAAGCGGAAAGACCAGTGGCAATGCTACGGCAATGGCCAAGACAAGAAAAACGATCCTGCGTTCCAATACGGTTCTATTTTTGGAGGTCATTTGCCACCTCCCAGATAGGATCTTTCAATGCCCAGAATAATTCTGAGGGAACTTCCGATCACTCCCAACGCGGCGCTGATCATGATTGCGCGTTGCGCGGCCGTGTTGGGGTATTGCATAATAAAGTCGGTGAGTTCGGGCAAATGAAGCAGAGTAAGCGACTTGGGCACCCAGGAAGTGAGGGCGGTTGCAAAGCTGGTGCGACCCAATATCACTATCACTGCCGTGATCATCAGCAGGTTGGATTCGAAATTGCGGATTATAAAAGCTCTGTAAGCAGCCGAGGCAATGTAAAATGCCAGCAGGGCAAACATGGTGGATGAAAGAGGCATATAGGCATATTCGAAGATATAGTCGAATGGCTTGCTGCCCAGTTTGGCAGTTATGCCTGCTCCCTGACCCAGGATGCCAGGCGTGTTTTCCATGCCCCAGAGCAGGCCAACTGTCACCATCACGGCAAAACTGATAAGGCCAGCGAGATAGTACTGCCAGTTGTGGCTTTTCTCGACAACCCGATTGATGTTTGCAGAGATCAGGCTGATCTGACCCAGCAGGATTGCGAAGCTGGAGACGATCATAAACCAGCCTGCAAGAGTCTCTTCAATCAAGCCGAAGGGATAATGCGGTATAAACTCTGAGATGATAACCAACATCCCACTGATAAAGGCCAGGATCAAAGGTACATTGCGTTTCATTTCAATTTCCCCCCACAAAGAATTGTTTGAACCATGTCAGTCCGGCAATTTCCATGGCAATACCTATCAAGATCAGCAGGATCACCAGCAGCTTGCCGAAGTCGTGACCCTTGAGGCTTCCCAACTGATGAGGATCCCGGGAGAGGTAAGCTGACGCTGCAAAAAGCTCTTCACCGATCAGAGTGTAGTCGCAGGAAACCACAAAGAAAGGAATCTGATGGGGTTGGCCAGTGCCAGCGGTCTGAATGGCACCAGTTCCGAAACCTGTTTCAGTGAGGATCAGCGATTCTGCCCAGAAAGCTCCCAGGAAGAAGTTCGCTGCCGGCTGTTCGCGCACCATGATGCCATCCACGCCAGCTACGTAGCCAAACTGGTCGTCTGTTACGTAGAAGATGTTTTCCTCACGATACTGGTCTGGTTTTCCCGCTCTTAAATACGCTTCCTTAACCGTTTCACGTGCCGCGGAGAGCACCATGGAAAAACGGCAGGGCACTATCAGGTCAGTATTGTATTCAGCTGATTTAAAGGCAAGATGGTTGAGAATATTGAGGGCTGCGATGGTCTGGATGTCGTCCAGGTCACTAATGCCTGGCACAAAGAGGATGGGTTTGCCCTTTTCAGTGGCCCTGCCTATTGCCTCTTCCATGCTGTCCAGGCCGCTGATCCTGCGTATAAACAGGTCTTTTCCACGCCTTGCAGACCAGATAAAGTATAGTATCGCAGCGCAGATCACAAGGAGCAGGATCAAAAATGAAAGCTTCCCCATTGCAAACCACTGCTGCCTGGGCTGCGCAGAAGCTTCCAGCACCAGGCTGTCTGAGCGGTCAGCCGCATAAGCTATCAAGCGATACTTGTATTGTGTGTCCGAGACAAGGTCTCCGTCCTTACATTCACCTGACTGGCTGAATTCGTTGAAAAACTCACGATAAACGCCCAAAGAATCAGGTTTTTGCAGGCTGAGGGAGTCTCGGGACGGATCCAGTTTCCACCTGAGCAGCAGGGCTGAACCGTTGTCCCAGGGAAAATCCATGGCCTCGAATTCCTGTGCTTCTCCAGCCACAGATATCCAGAGCAACAGACAAACGGCAATCAACTTAACGAATTTCATATATCCTCTCGCGCATCTACTTATAAACTGCGATTAAGCTATCGGAAAGGGAGACTATTCTGCTCAACTGTTCCTTATTTAATGTGCCATCGACGCTTTGTTTGGAAACTTCTGCAAGCTGCTTGACCAATGGCAGTGTTTTTTCCATTCCCAGATGAAAATCTGTGGCATCGATCAATTGCAGGTTGTGCAACAGGTTTTCCCAGTTTTCCGTTTGGATCAGGATACCTGTCTGGGTCTGCTCTCCATGCTTTTCCAACAGGCTTGCCAGACTATGTAAAGCTTGGGTCCAGGCTCCGAGGCTCATATATGTGTAAAGGTCATACCGGCCGGCATCCATCAATTTGAGGTCAACAGTGGTTATCAAGCCGCTTGCGAGCTTATCCATTTCCTTGATATTGCCTTCCTTCACAATCTGTTGCGAGCGCTGGTCAAACTCATCGGCTACACTGGAAAGGGCTAAGGTAGGTGACAGGGTTTTCAGATGCGAGGCAATTCCCGGCAGGCTTCTAACATCATTGGAAGCAAGCGCTGTCAACAGGTCTGCATTGACCATACCCCAGCAAAAAGCATCCACTGCCGCTTCGCCTTTGGCCTTGTAGTCCGTCTTGGAAAGTCTCAGGTTAAGGGAAGAGTAATCCGCGCTATTCAAAGCCAGGAATAGTGATTTGACGGAATTAATTGTGGCATACTCGGTCACCTTTTCCTTGCCGTCGGGGAGCTTGCCCTTATCCTTGTTGCAGGATGTGACGGTCAGGACCAGGATAAGCGTTAGAACTACAAGAATGAACTTTCTCATCATTGTCATTACCTTCAAATAAATCATATTATCTGGAGCAGATTTGTTGTTTCGTTCAGGGTCTGCCAATAAACACATGCTTGTCATAAACTTCTTGCAAAACTGATTTGTCAATCTTTTTATCCATTTCTTGCTCGGGACGACACACATTCCTGGCATAAATGATAGTTGCAATAGCGGTAAAACAGGTCGATCAGACCCTGCTGATGAACGCATTTGCTGCTGGCTATTTTCTGTTGGGCGGGGCTAAGATATCGTGCCATAAAGCGTGTGATGTGATTTTCCTGCAAGGAAGGAAAGGAGGAATACAGTTCCAAGACCTGCCTTGCCTGCTCCTGTCTGGACAGCTTTTCATAATACAAGGCCAGCAAAGGCAGAAGAATGTTTATATATATGTTGGCGGCAACTGTCTTTCCCGGTTTGGGTAAATGCTCCGTGCCGGGAAGGATCGAATCCGTAAAAATATTGGAGAAGGAAGCAAAGGATTTTTTGGCATTCCTTTCAAAATCCGGAACGCTGTCCAGAACATAACTCAACAATCCCTGATCCAACGCCCTGAAAATCAGTCCGCTGATCGCGATCAATCTATAAACAGGGTGATTAGCTGGCCTGATACGAAACAACTGCCAGTCAATTTCCAGGTTTCTGGCAAAGAACCTCTGTTTTTCGTAGGCATTGACCAGTATCCTGTAAAACTCCGGTTTAAGCAGATTTTTACATCTATTGATCAAACCGCTGGCGCAGCAATATATGGAAATCAGGTCCAGGGCTGACATGCCTTCATTGCGCCATTCTTTGATTCTATCCAAAGGCAGGGCCTGAGCAAGGCTGAGCATGTTGAGCTTGTTTTTGTCATACCCCAGCGCTTCCACGATCCCTTCATACAGAACCTGATCAAAGTCGCTGAGAGACAGCATGGCGTTGAATCTGCGCACTTTGCTGCGGAAGCGCTGAATGCCGTGGAAGTTTAGGATACTGACAAGCGTATCGTTATCCACCGCGGATAACAGGTCGCAATAACCAGATGGTTCAGCTCCTTCCGCCAGTTTCTGGTCTGCAAGCAGTTTCTCGATATCCTGGCTAAGCTGGTTTTTTAGTTCCAGGATTTCGACCGGCTCTCCATTTTCCTTTATGGTCTGGCTTTTCCCATTGCTATTCAACACCACATGCAGGATCACCTGGTTGTAATAGTGGTCTTCATGGTGATTGTGGGCGATCCAATCGTTGCTGTTCAAATGAATCTCCACATCACCCCGGAGCAGTTCACCGCTGATTTCGATCAACGCATTGCGAAAGTCCGGTCCGCGGTTGGTGTTATACTGTCCCTGATACTTGACCTGGACTGATTTGCCGGTAACGGTCCTGAGCTCGTTTTGCATATGCCCGGCATCCCAGATGTGATACAGGAATCGCTCTTCCATAGGCTCTTGGGTCAAAAGTACCTTTGCAGCATCCTATAGCGTTGCCTGGCTGAGGCGGAAAGATGGTTGGGTGAATAGCGAATTGGTGTGGGCAGGATACTGACCAGGCGCATGGACTGATCCCGGCTCAGGTTTCTGCAGCTTGTGCCGTAATAGTGCAGTGATGCGGTTTCGATTCCATACACCCCCTTGCCCCATTCCACATAGTTCAGATACAGCTCCAACATCCTGTCCTTGCTCATGATGATCTCCATGATCAAGGTGGCCTGGATCTCCAAATACTTGCGCAGATAGTTGCGGTCTGTGGTCAGGAATATGGTGCGTGCCACCTGGTTGCTGATGGTACTTGCACCGAAGCGGATACGGCCAGACTTCTTGTTTTTCTGCCAAGCCTCTTTTACCATCTTCCATTCAAAGCCGAAGTGTTTGTAAAAATTACCATCCTCAAGCGCGATAGTCATGTTTACTGTGCGTTTGGGGATGCGTTCCAGCTTGATAAAATCACGTTTGTGCCAGGTGTAGCCCCGAATCAGATATCGTTGCAGCATCAGAGGAGTGACAGGCGGGTTAACGAAACTGTAAAGGATGCTGAGAAGGGCCACTATGCCCCAGAACCATAAATGAGCCTTCCAAACGAAACGCAAGACTCTTTTGATGAAGCTGCGCTTACGTTTCATGTTGCTCACAGATCAGTTGCTCAGTTGCCACCTGATTCCAGTTTCAAGCCGGCACGCCATATTTACCCAAAGCCATGCCGACTGCGGGGTTCAAATAATTCTTCTACTTAAGGCTGTTGATATATGCAGCCACTCTCGCTTTGCGCCTGGAAGCAGTACGCTTGTGGATCACACCTTTTTTGGCAGCTTTATCCAGTTGCGAATAAATCTTGTCCAGCAGTTCATTCTTCTCTTCGGCAGGCATTTCTGAACGGATCTGCTTGTCCAGTGTCCTGAGTGTGCGTTTCACATAGTTGTTGCGAGCTTGACGCTTGGCATCAGTCTTCATTCGTTTCATTGGAGATTTGTGTTGGGGCATGGTTTTCCTCGTATTATGTTAATCGTTTGAGCACAAATTAAATGCCAGTTGTTTCTGTCAATGTTTTTTTAGCCCAAGCAAAACATCATTCAAGCTAAGAGCCTGCTGCTGCGAACTTAGAGCTGTGATATCCATGCTTCTAACTGTCCTTGCATTTTGTTGCCAGGCTTGATAGCTGTTGTTTATAAACAGAGCCGCAGCTTCTGCCTCAGACAAGTCAAAACACTGTCCCGCCTGGTAGGTATCGATCAACTGTTCAGCCTCGCTCCCATGCGGGCCCAGGCAAAGAATCTCCACCCCGCTGGCGAGATACTCGAAAAGCTTGGTGGTCAACATGCCCTCAAATCCCTCATAGTAGTTGATCAGCAGCAGCAATAAATGAGCGTCGGCCATTTCCCTGAGAGCTTCATTGTGCGGCACAAAACCCACAATCCGTAGTTTTGAGCCCAGCATGCCGCGCATCTGGGATAGCTGTGTATCATTTAATCCCGTTCCCAAAAGAGTCAGTTCGTAGTCCTTGTCCCCCAGGGTATTTCGGATGAGGTTCAGCATATCGAAGAGTTTCTGTCCTTCGGTGACCCTGCCAATGTACTTGATCTTAAACTTATCAGACTTTTGTGGCGGTGAGGGATCATCGAGGGTGCAATGCTTGGTGGCGTCGTAGCCGTTGTATATCACAGTGGTTTTTGCTGTTCCCAGATGTCGGGCCAGATGCTGTGAGACCACGATATTCATATCCGCGCTGTTGGCAACTTTGCGTTCCAGCCCAAGATTTATCTTCCTGCTCAAAGCACAGGGTGGGTTTAACTTCAGATAATAAATACCCGTCCATGGGTCTCTCCAGTCAGCGACCCAGGGGAGCCTATATCTGGTCTTTAGCTTCAATCCGATCAGATGCGTGGAATGGGGTGGCCCTGTGGTGATTACCAAGTCTGTGGGTTTGTTTCTTAGGTGTTCAACTGCCGCTTTATAAGCCCGGGGATTCCATATTCGCCGCATATCGGGAATGATCAGGTTGACTCTGATCCATACCATTGCCCTGCGCAGGAACCCGCTGTCTCTGGAGTTATCCAGGTTGCCATGGGGCAGCCGGCTATTTGCCCCGAACAGTAGTTTCCACAGCTTGCCCGGGCTTGGGGATGGTACGCGAAGCACTTTGATTTCCCTGGGTACTTCTTCCAGCAAGCTTTCATCCAGGACCGGATAATCACCATTCAGGGTAGTGATAACTGTGATCTCGTGACCCAGACGCACAAGCTCCGGCAGCCACTTTAGCCAGCGCTGCACCGAAGCTCCGCCGCAAGGAGGAAAGTAATAGGTGATCAGCAGCAGTTTCATCTCAGGCTTGAAGGAATATATCTGCCAGCTTCTGCCAGGAATACTGTTCTTTATACGCAGGGATGTTGCTACTCATGGAAAGATACATCCCATCCTTGAAATAGCGGATCATAGCCTGGGCCAGCGCTTCCGGATTGCCAGGCGGCACAAGTAAACCCGTCTCGCCGGGGCTGATATACTCGCTCAAACCGCCGACGTCAGATGCAATCACCGGCACGTTAAAGTTGTAAGATGTGGAAATCACTCCGCTTTGCGTGGCGCTTTTATATGGCAGCACGCAAACCTGGCTTCTTAGGAAGATTTGCCCGATCTCGTCCTCGCCAATGTATCTGAATTGCGTTTCCACAGCCTCTGTGAGCCCCAGCCTGTGTATCATCTGCAGATACTGCTCGCTGTTTCCGTAAACTTCACCTGCAACTATCAGTTTTAGTTCTGGTATTACCTTCAGAGCCTGCTTGGTGGCAGCCAGCAAGACATCCAGCCCTTTGTAGGGCTTGATCAGGCCGAAAAACAGTGCCGTGGGCTGGGAGGGTTTTTCCCCCGAGGCTTGATTGTTTGCATAACAATCATAGATGGGATGAAAACCGGAGATTCCCTTATCTGCTATATGATTGGGCATCTTCCTCTGCAAATCATGCTTGCAGGCTTCGGATAAGAGCACTATGCTGTGGCACCGGGCAAAGAGCTTCCTGCTCAGCAGGTCAGCTCCGGGCCATTTCTCATGGAAATCGATGTTATGTGCCAGGCATACAATCCGGATATCCGCCAGTTTTTTCAGTATCCAGGTATATGAGGGGGCAAACCAGGGCAGGAAATATGATACGATCAGCAGATCAGGTTTCCAGGCGCGGATTTCACTGACGGCGTATCTCCAGCTTTGAGGCAGATAGGGGGTAAAGACGCGCTGTACAGATATTCCTTCCAGGCCAGAGAACGATGTGGTCTGTTCTCCTCCGGGAAAAAGGAGCTTGGGATACTGGCGCTTGAAGGTGAACATTTTCACTTCATGTCCTCTGTGCAAGAACTCTCTGCCGAGCATCAGGGCAAACTGGGAGATTCCGCCTCTGAAGGGGGGCGCGGGTCCCAACAAAGCTATCTTTTTCACTGTCTCGGGCATCAAAAAGCTCCCTCAGTTCCTGCTCTGTAAAAAGAAACGCTTTACAAGGTCAGGATCGTTGTATTTGCCAAACAAGGCCATCAGTTTCAAACGCACTTTCACACCTTTCAGGTCTCCTGCCAGAATGCAGCCCAAGTCCTCAAGATGCTTGCCGCCGCCTTCATAACCATATTCAGACAGCACTCTTCCGGTATAGGTGCGGGAACTGATCACCACCAGGATTCCCTGGGCGAGTGCTTGCTTGATCTCTGGCAAAATATCCCTGGGCAGGTTTCCACGGCCAAAAGCTTCGATAACGATTGCCCGGGCGCCGCTGTCTATCGAACTGAGTATGTATTTGCCATCCATGCCTGCCACCGCTTTGATCAGATCGATATTTGTGTCTAATCTGTCGGTCCACACGTTTTCCCTGTAGAGGGCGCTGCGATGGTACACGATGGTGTCCGGATCAACGCTCCCCAGAGGGCCATATCCAATCGAGCGAAAGGCATCCACTTTGCCGGTATCCGATTTGACCACATCCCTGGCGGTATGTATTTCGTCGTTCATAACCACCAGAACCCCTCTGTCAGCCGAGTCGTGATGGCTGGCTACCCTCACCGCCCCAACGATGTTGCGGGGACCATCCAGGCCGATATCGCTACCGCTTCTCATAGCCGCGGTGAAGACCACCGGTTTTCGTGTTGTGAGCACCAGGTCGCACAGATAGGCGCTTTCTTCCAGTGTGTCCGTGCCGTGGGTGATCACCACTCCGTCGTAGTCTATTATCTTCAGATCAATCAGCCTGGCCAGTTCCAGCATCATTTGGGGTGTTATATAGGGGCTGGGCAGATTCATATATTCAAAGACGTCAATATTGGCCACACTGGCCAGTTGAGGGAATTCACGCAGCAGGTCAGCCAACTCGGAGCTGGGTACCACACCCATGCTTCCCTTGGCTTTCATGGAGATGGTGCCGCCCGTAAGTATGATCAGGATGTTCTTATTCATCGGTAGCCTGTCTGATTTTATAGGGTATGGGGTCTTTATAGCCTGCCTGGGCAAAGGCTTTGAGGCGCAGGCGACAACTTGCGCAAACGCCACAGGCAGTATCGTTGTCCTGATAGCAACTCCAGGCAAGGGCAAAAGGCGCTCCCAACTCCATGCCCAGCTTCACGATCTCCGCTTTGCTAAGATGCAAAACCGGTGTCTCGATGCGGATGGGAAACTCGTTGCAGGTGCCTGTCTGTATCAGTTTCTCAAAATCGCGAAAGAATACTTCCCTGCAGTCTGGATAGCCGCTGCTGTCCTCTTCCACTGCTCCAATATAGATTGCTTCGGCTTGTAAAACCTCAGCCCAGGATACAGCGGCAGCCAGCAGATTGGCGTTGCGGAAAGGCACATAAGTAATCGGAACACCTTCTTGTTCCGCGCCGGAGGGCAGTTCGATGGATGGGTCTGTCAAAGCGGAACCGCCTATTTGCGCAAACCAATCCCAATTGAGGATTCTCGCCTGTTTGGGTTTGAAATGTTTGCACAGCTCATTAAAGCTCCGCAACTCCCTCTTTTCTGTGAGTTGCCCATAGTTGGCGTGCATAAAGAACAGCTCCCGGCAGTCCCTGTTGGCTATTGCCGCGGTCACCAGGCTGTCCATGCCTCCACTCAGCAGAACAATCGCGCGTTCAGTTTGTTTGTTGATAGTTTTATTCATTTGTTATCCTTCTCAGCTACAATACGTATTGTGTCAAGTGCAGAATTTCAAAACGTCCCGACACAAATCAGGATTACAACAGCCAGCACCTCTTTCGCTCAGCTTTCAAACTCGCCGTCAGGACTGGGTCAACCTGGGGTCAACCTTATAATTTATAAGGATGACCTAAGGATGATGGCTTGGAGTGCTTTAGCAGCAAAGGATGGAGCACTATGGTAGGTCAGATAGATTCTCAGTTATTAGAATGGGGTAATTATGCGATAAACACTTACTGCTCCTATCTTTTCTTCCGCATAACGTCAATTTTGGGTAAATGCCTACTGGAAAGAAGCTCTGATTTCGGGTAGATCGGCTTACTTAATTCCGATATTTTTGAGTTTAGAACCGATGATTGGTTTGAAAACGAAAAATATTTTAACTAGGCGCAACAGCCTATTATTAGAATATGTTAAATAATGCGTATGTCCTGAGCGTAGATGATTGTCGAAAGATTTGTGTTGACAAAATAACGGCATTTCAAACAAATGACAAAACGTGCGTTTGATGATGCTTGCATCTGGACGCCAAGATCTTTAACAAGTATATAGAGTGGGAATGAGAGGAAAGGCTCTTGTCAAAAATCATTATAATTATGATGGAGAGTTTGATCCTGGCTCAGGACGAACGCTGGCGGCGTG
>DAOTNF010000010.1:0-81733 GCA_035450685.1 Candidatus Cloacimonadota bacterium | reverse complement strand
GACTCCAGACGACACGCGCGCGCGAGGGCAAAAGCGCAATATCTTCATATCTTGACAGATGCGGAGGATGATCCCATGCTTGGCCACATTTTTCTTGACAGTTTTGTTTTCCCACCGAAACTGCACCACAGGTGTAATAGGTATATGCTACAAGAAATATAGGCGTGAGGTATATTATGGCAGATATGAAGGCGGTGGCAATCCACCAGTTTATGTTCCCGTTTTACATTTGCAGCTCGGGCAGAAAGCGTTTTAAGGTTGCAGATTGGGAAAAGGCTCATCCCACATGGCAAAAGCAAATCCTGCAAGCTTCCAACGAAAACTATGGGCTGCGGCATTATTTTCATAATGAGGTAAGCCGTCTGTTATGGGACAGGCATCCTGACAAAGACGAAAACCTGTCGCTCAATCATTACATTTACCAGATTTGCGGGGGCACTTATGAGATTAAGGTGCACAGAACCGAGTATGGAACCAGGCTGGATTATGACTATCAACTGGAAGTACCGGCAGATGGGATACAACTTTATCTGTTGGACAGCCTGTCGATCGGCATCCTTTCGCTCACTGTGCATAGCGCATCCGGTGAGTTAAGCACAGAGGACATATTGCGTATCAACCAATGGGGCAGAAGGATATATTGGCCTTTTATCAATCTGGGAGGATCAGAACCTTTTTGCACTGAGTGCGCGGACGAACTGGCGTTAAAACTGAAGATCGCGGAAGGCAATGAAGCAAACTGGTGCGAGGACTTTCGGATGGACGGCGACAGGCAAAAGGGGTTTAAACCCCAATACGCGGTGTTCATCCAGAACTTGCTGCATGGCATTCCCTTTCAGCACATCCTGGACGACAGGATGTTCACCAGTTGCTTCTGCAGCAGCGATGTTGCCGGAAGCCTGGCAAGCATTTGGCCTGAATACAGATTGGACCATACCAGCATATACCCTGTGAAGATTGACCCGGTTGAGCCAAATTGCAAGGAAAAGGAACTGGAAAACAGCCGCCGGACTGCCGGCAGAGAAGCTACGGAATTCTGGTACCGGATGTGCTATGTAGATATCGGCTTGACCTGCTTGAACGCGAACATGAGATACGAATTGCTGAAAAGCATCACCTACGACCGCTGGTCGGACTGGGGCACCTTCTTCGGCTATACCCACTACAGCTTCATGATGCTGGTTAGCCCTTCCGCGCCGGATTATCTGAGGCAGCACTTCCTGCAGCACTATCACTATATGACGGTTATCCTGCTGCTGCAAAGGGCGGCGCTCATCTGCTTTGCCGATCAGGTGAACTATCTGGCAGACCAGCATATAGTTTGTCACGATGACTCTGCCCCACGCAAGATGCCCAGTAAACAAAGAAAACTGATGCTGGAAGGCCTCACCGATTTTCGCAAGAAGTATATCCTTTTTATCAACAAGGTCTGGTTCGACGAGGTTTCACCTCAGGAACAGGGTATTGAACTTTATGAGCTGGGAAAGCGGGTTATGGTGTTGGAAAAGCACAAGGACAGTCTGCGCAGCGACATTGACGAACTTTACCAGTTTGGCAAAGCGGAGGAAGAGGCAAGCCAGAAATCCTTGCTGGACTGGCTGAGCTTGCTGGGTGTGATTTTTGTGCCCTTGTCATTCTGGTCAACATTCCTGACTATGGGTAATCCGGATTGGTTGTTTGTGCCGATTGCCAATTTATCAGTAATGGTTTTTTGTGCTTTTGTAGTAATCGGTAACAAACAATTAAAACTGGGGTATAAGATACCCTTGATCGTATATATCACAATAGCGGCGATGCATCTTTCGCTGTTCTTCCTGCTTAAAGCGCCAATTGTCCAAGGAGGCTAAATGACTGGAATTATCGATATCAGGCTGAAACAGCACTCACCCTTAATCCATTATCAGGGAAATCAGCCGGGAGCCTTTCTCAGTGCGCATGCCCTGAAGGCGGCTATTGACCATAAGATGGGTAACGCAAGAGTTGGCAACAGCAAGAAAATTGTCTATTCGCTGGATATCCGCCCCCAGGGACAGATAAACAAGGTGGACTACACAGATTTGGTGGGGAGGAACAACAAGCTATATTTTGGAGATATGGGTGGAAACAGTCCTTCCATAACCGTTTATACCCGGGGCGATGTCATACTGAGAGTGGGGGAGTTTCGCTTCCGGGCTACCAGTCCTGCAGATAAGGGTTTTTATGAAGACGGATTCCGGGAGAGCTTGAAATACACACTGGCTTTCAGCAACTTCGGCAAGCGCGGCTCCAAGGGTTTCGGATGTTTCTGGCTTGCCGGGGAGGAACCTTTGGAGGATTACCTGAAACGGGAATTGCCAACAGGATGGGGCTTGTATAAAATACCTGTAACTAATCAAAATAGCTATATCCAACTGATGAGAAGATGCTTTGAGATTATTGACATATACTATAAGAACTTGAAATCTGGCATCAATTATCCAGATAGAAACAATCCCCAAGGCTCTTTACTCTATGCCAAAGCGGCTCTGATGAGGTATTTGGATGCACAAACGCCACCAGAAACTTGGGATAAGCGGCACATCAAGGATAGATTTATAGGCGGGGGGGCTCCGACAGGAACCAAAATGTTCCGTTTTCGGCTGGGGCTTGCCCAAAACCATGAATACCGATCAAAGCGTGCTACAGTACATGAAGCAAGCAGTTACAGAGGATTCACGGTCAATTTTCAAACCCTGAGAAACGGCAATGTATCGGACATTGCGCGCATACCCTCCCCCATAACTTTCAAGATATACTGCCACGATGACAGAAACGCGGATATCCTCTTTTATGTGAACCCTTTCATCAGAGATCTCGAGTATCTGGATTTACGAGCATTGACCATCAGAGCAACCGGGAATTCTCCCGGTGCAGGAGGCCCCCTGGATATGGACTTGGCTGGCGCGGGTGACCTGAACCTGAACCAACTATTGTATTTTACATACGGAAACCTGATAACCGGAATCTATAGGGCACCGGGGCTAAATACTAATCAGGGAGCAAGAAGTGTATCGGATACCTTAGACTATATTAAACGCAATTTGAGAAAGGTGAGGTAAACATGGTTACTGGCGGAATAACTATCGGACCGATACTGAATACCCTCGGGTCGGCAAAGAAGGAAAGGGAGCTGTGGTTCGGTTCCTACATGTTTTCCTGGCTGATGGAGAGTCTCTGCGGTGCTTTGAATAAAAAAGGATGCAACATCATTTTGCCTACCTTGCGCCAGGTCGGCACTACGGGCAGAGTCGGACTGTATCCGGACAGGCTTTACTTC
This sequence comes from Candidatus Cloacimonadota bacterium, assembly GCA_035450685.1. GTDB lineage: Bacteria > Cloacimonadota > Cloacimonadia > Cloacimonadales > Cloacimonadaceae > Syntrophosphaera. The sequence goes on along the minus strand of DAOTNF010000010.1, from coordinate 78,438 downwards.
ACTTCGGAAAATAGCAAAGAGGAAATAGCTGAGTGGATTACCGCCGCGAGCAGTGACTTTGTGAATACCCTATACGATATTTATAAGTCTGTGCATGCCCGTTGGCAAACCAGCAGCAATCCGGATGAATCTAAAATAAAGAAGATAATTGATGACTATCTGCAGATAAAGTGGTTCGTGGCAGATGGCAAGGTAACAATTGAAGAAGCGTTGAAGCATCTGGAAACCGCGGAGCTTTACACCCTGGCAGACGATTTGCTGGCGGAAGAACCCTGCGACCGCTGCAGGATGCTGCCCCACACGCTGGTGGTTAGTGACCGCTATGAGGAAAGCTACGGGCAAAAGCTCTATCTGTGCCCGATCTGCGCAATAAAATATGGTGCGCATGTATCCGGGCTTGTTTCCGGTAAAACCGGCATTAAAGATACGCGGCCTTTCCCTTCCATCGTTCATATCGGTGCCCGGGAGATAGCCGATAAGTTGATTCCGGTGAACAAGGTTGAAGCTGACAGGTTGTTTGATGAGCAGAATCAAAAATTGATTGCCGAGGGAAGCAAATACCTTTCTTACTTTGCGGTGCTCTGCCTGGATATGGACAATGCCGGCAAACTGCTGGCGGGTATTCAGGACGACAGTGACAAGGTTAAGGAGTTTTCTGACGCATTGTATAGGTTCAATACAGAAGTTGCGGATTTGATAACCGCTTATGGCGGAGAAACCATCTACGCCGGTGGTGACGACATCCTGGCTTTGATTCCGGCGCGCAACATTGACAGCCGTTTGAGTCCGGAAGGCCATCAAATCGACAATTTGCTGGCTTTGGTTGACCTGATAAACAAGAAGTTTGGCGAAGTATTTCACAATGGCTGGCTGCAAAGCGAAGGGGGGGGCGAGTATCCCCGCCTGAGCCTGTCCTTTGGCATCTCCATGCAGTATCTGAAATATCCGCTCAAGGATGCCCTGCAATCTGCCTACTCATGCCTGTTTGACAAAGCGAAATTGACCAAAAACACCCTGAGCATGGTAATCCGAAAACATGCGGGCGCAACATTTGAGATCTCCCTGGATTTGGCAGACTTGCCTGCCCATCTGGAAGTTTTTACGGCTCAGATGAACGAAAACTCATTGCCTAAAGGGTTTTACGACTCACTGGGAAAAATCGCGGATAAGCTTTCCCGAACGAAAGTAAATAGAATTGACGCTTTGCTGAAGAACCATTTTAACGAAGAACATCATAAAGAGGTAAGTGGCGAATTCGAAAATCTTAAGGCGATACTAAGTACCGACCTTAATAAAGTAACGAAAGTCGAAGACAAAGAAGCCGCGGTGGAGAGCATTGTCAACCTATATCGGCTGGCAAAGCTGCTGGAAAGATAAACGGGAGGATATATGCAATATCTGGTTACTTTTGACCCTGAAAGCCGTTTCTTTTTTGGAGCGGCGCACGGATATGCCGACACCTATCTGGTTCGTTCCCAGAAAATCCCTCCGCTCAGCACAGTGCTGGGCACAATCCGCAAAGCGCTGCTGCTGCAGGAGAAACTACTGGTTTACAATTCCACCGGAGGAAAAGCGGTGGAAGAAATAGCCGCTGGCAAGTCAGTCGATGACCTGGAAGCAGTTATCGGGGACTTTGACTACTCTAAAAAACAGGATGGAGGACTGGGAAAGATAAAGCGGATATCTCCGGTTTTCCTGGTTCGCAAGGCGGGAATGAAGATATACTATCCCCTGCCTCTGAACTGGCAATGCATAGATGAAATGCCTGTGCGGCGTGAAATAGCAAGTAAAGTTATCCAGAACAACTTTGCGGGTGGTATGAGCGATTCTTTCCCATATCTAAAAGGATATATCGCAAAATGTGGTTTGTGCAGATACTGGGCTGAGGCTTCGGTGTGGAAGGACATAGCAGTCGGCAATACTGCGCCCAATGTAGATGGTGCTCAGTTACTTACGGATGAGGACATCTTTATTGAGCATAAGCATCCTGGTATTGACCGGGGCGGTAAAATGGAGAATGGCAGAAAGGAGTACACCCAATCCGCTCAGGGGCAGAGCTATTTTCAGAAAATAGACTACTCCTTTTCCGATGACGCGTTTGCCTTTGGAGTGCTGCTGGACCTGAACGATGATACTCAAATTCCAGATGGGGGAGTTGAAATGGGAGGTGACAGAAGCTTCTTCCATATGACTTCCACTCAGTATCCCTGTATCCCAAAGCAGGGATTGCTGCAGAGCCTGGTAACTCCTTTGACCAAACTGGATGCCAATAGCAGATACGCAATTCTTTCCGAAACCAATATCTCAAGCTTTCGCAACCAGGGGTTCATCTGCCTGAACGGCGGTGAGCTGGAACTGCTGCGCCGTATGGTGTTACAACGCAATGCCTCAGTTTCTGCAAAACCATTTAGGTTAAGAATGAAGAGCGGAACCTATAAAAGTATGCCCATAGGCTCCATCATTATTACCGGAGGCAAGGAAACAGCAATAACACCTGGCTTTAGCCAGGCAGCCGGTTTTGACCGATTTATCAAGCTACAATAGGAGATAGCATGAAATACAGATTCTTTTCTCTGATAACCCGCTCCTATACCCATGTGGGGCAAGGCGCAGCCGACACAGGCGTAATAGACAACCTCATCCAGAGGGAAAAACCCTATGGCATACCGGTGATGCATGCTTCCAGCATCAAAGGGGCTTTCCGCTCGCATTGCAAGGAGATTTTGGGCTATAATAGTAACAGGCTAGACCTGCTTTTTGGTACCGATGACACAACAAGTGGAGGCAACGGAACGAGCAGGACAATCTACCAATCCATGCTGGTCTTTCACGATGCCCGACTGCTCTTTCTGCCCGTCGGAGCGTTGTATGAAAAGGCAAGCTACTATGCCACTTCGCCAAACACCCTGCAGAGATACTACAGCATGGCCAACAAGCTGCTGGGAAGAAACGGTAATCACACCTTACACCTTCCCGCTCCAGGTAGCAACTTCTGCTGCTATAGGGAAAATAATTCCGATATTCCGCCAGACATAGAAGGCATCTCCGGCAGTTTTATTCAGGTTGGGCCGGATGTACTCAAAAGAGAAGTATTCCGTGAAATCAGTACAGGAGAGGTGGCGATGTTTGAAGAAGCAAGGTTCCGCGACATTTGCAAGTACTGCATTCCTGTGATTGAACGCAACTGCTTGGACGATGACGGTGTAAGCAAGAATAAATTCAATGAGGAAGTATTGCCCTATGGCGCGCATCTCTGGTTCTTCATTTCCTATCCGGATAATTTGCTAAAGATATGGGAACAGCAGGTCGATACCTTTTTAGCCGATATCCAGGAAACCTATGTGCAGATAGGAGCTAATTTCAGCCTGGCTCAAGGTTTGTGTGAAATTCAGGAGTTAACATAATGATAACCCCACTGAACAATGAATTGTATGCAAGCTCGCTGGAACTGCTGAACCGCATTATTCCGGGTGAGTCTATCAGCCCCGAATTTGATGCCTATATTACGGGAACGGCAATTTCCATCCGATATTCTGGTGTGATTGTCGCGTTGCTGGATAATGAAAACCAGGGCAAAGCAGGGCAGAGTGGTTTGCCTCCCAGTCTGGTTAACAGGTTGCTGATCAAACTGCTGCGTCAGTTCTTTCATTATCCGGATTGTCTGAGCTATGGAACTATCAAGGGTATTTGCGCTGATCCAGCGGGCGAGGCTTTGCTGAAAGACAGAATGCTGGAGATTCTGGCATGCCTGAAATTCGCTGTAAAAACCTACGTGCAGTCGGATAGTTTCAGATATTCAGTCAATAATGAATACGAACACTTGGATGCAGAATGCGGGCTGAACATCCAGAACTTCCGCCCTAACAACAGCCCTGCCAGGCGCAATGGAACCAAAGCCAATCTGCGCCTTGCCTACTACTCGTATCTGGAGACGGCAAATGGCTATCAATCCTGGTTTGACCAATATGGTCTGGTAACTGTTAATCAGAACATTGGCAGAAATCTGGGAGCCTACGGACGTATATTCGGGGTGCAGGTGAGCAAGCTGCCCATACCGAAAGGAAGCGTATATGACTCTTTTGAGCTAAAAGTTGGCTCACGGGGCTTGCTGGTAGGTACCGGATATCCGCACATGAACCTGATGAAAGAGGATAATAAAAGCGATTTTCAACTTGGCTTTTTCTTTGACCACTCAACCGGCTTTCCGCTCATTCCGGCATCCAGCGTCAAGGGCTTTCTACGCGCGGGATTTCCGGCAACGGATGAAGACGACATTGCGCTAAAGCAGCTGATAGAGGAAATGGGTGAGGCGGGGATAACTGTGCCGGCAAGTTTTGATTATCGTCAAGCCAGGGAAATGGAGAATGCTCTGTTTGGGGATATGAGCAAACCGGCTCGTGGTTCGCTATTTTTCAATGCCTATATAACCAAGAGTACAAACCCAAACGTCAATAATAATCAGGGGAATGGCAGACCTTATCTGGACGAGGACTGGCTTGCTCCACATTTGTACAATGGAAAGCGCTCAAGGCTACGTGAACCCAATCCCATCAGGTTTCTTAAAATTGTGCCGGGTGTGGTTTTTCAGTTCAGTTTTCTGGCTGACAGCACAACTCTGAGTGGTGGACTCACGATAACGCCGCAGCAGAAAATTGAACTATACAAGATACTTCTTACCAACAGAAATTTAGGTGCCAAGCACAGATCAGGATTTGGCAGTTTTTGGGAGGTATAGAATCAGTATTGCTTGGGGAGTAAAAACCAGCTAAAATCCATTGAACACCCTGACCTCTGCTTTTCAGCGTTGTAATAGGCAAATTAACGTTACGCTTTATAATCGCCGAGCAGATCCCGGTTAGAACTCCATGCTCAACATCAACAGGGGGGTGTCGTTATCAACTTTGAGCCAGGCCTGCGGCTTATGAACCGGCCTTGTAAACATCAGTGCATCCATGCCGCTTATGATGTGATTCACGATCAATACTCCGACCGCTATCTTACCATAATCCTGGAGGTTCTGCATCTGATGACGCATGGAAGTAAATTCCGAACGGTTCGCCGGGCTCTCCCATCGCCAGTAATGATCTTCGTCATAACTGTTGGCATCGATGTAGGCTTGTTGGGCAACAGGATCGGTGGGATAAAGCCTGAGAGCTTCCTGACGCACCATTTCGTTGTAGCCACCTGTGGTAAAGTCGCTGGAATAATACTTGGTCATGTCAAAAAAGAACGACTGTGGATAGGAGCCTGGCTGCAGGTTGGCATACTTCAACGCGTAGTCGTAAGATTCCCTGTCTTTGAGGTTCCTTTCGCTGCTGAAAAAGAACATTGAGCCAATCACACCTACCTCTGCTCCAAGCATAACGTAGCCATAGCTTCTGTCGTTGCGTACCTGGCCCAAGCCTGGCAGTGCCAGAGATTGAACAATTGTCCAGCCCCTGCTGTCAGCCATGAGCGCGACGGCAAGCAGCACGCATATTATTGTTAACGATATCTTTTTCATCTTTGCCTCAAAACTCGAGTTGGTAATTTAGCATCAGGCCATCATCCCGGCTAGGAGTAAAATACAAGGCAGTTGTCCCCGACGGCTTGCGAGTGATGAATACAACATCGACAGCACTGATCAGCCGGTTGAGAAACACCGCGCCCAGGCTGGCATTTTGATAGAGCCTCATTTTCATGTATTTTGACCGGAGCTTGCGGAACTGGTCAAGATGATACTCACTTTGCCAGTGCCAGGCTTCGCTCTCGGAATATGTGTTGTCTGCCATATAAGTGTTATAGGCATCCAGATCGTAATTATATATCAAATAGTAGTTTCTGGCCATCATTTCCTGATACAGGTTAAAATCATCGCTGCTAAGATATTTTCTTACATGGCTATAATAGTGCTCATCATTGGTAACGGGTACCCCGGCATAGGCCTGTGCGTATAGTTTGTAAGATTCGTGCAGGTCATCCCGCTGTTGCCCCAAGGCCCAATAGGTTGTAAAGGCCAGCAGGTCCATACCCAGAAAAAAACCAGCCCTGTTTACTTTGCCCAAAGCCAACTCGCCGCTTCCGGGCAGTGCGGCAGACATACCAATATATGCTACTTTGGGCAGGGCGGGCAGGGAAACTGCCATAAGAATCAGAGCCAGGACAAGGAGATATTTCACCTTACAACTCACTAAAAGAGTATGAAAAGCCGAGGGAGGGAGTGATCTTATTGTCCCTCAGACCGGTGTAATAGTACATTTTAAGCGGATTTTGGGTGATGGCAGTCCGGTTGACTCTGTTGGTTAGCAGCACAGCGTCAATGGCGGAAGCAATGTGGTTGGCCACCAGTCCAAAGGTGAAGTAATCCGCGATCTTATACTGATCCTTTGAGTCATTGCGCATTTGGATGTACTTCTCACGCATGGGGGAGGCTGCCGCCATGGATGGTGTCACAATTGGGCAATTATCAAGATTGTTGTAATTATTTATGTAATCCGCAATTTCGCGGTTGCCAACCCACCTGAACTCGCTATGGTATTGGCCATAATACATAACCCAGGCGGATCGGAAAAAGTCTTCATCCAGCACGCAAAGCGAATCCGCGGTGGGATTTTGATATGTGACCCTGGGATCCATCGCGAAGCGGCAAAACCAGTCAGCCCAACCGAAAAGATACTTATTGTACTTGCCGATATCTTCATAGAAATGCTGTGTGTTCTCTCTATCCAAACGAAAGAGGCTGGGTTCATAGATATCGTCAAAACTGCTCGGATTGTAGTTTATCAACGCATTCTGCACCACAGTCTGGAACTCCCTGTTATAACGGGGTCCTGTGTATGTATAAGATAGTGTGTCACCCTCGATTACATAGGTAAACTCCTGGGTTATTGTCTCTCCATTGGCATACTTTTCAAACTCTCTCTCTTTATCGTAGCCCTGAGATCGGAAATAGACAATGCCGCCTATCATTGCCGCTTCCAATACAGGAAACAGATATGCTGTCAGTGCAGATCGTTTCGCATAGAACTGTCCCGCTCCCGGGAAGATTGCTGAATAGAGCAGGGCACGGTGCGCACTCTTCTTTTTAAAGTTCACTTTGATGATGTCATTGTCGTCTGAACTCTGTTCCTTTGCAGGCTCATCCTTGAAGATAAGGTCGTCTATGCCTTGGGCTTGAGCGCTGAAAGCTATACACAGACATACAAGTATAAGTCCGATTTTTCTCATCATTCCTCCCAATGATGCCAACTCATTTCTCCACAGCAAATTTGAGGGTGGCGTCGTTGCCTGAGCTTTGCACTTGCAATATATATACTCCCGGCGCCAGATTGCTTGAATTCAGAGCAATAACCCGATCTGGATTGCCGTTGTAAACCAATGTTTTGCTAAATACCAGGGACGCTTTGCTGGTATAAACATTTATCTTTATGTCTTTGGTCGCGTTCAAGATTCTCAGATTGAAATTGTCCGATCTGACGGGGTTGGGGAAAACATAGGCCTGGAAACCAGATTCCGACGGCTCGAGGTCAGATACGTGAGCAGCGGTAAAGCATCCATTGTTTGCATTTCTGAAACCGTTCCATAGCAAGGTAAAGGCCGAAGGGTCAACCAGCGCAGAATGGATGTAGGAATTCCCCAATGAGTCTGAATAAGTCCAGAGCAGGTTTTGTCCTGAATCAGTCTGGTTCACAACATGAAAGAGCGGTGCAACCTGTTCTGAATTCGAGATCAGTGAGTAGCTTGCGTTAAGGCCGTTCTGGATCTCAAAAGCCAGGTGGCCACGGCCGGAAACAGGAAAATACAGGTAATTCTTTTTGTCGTGTTGCATGGAATAAACATGTTTCTCAGGTTCAAAAGTATATGAGCTTGTGTTGTAGGGAAGTCCGCGGAGTAGCGATCCATCCTGCTTGATTGCGTATATCTTTGATCCGGCTGACCAGAACAGGACTGGAAGAATTTCATGCCCGTCAAGCTTCACGGGGCTAATGCCAAGCTGGCTGGGTCTGGCGTTGCTGGAACTTATATATATTTGCTCAATATGGCTGCCGTCATACCTGTAGATGTTGCCACTGTTTGCCATTATGAACAGCAAGTTCACAAAAGGAGCCTGGCTGGTGCTGAAAGATACAGGTTCAAAATCTCCAAAAGCCTCGGGCAAAGATAGTTCTGCGTTGGGATTTAATGAGTTTGCATCCAGCAGGATAAGCTTGTTGTGGGTCAACGCTGCCAGATCATCGCCATAGATTGAGATTCTCTCTATTCCTGAGATCTCATTAGTGGAGCTTATGTTGCCATTGGCAACTGTAGAAATACTATTCTGAGTGCAAACGAAAACTTTGTTATCCAAAGCCAGAGGCGCTACTGTTATCTGAGCGGGGAAGTTGATCGATTCTACAAGGAGATCATCCTGAGAAAATTCCAGCAGCTCAATTGAGTTTTCGCCCACGATAAGCAGTTCCTTCCATCCATCGGCATCCTGATCTGAGACTATTATCGGGAATCTGGGATTGGGCAGTTCCTGTTCGTATTCCACCAAAATGTTCCATTCGCCACCTTCCTGGCTAAGCAACTTAACTCCCTCTGTGGAGATCAAGGGCAGAGTTGTCGAATCCATACCTGTATAGACGGTATTGACCAGCGGGCCAACCTGCATGCCAGCTTCTGCATAGGAATGTATCTGCGTCGCATCGAAAAATCCGGTTCTTACGGAGTATTCCATCTCAGCTTCCGGGTTGCCAATATCTGCCAGCCAGTAGATGCTTCCCAAGCCCTGGCTGTCGTGCAAAGATGGCAGAGAAGAACCGCTATATTCTGGCTTCCATGGCTCGCCGGACCATCCTTTGAACAGTCCATATTCATTCAGCAGTGGTTTGTGCGCATGAAAATACTCATAGGGAGTGCCCGTCCAATACATGGAATCAATGTTCCCGATATCGGTGATGTTATCCGCTTCCACAACCTGCACGCCACGCTCAGAGTAGCGTGTGTTGATCGTATTATTGTCGTAGTTGGAAACGAAATTGCCCTCGCTGTCATAATTCCCTTGATTGTGGATCACGTCATCATTAATTAGCCAGACCAGCAGGCCTCCTCCCACGGCTCCACCTGCCTCTGTGAGAAAGGATGGCAGGAAATAGTCATACTCGTAAGTAACTATCCCCGTGTCGTCATCAAGGGGAGTGGGGTGGAGAATGACCCGTCTGTCTTCATTGCCTTTAACGGAAGTGCCGCCGTCCAGGTCAGGGTCAACATTACGGTTTTCCACCAGCAGGTATTCAGTTTCAGAAAGAGGGATTTTTAGAATCTGCGTCTGATTGGCGGGAGGATTTTGCCGGTGGCTGGGAGCGGTGAGGGTCTTGCTTTCAAACAGATCCAGATCAGAGACCTCCACCACATTGCCATTTGCCTGCAGATAGTCGCCAAAAGCCTGCAGCCGGGACCATGCTCCCGGTAGTATGGGCAGCCCCCCCTCAACCATGGCGTTGGTTTCCTGGTCGATAAATATTCCAGACCCGCCACTATCCATGATGTCAAATACCCCAACCATAGGCCGGAAGGTTTTCACATTATAGAGATCAACCATGCCCAGGGAATGACCGAATTCATGCGCCAAAACAGCATTCAAGGCGCCATATCCGCCATAGTATTCATCGCCGTTGGATGCGGTTTGGGTATAAAAATCCTGAGAGATGGTGGAGGGAACATTACAGGCATGCTGAACGAGGAAAGTTCCGTTATCCACAATAGCTTCTTTGCCAGGACCTACCTTGATAAAGAATGACGGGATGTCTGACGGAGTATCGCCATTGATATCGTGCTGCCAGTCCGAACCAGCATGGATGATCATGAAGTGGCCATAGGAAGAGAAGTCAATTTCGGGAGACTGTGCATCGGCAAGTTCAAACGAGGTTTTGAAATACTCTTCCATTTTACCCACAAAGGTGCTGCCATCTGCTCCCGGTGGATTGTAATAACCCATGGTATGAGGCAGAGTATATGCGCCAGTTTCAGGATAGACGTCAAATTGCAGGTCAAAAGAACCATTGGAAGCGGCAAGGTAATAGTATCGCAAGGCCCTGAGATTATCCCGGAAATAGGCTTGGTCGTGGGGCGGGCTGCCAATGGTGGTCAGATACGAGGGATCGGGTTGGAGCAGAAACTTGCCGTTGCCGGTGGTATTGGCATCGTCAGGAGTTTCCTCTTGAAAATCGACCAGAATCACCAACAGTCTGTTGTTGGCAGCCCCCTTACCTCTATCCATGCGTTCGGGCTGCTTGTTCAACAGCCCGGTATAGGGATGCTTGCGGGGCAGCGAGAAACTGTCGAGTTTTCTGATCTCCATCTTGTTGGCCCCCAATTGCAGGCAATACACCAGCACCAGGGAAAGGATGAAGCCCTTGATCAGAAATCTCATAACAAGAGTTCCGTTATAAAAGATGTTGGCTCAGAGAAGTTGAAACAGGCTTTAATACTCGAATCCGAGAGAGAACACCTTATTAAAATCGGTCAGCTCACCAGCGGTGATCATGCCAAAATCAAAGTTGATCTTGTAGCTCTTACTCACTTCGTATTGGATGCCTGCACCAAAACTGGGCCCGACTATCGCGCCGTAATCATCTATAAACCAACCGCCTCTCAGCGAGATCAGATTGAGGTAGGTATATTCTGCGCCAACACCGAAGATCGTGTCTCTAAAGCTGCCCCAACCAGTTATAAACCTTTGCCAAAGAGGCTTGTGTTCTGTGAGCACTTTGCTGGCCTCACCAGTTACCAACAGCTTGTTGGCAGGAGAGTCAAGTACCGTATAGGCTGCTCCCAGGCGAATGGTAATGGGCATATTATCTGCCTGGGAAGGATCCTGATAAGTAACGTCAGGGCCGATATTTTGGATCACAAACGATCCGTCCAGGCCTTTAACGCCAATGTTTTTATACTTCGCTCCAAGATCAAAGCCAAAGCCCAGTGCATCACCCTTGCTTTCATCTGTGCCGCCGGTTCCAGGGCCAAGATAGCTGTAAAAGACTTTGAAGTTTGCGCCAACGCCAAGAGCCTCGGGTATCACTTCGTAGCTATAGCCCACAGCAGCCGCGAAATCAAACACCGTAAAATTGTCCAGCCAATCGCCATGCTCATCGGTTTGCTCCTGGGAGCCTGCATTGAGCAATAACAGGTGGGTGTTCAGATTACCTATGCCTTCGAAATACTTGTTGAAACCAAGGTATTCATAGAACATGTCGTCTATATCCGTGGTTTGCAACCAGGGCATGTGGGTCGCGGCGATCTGTGTTTTGCGGTTGAAAGCGGTCGCGCCGGGATTCCACCACATCGCGTAGGCATCATCCCCAACCGCCGAGAAAGCTCTTCCCATGCCGCTGGGACGGGCGCCTGGCTCGATAGTGAGTGAAAGCATGCCAACTTCTGATATCGAAGCATTCAAAACAAGGGGCAGGCTCATGATAGCCGCCAACATAACTATGAGTAGAACTCTATTGTTTAACATTATACCTCCAGACGAGATATCATTTTAATCCCGGGTGAAAAGAACCGGGAATGGATTTAATTTCAATATCGTTATGGGATGGTAAATACCCAACATTAAAAAGGCTAACACATCTATGGTTCTGTGAAAACCGACTTAATACCAAGAGTGAAGACATATTTCTCCAAAAATTACTTGGTGCCGAAGGCCGGAATCGAACCGGCATGGGCGTGAAGCCCGGTGGATTTTGAGTCCACTGCGTCTACCTGTTTCACCACTTCGGCACATCGTTGTCATTTTTTGCATTCACGTAATTTGTCAAGGATATTGTCGAGTGAACACACTGTCATAGCGTTGCAAATACTGTTTGGCTTGTTGCCGCCACCAATGACAGTCTTGCAGATACAGACGTCACTATCTATCCCCTCTTATCTGCGTTGGGCTTCATTTGCGGTGTTTGCCACGTTCTTCCGCTTTGGCTATCAGGGAGGCAAATTCCTTGTTCACTCCGTCCAGGGCTTCCTTGGGGCTTAGCACCCCTTCCTTTGCTTTTTCCAGATAGCTTTTAAGCTCGGTTCTGGCTTCAAACCAGGCCGGATGCTGAGGCTCAAACACAGCGTTGTCCAACTGCGCGTAGATCCCGGCAAATTGAGGATATTTGCCCAGGAAATCCCGGATGGTTTTGGTTTGCATGGCGCTTTTTCTGAGCGGCATATAGCAGGTGCGGGCACTCCATTTGGCCGTCTGTTCGGTGGAAGTGAACCATTTGATAAATTCCCATGCCGCCTGCTCACGCTTGGGGTCACCACTCTTGAAGATCACGATGTTTGCTCCGCTGATGGCGCTCTTGTTTGTTTTATGCACAGGTATGGGGGCATAGCCAATATTAAAATCGATTGGTTGCTGGCGCATCCAGGAAATCGATACGCTCGAACCCTCAAACATGGCTACCGCACCGGAAAGGAACGCAGTCTGCCCATCCATCTCTTTGGTGGACTTGGCTGTTTTGTCCACATTAACCAGATTGAGGATATAGTTCAGAGCTTCCAGGCCCTGTGCGCTGTTCATTACAGGCTTGTTGTTCTCGTCAAGAATAGTGCCTCCTGCTTGATGGATCAAGTTTACGAACTGCCATTCGTTCACTGTGAAATTCGCGCCAAATATCTCAGGCGAGTTGGCAGTTTTCGGCTTGGTTAGCAGTTTGCAATAGTGTCTGAATTCAGCCCAATCAACGGGAAAATGATTGGGATCCAGCCCAGCCCGGTAGAAGGCATCCTTATTATAGAAATAGGCCCTGACACTTTTATTGAAGGGGAAAGACCATTTGCTGCCCTGATAGGTGATGGATTCCACGAACACTGGGTAGAAGTCGTTCAAATCTTCCTCAGTAAAAGAGCTGTCGTGGGCGATCAGGCTGTCGATGTTCACCAACACCTGCTCTTCCGATTCCAGATACTTGGCTGTCCAGGATTCGAATACCTGGGCTATATCCGGTTGCTTGCCCACTTGAATCGATGCCATCAGTTTCTGTGACAGCGCGGTATAGCTGCTGATGGGATTGGTGACCACCTCGATATCCTTGTGGGTGCGGTTGAACTCCACTATCATTTCATTCAGGACATCACCCAGGGGGCCGCTGAGGCCATGCCAGAAACTGACCCGGGTTTTACCTGATTGCAACACTTTTCCACAGCCGCCAAACAGCACGAGGATCAGCATCACTATTCCAATTAATCGCCTCATTTATTACTCCTGCATATACTCATAATATAAAAACGATCGTGTATCTCATATAATTTGAGGACGGAAATCCAGTCAATGTTTTTCAGCTACACCTTGCAGGCGTCAGACAGGAAAAGGTGACAGAGACCGTGAAAACAATGGGTAAACTTTGCCTGCTGCATGAAATCCATTAATAAACCTTATCTTCCGACACACCGCCATCATTCGCAGCCACAAGCGGTTAAGCCATCATCCTTAGGTCATCCTTATAAATTATAAGGTTGACCCCAGGAAGACCCACTCCGGAGAGGGGGATGCAAATGAGACCCACCTCTATAATATATAGGTGCTACGACAGGTGGAATGGTGTTTTGAGGTGGAAAGGTGGAAATGGCGGTATGGCAACCGCCTGTACTGTATCGGCGCTTGCCTATAGCGCCGTTTGGGATAACCACCCAGCCCTGAAACAACGCTTTACCAGACTCAAAACCGTGTCATCCCGACCTGCGAGCCGGGATCCAGTCTTTTGTAACTGGCCGTGGAACGGTGAAATGGTGAAACCTGTTTTCTATCCCATTTCCGTAAGCAAAATACGGAAGTGCGGCTTTACAGTTGACCGCTTTTGAATTATAATATCTATAACAACTTATTTAAGGAAAACAGCATGCAAGAGATGATACTGGCAGAAGCTTACGCCAAAGTGCATCTACCCGCAAAGGTGGTATTGGCAGCGGTCGAAAAACCTGGCGGCGGATACAACCTGATAACCCTTGAGTGGTTCATGCGCACCTCGATAGCTCCGCCCATGTTTGCCATATCGGTCGGCCATAGCAGGTTTTCGCATGAATGCCTGCAGGAAAACAGGTTCTTCAACCTCATCTTTCCCTCGCCGGAAATGAAAGCCCTGCTGTCGCTTGCAGGGTCGCAAAGTGGCAGGGATATCGATAAACTGAACGAGGGTAAGGTAAATTACTTCCCGGGAAAACTGCATAAGCTGCCGATACCTGTGGAAGCAGTGTCTGTGTTTGAATGTGAGGTTGTAACCCAGGTCAAAAGTGGCGATCACACCATCTTTGTGGGGGAAGTGAAATACTGTTGGGGCAATGAGGACAAGGAACTACTTCTGTATCGGTGAAATCCTGAGCGGAGACTGAGCAAAACCGACTGAACTATATGCTCGATGGGGTTCAATAGGCAAACACGACACCCGAGAGCGGAAAGACCCACTCTTCAGGGTTGATGGTCACCGATATTGAGTTTCCTGTCTTCTTTACCGTGGGGAACTTGTTCTTTCCGGAATAGATAGGCACAGTCTCCACATTGCCGATGCATTCGGGATAGCTGAAACCGATCTTTACCCCCCGGGTAAGTTCTGTGATGAAGACGGAGAGCTGATGCGAGGATTTTGGATATAGAGTTACCGTGTCGATCGTGAACACCACTTCCGTTCCCACCAGGTCTTTCAGGCTGGGATGCTCGCAGCGGATTTCAAGGCATTCCGGCTTGCGTGCCATGCTTGTGATCAGATCCTGGGAGTTGATCCTGACTGAACTCAACTGAAACGCGTCCGGGCTCAGGTCAAAATTGCTGTCCAGCAACCAGCGGTACTCCACATCCTTGCGCCGGAAATAGCTCATAAGGGCTTGATCGGACTGCGCACAGGCCACCAGAAAATAGTCGTTTTGCAGCACCTTGGTGAAGCTGAGGGTGGTTTTGACCTGGAACCATCCATTGTGTGGGGAATCTTCCAGGCAGATATTGTGGACAAAGTTGCTGCGGTAGCGGATATCTTTATCTTTGTTGAAGAAGAAGGAACGCAGGATTTCGCGGGAAATCAGTTCACCTATTTCCTCGCTGGCAAGCCGTTGGGTGAGTGCGGACTGGATGATCTGGTTCAGTTTGGAATCCGGGAAATCGCTGGAGACAAAATCCCGCCTGGAAAGCGGGGTGGAGCCCAGAACCTGACCCTCCTCAAAATAGTAGCGTTTCGCGCGCCGTCCAACCTGGCAGAGCAGTTCATAGGGGGAGCCGTTGTAGCTGGCTGTCAGATTCTCCGCCCTGAGAGCGGGATCGTCGCCACCTAAAAGCGTTACCACATCCCCTGGTTTGATCCCTTTTAAGTCGGTGACATCCACACTTATCATATCCATGCTGACCCTGCCCACAACCGGGCAGATCCGGCCATTTATCGACACCTTGCCTTTGTCCGACAGTAAAAAGTCATAGCCATCGGCATAACCAACCGTGATCACGGCAAGCGTGGATTCCCTCCCGGCTTTCCAGGCAAGGTTATAGCCCACCGTTTGCCCGGCGGATACAGTCTTGATCTGGGCGACGGTGGATTTGAACGCCATCACGGGGCGAAGGCTAATCTTACTCATTTGAGAATTGTGGGTATAGATGCCGTAACTCAAAATTCCGAGTCTGCACAGGTTTGTTTCTGCGCCCAATCCGTTAATCAGTGCGGAGCTGTTGGCAATATGGATCCAGCGTGCTTTAATACCATGTGTGGCAAGCAGGTTCACAAAGCTCCTGTGTTGGGCCTGGCTGAAGCCGATATCGCTTTCAGCGGCGGCGTAATGCGAAAACACACTCACAATCTCCAGGCCGGAAAGACCTTTACAAAGGTTCCAAAGCTCCACAAATTCGCTTTCCTGCATTCCGCTTCTGTGCATGCCCGTATCCAGCTTTAAGCTGATCTGGCATTTCAGGTTATGTTTAATACAATGGCTGTTCAGGCTCAGGGCGAAATCAGCGGAGTTCAGGGTGGGTATGAGCTGGTATTCCACTATGCAAGGTATTTCCTCGGGCAGCGCGGGTGAGAGGACGAGAGTTGGAGCCTTGCAGCCCTGTATTCTGAGCAGTTTGCCTTCGTCAGGATTCGCCACTCCCAGCGCCGCCGCCCCTTCCGAGAGCGCGACCTGGCTGATTTCCCAGGCTCCGTGCCCGTAGGCATCTGCCTTGACGATCTGGATGAAGCCTTGATCCTTGCCCAGGAAAGCTTTGAGGGCTTTCAGATTGGCGCGGAACGCGCTCAGGTCAATCTCAACCCAACTGCGTTCATGGAAAGGCAGGGTGTCTTTAGTCATATCAGAAATACTTGGCAGCCAGATCCGCCAGTTTGGAGCGTTCGCCTTTTTCAAGGGTCATGTGGCCAACGATGTCTTCATTTTTAAGCTTCTCCACGGCAACAGACAAACCATTGGAGGCGGAATCCAGATAAGGAATGTCGATCTGATATGGATCGCCGGTCAGCACAAGCTTGGTGTTTTCCCCGGCACGGGTTATGATCGTCTTCATCTCGTGGGGCGTTAGGTTTTGAGCTTCGTCGATGATAATAAACTGGTCTGGCAGACTCCGTCCGCGGATGTAGGTAAGGGGCTCCAATTCCAGGAAACCATAATCCATGAAGTCCTCGATGCTTGGCTTACGCTTGTTTTTCATGTTTTCATAACTCTTGTCCTCATGCAGGGAGAGCAGAATATCCATGTTGTCGTAAATGGGTTGCATCCAGGGATTGAATTTCTCGCTTTTGGTGCCGGGCAGGTATCCGAGGTCTTTGCCCAGGGGGGAAATGGGGCGGGATATCACCAGACGGGTATATTTCTGGTCTTCCACCACTTTCTGCAATCCGGCGGCCATTGCCAACAGGGTTTTGCCCGTTCCCGCCTTTCCGGACAGGCTGACAAGCTTGATGGAATCGTCCAGCAACAGGTCCAGAGCCATTTCCTGCTCAAAGTTGCGGGCGGTGATGCCGAAAACCGGTTCCCCAGTGTAAAACTGCATCGCATGAAAGGCGTTGGACGATTTCAGATATCTGAGTGAACGGCTGCGGGCTGGATCCTGGTTGTCCGTTATGCGCAAGTATTGATTGGGGCAAAACTCGCCAAAGGTGTTGGGCAGAAACCCTTTCACCGTGGCTTCATCGAAATCGCTCTTTTCCACCTCCACCGGGTTCCAGCCAGTGTAGAGCTCTTCAAATTTGATTGTATCGGTTTCGTAATTTTCAGAGTTGATTCCCACGGCGTCCGCTTTGATGCGCACATTGGTATCTTTGGAAATGAGCGTGACCTGTTTATCAGGATACTTATCCTTGAAATACAGGGCTGTGCCGATGATCAGGTTATCAATCCTGTCAAGGAAGAACAGTTTGTCCGCGGTATCTGTAACATCTTTGTTTACTGTAACCTGGATAGTGCCGCCATTCTCCATGCGCACACCCTCCTGCAAGCTGCCCTGAGTGCGGAGCGAATCAAGGTAGCGCCCTATCTGGCGGGCGTTGCGGCTCTTTTCATCCACTCCTTTCTTGAATTGGTCTATTTCTTCGAGCACTACTATAGGGACTACCACCCGGTTTTCCTCGAAGGAAAACAAGGCCTGGGGACTGTGTATCAGGACGTTTGTATCCAAGACGAATATTTTCTCTGTCAAATCTCGGTCCTTTGTTTACTGTTTTTGGTTCTATATTTCATTGATCATGTCGCTGTTATCTGAAAACACTGGATTGCCTTTTTCCGCGGCAGAAACCGCATGAGGGGCTTGCCAGCTTATATATTTTGTTCAGCAAGAACGATACTCACGTATATTTGTATCATCCAAATATGTAATTTTCCAATAAAATGGATGTTCGTATTGGCGTCAATGAATTTTTACGACCAGGATAGCCCCGCTATTATATGACAAGATGCTCAGGTGACAAGAATTGGGCTGGCAACGTGGCTTGCCATCCTGATTTCGCCCTCATGGCCAGAATGCCCACCAACGTCCAATTTATGACCGGGCGATTATCTGTCCAGCGATTGATCAGCGGTCAATGAGCGATCAATGAGCGATGAGCGTATGAGGGAGACAGGATACAGCGAAAACAAGGGTTTTGGTTTCTATTCGTTTCAGGTCAGCGCAACTACACCTTTGATTGAACTGTTTACCTATCCCTGAAGGAAATTGCCGGGCAAAAAAATGGTGCTGAAGGGGGGACTCGAACCCCCATGGCCTCATTGGCCACTAGTCCCTGAAACTAGCGTGTATACCAATTTCACCACTTCAGCACTGGATTGTGAACTAAATCTTGAAGGGAGCCTGATTTGTCAAGGCTTTTGTTGTCGTCATTGATAACCTGCTGCGAAATATCAGCTTATCTGTTGAGGATATTGAAAACGACTCTTCCCATCAACAACAGCAAAGCAAGGACAAAAACAGGCTTGATCAGCTTGTTGCCTTTATCGATGACAAGCTTGGAGCCGATCACATTTCCCAGGATGCCCACGGCGGCACCGGGAATCGCCAGCGGGAAATATACTTTACCGGCAATCAAGAAAGTAATTACAGCGGCAATATTCGAGGCCAGGTTCACCACCTTGGTGTTTCCATTGGCGACCATAAAGTCGTAATGCATGATAATTGTATAGATGAAGATTAGGAATGTGCCGGTGCCCGGTCCGAAGAAACCATCGTAAAAGCCGATCGACAAGCCAGCCAGAGAACCCAACGCGAAAAGATAACCCCGCTTGAGCAAATGCGAGCGGTTGTCTCTGCCCAGGTCTTTCTTGAGCAAGGTAATCACCGCCACCAAAGGGATCAGGACTAAGAGCAGGTAATGCAGAAAATCACTCGATACCACGAGGACTGTGCGGGTGCCCAACCACGAGCCCAATAGCGCGAATACAGCGCTGATGGCGGCAACGGGAAGGTCAATCACCCCGGCCTTCAGATATTTGGCAGTGGAAAACACTGTGCCGAAAGAAGAGGAGAATTTGTTGGTTGCCAGCGCGTTGTGAATGGGTAAACCTGCTGCCACATACGCGGGCAGAGAGATCAGGCCGCCGCCACCCGCGATTGAATCTATCAATCCAGCCAAAAAGATGAAGGGCAATACCACCAGATAGTCAAGAGGGGAGAGGTTTACCATCGTCAGTATTCAGTTCCTTATTATAGTTCCGCTTTGAATTCAAGGGAGAGAGTGTGTTTCATTGATTCATCAGGATAGCTGGAGCCTTTATAGTCCAAACTTGCCGAAGTGTAGCTGTTGATCCTATAGACGGCTGACGCGGATAAGAAGACGCTGAAGCCATCCCTTTTTTCAGGTAGAAAAGAGAGGTATTCCGATCCAGTCCTTTGGTTGTATTTCGCTCCCAAGCCAGCCGAAACCCTGCCTTTGCTGCCCCATGACCCACGATATCCATTTTTGATTGCAAGGCTGTTGATTCTGTACTTTTGCGAGCCGTTCTGCTGGGAGCCTGTTTCTCCTGATGCTTCCAGATTCAGGGATAGTATTGTCTGCTGGCTGATGTTTCTTTCCACCAGCAGCATGAGGTTCTGTGACTTAATGGAAGACATGTAGCGGGTGTCGCTTTCATCGCTGTTTGTGAACTTGATGTTGAAATTGTTTCCCCAGTAATGCTTCAGATCAAGCTCCGCTTTCCTCGCCAGGCTGTAGGTGCGGGATGATGTCTGATAGCGGTTATCCATACTGCGGTCAATTTCCAGACCCAGATTGCCCGATATCCTGCCAGGCAAAATATCCATCCAGATAGTCTGATTGTAGTTCTGCTTTCCATATATAGTAGATTCGCTGTCATACACTGTGTTCGGCAGGAACAGGTAGGTGCGCCAGTCTTGCAGGTCATCGCTATGCTCGGTGAGCAGCAGTATCATGTCCGTGCGTAGTCTCTTCAAAGCTGGCGCTATATTTCCGGGCTTTAGATAAAGGCTGATCTGAGAGTTAAGCTCCGTGCTGAGTTTGCCGATATTGCTGCTGATATAGGAGTAATCGTAATCGCCATTGGCAGAATAGACCCCCGTGCTGTCGTAGAGGCCAAGGCCGCCGCCAACATACAGGAGTTCTCTGATCTGAGGAAAGAACTCAGTCTGATTCAACTGGTAGTTGCCAATCAGCAGAATCGCCTGCTTGAGAAAAGAATGCGAGTTTCTGAGAGAGATGAGATCATAGCTTGTTTTCTCGGCTTGGTCAGATTTATCAACCTCCCTATGGGTCAGGTCCAGGCTTGCTGTATGATCGGTAGTGGTGGTTGCGTGCTTGAGCGCGTAAGATTGTGAGGAGGAAACATCTTTCCATTTCTCTTGCTGGATCCACGCTCGATCAGTGCTGAAACCAATCTGTGTGGTGGTGATGCCGGGCTTGCTGAAGCTGAGCTGCGGGTTCATTTTCAGGTAACGGTTTCCAGATACAGCAGGGGTGTAAGTATCATATTGCAGCGAGTTGTAATTGAGCAGGAACTTAGCTTTTAACAATCGATAGACGGACTCGCTGTCCAAGTCCAGGTATTGAACCAGGCTGTTGGGAATCTGGCTGGCAACGTAATCCTGATATGAGAAAGTTGTCCTCAGATTGACCGCGGGGATAAGGCCGTGGCCCAAAGACCTGGAAACCAGGCGGATGGATTTCTGGGAGTAATAGTTGCTGATCTCAGAGAAGCGAAAGCCAAGCTCGGGTTGCCAGCTTTTCCAGCGTTTGGTAGCCAGCAGCAGATTCACCCTTTGTTGAGCGAGCGAATCGGCCTTGTCCAGAGCCGCCAGATCAAACTCAGCCTGCGGGTCGCTATACTGGGTAAAAAGCCAGCTATTGGCCCAGCGCTTTTCAAAATCAATCTGCAGGCTGCTTTGGCGATTCACTTCTCCCGTCTGTAATTTGCCAAAAGCGTAAACTATTCCGCTGGGATTGTCAGCGTCATCCAGCCTGGAAAAAGTGTTCTTGTCGTGGTGAGTGAAAATACCCTCCACCCCAATCTGCATACCCCGATACTCATAGTCCAGGCGCAGATCCGCGTTCGTGCGTTTTACCGCAGGCACCAGCCTTTTAACCGGCAGCCAGGAACCCAGGTTTGGCCCTTCATACCTGAACTTATCGGTGGAAAACTCGATGTAGTCTCCCTTGCCGGCACCCACATAACTGAAAACCACATTATAGCAGGCAGTGGAATCCCCGGCCGCATATTGATAGTACTCCACTCCCTCCTGGTTTACCAGTTTGGAGTAATTGCCAGCGCCGGGTTCAACCTGGGTTACGCCACTGCCCCAGACAATATTGTCTCCAGCCAGGCTGAGCGAATCCAAATCGGCTGCCGTGAAATCGTATAACAAAGGATTGTTCTTTGAATCTGCCTGATGCACGACATGCTGTGCCAGGGAAAGGCCTGGAGCAAGCGATAGCTTGAATGATCCCAGATAGGTGGATTGCCGGTAGTATTCGTCGGAATAGCTGAAATAGGCAGAGATATTGTCAGTGGATGTCACCAGGATGCGAAACATTACGGAGCCATCCGTGTAGTCGATGTAGTAGTCCTTGCCCCGTTCGAGCAGCCTGCCATTCATATAGAGTTTTTCGCTGCCGGCAATAATCAACTGTGTGCTTTGAAAACCAGTGGGATTAAGATGGTAAGGCCCCTGTTTGCCATCCACAATCATGATTTCCTGCCAGGCTGGTTTGCCGCTTGCAGCGGTGAATCCGCCCTGAATAGCATGGCGTCCTTTGTACCAGGCATTCAGTCCTTCGATACTGGTCTGGTAGTTTAGATACTTGGTTCCGCTGAATGTCCAGTCGAGGTCGCCCATGGCAATTTCATATTGTTTGCCATACACCCTGATGAAAACCTTGTCCAGGCTGCTTAGTTCTTTGGAGTCACCTTCCGGCGTTAGCTTGGATTGGCTGTCCGAAAGCTGGGCCGCGATGTTCACGTTCTCCGCCAATCTGCCATCCAGGTTTACAAATAGGGTTTGCTTCACATCGAAGGCCTCATCATCGGAGAAAGAGACAGCAAAGGTTTTGGAGCCAGAGATGAGCAGATTGCCGTCCTCAATTGCTGGTCTTTTTCCCTTGGCTGGCGTGGGTATGATCAGGCTGTCGGTATAGGATAGTTCGTTAAATGTCGAATGCCGCTCTGCCAGATAGGGTGGGACTTTTATGAACTGTACCTGCACATATTGTTCTTGCGGTAGAGCGATAAAGGTCAACTGTCCGTTGCGGTAATCGATTCGATAGTCTCTGTCCCTGAGAAGCTGCTGAACGCCCGATGTGACGATTTCCGAGTTGTTGATTATGGGTTCAGCAGAAATCTTATAACTGAACACCTGGGGTTGTAATTCTATAGAGGTATTTGCGATCAAACTGCTGCTGGCAGGCAGTGATGCGGGAAAAACAAGCGCGATTAAGGCAACAAGGGTGTAAAGGTACGTTCTGCGCACATTCTATAGCTTGTGAATTACGTAAGTCACTACTCCCCAAACATGGAAGTCCAGCTCGTTTTTTACCAAAAGATCCGGATATTCTGGATTCTCGGCGCAGAGCCACACTTCACCATCCAGTTCACGAAATCTCTTCAGGATCAATTCGCCGTCATAGATGGCCACTACTATGTCGTTGTTTTCGACCTCGATGGATCTGTCCACAACCAACAAGTCTTCCGGGTAGATTCCAGCGCCTATCATGGAGTTGCCGTCGGCCCTGAGAAAGAATGTTGACGCGGGGTGTTTGATCAGTTGTTCATTCAGGTCCAGAGAGCCCTCGATGTAATCCTGGGCTGGTGACGGAAAACCTGCAGGCACGCCCTGCCCGATCAGCGGTCTGGGCATTTTGACGCCGGTTTTGCAAGCAAAAACCGCCTTAATCGAACCGTCGGTTTTGAGTTTTCCTTTTTGCATGCTCAATACTGGATAATACGAAAAGACAGTCAACCACTTTTGGGCGGTTGACTGTCTCAATATATGTTTATTTCAAGGCTTTAAGGATAGCCTGAGCCGTTTTCCCGTGTACGGGATCGTTTACGATTCTGTTGAGATCGTTCTTGGCGGCCGTATTGTTTTTGGTTTTGGCATAAGCATTGCCCCTCAGAATAAGAGCGCTGCTGTTATTGGACTCCAAGCTTAAGACCTGCGTGGCATAGTTGATCACGCGGTTCCAATTTTGGGCTGAATGGTAGTGGTTGGCAAGGGTCAGGGCAACATCGACCCTCTTTTCATAGGTCAGCGATTTGTCGTAGGCCTCAATCTTTTTGCTGGTATTATTCAGATTGCCGTAGTTTTCCGCCATGACACGATAGGCCTGCGCAAGGGTGGCATAGTCTGTAGCTATTTTAGTCAGTTGATCCAGGAGCTGGTTGGATTTACTGTAGTTTTCAATGCTGCGGTAAAAATCCGCCACGTTGCGGTATGCTTCAGGGGTTTTGCTCGTTTCCAGAGCGAGGTCAAAGTATGTGCTGGCGGTATTGTTGTCACCATTGTTTTTATACGCGTTTGCCAGAACTATGTATGCATCATAGCTCTTGGAAGCCTCCGCGTAATCTTTCAAGACCTGATAGGCTCTGACTTCATCCCGGATATTGTCTTTGAGGATGGTGTACTTTTCCATCAGAATGTCCTGATCTCCGGGACGGTATTCCAGCACTTTGTCATAAAAACCAAGCCCCCGCTCAAATTGGGACGCGTTCTTGGCAGTGATGGCCATGTTGAGGTAAAGTTTGGCAACGTTGTCGTCTCTTTCTTGCACGCTCATAGTCAGGGGAGCAAGGCTTTTGTAGATATTGGCGGCGCTCTCATACTCGTTGAGGGCGTCATCGTACATGTTCAATTCCACGCTATCAAATGCCATTCCCATATAGGTGACAGCCAGATTGATCTGTGTGCGTTCGATGTTTACGTCCACTGAATCTGCCTCCGTAGAGGTCGGAGCCGCCTGGGTATAAAACTCCCGTGCTTTATTGAAAGCAGTTACGGCATCGTGATACAGTTCGTTCTGATAAGCATCAGCTCCTTCCTGGAATGCGGCTTTGGCGAGTTCCAGCGGAGTAGGCAATATTTCAGCCGGTTCCTCGATCTTCTTGTTGCGTGCGCATCCAGTAGCAACCATCAGGATGGCTATCAACAGGATTAATAGATATCCACCTTTATTCATTTCAACCTCCAGGTGTTCTTAATTCTAATTTCATTCCTCTGAGGTCATAGAATTTGTCAATGGAAAAAGCTGGCACCCATAAAAATAGGAAGGAATAATAGTTTTTTCCGAATTTAGCATACATATTCATAACCCAATGTTGGATATACAGATATCCATGTGTTGGTGAACCATATGCAAGATAATTCTTGTAAACTCCCATAAATTCACGTTTTTTTTGTTGACAGAATTTCCAACCCCTGATTTTAATAGACTTTGTATTATCTCTCACTCTATACTATGAATTACGAGGAGGTAAAATGAGCAGAGATGAATTGATCAAAAAGATGGCAGTTGCTGCCGAAATCTCCCAGAAGAAAGCCGGTGAAGCCCTCAGTGGTTTCATTGCCGCAGTCATGGCCGCCCTGAAAAAAGGCGAGAAGGTCTCCCTTGTCGGATTCGGTTCATTCAGCGTTGCCCAGCGCAAAGCTCGCAATGGCATCAATCCCAAGACCAGAAAAGCCATCAAGATTCCAGCTCGCAAAGTCCCTGTCTTCAAAGCCGGGAAAAAGCTGAAAGAAGCTGTTAAAGCTGGAAAGAAGTAAAAACTAAGTTAATATCCTAATGGCGGCAGGAATTCGTTTCTGCCGTCATTCTTTTATGACGGAGACCCTGTTTCTGACTGGAACCAATTTGCTTTCATCAAGCTATTATATGCAGTTTGTAATTTCTCATTATCTTGTAAAGTGCGTGGAATGATGCAATGCTTAAAGAAACCCCGAAACAAAGCGCACCAGACCCCATAGCAGCAATCCGCGTCAGTCTGCGTGAACCAGTCTTTTAGAAACGACCAGCCAGTCCGGAAACGAACGGGTAAAATCCAAGATACACTTTACCGTCTCCCATGTTGCTATCATTCCAGCCATCAACAGGTTAGCTGATCATCCTTAGGTCATCCTTATAAATTATAAGGTTGACCCCAGGAAGACCCACTCCGGAGAGGGGGTTGCAAATGAGACCCCCCCCCTCATAATATATAGGTGCTATGACGGGTGGAATGGTTGAAAGGTGGAATGGTGAAAAGGTTCCCCCGAGTTAATTACTCCAGTTCTGGGGTGGGTGTTATTTTATATGGGAAGCAAGATCCGCCAGTGCTTCCGCTACACCTGAAAAATCCACCAGGCGCCATTGCCAGTTACCCAGCGCAGTGCCCGGCACATTCATTCTGGATGTTGAGTCCAAGCCCAGAACATCTTGCAGAGGGAAGATCACGTTTTCGCATCCAGACTCGCTGGCAATGATCATCATCACCAGATGGATTGAATCCGACAGGTCCTCTGGGTTTGTTATTCCGAGGCCTGAGAACATGGCTGGATTTTCTTCCACGAAGCGTTGCAGGTTCATTCTTGACTCGGAGTTTGGTTCCAGATTCAAATACCATTCCAGGACAGTGGGATTGTCATGCGTGCCAGTGTAGATAAATCTATCCTTGGGATACTGGCTAACCTCCGGCACACTCTCTTCAAAACAAAACTGTAACACAATCATCCCCGGAAAACCAAACCTGTCCCGGAATGAGCATACTTCGGAGTTTAAAATACCCAGGTCTTCTGCAATGAATCGGTTCAGGGGCAGATTGTGATGAAGCATGGAAAAAAACTCCTGGGGCAAAGCCTTCTGCCAGGCTCCTGACATCGAATTCACGGGCAGCTCCAAGGTGCCAGTGTCGGCATCTTGAACCACTGGTACTGACCAGTAGTTCACATAGCCAATAAAGTGATCGAGCCTGAGCAGATCCAAGTATTCCAGCGCGTGATTCATCCGGTCACGGAAAAACTGAAAACCGTTCTGGCGCATTACATCCCATCTATAGACGGGGTTTCCCCAAAGCTGTCCGTCTGTGGAATACGCATCAGGTGGAACCCCCGCTACTGCGAGACGCCGCCCCATTTCATCCAGTTCAAAAAGCTGCTGATTTGCCCAGACTTCCGCGCTGTTGTAGGAAAGATAGAGCGGCAAATCTCCGATCAACTGCAAACCTTTGGAATTCACGTAATCCTTGAAACGCCGCACCTGGTCTGAAATAAGGGCTTGAATCCCGGCTGCCTGCAGTATCATCCTGCCGTAGCTGGCAAACAGCTGATCATAAAGCTTTTCAGAGTATGTTCTGTGCTCGGCGCGAAAGCTTTGCCAATCATCATCGCCATAGAGTTTGCATAGTGTATTATATGCCAGATAGGGTTTCAAATACAGGGCATTATTTTCGATATACTCAGATATCTCCATATCTGAAAGATAATTATCCGCCGCCTTTGCCAATAAAGGCTCTTTCAACTTGTAAACCGATTCATAGGGTACCTGTTGTCCACGTGGTAGCAGGGCTGCTTCAATATCAGGCAGGTCAATCAAGCCATCCTCGAACAACAATTCCGGGCTGATAAGGAAAGGGTTGAGAGCAAAAGCCGACAAGGGATTGTAGGGAGAGTTGCCATAACCGGTCTGGTTCAAAGGCAATATCTGCCAATACGTAAAGCCGTTGTCCACCAGATAATCAACAAAGTTATAGGCCTCAGGGCCAAAGTCTCCGATGCCGAAGTCTGTGGGGAGTGAACTGATGTGCAAGAGGATGCCGTATTTTTTCAAGACTTCTCCAACATTGCCAAAACACCCATGGTCAGTATCACCTCAGGGCTTCCGGCTGAGCTTTTTAACCTGGCGTCGGTCTCCAACAGCGTTTCAAACACCGAAACCATGTCTTCCAACCGATAACTGGATGCGGCATTTATATAGGTTTGCTCCTGGCTCTGGTACACGTCTTTCAGATATTTGGCTTTAATTTCCGCGATGCTGACACGATTCTTCATGAGTATCAAAACCCTGTAAACGATATTGTAAAACCTGGTCACCAGAGAGAGCACCTGCAGCGGCTCCCATTCAGATGAGAGCATTCTGTTTAGCAGTTCGATGCATTTTTTGGCATCCCGGTTTCCCAGCGAGCGGAAAAAATCAACCTGTGTTCCCGCTCTGGATGAGCCAACGCTATTCATGACATCCAGTTCGGAAATCTGCTTGTTTGCCCCCGTCAGGAGAACAAGTTTCTGCAGTTCGTTCGCTGCATCGGCATAATCCAGCTCTATTCGTTCCAGAAAGAGATCCTTGGTTTTTGGGGACATGCTTTTTCCCTGTCTGGCAAGCTCTTTATTCAGCCAGGAACTCATTGCCTTTCCATAGCGGGGTGGATCGCAAGTGACCACCATGCAGTTATCTCGAATATGCTTCCAGGCAGATAGCTTGGTATCGATCTTTTCCGCGGTAATTACCACCGTTTGTTGCTCGGAAGGCGCGTCAAAATAGTTGCTCAGGCATTCCATTTCCTTTTTATCCATCATGTCGGCGTTGCGGAAAAGGATCAATTTTGAACTGGAGAAGATGGAAAGAGTATCCAGAAGGTCGTTCATTTGCGCTGCCTTGGCTTCATCGCCATACATGATGATCAAGTCTATCTGATATTTGTCGCGCAGCTTGTGCCTGATCATATCAGAGACCATATCTGTGAGATAGGGGTCTCCACCCACCAGCAGATAGTTTTTTCCCAAGCTGATGTTGGATGGCTCGAATTGAAAGGCTTCGGTTTGGCTCATCTACACCTTGTCGGACAGAATATATACAACGCTAAACAACGCGACCAGCCAACAGTAATAGGCAAAGTACTTTAAACGGGCGGTTTGGATCAACCGCATCAGAAATGAGATTACCAGATAAGCCACCAAACATGCCGCGATAGCTCCGCTGGTGTAGTTGACCAACTTTGAGCCAGTGAGTTGCGTGAGTTCCTTCAAATTAGCCAGATTGGCGGCTACTATGGCTGGAATACTTAGCAGAAAAGAGAACTTGGCCGCATCCTGCCGTTTCACGCCGGTGAAGAGGGCACCCGCTATTGTCGATCCCGATCTGGAAATCCCGGGGATAATTGCAATCCCTTGAATGATTCCAATGATAATGCTTCTCACCACCCCCATCTCTGACGCAGGGATAGAGTTTGACTTCATAAAATCGGACGCAAAGACAATGAAGCCTGTAACAGCCAACATCAGGGCAACCAGCAGGGGTTTGGCAAAAAACGACTCGAACAAATCTCCAAACAAATAATACACCAGCCCGGTTGCCAGAGTCGCCAACACAAGATATATAACCAAAGTCCGGTTATGCCTGTTGGCGCTGTTTTCGACAGTGCCTTTGAAAACAAAAAGAGATCTGGTCAAATCCCAAAGCGTTTTGCGGTAATAAATCAGCACCGCTACAAGGGTACCCAGATGCAGGAACACTTCCAGGACAATATCGTTGCTTGCCTTGAGGCCAAAGAAATACTGAGCCAGAACCAGATGGCCGGAGCTGCTCACCGGCAAGAATTCTGTCAGGCCTTGAAGAATACCCAGGAGAATGCTGCTAAGCAAATTCATAACTCTCTCATAATATCTGCGGAGCATCCATCTTGTTGACGCGGCTCAAAGGCAATAAGGTAAAACCTTCTTTCCTGATCAACTTGATGAACTGCTCCAGGTGTTTCAATTTTTCCTCGCTGTGGCAGTGTGTGATGGCGATGATGAATTTCTTTTTCTCGCCGAGGCTCACAGCCTGCTTCACTTTGCTCCGCAAAGATGCATCCGAAAGATTAGGCGTATCCAGAAACATGTCGTTGCGATAGGCTGGAACAAGGGCTTTTTGCGCAACCTGATAAGCCACGGATACGTTGGAGGTTCTGCTATCCAAAAACAGTTTGCCTTTGTCCCGGAGGGCTTTCATCACGTAGCCCATCACATCCTCATCGGTGGTGGCGAGGCTTCCCATGTGGTTGTTGATGCCCATGCACAGTGGCATTTTGTTGATATTATTATTGATAAGCCGCACGGTCGCCGCTTCACTCATCTGAACCAGGACAGGATTCTTGCCGGGGTTGACTTTTGGATAATCGATGGGCTCCATCGGAACGTGGATCAGTGTTTCCCTGCCCTGTTGGTGCGCCCGGTTCATTGTCTGCACGCTGTTCTCCATGTCAGGGAAGATGGAGAATGTGATCTCTTGCGGCAGGTCAAAGTACGAGTCCAGAAGTGGGCCTTTCAGCGAACCAAAATCATCGATCACGATAGAAATGTATTTTTGGACTTTCTTTTCCTTATAGGGATTGCTATCGTAATATAAGTTGACCCGGATATCCTTACCCCTGTGGGAAAAGTCCAGGATCTGCCGATCCCGTTTATCCTCTCCGTTTTTCAGGATGGCTCCATTGCGTTCCATTTCGCCTTTGATGATCATGTTGGCAAAGGTGAGATCAACCTTGCTTTGATTCAGTGGCACCTTTATTGTCACGGTGTTTGAGGATGTTTTGGTCTTAACGCTGGTGAGCGGCACTCCCAGTTTGTGCAGAGCCTGTTTGAGGATATCCTCCGGTTCTGGTTGATGTTTGGGTTCCTTGTGTTGCTCAGCTTTGGCTTTTTTAACTGGCTTTTCACTTACTTTTTCTTGTTGTTCAGGGGTGTCTTCGGATATATCTCCCGCTTCCGGCGCTGATGTTATGAGCCAGATGATCAGAAAACAGATCAAACCTGCTGCCACAAAGACCCACAAGGGCAATCCTCGTTTTTTGGCAGTCCGGCGTTTTTGGGATTTAGCTTTTTTGCGTTGCACGGGTTTTCAGATTATGCGGATGCAGGTTGTCGGCGATGTTTCCGATTAACAGCGCCAAAGGTGAAAAAAACAGGTTGGAAAGCATGAAGGCAGCTCCCAATATAGCAACATCGTATAGTAAGGCTGGGAATCCATCTACTGGTAACATGATCAACTCAGGCGAAAGATTGAAGGCCAGCAGAATGGGGAAGATCCATTGACCGACCAGATAGTCGAAAATGAAGCTGGCCAGTACCGCAGCCAAGCATAGGGACAATGAGTATAACAGGTAAGTCCAAGGCTGCCTGTGTATGCCGATGATGACGTTCCTGTATGATCTGGTGAGGGAAGCACCAGCTTTTCTGTGGGGCAACATCAGATAATGCCAACATGCCAGAAAGATAATCATGAGCGCGCTGATCAACCTGAAGCTATATGGATATATGGCCTTGAGGGGTATCCTGATATGGTAGTAGTAATTGAAAAAAGCTGCCAGCATATACAGGACTCCACTACTGATCACAACAAACAGCAGTCCCAAGTGGATATCTATCACAGCCTTGCGAAAATGCCTCTTCTCCTGGGGGCTGCTATCGGGGTAATTGTATAGATACACACTGTGGCTCTTGAGGATCAGGAAAAACACATAGAGTAACACAAGCAGAAAGATAAACAGGGGAAAGTAATGCTTGTAAACCGTCAGTAAGCCCGTCACAACAAAACTAAAGCTCAGATCGTCGATCCATACAAACAAAGTGAGCGGATACAGAAATACCTGCACTCCGTTGAAATCACCGAAGAGAAGCTTGAAAATAATCCTGAATACGTTGTGTACCAGCTTCATTTTACCTAATACATAGTATTATTTAGAAAAGTCATTCTACAGCTTACAGCCTTTTTGTCAATGCCAATGTTGGCATGCCCTGACAAGTCCCATTATCAATAATAGCCAGCCAGTCCTGACAGATATGGTTTGATCAAGCCAGTTCTACATTATCGTGGTGTATCAACGCTGTATTGGTTGATAAAAAAGGCCAACGCATAGGCTGGCCGATTGTTCAAATAGGATCACAAACCTTGTTTATAAAGGCAGTGATACCCGCATTCCTGTTTTTGCCGAAAGGTAGATGGCCTGGATGATCTCTACAGATTTGCGTCCGTCACGCCCGTCGGTAGCCGGCACTCCTTTGTTCAACAGCACATCCACCACATTGCGGTAATAGGGATTGTGCCCGAAACCATAGACGTTGGGTGGCTGGTAATTTGCATCCTGGGCGATTTTGTCATCATCGTCGTAATCTTCAAATTCCCATTTCTCGATTTTATTGACCGCCACTCCGCCCAACTTGGCAGTTCCTTTTTCGCCAATGATGGTGATGGAGCCTTCAAAGTTTTTGGGATAGGTGAGCATGGTCACATTGAGTGTGGCAATCAAACCGCTGCGGAAATGCAGGATCGCGCAACCAGTATCTTCAGCTTCGATACGGCGTGCCATGGTGCCGGTATATGCCATCACACTGTCCACATTGCCAAGCAGCCAATACAATGCGTCCACATAGTGGCTGGCTTGATTCATGAACGCGCCTCCGTCAAACTCCCAGGTGCCCCGCCATTTCTCCGCGTCATAATATGCCTGGGGTCGTTGCCAAAAGACATTGGACTGGGCGAGATAAATCCTGCCAAAGCGGTTTTTCTCGACTGCTTGTTTGAGCAATTGCATGGTGCTGTTGAGGCGGTTTTGTTTAACCACAAAGAGCTTGACCTTATTCTTGTCGCAGGCGCGGATAAGCTTGTCGGCGCTTTCCACATTGATGCCCATGGGCTTTTCAGTGATGACATTGATCTTGTGGTTGGCAACATCGATACCCATCTGGGGATGCATGCCGCTGGGAGTGCAGATGCTGACCGCATCCAATTCCTCCTTCTCCAGCATTTCAATGTAGTCTGTATAGACATTCTTGATTCCGTAGTTATCGGTGACAGCTTGCAGTTTTTCGGGGACAATGTCCGCCGCCGCCACAAATTCCGCCTCGGGAATCTGCGACACCGCATCCAGATGGTTTTTTGAAATGCGCCCACAACCAATAATGCCAAGTCTGAGTTTTTTCACTTTTTGCTCCTGTGAATACTGAAATTTCAGGCGTTGATCTGTTTTGAGACCAAACATTGTTACCTTTTAAATAGCAATGCCTCAGAATGTCAAGGAATATCGTGAAAATAATCACATCCCCCTGTTTTTTAAACAAGGTGGGATCAGTTGTTGGTTTTCCAGCTACACTCCGTTGAACGGATTGATTTTATAACGGGTTACCGTACTGAAGCCAAATTAATGCTTTTCCGCTTGCATTATTACAATTTGCTCTCATTCTCAGAGGCCGGATCACAGCTCAAGCCACCCACCGAACAGCTACGCGCTTTGGTAAGAACCACTTTCTATTACCCCCAACGGATCGTTTCCGATTCGTCGAGGACCACGATAGCCCCTGATGACACAGTATATAGTCTGGTGTGTTTTGTTTCGGGGTTGGCTGGTTGTTTCTAAAAGACTGGATCACGGGTCAAGCCCGTGATGACATAGTTGTTAGTCTGGAGGATGGTCTTTTTGGGGGTCAATTGGGACTTGTATCGGGAACCATTACACCTTTCCACCTTTCCACGGTTTTATCGTAGCACCTATATATTATGAGGGGGATGGTCCTCATTTGCATCCCCCTCTCCGGAGTGGGTCTTCCTGGGGTCAACCTTATAATTTATAAGGATGACCTAAGGATGATGGCACAAAAGCGAGTAGTAGCAAAGGAGGGCGCTATGAAGGATATTGCGGAATATATCGGCTTATTTATGCGGTTGTCAAGGAATTGATGCCGGTTGTTTTTGACAGGGTGGTTGTTTCTAAACAGGATCATGGTTCAAGCCACCCCACCAAAATGCTACGCACTTTGGCGGGGACACTGTACCCGGTTACGGCGCATTGTATTGTCTGTTGTGGTATGTGTTGTTATAATTTCAGGGGGATGAGTGCTATCGTGAAAATGATTGATTACAACAGGGCTGACAAACCTGTAAACAAAAGCAGGATTTGCATGAGCATTGACAAAAAAAGGGGAAGTTAATAGTTGGATGCGATAGAGAAAATATGAAGATAAGAACTGTGCATACGGATAGATATTCCCCAAAAACCAATCCTGTTTCTGGGAAGCTTGAGCGCTTCCAGGCGAGAGCTTTGACCGCTTGTGAGATGAGCTGATGAATATTCTGATATTCGGCGCAAGCTTTCCCAACGAACTGGAGCCGCTTTTGGGTATCTTCAACTATAAGCTGCTTGAAAATTACCCCCCGGAACACGACTATAAGGTGGTAGCGCCAGTGCCCTTTGGGCTTGAACTCAAGAAACGTTACCGCGGAAGAATCAACGCGCTGGATACAATAATGATAGGTGCCAAACCGGTTGAAGTGTATCGTCCGAGATACCTGCTGCTGCCCAGGAGGCTGCTGACACCTTTAATTGGGTTTGTTGAATATCTATTATCTATCAACACGATCAGAAGAATCCACAGGGAATGGCATATAGACCTGATACATGTGAACTTTGCCTACCCGGATGGTATAGCTGCGATGTGGATTTCCCGGGTATTGAAGATCAAGTATGTTTTGACAGAACACAGAGGTTTGCTGGCCGAAACGCTGGACGATATCTGGATAAAGGCACAATTAAAGAAAGCTTATAAATCTGCGGCTGTGGTAACGACCGTATCCGAATATAATGCCAATGTGTTGTTGGAGAAAACCAATGTAAAAGCCACGCTAATACCCAACGGATTGGATTTTAGCCGCTTCCAGCCTCAGACTGGCAGAGACAGGCTGCAATATCTGGTCTGCATTGCTCACCTCATTCCTGCCAAAGGCATTCAATATCTGATAGAAGCAATTTCCCTGCTAAAACAACAAGGCAGGAGTTTTAAGCTTGACATCATTGGAGAAGGTGAGTATCGTCCTCATTTACAAAATATGATAAATCAGTCTGGCTTGCAGGATAGCGTAAAGCTAAGAGGCAGATATACACCTGAACAACTGGAGATGGAACTGCCAAAGTATGACGCGCTGGTCTTACCCAGCCTGAGGGAAAGCTTTGGCATCGTGTTGATTGAGGCGATGGCTTGCGGATTGCCCGTGCTTGCCACCAGATGCGGTGGACCGGAACATATCGTCACTTCCGAGACAGGTTTATTGGTTGCGCCAGGAAGCTCTGAAGAGCTTGCCAAAGGGCTTGAAGAGTTGGATGCCAAGTGGTCTTCCTATGACAGTGTTGCGATTCGCGGCTGGGCTGAATCCAGATATTCAGTTGACACTGTTGTGAAGAGCTACTTCACCGTATATAAAAGTATTACACGGAACCAGAGATGCCTGTAAAAGTATGCAACGTTAGCACAGTTCACCCGCGGCATGATACCCGCATCTTTTACAAACAAAGCATCAGCCTGAAAAAGAGGAACTTTGATGTGCTCTTCTGTGTTGCTGATGGCAAGGGTGACAGCGTGGACGAAGGAATCAGCATCCGCGACATTGGCGCTTACCGGGGCCGTTTACAGCGTATGCTGAAAGCCCCTTTCAGGATGTTTAGGGAATTGCTTTCAATCAAGGTCGACATCTTTGTTTTCCATGATGCAGAGCTGCTACCCCTCGCTTTGGCCATGAAGCTTGTCAGTAAAGCGCGGATTGTCTATGATTGCCATGAAAGCTACCGCGATTTTATCCTGCACAAAGAATACATTAAGCCGCAATACGCGAAGTTGTTATCCAAAGCCTTTGGACTCTTGGAAGACTTTGTGGTCAGGAGGCTGGATTTCGTTATCTCTGCCACAAAGCACATAGATTCCCAGTTTGATTTGGGTAATCGCACCGCTGTTTTGTACAACTATCCCAAACTTAGTGAATGGGATAAAATGCCAGCCCGGGTTCAGGATGCTGTCAGTTCAGAAATAGTCTATATTGGCAGTATCATTGCGGAACGGGGCATCTCCTATCTCCTGCAGGCAATTGAACCACTTGATTGCCTGTTGCACCTCGCTGGAAATTACGAGCCAGAGTCTTACAGGGAAGTGTTACAAGCACAGCCCGGTTGGTCGAAAGTAAAGGAATATGGCTATGTTGACAGGACTAAAGCCCTGCAGATCATCAGCAGATCTGTGGCTGGGCTGATCCTGCTGCAGAGACTCCCCAACAACATTGAGTCTCTTTCCACAAAAATGTTTGAATACATGGCTGGTGGCATTGCCGTGATTGCTCCGGATTTTCCCATCTATAAAACGATTATTGAGCAAAACCAATGTGGCATCTGCGTGGATCCTGCAAATGTGGATCAGATACGCGCCGCAATATCATACTTGATCGCAAATCCTGTCGAAGCCCGTAAAATGGGGGAGAACGGCATCCGTCTAACCAAAGAGGTCTATAATTGGGAATCTCAGGAAACCTTGCTGGAAACTATCTACACCAAATTAGCAAAACAAGGAAAACATGAACACTCTTAACGCAGTCTTCAAGTTCCTCTTTTGGCTTAGTGTTTTCTACCTTGCCTACCATTTGTTTCTGTATGGTCTGTTGATCTGGGTGCTTAACAAACTGTTAGGAAGGAAGGACATAGAACCAGTAGAACTTGAGCACTACCCGAGCATAACCGTAATTTGCCCCGCATACAATGAAGAACGGGATATCGAAGCCAAGATCAAGTCTTTTCTTGCTTTGGATTATCCCAAAGATAAAATCAGAATGCTGGTAGTGTCCGACGACTCCACAGACAGGACTAATGAAATTGTCAGGAACTATACTGGACAGCGCATTGACTTGATTGTCCAGAAGCCACGCAGGGGCAAGCAGGCTGCTCATAACCTTGTCTTGCCTCAAATCGATAGCGATCTTGTGCTGTCAACAGATGCCACAGCCATATTTGAATCTGGTAGCGTAAAACTCCTTGCCGGAGTTCTAATGAGCGATCCTGCGATCGGCATGGTGTCCGGGATGGTAAAGCCTGAAAAAAAAGGTGAAAAACAATCCGGTGAAGGCCTCTATATCCAGTATGAAAGCTTCCTCAAGGATTTGGACAGCCGCTTTTACTCCGTTCTGGTATCGATTGGCGCTATCTACCTGATACGTCGGGATCTATTCGCCGAGGTGGAGGAAAACTCCGCGGATGATTTTGAACGTACCCTCCATGTTCTTGATAAAGGCTACAAGGTAAAGTTTGTCAAGGACGCTATAGTGATAGAAGATGAGACCGAATTTGCCACCGAGGAGCTGTCCAGAAAAGTCCGCATCATAACTCAGGAATGGTATTGCGTGCAACGTAACCCGGGATTGCTCAATCCATTCAAACACTTTCGTGTTTCCTGGATGCTGTTTTCACACAAGGTGATGCGCTGGCTCTTTTTTGTGCCGGTTATCCTGATCTGGGCGAGCACCGCGTATCTCTCGTTCACCAATTGGTTTTGGAGGATATTGAATATAGTTTTAACCTTCTTCCTGGTCATGGGGGCATTGGAGCTGATTGCGCAAAAACATAAGAAGCACATCCCCCTTATGGGGTTGCCAGCATACTTTGTGGCCATGCTTATTGCCTCACTCCAGGCTTTCATTAATTTCCTCACCGGCAAGAACTATAAGTTGTGGAGCACAGCCAGAGATTAGCATGGTCAGGGAAGCCTTAGTTTTCATACGCTTTTTATCAGGGTTTTGAAGGTGCAGAGAGTTGACTTACTATCTATTTAACAGCAGCTTATCGGCAGTTTCTGGCCGAGAATTCTATTGACTGATAATTATGATACACAAGATACTTGAAGATACAAAAGTTGTTCTGGCTTCAGCCAGTCCCCGCCGTCAGGATTTATTGAAAATGCTGGGATTAAGCCCGCTGATAATTCCCTCCAGGGTTTTGGAACAGGTCACAAATCAACCCGCGCACTTACAGGTTATCAAAAACGCTCAAAACAAGGCTAAGTCTGTGGCCAAAATGCTTGACGCCCAGAGTCTGGTAATCGGGGCGGATACCATTGTGGTGCTCGATAGGCAAGTCTTGGGAAAACCAGCGGACAAACAGGAAGCCAAAGCATTCTTGCGGAAACTGAGCGGCAACACTCACAAGGTCTATACTGGTTTATGCCTCTGCCTGAATATGACTTGTGAATGCGCCTATGAAAGAAGCGTGGTTGAGTTCTCCGAGCTTACGGATACTGAAATTGATGACTATATCGACACCCATGAACCTGACGACAAGGCGGGCGCATACGGGATTCAGGGCTACGGTTCGCAGTTCATCAAACGCATCAACGGCTGTTACTTTAACGTAATGGGGTTTCCCATCCACTTGTTTTACAGCATGTTAAAAAAGATATTCTCAACTGATATAGCAATAAATATAAGGTAACTTATCTGATATGAAGCTATTTCTGAACGACAGATTCTATATAGACGGTAGTTTTAACAATTCCATCCAGGCAATACTGGTGGATCGCGGCAAGATCGTAAGTTTACTCGATCAGATTCCTGCACCCGCTACCAGCTTTTCCTGTATTGACTTGGGCGGAGCCTATGTGTATCCTGGTTTTACCGATGTTCATACCCATTCCTTTTCCGGAGGTTTGTATCTTGACGGTATAGACCTTTCTCCAGCCACCTGCCTGCAAGACGTTTTCGACTTGATTTCCCAGGCTTCCGAGTGCAAGGATACTGTCTTTGCCTGGAGGCTTGATGAGAGCTTACTGTCTGAAAAACGCTTTCCCACCCGGGCAGAGCTTGATTCTGTAATGCCTCATACCCCGCTATTGATCAGAAGGATAGATGGCCATTCCTGCGTGCTCAATTCAGCCGCTTTGCGTGTGTATCCCGGCTTCCTCCCGGAATCCGAGGTATTGAAAGGTGCGGAAAACGACATTGTCGTAAACTGGTTCCATGACAACTGCTCGGCTGAGACAATTATCAATGCCTATCACCGCGCGGCCCGGGAAGCCATGAAAGGCGGTTTTACCACTGTTCACACCATGATCGGTGACGCTCAACAAAGCTTGCAACACTTTGATCTGGTGAACAAAAACCTTGAGCAGTTTCCCATCCGCTTCGTTCTATATCCGCAAAGCTTTGATATCAAGGCTGCGTTGAAGAATGGCTGCACAAGGATTGGTGGTTGCATTCTGGCGGATGGATCGATCGGTTCGCATACAGCGGCCCTCTCGGAACCCTATCTTGGCCATTCCGGCAAAGGCATTTTGTATCAATCAGACGATTTTTGGCAAGGCTTTGTCAGCGAAGCCCATAAAGCAGGCCTCCAGATATGCGTGCATTGCATTGGGGATGCAGCCATCCGGCAGATCAACTCCGCGTACGCGAAGATCGGCAGAGATCAGGTTCTGGAGCTCAGACACCAGTTGATCCACTGCGAAGTTACGCCGGATGCCCTGGTAGGGGAGATCGCCCAGTCGGGAGCCACACCAGTTATGCAGCCGGCCTTTGATCTGCTTTGGGGCGGCGACGATGGATTCTATGCCCGGAACCTGGGCTTGACCCGCAGCAGGCAAATGAACCGCTGGGGTAGCTTTGGCAGAAAGGGAGTCAGGGTTTGCGGTTCCTCAGATTGGTACATCACTCCTCTCGATATCGGGATGTCGATTCACTCCCTGGTCAATCACCACAATCCTGATGAACGTGTTTCAGCCCGTGACGCTATCCGCATATACACAGAAAACAACGCCTGGATCAATCACGAGGAGCATGAAAGAGGTTTGCTCAGGCCGGGATTCATTGCCGATTTCAGCGTGTTGAACACAGACCTCACTGCGGATTTCGACTACAAACATGTGAAAGTGACCAAGCTTGTAAGAAACGGCGAGCTTATTTATGAGAATTGAGAAGACGGATCTGAGTTCACACGAGATCTCGCTGATCCTGGCCCAAGAGATAGACCTGCATCCCCGGCTTGAGATAGTCGATATCCTCAAGCTTTTCATGCAGGCTTGGTCTGGGCCCACTCATCTCACACCTGACTTTGAGCAGGTAAGATTCTCCATCAGTGCCGAGCTTGATCTTATGCAACCCGGCAGGGTGCCTCATATTCAGGACATTGGCTGTGGCAGGGGATTTTTGAGGGTCGATCTGGCTTATCTGCTCCAGGCGGATAACGCGCGGCAGCTTGAACAAGAGATTGATCTGCTGGCAAGGCAGGTTATCCACTCCCGCTTGAGCGTGGAATCCACCACGGCAGAACTGAGCAAGTATTGGTCTGCTGCCCTTCCAGCGATTCAGGAGCTCTATCCCATCAGTAGCAGCGATGCCGAATTTGCCAACAAGCTAATCAGCTCCGGCAGGCTGTTCAGCCATTCTCAAAGCTATAAAGACCTGTACAATCCTCATTACAGGGTTGTGCACAGCAGCATCTGCAACACAAGTGAAAAATACCTTAACCAAGGAGAGCTATAACATGGCCGAGACCCGTGTACGTTTTGCCCCCAGTCCCACAGGTTTCCTGCATATCGGCGGTTTGCGCACAGCTTTGTACGATTATCTTTTTGCCCGCAACACAGGCGGTAAGTTTATACTCAGGATCGAAGATACCGATCGTTCCCGTTTTGTTCCCGGCGCGATAGAAAACATCATTGCGGTTCTTGCCAGGCTCGGCCTGCGGCCGGATGAGGGGCCGGAACTTGGGGGGGATTACGGCCCTTACATCCAGTCGGAGCGTTTGGCAATCTACCAAAAGGAAGCCAACCGTCTGCTCGAGGCAGGACATGCTTACCCTTGTTTTTGCACCTCTGAGACCCTTGCCGAAATGCGTCAGGAACAACAAAGCAGAGGCGAATTCGTTAAATACGACCGGCGTTGCCTTTCCCTGTCGAAGGAGGAAGTGCAAGCCAAATTGGACAGGGGCGAAAAACATGTGCTCAGGCTCAGGATGCCAGATAATCGTCGCTTCATTTTTGAGGATATAATACGCGGCAGGGTGGAAATTGACTCCAGCCAGTCAGATGACCAGGTCTTGATCAAATCCGACGGTTTCCCAACCTACCATCTGGCTGCTGTGGTGGATGACCATTACATGCGGATTTCCCACGTTATCCGGGGCGAAGAATGGCTTTCCAGCACGCCCAAACACATCTGGCTCAATGAGTGCCTGGGCTGGGATGCTCCACACTGGGTGCATTTGCCCCTGATCCTCAATCCTGATCGCAGCAAGCTCAGCAAACGCATGAATGATGTCTCGGTGGAAAGCTACCTGGAGAAAGGATATCTGCCGGAAGCCCTGCTCAACTTTGTCGCCCTGCTGGGATGGCATGGAGCAGACGACAGGGAATTATACAGCCTGGATGAACTCTGCTCCGAATTCACGCTGGAAAGGGTCAACAAAGCCGGAGCGGTTTTTGACCTTGCCAAACTGGACTGGATGAATGGATGGTATCTGCGCAATCTGCCTTTGGATGATGTGATCCGGAAAAGCATTCCCTATTTTGCCTCCTCCGGCCTCACCCTGCCCTCTGAACAAGCTCTTTCGCTGATCGTTAACGCCGCGCGAGAGCGCTGTACTCTCCTTCCCGAGATAGCGGATTATGGCAGGATGTTTTTGGAGCCAATCAGCCTCGGTTCTGCGGAGCTTGAATTGATCTCCACTCCAGAATCGCAGAAGGTTCTGCGCTGGTTCCTCGAAAGTTTAAGCCACTTGGAAGAAGTCAGCAAAGAGGAGTTGGACAGCCTTGTCAAGCAAGGCATGGCAGAGCTTGGTTTGAAAGGAAAACTCTTTTATACTCCCCTGAGGATAGCGCTCATCGGTAAACAACATGGGCCTGATCTGCATACCATTGTATCAATCCTGACCCATAATGTGACGATAAACCGCCTTCAGGAGTCCATCAAGACAAATGGACAGATGTAATATGCGCAGATTTACATTGCTATTGGTTATCATACTTAGCTGGTCAGTTCTGCTGTTTGGAGTACCCAGAGAACTGGTTGTAGTGGAACTGTTTACCAGCACTACCTGCACTGGCTGCCCGGGAGCGGCCACCGGAGTGAATGATCTTATCCTGAACGGACACCCTGTGGCTGTGATGACAAACCACATCAATGATCCCTTTGAAAACCTGGCTACTCAGGGCAGAAGGGCTTTTTACGGCAATCCAGGGATGCCGACCGCGTATTTTGATGGGCTTGATCCTTGCACAATCCCCAGTGGTATGAATTCCCTCTATCCAGAGTATCTGCCCAAAGTCAATGCCAGAGCAGCAGTCCCTTCAAATTATACCTTGGAAGCGGCCGCCCGCGTTAATGGCCTCAGTTACGATACAATGATCACCATCCACAAGGCTGAAGCAGACACAAACTCTGCCCTCACATTACACGCGGCGGTTATCGAGTCTTCCATTCCCCATACCTGGATGAATCATACCACGGTTGAGTGCGTTAACCGGGCCATGTTTCCGGATTATCAGGGCACAACGCTCGAAGTGGACAGTTTGCTGGTTGGAGATCGGTTGAGTGTTCCACTCACCATCATCTTAAAGGAAGATTGGGTCAGAGAAAACTGCAAAGTGATATTCTGGTTGCAAAACCCTGAAACCAGGGAAATTCTTCAGGGAAAGCAATACAGCATGGCAGAGTTGGCGGGTCTGGCGATGCAAACTCCCCAAGTCGATATTTCGTTTATGAACGGTCTCTTGCATTTAACCTGGGAACCAATTCCAAACGCAATTGAGTACCACATCTACAAATCTGATGATCCGACCGGTCCCTTCATTCTTTACGACAGACTGGAACAGACCGAATATAACGACAGGGTGCAGAATGGACAGGGAGCAGCCTTCTACAGGGTTAAAGCAGTTGCGCAACCGTAAAGCCGCCTTCAATATTTGCGAGCGCCAAATTATATGTCTGGGATGAATGAAAGTCAGTCCGCCCTCATTCGACAGAGTGAGCTAAGTCTATATTTTCCGTAGGTCAACCTTATAATTTATAAGGATGACCTAAGGATGATGGCACCAAATGCAGGAGCAGCAAGGGAGGGCGCTATGAAGGATTATGCAGATTATTGACGTTGTATTTGGTGAATGTCATATTATATTGCTTGCGTTCTTTTCTGTGATAGTGAAAAGGATTATAGAACGCGGATAACAGGATTGACAGGATCAGCAGGATATTTGAAGGTGGAATGGTGAAAAGAAAGCCACGAAACAAGCGTCATCAAGCTATATACCGTGTCTGGTTCAGAAAGTTTTTTTGAGGCTTTCCCAAAATCTGGGCAGACCTATCCTTTCTTACGGCTCGTAGATGGTTTAGCGGCATCTGTACAGATGAAATTCCAAAGCAGTGAAAAAATGTCTTGCCGGAAAAGACAAGGGCAGAAAAGCTTGTCCCATGAAAAAAAATCTGTTCCAGGAGGATTAAAATATGGAACGCGTACACAACTTCAACGCTGGCCCTGCAGTGCTCCCAGAGGAAGTTCTGCGGGAAGCCCAGGCTGATTTGTTCAACTACAAGGGAATGGGTCTTTCCGTAATGGAAATGAGCCATCGCAGCAAGGAATACCAGGCAATCATCGATGAAACCCACGCGACCGTGAAACGCATCTACGGTCTTGGTGACGATTATGATGTGCTTTTCCTGCAAGGCGGCGCAAGCATGCAGTTCCTGATGGTGCCGTTGAACTTTGCTTTTGAAGGCAAAGAGGCGAACTACATCAACACCGGACAGTGGTCAAAAAAGGCCATCGCCGAAGCCAAAAAAATAGGCAAGAACGTCCATGTGGCTGCCACCAGCGAAGACAGGAACTTTGCCTATATCCCCAAAACCTGGAAACTCTCCGATAACCCTGCTTATTTGCATATCACCACCAATAACACCATCTTTGGTACGGAATGGAAGAAAGATCCGGATATTCCAGCCGGGATTCCGTTGATCGCGGATATGTCCTCAAACTTCATGAGCAAACCGATTGAAGTCCAAAAATACGACCTGATCTATGCCGGAGCGCAGAAGAACGTCGGCCCTTCCGGCGCTGTGGTGGTGATCATTAAGAAAAGCCTGCTGGAAAAAGTGAATCCCGGGCTGCCTACCATGCTGGACTACAATACCCATGCCAAAAACGGCTCCATGTTCAACACGCCTCCCTGCTGGACCATCTACATGATTGGCTTGGTCCTGAAGTGGGTGGAATCCTTTGGCGGACTGGCAATGGTGGAGAAAAACAACATTGCCAAGGCAGATTACATTTATAATGTAATCGACGAGTCCAATGGCTTCTACAAAGGAACCGTGGATAAGGAAGACCGCTCTTTGATGAACATCACTTTCCGCATGCCCAGCGAAGAACTGGAAGCTACCTTCATATCCGAAGCCAAAAAACAAGGTATGATAGGACTGAAGGGACATCGTGACGTGGGCGGCTGCCGCGCCAGCACCTACAATTCACTGCCCCTGCCCGCTGCTAAAGCCCTGAGCGAGTTCATGCGGGAATTCCAGAAAAAGAACGGCTGATAACAGTCAATCGTATAAGGCGAGGCGGGGGATCACTCCTCCGCCTTGCTTAAAAAATAACAGCAAACAGGTACACGATGTCTCTACTGAATCTCTTCCT
The DNA here is from genome assembly GCA_035450685.1 of Candidatus Cloacimonadota bacterium. GTDB lineage: Bacteria > Cloacimonadota > Cloacimonadia > Cloacimonadales > Cloacimonadaceae > Syntrophosphaera. The sequence goes on along the minus strand of DAOTNF010000010.1, from coordinate 35,100 downwards.
GCGCGGCGGATTTCTGATGTTCGTTCTGTTGGGCATTTCCATGGCTGTGGTTGCGATTGTGATAAACAAATACATGACCATCGTCAAGGCGAAAAAAGCCAATGACAAGCTTAAACAAGCCCTTGCCCAGCAAAGCAAAACAGAGCAAATCCAGGCAATCCTGAATATCCATGGAGATTCTTCTCCCCTGGGGGTGGTGTTGGATAAGCTATACAGCTCTCCCGCCAACGATCTGGAACTGATCAAATCCAGCGTTGAATCCACAGCCAACCTCGAACTGCACAAGCTGGAACGAGGCATGGGCTGGCTGTCAACCTGCGCCGCCGTTGCTCCCCTGATCGGTTTTCTGGGCACAGTGATGGGTATGGTGAGTGTCTTTATGAATATCCAGGGGCAAAAGCAAAACATGGTGGATATCAACAGCCTGGCTGGCGGCATCTGGGTCGCCCTGCTCACCACCGTAGGAGGTTTGATCGTGGGTATTGTGGCGATCGTTTTTTACAACGATCTGGTACAAAAACTGGAAAACCTGGCCAAAGATATTCAATTCTTTGCCACGGAAAGCATTGTCAAATTACAGGCAAACGATAACCGGAGCTCATACAAGGCATGAAATTGGAGATATCAAGCAAGAGGATAAGCACAACTGTCCTGATATCGATGACAGACGTAATATTCCTGCTTCTGCTTTTCCTGTTGATCGCTTCCAATTTCTCCTCTCAGACAGGGATTTCCGTACGCCTGCCCGGTTCTTCCTCCGGACAGCGTCAGGCACATCAGGTGCTGCACATCGTGTACAATAGCGACTCCGACGTCGTTTTCAAGAACGTCCGCTACAACATCAACACTTTGGGTCTGGCTTTGAAACGGGAGTTTGCCGGCAAGGAGCAGGCTGTCAGGCTTTCCGCCAACAAAGACACTCCGCTCCAGGAGGTGGTTACCCTCATGGATGTGGTCAGAAACGCGGGCTTTGAAAAGATTTTTATTTCTACTGAAGCGGCAAAAGAAAAGAGAAAATGACACTGCTGCAAAAGAACAAGCCTCTGCTCATATCTCTGGGGATTCACTCAGTTCTGTTGATTGCCATGGCTATCTTTACCCTGCCCCCGAACCTTGACAGTGTCTGGTATGAAGTGAGTTTTGAGTATCCTTACATGACTGAAGAAGTTATTGAAAATACCAGTCCAGAGACCGTGACGCAAGCCCCTTTTTCCGGCGAATCCCAAGGCGGAGCCCGCGACATTAGCAGGCCTGAACAAACAGCCCAACCCCTGAACACCCCGGCCCTAAACCCCGGAATACCACAAACCGGATCGGCGGAGATTTTGGAAACGCCCAAACGAACCGCTGCCAAAGACCCCTCCCGTCCAGTAAGCCTGGGCAACAACCCGCTTGCCATGAATGCTTTACGTGACATGGCCAGAGGCCCCGCGACGGGAGCCACATCCGGAGGAGTAGGAATTGCCGTGCAAGGAGGCAGGGTGCGCTTTTCGATGCCGGCAGGGTACAGGCATAATCTGGGATACGGCGGCAGTGTTACCCTGCAGTTTGAAATAGACCGCTACTCCCGCGTGATACCAGGCACGGTGGTCTCTACCCAGCAAACTGAAGGAAGGATTTTCGAGGCCGCCAAAAAGCTACTGATGGATGGCAGCCTAAGCGTGATCGGGGAACCATCTTCCAACATGAAATGCGTGATAACATTCGAGTTTTTATAAAGATAGGAGGCGATCCATGCAGCAACTGAAGCAGATTCGTGAACCCCAAATCATGGGGATATTGAACGTTACCGAAGACTCTTTTTCCGATGGAGGGAGCTATCTGTCTTTGGAACTCGCCCTGAACAGAGCCCGTCAAATGATTGAGGAGGGAGCCGCTATCATTGACGTTGGTGCAGAATCGACCCGTCCGGGATCGCTGCCGGTTGACCTGGATACGGAATTGGAAAGGGTGGTGCCTACTGTTGAGGCCATAAAGAAAGAATTTCCAGCCATCACCGTATCGGTTGACACACGCAAAAGCGAGGTCGCGAAAGCTTCCCTGCAAGCGGGAGCGACTATTATAAATGACATCTCCGCGCTGCGGGATGATGAGAAAATGGCCGAAACCGTCGCCTCACATCCAGGCGCACAAATCGTTTTGATGCACATGCAGGGCGATCCCCGAACCATGCAGATAGCGCCCCGCTATGAAAACATCATTAAAGAGGTGGATGAGTTCTTTGAAGAACGCATCAGCTTTGCCGTGGAGCGCGGAATTGACAGGGAAATGATCATCCTGGATCCGGGCATTGGCTTTGGCAAAGACCTGGACCACAATCTGACCCTGCTGGCGAATCTGGAGCATTACAGACACTTTGGGCTTCCTTTGTTGTTGGCGGCTTCACGTAAGAGCTTTATCAACGCAATCTGTCCCACAAAACCGAAAGACCGCGTGGCCGGGACTATTGCCAGCTCTCTTATCGGAGCTTTGCATGGAGTTGACTTGATCCGGGTGCACGACGTTATGGAACACAAACAATTCTTTGCAGTACTACGGGAAACAGCTCTGAGGTGGAGTTAATGGAATTCCTGATTCCCAGGTTCAAAGATATTGTCGATATCTTCCTGATCGCTTTTCTGATCTATCAGTCGCTGTCCATTGTCAGGCGCAGCGGGGGCTATCAGATTCTGCTGGGCATCATGTTCATCTTTCTGATCTACCTGATCGCGGCTTTGTTTGACCTGAAGATGGTAAGCTCAGCCCTGGCGTCGATCAGAAACTATTGGATCATAGCTCTGATAGTTCTTTTCCAACCTGAGCTGCGGTCTCTTTTGGCAAGGTTCAATATCTCGCGGGAACTGGGACTGGCCTTTCGCAAAAAAGAGAGTAACTCCATCTATATGCCTCTGATGGATGCCATTTCATCCATGTCATTCCGCAAGACGGGGGCTCTCATCGTCATTGAAAACAAGCGCAAGCTGAATGAATATATCCATAGCGGAGAGATCATCGACGCCACAATGTCCCTGCGCCTGATCCTCACCATTTTCAACCCCAAATCTGCCCTCCACGATGGAGCCATCATTATACGCGGAGACCGGATTATGGCAGCCAAGGTGGTGCTTCCCCTCTCCCGCAAACCTGATTATGTGAAGCGCTTTGGCACGCGCCATCTGGCTGGGATAGGCATCACGGAGATCTCGGACGCCGTAGCGATCATCGTTTCAGAGCAGAACAGCCAGATTTCCGTTGCGCGAAACGGGAACATATCTGTCAACATTGCTTACGAAGAACTGCTGCAAATAATCACGGACGCTGTCAAGTAGCGGCTTTGATGGAGAAAGGAATATGGGTTTAAGCCCAATTATAATTGGTATCACAGGCAACTATGGCAGCGGGAAAAGCTTGTTTTGCAACTATCTGAGGGAGATCGGCCTGACAGTGATCTCCGCCGACGCCATTTCACAAGACCTGCTGGACAGCAAGCCAAATCTGGCCGCGATCGCCACGCGTTGGGGCAGGGATTTTGTCCGCGACAACAAAGCCGACCGCAAAAAGATAGCCGAACTTGTGTTCAACAGTCCCAAAGACCTGGCCTGGCTGAATCAGTTATTGCATCCCCAGGTGCTGGCCGGGATGCAGCGCGTTGTGGATGAGTCGAACGAAGCGTATCTTTTCTTTGAGGTGCCACTGCTGTTTGAAGCGGGCATGCAACGTTGCTTTGACTATTTGATACTGGTCAGGGTGGACCCGGAGGTCAGGCTGAAACGCCTGAAAAAGCGCGACCATGCCACACAGAAAGAGATTCTTGCCAGGCTTGGGAATCAGATTGACGATGAAAACAAAGCGCCGTTTTGCGATCTGGTGGTGGACAACAATTCCAGCCCCGCCAAGCTCAAAGCCCAGGCTAAAAAGCTCGAAACACAGTTGAAATCCATCAAAAGGAAAGATAAGCTGGCGTTCTGCCTCTGATTTTGCGTTGAAGCCCAGTTAGTTTCAAACCATTCCCTCTCAAACTATTTCGCTTGCATTACAACAGGTTCTCACCATTTCACCCTTCCACGGTCTTTTCATAGCACCTATATATTATGAGGGGATGGTCCGCATTTGAATCCACCTCTCCGGCGTGGGTCTTCCTGGGGTCAACCTTATAATTTATAAGGATGACCTAAGGATGATGGCTCCAAAGCCAGTAGCAGCAAAGGAGGGCGCTATGAGGGATGATCGTGATTGTTGGCAAATTATATTAATTGAAGCAAACTTAGCAAGCTATCGTGACTACCTCCTGTCTTCATGTCCCATTGACCGCTCAATGATGTCCAGGCGATATACTGTCCAGCGATTGCTCAGCGATCAATCAGTGATCAATGAGTGATCAAGATATGAGGGGGAAGCATGAAACACAAACAACAGACCTTGTCACCCCAAGCAGCCGCCCGTTCCTGAGCAAACAAAAGGATTGACAAATCCGGCACAGTTAAAACAATGACTCAAAATGAAGCTGCTTGCTTCTGCCTTACTGCTCCGTTGCACGTAATGGCCAATAATAAATATATGTCTTTACTGAGAAGCAGGCGGTATTAAATGCCGCCTGTTTTCTTTTCCGGTAAAAAGGAGGTTCTTATAATCCGGATTAAAAGAGGAAAGGCCCGCACCAATGAGGTCGTGCCAAAGGAAAGGATCAATAATCAGATCACAGCCACTACTGTGCGCCTGATAGGAGTTGACGGCAAACAGATTGGCGTGGTCCCGCTGAAAGAAGCCCTGCGCCGGGCAGAGGAAGAAGACCTGGATCTGGTGGAGATTTCCCCTAATATAGATCCCCCTGTGTGTCGCATACTTGACTTTAGCAAATACTATTTCCAAAAAGAAAAGAAAGCCAAAGAAGCCAAGAAAAGACAACATGAAGTTGAGATCAAGGAGATCAAGTTTGGCCCCAACACTGAGGTGCATGACTATAACTTCAAAAAGAACAACGCGGTCAAGTTCCTCAAGCAACACAACAAGGTCAAATTCACCGTCCGTTTCCGGGGGCGTCAGATGGCCCACAAAGAGTTGGGTTACAATGTTCTGGAAAAACTTAAGACAGATCTTTCCCACATAGCGGAGGTGGACTCCGAGCCGGTTTCCGAAAGGAATTTGCTTTCCATGATCATGAGCCCCAAGAAAGATATCGATAAAATACTGGCAAAACTTGCCGCGGAAGGCCTGCCGGCATCCGTCCCCCCGCCAAGTGAAGTCCCGGAAACATAGGTCTCAAAAAGATCAGGAATAAAGAGAGCAAGCACATAATCTGATTCCTTTTGCACACTCCCATTTCATAGTTTTATTTGTATTGTTAAGGAGATAAATATGCCCAAGATCAAAACTAACCGTTCCGCTGCCAAGCGTTTCAAGGTTACCGGCACAGGCAAGATTGTGAGACATCATGCCAAGAGCGCCCATATCAAAACCAAGAAAACGCCCAAGCTCAAACGTAACCTGCGCACGAGCGCAATTGTGAAAAAATGTGACGAAAACAGAATCTACCGGATGCTGGTAATGTAAGGAGAGGAAGATGCCAAGATCGACAAACAACGTAGCAGCCCATCGCAGAAGAAAAAAATACATGCTGGCGGCCAGGGGTTACTTTGGCCTCAGAAGCAAAACTTATAGATTGGCAAGACAGACATTCGAAAGAGGAATGGCTTTTGCTTTTGCGCACCGCAAACTAAAAAAGCGCCAGTTCCGCAGTCTGTGGATTACACGCATCAATGCCGCGTGCAGGCTCAATAACATGTCCTACAGCAAATTTATCAATGGACTGCACAAAGCCAATATCGAAATCAACCGTAAAACTCTTGCCCATCTTGCCTGGCACGACAGCGATGCCTTCGCCAAGCTGGTGGAAATAGCCAAAGGCTGAACCACGCAATACTCGCAAGGTCTAATCATTGCTGCGAAAAACCCGCAGAACCAGTAGGATGTGGAAGTGCAAAATCAGTTGAATGATGTCCTGACGCAAGCCCGGTCTGAGATTGGCGCTTGTAAAAGTCCAAACGATCTCAATAACACAAAGGCCCGCTATCTCGGTAAAAAAAGCCTGCTCAGCGAACTCTATGCCAGGCTTAAAGAGCTGGCGGCAGAGGATAGGCCAGCTTTTGGGCAAATGATCAACGCTGCCAGAAAAGAACTGGAATCGCTCATTGCCCAAAAAGAGCAAGATATCAAAGAGGCCAGTTGGAGCCGCCATGCCCAGGCCCAGGACGAAGACCTGAGCCTGCCGGGGATATTCAATCCGGTTGGGGCTTTGCACCCGCTGACTATCGTCAGAAGGCAGATTGAAGATATCTTCATGAGCATGGGTTTTGAAATTGCCGACGGACCCGATATCGACGACGATTTCCACAACTTTGATGCTCTGAATACACCCGCTGACCACCCTTCGCGGAATCTTGCCGACACCTTCTATCTGGATAACGGATATTTGCTGCGCACCCAGACTTCCACGGTGCAGGTGCGGGTTATGGAAAAGCACCGACCCCCCATCCGTATTATTTCGCCCGGCAGATGCTATCGCAATGACAAACCGGACCCATCCCATTCACCTGTTTTCCATCAGGTGGAGGCTTTGGTTGTGGATAAAGGCGTGTCGATGGCTGACCTCAAAGACACCCTGCAAAACTTTGCCCAAATCATGTTTGGCCAGGGTGTCAGGTCACGCATCAGACCCCATTTCTTCCCTTTCACAGAACCAAGCGCGGAAATGGATATTAGCTGTGTCAGTTGTCAGGGCAAGGGCTGCCGGGTATGCAAAAACTCCGGCTGGCTTGAGCTTGGGGGTGCCGGCATGGTGGATCCCGCTGTTTTCAAGACCCTCGGCATCGACCCAGAGATTTATACCGGATACGCCCTGGGTTGTGGAATCGAACGTATCGCCATGCTCAAGTATAACATTCCTGATATGCGAATCCTGTTTGAGAACGATGTGCGCATGCTCAGGCAATTTGTGGGAGTGCGCTGATGAAAATCTCCTGTAACTGGCTGGGTAAATACATTTCGCTTCCGGAAGATGTGGACACATTGGTTAACACCCTCACCTTTTCCGGTATTGAGGTGGAAGCTGTCCAGCAGATGTCTGCGCTGCCGGAATCCGTTCGCACCGCGAGGATCGTCAGTTCAGAGCTGATACATGGTTCAGACCATCTTCATGTTTGCAAGGTGGATGACGCTTCGGGTTCAACTATCCAGGTTGTCTGTGGCGCTCCGAACTGCCGGGCAGGCATGATTAGCGTGTTTGCCGGGGTTGGCAGCATTATTAACGGTATGGCGATCAATAAAGCGAAACTCCGTGGAGTGGAGTCCTTTGGCATGCTCTGTTCTGAAAAAGAACTGGGCATTTCCGACAACCATACCGGGATAATTGAACTGCCCCCCGATACGCCATTGGGAATGCAGGTTAACCAGGTTTATGAGTTGCCAGATACCGTCCTGGAGTTGGAGATCACGCCAAACCGGCCTGACTTGCTTGGATACATTGGCATAGCCAGAGACCTGTCTGCTTCCCTGGGGGTGCCAATGACGCTTCCCGAGACCAGGGAAATCAAGGCTGCGAGCGATTCGGCAATGAACCTCGATCTGAGGCTGGAAGATCCAAAGAAGTGCCCCAGATACACGGCGAGACTGATGCAGAATCTGACCATACAAGATTCTCCCATCTGGTTGAAGACAGCTTTGATAAAATCCGGACTAAGGCCAGTCAACAACGTTGTGGATGTCACAAACTACATCATGCTTGAGACTGGAAATCCCCTGCACGCTTTCGATTATGATAAACTGCAAGCGTCAAAACCGGAAGACGGATATCCCGCTGTTGTAATCCGCGCAGCGCATCCCGCTGAAAGCTTTGTAGCTTTGGATGGCAAGGATTACCGTCTGGATGAGCAGGACCTTGTGATTGCCGACGGGCAAAGCGTCTCTGCCCTGGCTGGCGTCATGGGCGGAAAGACGACATCCATTACTGACTCCACAACCCGCATTGTCCTGGAAACAGCCAACTTTGCGCATGGAACCATTCGTGCAACCTCTTATAAACACAAGATCTCCACGGATTCATCTTACCGCTTTGAAAGGCAACTTAGCCCCGAAATGCTTCCTGAGATCGGCGCGCGTGCGGTTGAGTTGATCCTTTCAACTGCCGGTGGAGAAGTGGTGGGCCCCCTTTATGATGCATATCCCAAACCGGAACAAACCCGGTATCTGGGAGTCCGGCCTGATCGGTTTAACCATCTGATCGGTATTGATCTGGGCGAAGATAAACTAAAATCCTATCTGATTGCCCTGGGGTGCGAGTATGTCAAATCGGGGAAGTGGATCGAAGGGCCAATCCAGGATTTGAGTCTGATCAACCCTGTTGATTCCATTTCTTCAAATAATACAGGGTCGATTGCTTCTCAGGCCGACAATGCGCTCTACTTTAGCATACCATCCAACCGGGTCGATCTGCTTCGTGAAGTTGACTTGCTCGAGGAACTGGCAAGGTTGGCAGGATATGACACCATCCCCCAGAAAACAGCCGTGTCCCAGATAATGGACAGGCACGCTTTCCGGATACGACGGTCGATAGAGGATTACTTTATCTCCAATGGCTTCCATGAGGTGTTGAATTACAGCTTCTGCGATCCTTCTCAGCTTGAGGCTATGGCTTTTGATCCGGAAGACAGCCAGAGAAAACTGATTAATCTGAAGAATCCACAAAGCAGCAACCAGGCGGCCATGAGGATAAGCCTGATTCCGCAACTGCTGGGAAATATCAGTTTTAACCTGAACCATGGCGAGCGTAATCTGAAGCTGATGGAGACTGCCAAAGTTTACCATCGTGACGGGAATTCCAGCAAAGAACCTCTGTGTTTGACGGCCATGATGACTGGAAAAATCTGGCCTGAGCATTGGAAGAATAAAATGGGAAACGTTGGTTTTTCCCATGTAAAAGGCCTGGTTGAGGGATTGATGCACTCCCTTGGCGTTACCAGTATCAGGTTTGACGATTACAAACAACCCTGGCTGACAGGAACTTCAAACCTTTCTTTCAGTTCAGATAATATATTGTGCGGTTATCTGGGCAGCATTAACCCGTTGACGGCAGAGGCTGCTGATATTGACCTGCTGACCTTGAAGCAGGAACTCTGGGTAATTGAGCTGGATCTGGACAACCTTGTTGAGCTGACTCGGAACAAACACTTCGAGTTCTCGGCCCTGCCTCGTTTTCCCGGAGTTACCAGGGATATATCCTTCCTGATATCAAAGGACATCCCCTACAACATAATAGAGCAGAGCATCAGGTCTGTCGATGTCAATCTGGTTCAAAACGTGGCCGTCTTTGACGAATATCGCGGGAAGCAGGTGCCTGACGACAAACGCAGTGTTTCTTTGAGGATATTCATTCAGGACATGGAAAAAACATTGACAGATGAACGTGTGGACAAGTTAATTGCATCTGTGTTGCAGATGCTGGAACAGACATGGCATATCACAATGAGGTAATAAATGGACGAAAAGACAATTAGCCTGCAAGAAAAGATACAGAAACTGATTGACCAATATACAAAAGATAAAAAACAGCTTGTCAAACTTGAAGAACAGAATGCCGAACTAACGGAGCAGAACAAGCAACTCATGGCACAGATAGAGAGTTTCAGTGTATCCCAAAATGGATCAGCCATGAGAATCCAGGAGCTGGAAAACAAATTGAAAGACCTGGAAAACAGGTACTCCGACCTGCAAAGCTCTGTCAGCGGCTTTGAGACTATGGCCTCCGAGGCAATCGACAAGATCGACAGCATTTTCCCTGATTTGGATAAGTAAATAAATGAAAATGGTCGAAGTCGAGATTTTTGGTCGTAAGTATCGTTTGAGAAGCGACAATACTGAGGCTACGCAAGCTATTGCGAACTCAATCAATTCTCAGTTGAACGAACTTCACGAACAATATGAAAACCTTGATTTCACCAAACTCTTGCTTCTTCTGGTGCTTAAACAACAAGAAGAATTACGCTCCCTTGAGAACCGCAACTCAGAACTCAGCAAAGAGCTGGAGAGAGTGAGTCAGATGGTCGGTAAGATAATCGGGGAGATTTAATATGGTATTTGCCTGCGGGACTCGTGATATGGATTGCAGAAAAGCTACTGGAATGACGGGAACCGAGCCATGGGTGGCGTGCAAGCCGGCCAGTTCCGGATCCACAAAGCTCAAAAGGTAGGTGCCCACCTTGATGCTTGGCTTTATCGGACAAGCATACACGGTCCACGCGGGCTTATAAATTGTCAATGGTCGGGACAACCCGCCTGAATAGATAACAAAAGGATTGAGTGATGTCTATACATGACATAATCATAATTGCAATAGGCGTGATAGCGGGATTTCTGCTGGCTGTCGTTATATACCTGATAAAACGCAACAGCACATTCCGCATAATATCACAGGCAAAGCAGATCGTTGAGGAGCTCAAGAACAATGCCCGCAACGAAATCGAAACCAGCAAAAAAGCCGCGGTGCTGGAAGCAAAGGACGAGTGGTTCAAACAGAAGCGGGTGATGGAAGACGAAATCAAGGAGCGGCAGAAAGAACTTCGCGTTCAGGAGAAAAAATACAATGACAGGCTGAGCAGTCTGGATAAACGCCTGGACTCTCTGGATAAGAAGGAAAGCAACCTGAGTGAACAGGAGAAAAGACTCAAGCTCAAAGATGAAGAGCTCGGCAGAAAGAATACCGATCTCGAGAAGATCATTTTGGAGCAGAAAACCAAGCTTTCCGAAATAGCCGGGTTGAGCCGGGAGGAAGCTCTGCAGATTATGCGCGATGAGCTTATCCACCAGGCAAGACAGGTTGCCGCCAACGATGCAAAACAGACCATTGAGCAGATAAAGCTGGATACAACCAAAAAGGCGGCGGAAATCCTTTCCACGGCGATTCAACGCATGGCTGTGGATCAGGTGTCGGAATCCACCGTATCGGTGGTATCGCTTCCATCAGACGAAATGAAAGGCAGGATCATCGGCCGCGAAGGACGAAACATCCGCACTTTTGAAAAAGCTTCCGGAGTGGACCTGATTATCGATGATACACCTGAAGCTGTCGTTCTTTCCTGTTTTGATCCGGTTCGCAGGGAAATTGCCCGGCTATCTTTGGAAAAACTGATTTCCGATGGCAGGATCCATCCTGGCAGAATTGAAGAAATCATCTCCAAAACCAGTAAAGAAATGGAAGAGACCTTGGTTAAGATCGGTGAAAAGGCCGTGCTGGAAACCAATATCCACAACATCTCACCAAACCTGATCAAGATACTCGGGAGATTGCACTACCGCACTTCCTATGGACAGAACGTGCTGAAACATTCCATCGAAGCTGCCTGGATTTGTGGTATTCTAGCCGCGGAATTAAATCTGGATCAGGAGATTGCCCGCCGCGCCGGCTTGCTGCACGACATTGGGAAGGCTGTCGATCAGGAATTCGATGGCACACATGCCATTATTGGAGCTAATCTTGCTCGCAAAAATGGAGAAAGTAAGATCATTGTCAATGCCATAGAAGCTCATCACGAGGAAGTTGAAGCGAATTCGGTATATGCTGCGCTAACTCAGGCTTCCGATGCCATATCTGGTGCCAGGCCTGGAGCGCGCAGGGAAATGTTGGAAACATACATGCAGCGCCTGGCCAAGCTGGAAGAAATCGCCAATTCAGTGGATGGGGTCAACAAGTCTTATGCCATCCAGGCTGGGCGCGAACTCAGGATAATCGTGGAACCAAGCATGGTAGAAGACGCACAGACCTCTTTGCTGGCAACGGAAATCGCTGCTCAAATTGAGAAACAGGTTCAATATCCAGGTCAGATAAAAGTGACTGTGATTAGAGAAACCAGACAGATCGCAATGGCAAAATGATCTCCCTGCTATTTTTTGGAGACGTCTTTGGCAAGGCGGGAAGACAGGTCATATTTGACACGCTTCCCGGCCTGAGAGAGGAGTTTGCTCCGGATTTTGTCATTATGAACGGCGAAAATCTGGCCGACGGCAGAGGCTTGACAGAAAAAACGGCAAAACCTCTGTTTCATGCTGGGATAGACGTAATCACCGGGGGTAATCATCTATGGGATCGCTCCGAATCCTGGGATTTTATCCGCAGTCATCCCAACATCGTCAAACCTTTGAACTATCCGCCTGCGACTCCTGGCAGCAGCTCTTTTACGGTAAGCAGGAATGGAAAATCATTGACCGTGTTGTCGCTATGCGGACAGATCTACATGCCTCCCTGCGATTCACCTTTTACTGCCTTCAACAACTGGAAGCAGGAAAACTCTGCCAAAAATGGTGCCATAATCGTTGATTTCCATGCTGAATCAACAGCCGAAAAACGTGCCTTCGGATGGCATGCAGATGGCATCATCTCGGCCATGCTGGGCACCCATACCCATATCCAGACCGCCGATGAAGAGGTTCTTCCTCTGGGAACCGCCTACATTTCCGACGTGGGGATGACTGGAGCGCATGACAGTGTAATCGGGGTTCGCAAAGAGATAATCCTGAACAAGTTTGTAAATGCCTTGCCCAGCAGGTATGAATCATCGGACAAGGGCTTGCAGGTCAACGCGGTTTTTTTACGGATTAATGCGCAGACGGGCAGGGCGATCTCCATCCAGCGGATCAGGAGAGAACACCTCCCACATGTAAATGACGTGCATCGATAACAGCAAGGAGAAATCATGGAACACGTGTTAAGCGGCAAACCTGTTGCCAAACTAATCAGACAGACTTTAAAGAGCATCATCGGGGAACATGGGTTGAAGCCACGGATGAGCCTTATAATTATAGGGAGCGACCCCGCCGCGGATTACTATGTGCAAAATATTGTTTCCTTGGGAACCAAACTCAATTGCCAGATTGACCTTGTGAGTTTGCCAGAAAACACCAGTCAAAGTGAATTGATCGCCGTGATCGAACAGGCAAACCTCGATCCCTCTGTTCATGGCATCATGATCCAGAAACCTTTACCCAAACATATCGATGACAATGAGATTGGTATGGCGGTATCCCCGGCCAAGGATATTGACAGCCTCAACCCGCTGAACCTTGGAAAGATCCTGCTCCAAGTGGATGGCTTTCTTCCCTGTACGGCACTGGCTGTGTTATGTGTGCTTAAGCACTATCAGATTCCCGTTACTGGCAGGCATGTGGTGATTATTGGGCGCAGCGCAATAGTAGGCAAGCCTCTTGCCAACATGCTGCTCTGGAAAAGCGATATTGCCAATGCCAGCGTCACCGTTTGCCACAGCCGCAGCCAAAACCTTCCCGAGCTGGTCAGATCTGCGGACATAGTGGTTGCGGCGGTGGGAAAACCTGGCTTTGTCACTGCTGATATGATTAAAGAAAATTCAGTCCTGATCGATGTGGGGATAAATGAAGTTACAGATTCCGAAGGGAACTCCATCTACGTAGGCGACATAGACTATAACTCATGCCATGACAAGGCATTGGCCATCACTCCGGTGCCTGGGGGTGTGGGCACGGTAACCAGTTCCCTGCTGCTTTTAAATCTCGTCAGAGCCTCTTTGTTATGCTCTGGCCTAAACAAATCTATTGACGAATTATTCGCTCTGATTTTTAGTGAAAAATAATATGAAAAGACTCACTGATGTATTCTGGGAGGAACGATGAAACGTAAGAGTATTGTGCTCTTAACAATTCTAATAGCCACGGGGCTTGCCCTCTTGCTACTCTCCGGTTGCGGAAAATCTGGCAACAGGTTCGCCAACCAGGCTCCAACAATTAAAATTACTTCGTATGAAGGGGCTGACGATAGTGACCTTCTCTCTCCTTATGCGGATTCAGTATTTGCTTTCCAGCAAAAGATCTATTGGCATGCCACAGACCCAGATGGAGTGATCACTGGCTTTGCCTACCGGGTTTCCCGCGTATATCGCGATAACTCCGGCGCCATAACCAGAATCGTGCCTATCGCCACTCCTGGCAATGACAGCATCGATGATGGTCAGCTCACTCCCAGCAATGTTTTGGAAACACTTGGTACGGGTTGGGTTTTACATACATCCGGGGACAACCCCAAAAAATCTATCTGGACCAATCAAAAGTATGCCACGATCAACTTCCCCGCTGCCGATACACTGGGCAATCCGGAAGTGATAGAAAGCTTGTTTGAAGTGATTGCCATAGACAACCGGGGCGATATCACCAAGGTTGATCCCCGCTATAGCAATCCTCCCCGCAGCGAAGCATGGCGCTCTTTCAATGCTCAATCCGATCCCCCCACTTGCGCTGTCTCCACCACCAAGGGCAACCCTAATGGCGGACAGGTGGGTGCTGGTTTGCGCCTCATGTTTTCCATGAAGAATAACGATCCATTCATCGATCCGATTCCCTCCAAGTTTATGTTTGCCATTGTAAAATCAGATACAACAGGCGTGCATAACAGCACTCAGGATATTGTCTGGTATGATACAGCCACCTCTTTGAATGACGCCAAGATCGAAGAATTCCTTCTCACCAAACATACGACTCCATCCCTGACGTACGATTACAATGAAGGGGGAACGGTACTTCAGACAAAAACCAAAATCTACGCGGTTGCCTATGACATGGCTGGAGTTGCTTCTGCCAATCCAGATTCCATCTACTTCTCGGTAAAGCCCGGCTTCCGTCCCGCAACACTCGTTTACCATCAAAGAATCTACGCTTTGGGTGATCATCACTATATCGATTATTCAGACGGCGATACACAAGAGATATTGCCCTTTACCATTATTGGAGGCGTCCAACGCTTTGCCACCTTTTTCTATGCCGATTCCACCAATACCAACAGTGCTGTGCATAGCCAGAATCTGAAAACCTGGTTACGCTGGGGCTGGAGTGGTGAATATGGAAAAATTAGCGGTAATGTCATCGATTACACCAACAATCCCTTCGATAAAAAGTTGGATGCGGTCCTGGATAGGGCGGATAGTACAAACTATTTCAGCGAGATAACCCATTTCCACTTACGCCTGGACGGCCAACCTTACTATTATGCGCCTATGGCGGCGGATGAAACAGCCTATGTCACAGATACCAATGGAGACAGATGGCTGAGAATCCCTCTCAACTCTCCCCTTGGGCAAACCCTCGTGCTAACTTCGCTTCAACCCGGAATGCACACTTTCCAGGTGCGCTGCGAAGACCTGCAGGGCGAGGTTGATCCACAGCCGGCAGTGTTTAACTTCAATGTAGCTCAATATATTCCGCCAGCCTCAAGAAATGGCATCCTGATCATTGACGATGACGAACATCACAATACATTTTCTCCGGATGACATTGTGCAGGCCAAGTATGAATATATGCTGGCTGATTATACAGGACCGAAGGTGTTCATGAAGAGGCACTATGGCGCAGATCCTGTACAATCCGACGAATTCTATACGGACAAGCGTTACCGTCAGCTTTCGCCCTCTGACCTGATGAAGTTCAAGCTGGTGATCTATCATAACGACAATCCCAGCAAAAGCGGAGAACTCAAGCTGGAAAATGATGGTATAACGCAGTATCTGGCTGATGGTGGAAACATGCTGATTTCGCACACCAACCAGCTTTCCGCCGTGTTGACAGCGTTCTCCTCCGTTGCCCAGAAAACATTCCTGCACTATATGAACGTGCCCTTCAGAAACGACTCGTCCACGTTCTTGAGCGGTGGTCTGACAGTAAGACCTTTCTTCCAAACTGCAGTTGGTCAAAATGTAAACTCCGTTCCTTTCCCTGATGTCAATCTGCAATTCAACGCCAATGGCGTTGGAGAGTCAAGCTTCAACCCCATTGTGGAGGGAAGGGACGGCCTTTCCGCTATCACCTATTTCCCCTTGATGGATCTGCCTTCCTATTCGAGTTACGCGGCAAACGTCATCTATAGGATGAGGATTAAAAATGTGGGAGCGGATTCGTATTCACCTGCCAATGAGGCAGAATACAACAAGTATAATAATAGAGCTGTGGGATTCAGAAAGGTGAACCCCAATGGAGCTCGTTGCTACCTGCTTGGTTTCCCGCTCTCCTACATGTGTGATGCGGATGCCAGGGCTCTGATGAACAGAGTAATAGCGGATTGCTCGCTATAGAGTATTCCCGAATAATAATATAAAGGCTCTCCCACAAAGGAGAGCCTTTCTTTTTGATATGCCAACATTGTTGTTTATCCTCCATAGCTCCCTCCTTTGCTGCTACTTGCTTTTTCGCCATCATCCTTAGGTCATCCTTATAAATTATAAGGTTGACCTACGGATGACTATCACCAGAGGGCGTGATGCAAATGAGGGCAATCCTCCCCCATAATATATAGGTGCTACGTTCACGCCGTGGAAAGGTGGATAGGTGAAATGGTTCCGTGATTTTTTGAACCTTGTGAGAACTTTTCTAAAAGACTGGATCCCGGGTCAAGCCCGGGATGGCACGGAGTATAGTCTGTTGAGGTTTGATTTTTGTTCGGGTGGTTGCTTCTTTAATGCTGGAGTCTGGCTCGCAAGTCGGGATGACGAGGTATAGTGGCGCCGCGTTACTTTGAGATACGTTCGCTAATGGTGAAGCGCAGCTTATAGCCTTGTTGGGAACGCAAGTAGCGTCGATAGATCAACCGCCAGTCGCGTTTGTCGATGGCTGGAAAGTGGGTGTCGCCCTCAAAGTCGGCTCCGATTTTTGTGAGATAGAGGCGGGAAGCGCGATCGAGGAAAAGACGGTAGATTTGCGCTCCGCCAATCACAAAGCAGTCCTCTGAACCGCAAAAAGCCATCAAATCAGACAGGTTTCTCATCGCTATTGCTCCGGATGGGGAGAATGCGGGATCGCGGCTTAAAACGATGTTTTCGCGCCCCACAAGGGCTTTACCCAATGAAAGCCAGGTTTTTCTACCCATGATCACCTTATGGCCCAGGGTCTGTTTTTTGAACCAGGCAAGGTCTTCCCGGATATGCCAGGGCATGCGCCCATCCTTGCCGATGATACCGTTGCGGTCCAGGGCGGCGATGATGAAAAAGCGGGGTTCAATCATAACGCCCGGAGCGGAAGAAGGTGTCTATGGATGGGATATGCGCTTGTTTGGCGGCGGCAAGGTCGCCCTGGAAGATGAGCCGCCCGTTGTCCAGGAAGATGATACGGTCCGCGATACGGTGGATAGAGGCAAGCTCGTGGGTCACGACCACGATGGTCATGTTCAGTTTGCGCTTTAGCTCCAACAGCAATTCATCAAGATGCGAGGAGGTGAGGGGGTCGATACCGGCGGAAGGCTCGTCGCAAAAGAGTATCTTGGGATCGAGAACTATCGCCCTGGCCAAAGCCACACGCTTTTTCATGCCCCCGGAAAGTTCGGATGGCATCAGATGCATAACGTCGCCCAGTTTGACCAGGGATAATTTGACGCGGATGATCCGCTCGATGAGGGCGGGAGAGAGGTGCGTGTGCTGCTCCAGCGGGATCGCGATGTTTTCAAAGACATTGAGGGAGTTGAGCAGCGCTCCTCCCTGAAAGAGCATTCCGACCTTCTTTAGCACTTTCTGAAAGTGGTTTTCGTCCATCTCGGTGATCTCTTCGCCCCAGTATTTAATGCTGCCTTTGGTAGGTTCGACAAGACGGGTGATGGCTTTGAGCATTGTGGTTTTCCCGCAGCCGCTGCTTCCCAAAATAACCGTTAGCTGGCCCGGGAAGATGTCCAGATCGATATCGCTGAGGATCACCTTTTCGCCATATCTGGCTTCCAGGCCGCGCACACTGATGATGGGTTCGTTGTTTTTCATATATAGAGAAGGCTGAACAGGGAATCGGCAATCACAATGGCAAAGATGGAGGAAACCACAGAGGCAGTGGTGGCTTTGCCCACTCCTTCTGCTCCGCCTGTGGTCTGGAAGCCATAATGGGCGCCGATTATCACGATGAGCCACGCAAAGACGGTGCTCTTGGTGAAGGTGATGATCAGGTCTTTAAGGGTTAGAATATTGAATGAACGACTTAAAAAGGTGCTCACGCTCAGATCCAGGTAACCAAAAGCGATCACCGCCCCACCAATCTCGCCAGCGATGATGGCAAGCAACACCAATACGGGCATGACCAGGGTTATGGCATGAAACTTTGGAACCACCACAAAACGCACAGGATCGAGCGCCATCATGCGCAGGGCATCCAGTTCTTCCGACACATTCATGCTCGCGATCTCGGAGGCGATTGCGGAACCGCTGCGCCCAGCCACCAGGATCGCCGTGATCAAGGGCCCCATCTCGCGTACCATGGTTATGGCAAGTAGGTCGGCCAGAAAGATGTTCGCCCCATAGATACGAAGTTGCACCGCAGATTGTAGAGACAGGATAAAGCCAATTATGAATGACATCAGAGCGATGATCGGCATGGCATTGAATCCCAGTGCGAGGCCTTGTTGAACTATTGAATATTTGCGCTGTCCGCTGCGGTCGAAGATTCCGATTATAGACCACCAGACCACTTCCGAAGCGGTCATGATGGCGTTTTTGAAGCTGTCCAGACGGATAAGCAGATTTTCTCCTGCGCTTTCCAGAAATCCCTGTTTGGGTCGGGGTTCAACGGTGGGCAGATCGAGGGAACGAAAGGTGTCCATCACAGATTGGATCTCTGCGGAAGGAGGATGTATGATCAGGGCTCCTTTTTGGGCGGCTTTAAGGGTCAGCTCTTCCAAAAAGGCCACACCGGCGCTGTCGATCCCGGTAAGGCCGGATAGGTCGATATTGAAGCTGGCTTTGCTTTTCAACACAGCTTCCAACTCGGAATGGAGGGAGGGAATATCAGGCGCCACCAAAGAGCCTTCGATGCGCAGCAGTCCTTCGTGGAAACTGAGTTTAAGCATATCAGTAATAGAGCGAAATGCGCAAAAACGAATCCAGGCCGTAAACGATCCAATCCTGGCGAGTCCGCTCGTCCTTGCGTTCATAAGCAGCGGTGAGCTTCAGATCCAGAGAGACGTTGCGATAGATGCGGATGTTGAAGCGGCTCTCGCTTTCAAAACGGGGACGGATCTGGTCGCGGTTCATGGGGACAAAAACCTCAAAAGTGGAATTGACGTTCAAAAAGCGCATCAGGTTGAGGGCTGAGAGAATGAGAGTGCTCTCCAGTCCATGGTCATTTTTGTCAGAGCCTTCCATATACATATCATAGTAGAGTGAATCCACTAAAGTTCGTTCCACAAAGTTATAGCTGTCGCGATTGAATTCCTGCTGCCAGCCATAGCCGCCACGCAGGCTGAGGGCGACCTTGGGGTTCATCACCCAGCGGTAGGTGATGCCCAGCCCCTCCTTGAGGTTCATGGGGAACAAGGCATGTTTGGTCTTAAGCTGGTCGGCATTGGTGAGCACCTGCAGGGTGTCGCTTTTGTGAGAAAGGACAAGCAGGTTTTTGGGATCGTCAAATTTGCGGGTCTCGTCAAAAAAGTGCGTTTTCAGATCTACCCGGCCATAGAAAGAAAAGTCTTTCAGCTTTTCTCTGGCTTCCCAAGGGGTGAAAAGCATAACATTCTTGAGAGAATAGGAATCTGTGCTGATCTGCAGGTCTCTGCCTGTTCCGTGGCTCATACCCAGGTCGTAGATACTGCGGGCGGTGTAGTGCCTGTAAGGAAAGGTCAGGTCCAGATTGTTTTCCAACTGGCCGATAATGTTCAGGTTATACTCGGCGTCCTTTTGGTCGTCGCTGTTGCGGGTATTGAGGTTGATGTTGCCGTGGATGGCGCCTTTGTGGACCAAGGGATGGTCTTTGAAGAGGGGGTCTTCGCCCAGGATGCCTGCTCCAATCATGAGGTTGCCTTCTCCGGAGGGATCCACCACCACGGTGAGGATCTCGTTCTGACCAGGGTTGATGTTGACCGTGGTGAAATCCTTGAAGTCGTTCCAGAAACCACCCAGCTTGATCATGTAAGTGCCAGGCTTCAGAATCCACACCTTGTCGGGTTGTCCCAGGTCTTCATCGCCGATACTGGTGTCCGAACCATAAAGATAGTAATCGTATTCGTCAGCGTCCTTGATCCACAGGTCATAGGACAGGCGCACCCTTGTCTGGCTCTGGTCCATGATCTTGACCACCAGTTCTGACCATTGCCCGCTCACCACGGTGCGCATGCGGGGTTTGATCTCAGCCGGGATTTGTATCTCCTGGTTTTCACCGATAGTGATCAGATAATTTCCTGGTTCGAGAGGCAGTTCCTTACCGAATTCAGCTTCCTGGCGGTTGACGATATCCCCTTCTGCGTTCATCTGTTCCACAGTGTAACGTATTACAGTGTTTTGATTGGAAAGCAGAGGTAAAAGCAGTTCACCGCCGGCAGTTTCTGCGGCGGCTTCGGAAGCAGCGGTGTAAACGAAGTTTTGCAGGTGGCCCTGCTTTTCGGGGGGGAGATCAGTCTCTTCGTCCTTGCCTTCCAAAAACAACCTGCACTTTGCGGCGAAGATATCGGTTTCCTGCATCAGCATCACGTTGTAAGTTTGCACCAGATAGACGGTGCTATTGTCCGGCAGCTCTGAATAGCGTTCTGGTTTATAGGAGAGTAAAACGCTCTGCGATTTGGCATCCTGCAACAGGAACTCCAGGCGCAAATGGGCTTTGGGACGTTGGCCTTCGATCTTTTCCACGTTGAGGATGTTCATTTGCAGGTAGTAATCCGGAGCAGCCTCGGCGGCATCGCGGTTTACCCTGCGGAAAATGTTGTAGGCGCGCAAACGTTGGGCCACCAGATTGGGAATCGCGTCGCTGAGCCTGTTTGCCCAGATGTCGAAAGGCAGGTATCTGACCCTGGTAAAGCTGTCCTTTACCACCAGTTGATTGCGCGAATAGGTGCGGTCGATGGTGGCGTCAAGGACTTCAATGTTCTTTGGAAAGGGCTTGGCCAGCTTGAGCTGGTCGTTTTCTGTGGCGGGAAGATAGTCCAACACATAGTAATTGGTGACTGTTCTGTCCACTTTGTGCAAACATCCGCTCAGGAACAATAACGCGCCAAAGAGCAGTATCAGGGTGCAATACAGGCGGGTTTTTAGCTGGTTGCGCTTCATCTGTTACCCCTCAGAATAATGGAAGGCTGGTCGGCGATCTGGCGGGAAAACTCGTTGAGGTTTTCACTCGCTTCCCGCAGAGATTCCAGGATCTCGGTCAAATTGGCTCTGTTGCTGATAAGCAGCCGATCGACGTTGGAGACCATACTTCCCGTTTTGCTGGTTGTCTCGCTCAACTGGCCGATCAAATTTTGGATGTCGGCCTCTTTCAGTTGGGTTGATATGTTGTTGATGTTGGCTACCAGGGAGTCCAGCTCAGCCGAGGTGAGGACATTGTTGACCCTGTCCAGGGAGCTGTTCAGCTTGCGGCTCATCTCCGCGGCGTTGGCTGCCAGGACGCTGAGGCTTTGCAGTGTGGAAGAAAGATCGGTTTCTGTGGCTGCCAGGATCGAGTTCGTTTTTCCAAGGATGCCGGCGAGATTGGCTTGGTTTTCGGGATTGGTCATGGAACTGATGTTGGTGGCAATAACATCGATCTTTTCGGCGATGGTTAGCGCCCTGGTGGAGATATCGTCCAGCGATGAAACTCCCCTGCGGATGAAGCTTTTTGGCTTAAGATCGGTAGCCTGGTTGGTGCCTCCCCTGATTTCCACAGCTTTCACTCCGGTTATTCCTACCCAAATGAGGATGGCTTCGCTGTCGGACTTGATGGGAGTGCCTTTATCCAGTCCAACTTTGAGAACCACTTTGGTGACATCGTCAGGCTTGATCTTGATTTCCTCGACCCTGCCAATCGGTATTCCGTTGTAATTGACCGTCCCGCCCACATTAAGTCCTCTGACGGAGTAGTTTTCAAACTCGATAAAGTAGATGTCCTGGCTTTGCATCAGGTGCCTTCCGGCTACCACAATGAAAAACAGCACAAGGATCGATATACCTACGCTAAGAAACAGGCCCAACCTGATCTTTGCCGCCTTGGAAACCATCAGCGATCCTCCTATGAGTCCAGATTCAGATGTTGAGTGATCAGCTTGCTCTTGATATATGCCGGCTGGCTTGATGTGATACTGACCTCGCCTTCGCAGATCACATCTTCGCCAAAGCTAATATCTCCTGTAACCTTGAAAGACTTGCATCCAGCAAGCGAGGGAACGCCATCTTTGAACCGCTCGAGCAACTGGTCGATCTTGCCGTAATAGCGCTCATCGAGTTCGATCAGTGGAGGAGCGTCCAAGCCACGTTTGAGAACCACCTGGTATTGGTCGTTCAACTCGTAGGCGTCAGACCAGATGGCGAGCAGGTCAGTGTTTTTCTTCACGGGGGCAAAGCGGCTGCGGGGCACCACCAAAGCCCTGGAGTTGTTAAAGATATTGATGGCGGCTCCCATGGCTGTTTCCAGTTGATAGACGGGAGTTCCATCCACCACCTTGGGATTCACTATCAAAGGCAGGATCATGACCCCGTCCTCGGCGATCAGATTCCACTGCAGGGCCTGGAGATCGACCCATATATTGTTGGTGTTGAAATATTTGTAATATTCGATGTTCTGAAACTCGTCAAGCTCGTCGGCGGGGCACTGCGCCACTTCGCGCAGCAGAAGACGTCCGTTCAGGTCTTCACTGAGATGCCCGCCTTTCCTGTCTGCAGCGGTGCGTTCGCAAACCTCGATCAGGAACTGGATACCTTTTTCCTCCATAAAGGCAGGAATTCCTGTATCCACCGTGGCTCCCAGGTTGTCGGAGTTTGAGATAAAGGCATAGCGGTAGCCGCTTTCTATCAGCCTGTCCAACAATCCGGAGGTGTTCAGGGCGGCGTAAATGTCACCATGGCCGGGTGGATTCCACATCTTGGCTTCGTTTTCATTTTCATAGGGCTTCAGATTGTCCTGCCGGATGCGGGGGAATCTGTTCTGCAAAAACGACAGGGGCAGTTTCTGGCGTCCCAGGTCAGGATACCTGTTTAGATAGCTGAGGGTGTCCTCTTCCGTGTTGTAGCTGTTCATAAACATCAACAGCACTTCATAGCCGGAACCTGCCCGCAGGGAAAGCACCTGCCTCGTGATGATATCCAGAAAGTTCATGTTGCCTTTCACGGGAAGCAGGCTTTTGGCCGCGCTGAGGCCCATGCTTGTGCCCAATCCGCCGTTAAGCTTGATCACCACGATGTTTTTCAGGATACCTTGATTCCTGTATGAATTGACTTCGCTGTAGTCGATCAGGTTTTCCGGCGACGGGGCTTTGATCTCTGAACCCGGTATCTGGCCGCTGGCGCCGCTTTCAAGGAGCTTATAATAAGAACCAAAGGTGCGGATCACGCTTTCAGGGATGGAGTGGGCCTTCATCAGCTTGTTGAAGTTGTTAAGCATGCTGCTCATCTGCCTGCCTTGTTCTTGACAAGAGTTTCGCTGACCAGGGCTTCGATCTGCTCGTCATCCACCGGGCTGGGAACAGTGATATGTCCTTCCGTTGGGTGGGCTTCGTTCCAGGCCTGGACTGTTTGGATAGCGTTGGGATTGCGGGCCCAGCCGCGCCTGCCGACTCCTCCCATCACATCCCAGGAAAGGCCCGATCTGACAACTTCATCCATTCTGGCGCTGCCATCCAGGACGATTCCGTTACCGCCGTTGATGGCTCGGCCGATGCCAACTCCACCGCCGTTGGAAAGCACCACCAGGGTCATGCCTCTGGCGATGTTTCCGCCAAAACAATGGGTGGCCATATCAGCCATCACGTTGCTGCCGTCCCGGATATTGGCGGTTTCCCTGAAGGGGGAGTCGGTGCCCGATGTGTCGTGATGGTCGCGGCCCAACATCACCGGTCCTATCTTACCTTCCCTCACCAGTTGGTTGAATCTGAGGGCGATATTGACTCTGCCCATCTCGTCAGCATAGAGTATGCGGGCTTTGGTGCCGACTACAAGTTTGTTTTCTTCCGCGTTCACGATCCAATGGTAATTGTCCCTGTCCATCGCGTTGCGGTTGGGATCTATCAATTCGGCGGCTGCCTGGTCTGTAGCTCTCAGGTCTTCGTCTTTTCCGCTCAGGCAAACCCAGCGGAAGGGGCCATAGCCAAAATCGAAGCAGAGGGGGCCCATGATGTCCTCCACATAAGAGGGGAAGATGAATCCTTCGCTGGTGTTGATTCCGTTTCTGGCGATGCTGTGTTCGCCGGAATCGAAGACCGATGCCAGGAAACTGTTTCCATAGTCCCAAAACTTTGAACCTTTCGCACTGAGGCGGGAGATAACCCTGAAGTGGCGCTGGAGGGATTCATCTACTTTCTTGCGGAAAGTGTCGCTATCGGTGGACAGCAATTGCCTGCCTTCTTCAAAGCTCAAGCCTGTCGGAGTGTAGCCTCCTTCATAAACGGCATGGCAGGAGGTCTGGTCTGATATCAGTTCTGCTTTCAGGTTGTGGGTATCCACGTATTCCAAAAGATCGACTATATTGCCGTAATAGGCAATGGAGATGGGTTTGCCGCTCCTGCGGTGTTCATCGACCCAACGGAAGATTTCCGGGAGGTCGCTGGAAACTTTGCTAACCCAACCCTGGCTATGCCTGGTTTCGATGCGGCTGTAGTCAACCTCGGCGATGACGCCTATTCCGCCTGCTATTTCTACCGCTTTGGACTGGGCTCCGCTCATGCCGCCCAAGCCGGAAGAGATATACAGGATTCCGCCCAGATCTTTGTCAGCAGGGATGCCAAGGTATTTCCTGCCTGCGTTGAGCAGGGTGATATAGGTTCCATGAACTATTCCCTGAGGGCCGATATACATCCAGCCTCCGGCAGTCATCTGTCCGTAATTGGCAACTCCCAATGCGGTCAGCCGCTTGAACTCCTCCGGATTGTCCCAGTTTCCGATCACCAGACCGTTGGTGGAAATCACGCGCGGAGCCTCGGGACGGGAAGGGAAAAGACCCAGGGGATGGCCGGACTGGACAACCAGAGTCTGTTCTTCCGTCATTACTTCAAGATACTTTTTGATCAGGCGGTATTGCATCCAGTTCTGGCAGACCTGCCCGGTTTCTCCGTAAGTGACAAGCTCATAGGGATAGAGGGCGACATCGAAATCCAGGTTGTTGTCGATCATTACCTGCAACGCCTTGGCGGATGTGATGCCTTTATACATGTCCAGGGGTAATCCTTTTATCCTCCCCTGGGGACGGTAACGGTATCCATAGATACGCCCGTGGTTCAACAGCTCATCCAAAAATTCGGGAGCAAGCTTCGCGTGGAGTTCATGGGGAACATAGCGCAGTGCGTTCTTGACCGCTAAGGCGATTTCTTTTTTTGTGAGATTGAGCCCTCTATGGGGTGCTCTGCGGATATTAGGCTCAAAGACCGGATCAGGGGGCAGTATCGGGTCCAGTTTAACTTCAAACATTTTTTTATGGGGCATCTAAAACCTCTCATGCTATTTCGCTATCCGGCGGCGTTTTCCCAAGAATGTTACAAGGCATCTCGATATGTAACAAAGAACCGTCGGATTTGCGGTATTTATCCTTTCTACTATGGATTCTCGGAAAGACTTTTTTGTCAAGTTAAAACTCGATTTGGAGGGTTTATGACATAACGGGGGATTGCCGCGCGTGCCCGAACCAATTTCAAATACAATCCCTAAAAAACAGATATGTCCAAGTCCATCACAACTGCAACGCGTCTTGCCTGTCACATGCAGCAACAACTTGATTGCTATACCAGTTACCGCTTATCTCCTTTCTCCATTCACATAATATCTGCCAACCATCCTCAATATCCGTAACGTCGCTCTCCTTTGATACCAAAGAAGTTAGCGCCATCATCCTTAGGTATGCGGTTGCGAAGTTAAGGATGACCCAGGAAGACCCAGAGCCGATCCTGGGAACCAAAGGGGGGAGAAGGACGGAGCTCAGCGGTTTGTGAAGGCAGTCACCTTGTAAAAACCACGTGGTAGCGCAGCGGCTCCGCTGTGGATGAAATCGGTGCTGGAACTCACTCCCAGATACTGATACACTCCGTCAGCATCCTGGGGCTGATAATAAACCCTGTAGCCGGAGGGGGACAGTTGATTGCCTGCCGTATCATAGGCTACCGGCAACCAACAGAGGCGGATGTCGCTTCCGATACGTTCTGCCTGCAGGCCTTCCGGTTCGCGGGGTTGAGGTGCTGACAGCCAGCTTAGTTCAGCAGCAAAGATATCTGCTCCTCCCGTGTTTACAAGCGGATGTGCGCCCAGGTTAAACGAGGCTGCATAGCTCCCGCATAGCAGAAGATCACCCCCAGAGTCCATTTGCAGGCCATAGGCGAAATCGTTGTCTGCACCTCCCCAGCCCTGAGCCCAAGTCCAGGCGCCCTGGTTGTCCAGACGCGCTGCGAAAATGTCTCCGTATCCTGACGAAGCAAGACTATGGCTGCCAAAGGAGGCCTGACCTTGAAAGGTGCCGCAGATTCCAATCCCGCCTCCGGCATCAAGGCCAATCCCGTAGGCGTGATCTGCCAAGGTTCCTCCTGCATTGCTGGCCCAGAGCCAGTTTCCTGCCCCGTCCAAGGCAGCGGCGAAGATGTCGTTTTCACCTGCACCGGTAAGAGTAATGGCACCAAACGAGGCGCCATCCCGGAATATACCACAGAGATAGGCGCCGCCTGAGGGGGAACAGACCAGGTCCTTCCCTTCATCGGGTTGGCTGCCGCCTGCGCTTGTTGCCCAGAGCCAGTTGCCACTGGAGTCCAGCCTGGCGACAAAGATATCCGATCCACCCAGGCTTGTGAGGGAAGAGTCGCCAAAGGACGCGGTGGATTCATACTTGCCTGTCAGCCAGATATTGCCGCCTGAATCGAGTGTCACCCCATAGCCGCGGTCTTGTCCATCTCCGCCAGCCTTTTTGGCCCAAAGCCAGGTTCCCGCGGGGCTGATCTTTGCTACAAATATGTCATCATTTCCGCTGCTGGTGATCGGATAAGAGCCAAAATATGCCGTAAGTCGAAAACAACCTGTAACAATGGCATTCCCAGAGCTATCAAGGGCAAGGGATCTGCCTTCGTCGTTGGCACTTCCCGCACCCGCGCGGGTAGCCCAGAGCCAGTTACCATTGGCATCCAACTTGGCCACGAAGATATTGGTGTATGATCCGGTTGAAGAAAGCGTAGTGTTGCCAAAAACAGCACCGTTGCGGTATAAGCCGGTGACAAGGACGTTGCCGGAAGTATCAACAGCGACATCGTAGGCAATGTCATTCATGTTTCCGCCTGCCTGGCTTACCCAGAGCCAGTTTCCCTCAGCATCGAGCTTGGCAACAAAGATATCCGCTCCTCCCCGGGAACTTAGGGTGTTGCTTCCGAAAGTTGCGCTGCCACTGAATTCTCCGCAGATATATACATTGCCCTGGGCATCCCGGTCCACTGCCCAACCCTTGTCAGTGCTGCTTGATCCGGCACTCACCGCCCAATTCCAGCCCGCGGCCTGCGCGGTCAAACAACCGTACGCCAATAGCAACAAACACACTAGATAAACTTTCTCTTTCATGCTTCCGCTCCAGAGTAAATTTGATATTATCCAAACATTTTGGCATGCCAGCGGCAGTTTGTCAAGTCCAATCTGCTTAACCGATGGGTTTTTTAGGCGGGGGAAGAATGGGGATATCGCTGAACATTGCGCGTAAGTGCACCCATAATGAAGACTATAAAGCAGGGCTTAACGCATATTAAGACAAAAGGATAGAAGTCTGAACTTGCTTTGAGTTGAAATAGAAATTACCAGCCCCAAATCCAGCAAAACCCAATTCGAAAGCGTCCCACCAGAAATGAGATATGGCCCTCATACGCTCATCGCTCATTGATGACTGATTGACCGCTGACCGACCGCCAGGCAGGTTTTGGGCAGGACGTCAATGGGCCATCGGCAAATGATCTGAATATATGAAAGGTCTTTGAATATTTGTGCTAAAAAGACCCCGGAGCAAGCCAGGATCTTCGAAATTATAGATGTAATCTCTCTACTTGACTGAGATAACCTCGACAACTTCGGGAATCTCTTCCTTGATGATTCGCTCAATACCTGCCTTAAGAGTCAGGGTTGCCATGGGGCATCCATTGCACGCGCCTTTGAGGCGCACTTCAACAACGTTGTCTTCCCGAACGTTGACCAGTTCCACATCTCCTCCGTCAGACTGGATGGAGGGGCGTATCTTGTCCAATATCGTTTCAATCTTTTGCTTATCAAGCATTGTCTCATTCCTTAGAGTGTTATTTATAGGATAAACTAATGAAAACAACGCGGAAAGCAAAACTTTCCGCGTAGCTAACATTATATTTGTTGATTATCGCATCAGGTCAACAGTCAGGGTGTTGCCGGAAGGATAGATGAGATTCATCTTGTCGCCGTCCAGCGTAGCGATCTTAACGTTGTTGCCGTCATTGACAAGATACCAGGCCTGGGATTCCTCATCAAAGGAAAGTAATACGCTTTGACCAGCATTCTTGCCGGTCAGTTCGTCTATCGCGATGTTGTTTTTGGTGATGGTGATCTTGAAGCTCGCATCATCGGTCTGGGCGTATTTGATCACTTCCTGACCTTCGTTCATAGACATCGGATTTGTGCCTGTCCAGAATTCTATGGTATTTAACACAAAGAAATCGGCTATGACGGTAAATTCATAGGCCGGAATAAAGAACAGTATCCAGAAAACTATGTTGTTGATGTATTTGTCACCCAGCGAACCATTCCATTCATACAGTTTACGGGTAAGGGTGAAGTTGCCGTAGCAACTGAACAGGCTCACAGAGAGAAAGGCTGCAAGCACTAATAACAGGACAGTAGTTTTGAACTTTTTCATCGTTCCTCCATCGGAATTACTTCTGAATCACTTTTCTTGGCATCCGCTCTGACGGTCAAGTAATAAAATGCAGGAATGATAATCATAGTCAGGAATGAGGATACAACCATGCCGCCAATTGAGACCACACCCATTGATTGGCGCATTTCCACGCCGGAAGCACCGATCCCGAGAGCCATGGGCAGCATTCCGATGATCACAGCCAGGGTACTCATTACTATCGGTTTGAGCTTCATTTCGGCAGCCTCAAGCAGGGCATCGCGAGGGGTTGCGCCCTGTTTGCGCTTCATGTTGGCGTAATCCAGGAGCAGAATGGCGTTGTTGACCACAATCCCCACCAGCATAATGATGGAGAGCATAGAAATGATGTTAAAACTGAAACCCGCGAGCAGCAGCGAAAAGATGACGCCGATCAGGGCCAGGGGTACGGTTGCCATGATAAACAGAGGCTGCACAAAGCTTTCCAGAATCGCCGCCAGCAGCATGTAAGTAAGCAAAACCGCGAGGGCAAAGGTGCGGACCATATCTTTGAGAGTGGAAGCCAGAACTTTCGCTTCGCCGCCCCATATAACCTTGTAGCCGTCTGGCAGCTTGTAATCTTCCAGCCTTTCGTTGATGCCGGAGATCACGTCTCCCAGGCGGGCTCCTTCAGCCACGTCGCCATTGAAGACGATGGACTTGGCGCGGTCGCGGTGGATGATTCTGTTGGTTGCGGGGGCAAAGCTGACGTCAGCGAGCTGAGAGAGCAGATAAGTTTGTCCCATCACGGCCACGCTGATGTTGCCGACCCGGTCAGGTGTGGAGAGTTCGGAATCGTCCAGCGAGATATTGATATCATACTGGTCTCCGCCTTCCTGATAATGGGTGGAAACCATTCCGGCCACTGCTCCGCGCAAGGCCAGGGCGAGATCGTAAACCGTGGCGCCGATGGCAGCCATTTGCTCGCGGCGGGGTTCGACCGTAATCTCGCTGCGCCCGGAGCGGGTGCTGGTATCCAGGTTGATGAGGCCGGGCGTATCCTTGATTCGCTCCGTTACCTCCGTTTTAAGCTGCTCCAGCCGCTCGTTGTCGATGCCCTGGAGGTAAAACTCGACCGGGGATCTGCCACCCATCATGAAGGTGGAGGCTGAAACCTTAATGCGGGCGTTGGGGATGTCCGCCAGTTCACGGGTGAGCAGATCCGCCATCTCGCGGGAGCTGAGCTTGCGGTCATCGGCGTCCACCAGCTTGATGTCCGAAGCGGCGATGTTTGAACCGGTATCGATGAATCCTGATGAACCAAGGTTGGTTATGATGTGCTTGATCTCTTTGTGTTTGCCGATGCGTTGGTGGATGTCCTCGTAAACCTTCGCGGTCTGATCCAGATTGTAGCCCTGGGGCAGTTCGACGTTGACCGTGATGTTTCCCCTATCCATGACGGGCAACAGTTCCAGGCCAATTATGGGAACCAGAGCGAAGCTGACAATCAGCAGCAACACAGTGGCGCCAATCATCAGGATAGCGGTTCTTTTTGAACCGATCATTAAACTGAGGAACTTTTTGTAGCCCCGGGCAAACTTCCCAAACCAGCGGTCAAAGGCAAGCCCGAATTTGTTGGTCTTGACTGTTTGAGGGATTATCAATGAGGCCAGCATGGGGGTAATGGTGAAGGAAGTGACAAGGGAAAAGAGTGTGGCGATCGTCACCGTCACGGCAAATTCCACGAGGAACTTGCCAACCATTGAGCGCATTGTTGCCAGTGGCAAAAAGACCACGATGTTGGTTAGTGTGCTTGCCAGCACGGCAATGGCAATCTCGGAAGTCCCTTTTTTTGATGCTTCGCGGCGGGAATTGCCCATTTCCTTGTGTCGGAATATGTTCTCGATGACAACCACGGAGTTGGAAACCAGGATGCCCACCGCCGTGGAGATGCCTATCAGGGTCATCATATTGAAGCTGAAACCGGCTATCTGCATAAACATGAAGGAAGAAACGATCGAAATCGGCATGGACAGCGCAACTATCAGGGTGGAGCGCAGATCGTGCAGGAAGAGCAGCAGCACCAATCCGGTCAGGACTATGCCCATCCAGATGTTGCTGAAAGTGTCGTTGACAGTTGCTCGGATGAAGTCCGAATCGTCGCGGACCAGTTCCAGCTTGGCACCCTCGGGCAGTTCTTTTTGTATTTCGGGCAGTTCTTCGTTCAGTTGCTTGGAAATGTCCACCATGTTTCCGTCGGAAGCGCTGGTTATTGAGATGCGGACGATGTTTTCCTCAAGGCGTTGCGCGGGTATGTTGTAATAAATGGCCCGGGAGGTAACGTCCTCGGCGCCGTCGGTGATGGTGGCGATGTCGCGAAGCTTCTTAATGCCGGTCATGGTGGGGATGTCCGCGTCCCCGATCTTGTCAACGCTGTCAAATTGTCCCTTGAAGCGCACGGAGTACTCTTGGGTTCCGCTCTTGATGCTTCCGGCGGGCATATCCATGTTTTGGGCGGCTAGGATTTGCATCAGTTGGGTCAGGGATATCTTGTTCTGAAAGACAGCCTGGTCGTTGAGGTCAACATTTATCTGGCGCTTATTGCCTCCTGTAATTGTCACTTGGGCGACGCCTTCGATCTGGCCAAAGCGGTCTTTGAGCCTCTTGTCCGCGAGATGATAGAGCGCCTTGCCGTCCATTTTACCTGTGAGGATGATATCCATGAAGGGGTAGGCGTTGATGTTTATTTTTTGGATGACAGGCCGTTCCACATCGCTTGGGAGTTCGCGGATTATCGCGTCAACCTGATCCTTGACCTCTTGATTGGCAATGTCGATGTCTTTTCCCATCTTGAAGGCCATCATGATGATGCTTGCGTTTTCCATCGAATAGGACTGGGTGTAGTCCACCTGGCTCACTGTAGCGATGGCATCCTCAATCTTTTTGGTGATCTGGGTTTCAACTTCGCTGGGTCCGGCGCCGGGATACACTGTCTGGATAACCAGAAAGTGCATCTTCACATCCGGCATCTGGTTCAGAGGCATCTCAAAGTAAGCCAGGATGCCAAAGACCACAAAGACCAGCAAAGCCATGGTGACGAGCACCGGGCGTTCGACTGATATATTGGAAAGGAACATGGCCTGTGCCTCACTCAACCACGCGGATGAGCGCGTTTTCGCTCAAGAGGTTGATCCCTTCCGTGATCAGGACATCCCCCTCTTCCAGGCCGGATATGACTTCATGCTGGAGCTTGTTGTTCAAGCCCAGTTCGACCTCGCGGCGCACGGCGTGGTTATCTTTGTTTAACCATACATAGAACTTGTCATTCTCACTGGTAATATGGACGCGGTCAACTACGATGACATTGCTCTTGGTCATGGTTTTCAAGCTGATCTGGGCAACGGAGCCAAAGCTGATCTTTTTGCTGTAGCCGCCAAAGACGACATCCACGCGCACAGCTTTGGTGTAGGGATCGAGGGCCATGGAGATTTGGCTGACTTTCCCGTTGAGGGTCTGATCCATCCATTTGGCCGTGGCAGGTGTGCCTACACGCAGCTTGGAGACATCGGTGTCGGGGATCATCAGAGTGGCTTTAAAGCCGTTTGTTGACGAAACAGTGAAAAGGTCCTGGCCTGGATAGGTGCGTTCCGCGGGATTGACCATGATCTTCGTGATTACCCCCGAGATGGGAGCACGCACGTTGATCATCTTTTCCGCCGCTTCCAGATTTGCCTTGGCCACGTTGTAGCCGGTTTCCAGGTTATCCAGGTCCTGGCGCGCTATCGCGCCCTGGCTAAAGAGGCGTTGCATGCGCTCATAGGCCTGTTTTTGGGCGTTGAAAGCCGCGGAAGCCTGAACATACTGGGCCGCGGGAGTGTTTTGCGGGAAAGTAACTATGATCTGGCCAGCCGTTACGCGGTCTCCCACCTTGGCTTTGATCGAGGTCACAATGTCGCTTACCATGGCTTGGGCGGTGGATTCTTCCCTTCCGCCCAGGGTGGCGCTGTAATTCAGTTCCTGGGTGAATGTCCCGGCTTCAACTGTCCTGACTCGCACCGGGATACCCTGTTCACGCTGAATCTGCTCCATGTTCTTGCCAACTTCGCCCTTTTTCCCGCAGGCCGAAAGTAGCAGAACTACGCAGATCAGGATAATGTATGTCTTTTTCATTTTGATCTCCCTTTATAAACTGATACCGATTGACCGCTGCAGGTTTTGGTTGGCAGAGATCACTTCGTAGATGGATTGAAAGTATTGCAGTTTGATGGCGGAAAGCATCGTCTGGGCGTCAAAAACCTCCAGTTGGATGCCAACCTGGTTCTCGTATCTGACCTGGGCGAGCACAAGGCTCCTTTCCGCAAGGCGGATGTTTTCTTCCTGGACACGGTAGTTTTCCAGGGCGTGTTGCAGTTTCTGATAGTCCTGTGTTATCTGTAAGCGGATCAAATCCTCATACTCGTTTTGCTGGAATCTGGCTTTGCGCCAGGCATGTTCCGCGTTCCTTCGTTTCGAGCTGTTAGACAGTCCTGTGAATAGCGGAAGCTGCACACCGATGCCGATGCTGTAGCTGGTGCCAAAATCATCCTTTTCGATGGCAAATTCGTCAGCGGCGGTATAGAGGGAGGCGTTGGCCTGCAGAAAGACATTGGGCAGGTAGTTTCCCTTTTCCGCGTTCCACTTGATCCTTGCCACCTCGGTGGCGATATCTGCCAATTCGATCTCGAGCCTGTTTTCCAGGCCTTGCGCTTCGGCTTCTTCCAGGCTGAGCTGTAAGGGGGGAGGAAGCAGGAATTCGCCTTCGGGCACGGCATCCGGGCTGCCTATCTGTTTTTGGAAAGCGGAGAGCGCGAGCTCGTAGTTGTTCCGTGCCTGCAGTAGTTGAGGCTCCAGCTTGGCTACTTCCAGGCGGGCGCGCAGCAGGTCAAATTCCGATACCTGTCCTTCCGCATTGAAAGCCTCCATCCTGCTCAGATGGCGTCTGGCGGTGTCAAGGGCTTCCTGTTGGACGACGGTCAGTTTGTCCGCGAGCAGGCAGGCGTAGAAGAGCTGCGTTGTGGTGACCACCATTTCCTGATCTGCCAGCTGATATTGAAGTCTTTGGATCGAGCGGTAGCGGTCAGCGGCGCGGATTCCATTGACCAGCTTTCCGCCGAGGAACAGGACTTGGGAAAACTGAAGCTGGGCGGCGATTGAACCCTCATCGATCGGCGAACTCGGCAACATGCCATTGTAGATGCCGCTAACCACTCCGGCCAGGTAGTAATCGTTTCTAGTGGCGAGGGTATCGAGCCCCGCGGCAAAGTTCATCGCGGGGATTTTTGCAGAATCTGGCAGATAGGTCTTGGAAAGTGTGTAGCCTCCCACCAGGTTTAACTGGGGCAACAGGGTGCCTCGCACTTCGTTGTAGGTTTGATCCGCCATAAGGACATCTTCCTTGGCCATTAGCAGCTTGCGGTTGTTTTGGCGGGCAAGGCCGATGCTTTCCTCCAGGCTGATGGCGCCTATTTGCGCCAAAACGAGAGTTGCGAGGAAGCAGGTGATAATTCGTTTCATCAATCAACTCCTTTTGATGATGCCATATAAAATTAACTGAATAATCATCTCATGATCGCGTTCGATCCGTGAAATCACGCGCTCTTTGTCAATGCAAGAATAGTTAACATCTGAAAGCATGAACCAATCGTTGATCAAGTCCACCAAGCGGTCAAAATCCACGCTTTTGTTGATCAGGCCTTCTTCCCTGCCAATGTTCAGAACAGAGAGCAAGACCGATTTCATCCTGCTCTGGTAAAGGCGTTTTTCTTCATGCAGGCGTTCTTGGTAGCTCATCGGGATATGAGCCATGCCTTCCAACAGAATGGGCATATTTGTAAATATGAAGCTCATGGGAAACCTGAAATACATCGTGAGTTTTTCCTCGAAGCCAGAGCAGGATTGCAGGCGTTCATCGAGGATGTCGAAAAACTCTTCGGCTCTTTTGTTGACGGCGCTCAGAAACAGCTCTTCCTTGTTGCGGAAATAGTAATAGACAGTTCCTTTGGAGATGCGTGTTTCCCGGACGATATCGTCCACGGATGTCTTTCCAAAGCTATAGTGTGAAAATAGGCTTATAGCCGTTTCCAGGATTCTGGCTTTCATGTTCGCGGCTTTGTTCATATTCCAACATCTATTAATATGGTGCCGAATAGCTTGATTGTATTCGTTACTGACTTTTTGACTCTTAATACTCAAACGGTCAATTCAGTCAAGTTAAAAATGCGTGTACTTGCGAGTATGCCAGCTATTGAGAGGCAATATATCTACCAGCAAGGAGTTGCGCTATTTATGATGGCCCGGGCAGAGATC
>DAOTNF010000009.1:0-87468 GCA_035450685.1 Candidatus Cloacimonadota bacterium | reverse complement strand
TCTGTCAAGAGTTATTTACATATACTTTCTGTCCACTTTTATGTGCAACGGTCTTATTATATAGTCTTAGAAGCCTGATTTATAGAGTGTTTTTGGGTAGTCGCCGGCTTTCGGGCGCGGCATAGTGAAGCTTTTTTGAAACGGCCTCTTTCTCTCGGAGGCCAAAAAAAACAAAAAAGCCTGGAAACAGGCAAAAAAAAGGAGACAACCCATGGGAACTCAACAACTCTTGTTGATCGTACTCGGCGTAATCATCGTCGGCATCGCCATTGCCGTCGGTATCACCATCTTCAACAACCAGGCCTACAATGCCAACGCCAACGCGTTAACCAGTGAAACAACCAATTACGCGTCATCCGTCCTTCAGTATTGGAAAACACCCATATCTCAAGGCGGTGCTGGCCGTGATATTGCAAACATGACTTCTGCAAAAATCGCTACTTTCATTGGTTTCACCGGTGCTGACAACACATTGGAAACAGAAAATGGATCATTCAAGGTAGAGGGTGGAGCCGATCCAGTCACCATCTATGGCCTTGGAACTGAAAAGAAAAGTGGCAAATATCCCCTTGTCACCACTACAGTCGTTTTGGATCCAGGCACTGTCACATCCAACATCACCTCTGCTGAAGAATTACCAGAATAAACTGTATTCATAATACGGTTTGTAAGTAGCCATTGTTAAGTCCAAGAATGGCCATCCGGCCATTCTTGGGCTGTTGATCAGTGAGCACTGACATGGTGGTTTGTGACTACATGTGCCATCCCCTACACGTGTCCATTGCACTGTGTTTCCCATAAAAGCAAGGGCGTATAGATGATACTCGAATACCGTTTCAAGGGCACCAATTCTGAAGGCAGAAACGTGCAAGGCACCTTCACAGTATCCAGTCCCCGGGAGGCGCGCAAGCACGCTGCAATGATACGCAGCCGGCACGGGGTGCGCATCGAGAAGCTGGAAAAGAGGAGGGACTACCTCTACAAGGTCTGGGCGCCGGGGAGGAAACCCTTTTCCGGGCGTCAATCCGCTTTTAACAAGGAAGAGGTGGCAGAGGCGCTGCAACGCCTGGGCTACACCCGCTTCAAGATCAACCCGGTTCTATTTGACCTGCCCTTCAAACCGGGCATCCAGGACGTTCTGATGTTCATCCGCCTGAGTGCGAACATGCTGAGAGACAAGATGAGCTTCAGCAGGATTCTGGAGATGCTGGCGGAGGAGCAGAGCAACCGCAGCATGAAGGAAGCGCTCTATCAGATCGAGAGCCAGCTCAAGGCAGGCGCGGAGGGGCGCGAGGTGTTCATGCGCTTTACCCACATTTTCGGGCGTTTTCCCGCCTATATGCTTGGTCTGGCGACGCGCAGCGGTAACATGGCAGATATCTTTGATGCAACCGCCACCTTCATCGAGCGCGACGTGGAGATCAAAAAGACCGTCCGCAAGGCCATGCTTTCGCCCCTGATCACCATTCTGGCGACCCTGGGGGCCTTTGGCTACTACGTGTTGGAAATCTTTCCCGCCACCGCCATGCTCTTCAGTAAATACAATATGGAAACCCCTCCGCTCACCAAGGCCACCATGGATTTCAGCAACTGGCTGGCGCAATCCTGGTGGATTATCCTGCTGGTGCTGGCAGGGGTGACTTTGATCCTCTGGCGCTGGTGGAGCACGCCCCAGGGCAAGATCTGGCGCGACCGCAACCTGGTGAAGATTCCGGGCGTGGGGCCGCTGATCCACAAGATGAGCATCGAAATCTACTTCCGGGTGTTCGGCACCATCTATGCAGGTGCGGGCGACAACATCGAGACTATCCGCACAGCGGCGGAAGCCTGCCGCAACGCCTGGATGGAAGAAAGGATCAAGCGGGTAACGATACCGCTGATGCTACAGGAAGGCGAGGCCTTTGTGACCGCCATGGAAGCCTCCGGGGTGTTCACCCAGATGAGCCTGACCCGCCTGCGCACGGGGCAG
Organism: Candidatus Cloacimonadota bacterium; assembly: GCA_035450685.1. GTDB lineage: Bacteria > Cloacimonadota > Cloacimonadia > Cloacimonadales > Cloacimonadaceae > Syntrophosphaera. The sequence continues at coordinate 85,499 of DAOTNF010000009.1, read as the reverse complement.
GAGACCGGAAACCTGCTACTGGCTTCGGAGCAGATAGCGAACTTTTACCAGGCTGAAACCAGCTACCGCATGGCCAACATGATCGAGATCATCCAGGCTGTGGTGTGGCTTTTTGTGGCAGCCGCGATAACATTTTTGACCCTGGTATCGGCGGAGATAGCCAATATCTCGCCGCCCACCACATAATAGGAATATGGCAACCGGAAGCAGATTCGGCAACTACCTTTTGAAACATTCCCAGTTCCCGCTGGAAACGGTGGAGAACGCGGTGCGGCGCATGGATGAATACGGCGACCGCAGCCCCAGTGCCCTGGCACGCATCCTGGAAAGCGACTTCAAGGTCAACCACGACGATATATACTGCCTGCTGGCACGTTTCTATTCCTTTGACGAGTTGGAGCCGGATCCCGAAGCCCTCAGCCAGAAAGATATCAAGGTGAGCCGGGAAATCCTGAGTAAGTTTCCCGAAGACCTGAAAAAGAAACTATGTTACCATAAGATACTGCCCATCTCGATGAACAACAATGGCCGGGAAGGGCTCAAAGTGCTGGCTGCCGACCCCACCAACAAGGCGATTCAGGAAATCCCGCAGAATACTCCCTATAAGAAAGTGGACGTCTATTGGTGCCGCATGGCGGTGATCGAAGAGCTGATCACCCGGATAGCCCCGCAAAAGAACGAATATTTGCAGATGCTTGAATCCAGCGGCCAAATCCTGATCGATGATCCTGAAGACCAGATCCCTGAGCTTAACGAGCAGCTTTTGGACGAGGAGATCAACAAGAGCCTGCTGGTCAACCTCTTTGAAGCCGCGCTGATGGAAGCCGTGCGGGCTGACGCCAGCGACATCCACATCGTGCCCGTGGACAAGCGCAAGGTGGATGTGTTCTTCCGCATTGATGGCAAACTGCAGCTTTGGATGCGCCAGGAAAACACGCCGCCGGAAGCCCTGGCGGCCGTTGTGAAAGACCGCTCCATCGGAGTGGACCGCTTTGAACGCGACACTGCCCAGGACGGGTTTGCCCAGAGGCTGATAGACGACCACCTGATCCGCTACCGCGTATCCATCCTGCCCATGGTGTCGCCGCAGCATGAACGGCGTTTTGAAAGCATCACCATCCGCGTGGTGGACGACCGCAAGGTGATCACGGACTTCCGCAAACTTGGTTTCCAGAGCCAGGCGGAAGAGGAATTTTTGAAATCCATCAATACACCTAAAGGGATAGTGATCCTCACCGGTCCCACCGGCAGCGGCAAAAGCACCACCCTGATGGCGGCTTTGCACCATGTTATCAACCCCAGCATCAACGTGCTCACCTGCGAAGACCCGGTGGAGTATGTGATCCGGGGCGCCAGGCAGCTCAAGATCAGCCACAAGATGGGTTTTGACCATGCGCTGCGCAGCATTTTGCGGCACGATCCGGACGTGGTGATGGTGGGAGAAATCCGCGACCGCCTCACCGCCGATATCGCGGTCAAACTGGCAAACACGGGGCACCTGACCCTCACAACCCTGCACACCAACGACGCCCCCAGCGCAATCACCCGCCTCTATAAGATGGGCATCGAGCCTTTCCTGCTTGCCTATTCCATCAACATCATCATCGCCCAGCGCCTGGTGCGCAAGCTCTGCAAACACTGCCGCCGGCCGCTGAACCAGGAACACTGGGCGGCTGCGCTAAAACTAGGGCTGAGCGAGGAAGATCTGCGCAGCGGTAAAATCTTTGAACCAGTTGGCTGCGCCAAATGCCACCAAGGCTATTCCGGGCGCGTCAATATCGCGGAAGCCCTCTACTTTTACCCTGAAATACGCAACGAGATAGTGCGTTCCGGAAACGAGATCGATGAAGAGCGCATCCGCACCCTGGCGGAGAAACATGGCATGCTCTCCATGCGCCGCAGCGGCATCGAACGCATCCGGGAGGGCCTCACCGATATCACTGAAGTGCTGTTTGCCACGGCGGAGGATTAGGTGAACTTTTTTGAGATGTTCATTGCTGTGCTGGCGATTATGCTCTTTGCCACGATCGCCATTGTGCATCTTAGAACGGTGGAAGGTGCTGCTGACCTTGTGACCAACGCCTCCCATTCAGTGCAGGCGATGCAGATTGCCCAGGAGGTGCTGGACGAGATCGATGCCCGGATGATGGTGCCCAAAGAAGCCGTGGGTTTGAAGTTTAACCAGATCGACGGGCAATACAACAACTTGGAGCGGCGGTACAATCTGGAGCATTATGGAACCGAGTTCCATCTGATAATCAGAGTCTATCCCTGCAATCAGTATGGAGATACTGCGGCGTCTTCCAGCACATTGGTCAACAAGCTGGTGGTGGCGACCGTGCAAGGCCCTGCGGGGCTGAAGCATCCGGTTACGCTTTCCCGCGTCTATACCGCTTATTCGGTGGAGGGGCTCTGATGAGTGTGCTTTTGGATATAATAGGATCGGTGATCATCGCGGGCTTGCTGCTGATCATGCTTACCACCTTCCAGTATCAGCTCACGGAAACCGCGGAACGGCATATGTATGCGGCCAGCATGGCAAGCCACATGGAGCAGGCAAGCACCCGGCTCAACCACCTCATCGGCCTGGCGGGGCTTGGCATTGAAGACCCCAGACAAGCCGTTGTGATAGCAAGTGAAAACCGTTTTATCTTTCGTAGTTATTGGGACTTTGAAAAAGACACGATGGGTGCTACATCGGGGCCTCCCAACGTGCTTTCCATCGTGCTGGTGGAAGACGCCAACGAAGCCATGGGCAGCGCGGTGCTGATCCGCCAGGGTAACGATGCCTACATCGAAGATGACGTAGTGCTGGAAAACATGGGCTATATCTTTTGGGTGAAAGAGCTTAAATACAAGTACTACGATCTGTATGGCCACGAAACCCACAATACAGACGAGGTGCGTTCGGTGGATATCATGCTAACATTTCGCAGGGAAGGGCCGATGATGGATTCCAGAGGCTTGGAAAACCGTTTACAACTCAGATGCTATCTGATGAACACCTGGCTACAGTTAGGAACAAGTTGAGGTAATTATGGGAAAGAGCAGCCTTATCCTGGTTATCCTGCTGAGTACCATCTTCGCTGGGATAGCCATTCGCATGCAGAACCGCATGTTGGATTTGCCGGACGTTTTGAGAGATGACCAGATCAAGCGAGAGACCGAGAATGTGAGCGACTACGCGCTGCGCTGGGCGATCGCGTATGCCGTACCCAGAGTAAAAAACTGGGTGGGCGATCATTATGACACGGTCACCCTCTACTTCGACGGCACCACTTCACAAGAGGATAATATCTACCACTATCCACATTTCCCGGTGGGCAACGGGTTGATCAGGCAGATCACGTTTAACCATATCGGTGGGGTATTTACGGGACCCAACAAAGAGATCCGCTTCCAGGCCGTGAGTAGCGTGCGCGGCAGGATGCAGGGCAAAACTGTTAATTATCCCGCCGAAATAGCATTCAACTTTTTCAAGGTGGACACTCCCGACTGCTTCTATTTTGAAATGGACCAGCCCCAATTGGAAGGCCATGCCAAGATGATCGACACTTCCGGCAAAAACAATCACGCCTATCCTTTCAATGGATTGCACACCTTCCCCACTCCCGGCGACGGAGTGGCGGGCTGGAAATGCAGCTTTTGGCATAAGGACTTTAACGACGCGGCTTACGCTCCCAATGATGACGTCAATCATTCGATGGAGGTTTCCGAAGAATTCACCCTGGTCTGCTTCGCCAAACTGGACCGCAATCTGGCGCATAGAAACGCCGCCCTGGTCTGGCTGCCCTCCACTGTTCCCCAATCCGGCCATTCCGGAACCCCGCCAGCGAGCGCCATTTGGTACTGCGGCTCGGACGGCTGCATACATTTTACGGTGGGTTTGGGTGGCACCGGGGGCACTGGCTGGTTGGAAGTTAAATTCCCCTACAAAGACAAGTTGGAAGCCTATTCCCCCGGAAATTCCGGCCAGGGCTACCGCAACTTCCCCTGGGAATTTTTTGCCCTCACGTTCAACAGAGGAGTGCTGATGGCCTATTACAACGGGCGCCCGGCCGTCATCCCCGGAAACCCCGCCTTCGGCGGCTCGAGCTATGCCAGGACTTCCCGCTATGGGGTGAGCGTGGGCTCGAAGATCACCAAGGTGGCTGGAAGCCCAAGTAGTGAATTCTCGGGCAGCGAATTTACCGACTGCTTCTGCGGCGTGATGGATCAGGTGGGGATGTTTAGCCGGGCTTTGACCCCCGACGAGATCTGGGATTTTTATACTTTAACCCAAATGCCCACCAAGGTGGACTATATCCGTGACTGACCACTGTACCGGGCGAAGGGCTGCCGTTCCTGCCCGAAAGATACTGGAGAATTGAGATGCCTGAAAGAGTATTGCCTGCCGGGCTTGGGCGGGACACTTGTAATAGCATCGGAGAATAAGGAAAAGCGATGCCTCTATCTTTCAAAGACCAACTGCATGCGCGAATCGACTCCAACCTGACCGGTCTGGAGCTGTGCCTGGCAGTCAGCAACCTTTTGGACGCCAATCCGGCCTGGGTCAATGAATGCCGCGAGCTATTACGTAGCTGGCTGCTGGAAATGAAGAAAAAGGAAGCTTCGGATATCGACTTTGGCGCGCCGGGCAGCAACAACAAGATCTGGTTGAGAATCTTTGGCAACAAAAAGCCCGTGGATGCTTTTGGCGAGTATTCCCTGTTGGAAACCACGACAATCATCGCCAGTTGGCTGAGCCCGATGCAGAAACAGAAGCTCTTCGACAACCTGGTGTTGGATTTTTCAGCCGCCGTGGACAATGGCGACACCAATATCCGTTACCGCGGCACCTGCTATCTGGACCGGGGTTATCTCTGTGTCAACTTCAGGCGCATCAACGACTTTGTGTTTACCATGGAGCAGCTTCGCATGCCCAAGCCCATCTGCGATAGGATGAATCTCCGGGTGGAAAAGATGGGGCTGATCCTGGTGACCGGAATAACCGGCAGCGGCAAAAGCACCACCCTGGACGCCATTATCGACATGAACAACCGCGATAACCACGGCCACATCGTGATCATCGCCAATCCCATCGAATATGTGCATCCATCCAAGCTCTGTCTGGTGCGCCACCGCGAGGTGGGAGTGGACGTGCTGTCCTTCAGCCACGGCGCGATCGAGGCCCTGCGACAGGACCCGGATATCATCATGGTGGGTGAAATGCGCGATCCCAACACCATCTCCACGGTGCTGGAAATCACCGACAGCGGACACAAGGCTTTCACCACCCTGCACACCAGTTCCGCCATCGACAGTATCCACCGCATCGTGGCGGAGTTTCCCCCCGAAGAGCAGGACAGGGTGCGCAACCGCCTGGCGGACGTGCTCTGCGTGATTGTTTCCCAAAAACTGATCCCCTCTGTGGATAACCGCCTGGTGATGACCAGGGAGATACTTTCCGTGGATGCCAGTGTGCAGGCTGCCATCCGCAATAAAAACATCGGCGAGATATACCAGATGATGGTGGAAGGCAAACGCTACGGGATGTGCACCCTGGAACAGGACTTGCATGAATTGGTGCGGCGGGGTGTCATCACCAACAAGTGCGCGATGAACTATGCCAACAACAAGAAACGTATGTCGCAGCTACTGGCTATGCTGTAAAACAGGAATGAAACTATTATGACAGGGAAAGAAGAATGAGCAAGCGGCCCAAACGAGCTTACGGAATCTTTGAGGACGGAACCACACTGAGGATGGTCTCTCTCAAGCGTGATCTCTATCATATCACTCTTCAGGGAATGGAACGCATCGAGATGGACAAGCCCCTCTACCAGACCCAGGCTGAACTGGCAGAGTTTGAGAGGCAAGCGTGGGAGGGAAACCACGCGGATAGCAAAGACATGCAGTTGGACGATTTTGATTCCCGGTATCTGAACGACTTTAAACTAACTCCCTGGGACAGGATGTTTGCAGCCTTCGACCTCAAGCAGGGAGTGATCGCGCTCAATGTGAATGACGAGAATCTGATCCGCAGCAGTGAAATCCCCAGCGGAAGAAACTACCACAAGGTCTTTGCCAGTTCCAGCCTGTCCCCCGCTCAATACAAGGCTGGGCACTGGCAGACTTCCTTCGCACAGGTGGGAAATACGCGCCAGATCTGGCTCCACAACGGGGAAAACAGACTGCTGGAACTTCTGCAAGCCTATTCGCAACGCAACAAGCGCAACCTGTATTACCAACTGGCGGACGCCAACGATATCGCCCTGGCAGACTACTTTCGCGTCAACCACCTCAACACCGATCAGCGGGTGGTGCTGCTGTACCTCGGGCGAGACTACCGCAAAGCCCTGCTCTTTGAACAATATGCGTGGACGGCCGCTCTGCCCCTGAGCATCACCCAGGACCTGCCGGAACCGGAGCTTATCTATTCGCGCCTCACCTTCGCCCTGGACAGCCACCAACAGCTTGACCCCGCCCGGATCGTGATCTGCGGAGACCTGGCCAGCGAAGCGTTGGTGAACTATATCAACGCCCAGGGCAGCAGCCAGGCACGCCTGCTGGACTTCAACTATCTCAACGTGGAAAACAGGAAGGACGAGATTCTGGACGACAGTTATCTGTGCCAGTTCGCCATGCCCATCGCCTTGGCTTATAAAGCGCTGTTTCCAGAAGAAACCCGCTTCACACCAAGCAACTTCCTGCCCAAGCAGATCATTGAGGCGCAGAAGCCTTTTAAGATCGCCTGGCATGGCTGGCTGACCCTGATCGTGATCTTTTGCCTGACGCTCCTGGGAACCCTGTTCATGCTCAACAGCGGGCAAAAATATAAAAAACTGGCAGCGGAAAAGCGGCAACTGGAGTTTCAGCTCACATCCAAGCAGATAGAGGCGGCTGAGATCACCAAGATGAAAGAGGAGATCGAAAACTTCCAAAAGAATCTGGACAGTGTCCGCGTCCTGTTGCAAGGCAAGAATCCCTGGTCGGCGGTGCTGGATACCCTGAACAAGCTGTTCCGGATCAAACCCGTTAGCTGGCTCTCGAGCTTCAAAAAGGAAGGCGACCGGCTGGCCATCAATGGCTATACAACTAACCGGCGCAACATCCTGGATTTCGCGGAAGCGCTGCCTAACAGCCGCATCAGAAAAGTGACCAGCAGCCAGGTGAGGAATACCACCCTCTGGTCTTTTGACATCATTTCCGATCTGCCGGAAGTCGATTGGGTGGGACAAATCGAAAAAGAAATTGCCGAATTTATGGAGCAGAACGCGGCTGAAGAGGCGGAAGCTACCGCCGCCGCGGCTCTGGCTGAAGCGCAAAACCAGGAGCCTGCTCCAAAACAGGCTGCCAGGAATGCGGAAGAGAGTATTCAGAAACCCACAGAACTTGCCTCCAAAGCGCCGGAACCGGTTCAAACTGAGACGGCCTGGGTCAGCCTGCCTCCCATCCCAACCCAGTACATGCCCAAGTTGACCAAATGGCAGAGCAAGGCATCCAGCGCCGAGCTGGCAGCGTACAACGAGATTGTGCGGGCCGTCAACAGGGAAAGCAGAGATGAGTATTTACCGCTGGGACAGGCTTATCTGAAAAACTACCCCAAAGGCCGCCTGCGTTCTCCGGTGCGCTGGCATCTGGCTTATCGCCTCTATAAAGCCGGCGATTATCACAACGCGGTGGCTTTCCTTGATCCCCTGGTGCATGAGGTGAGCTTGATCTATCCACATGCCCTGTTGCTTTCCGCCCGCATCGACTACGCACGGCACAATAAGCGTTATGCCAGGACATACAGGGCTTTGACGGCCAACTATCCCGATCACCCCATCCAGGAGTTGGTAAAAGCGGATCTGGAACTGATTGCCAGGGGAGGCGCCCAATGACTAACAGCACCCGCAACACGATCGTATTGTTAGTGATTCTCCTGCTGGGGCTTGCCTACCTGATCTTTCAGGGTAACAGGATGGGAACGAAAATCGCGGAATTGGAGCAAACCAACAAACTCAGCCAGGCGCAGATCGATTCCCTAAACACACTGCTCGAAACCAGAGACGAATTGGAGCGGCAATACCGTTTTTACGAAGCGCTGTCGGAACAGCAAAGCAAACTGATCCTGGGCATGGATTCGCCCACCATCACATATCGCTATCTCCTCTCTATCCTCAATTGGATGGGCACAAATGTCAACTTCGACTTTGCCGCCAACGAGTCCGAAAAAGCCGATCAGAACTTCCATCAATATGTCCTGAGCGGAAGATCCTACTATCCCAGCCTCCTCCACCTGATAAGCCAGTTGGAGCAGCAGCGCGCCGTGCTTACGCTGGAAGACCTGACCATTGGTTCTGAAAACCTGGCCCAAAGCGATACGGTGTCGTTCTCGCTGGTACTGCAAACCTATTTTGCCCCGGGCGGAGCAGAACCCTTTTCGCTCACTTTCAAGAAAACGGAGAAGCCCTACACGGGCTATCAACTCTTCAACACCCAGGTTGCCAGCGAGATACTGCCCCGGGATATCGACCCCAACCTCTTGGATACCGACCAGGCGAGGCTGATCGGCATCTCCAGGGGCATAGCCTTTTTCAGAAACGAAAAAGGCATCATCCGCATCCTGACTGAGGGCGATCCGGTGGCCTATGGCTATCTCTACTCGGTGGATGAAGCGGCGAAAAAAGTTGTTTTCAGGTTAAACAAATACGGTCTTGAAGAAGACTATACAATCTTTATTAATAAATCCCGATGAGGTTACTGTGATCAAGAAACTTGTACTATCCCTCCTTTTGGCTGGCATTCTGCTATTCGCCTTTGCCGCGAGCAATAAGGATCTGGAGCAAAACCTGGTCAGTATGGACGAGGCAACTGTTTTGAACGAGGCTGTGCAGATATTGGAACACTTCTCTCTGAAATTTGAGGGCAAAAAAATGATCAACCAAAGCAACTTCAACGGGAACATCGGCATCCCCGTGAACAGCCTGCCCTGGCGTCAGGCAGCCGAGATGGTGGCTTTGCGCAACAACCTGTTGCTGGCGGAACTTCCCGGATATCTGGCTTTCGTAAACCCCGGTTCCAAAGAGGAAATCCGGGCTACGGCCGCTGATATCCTGGGGGTCAACCAAAAACAGGTGCGCATCAACGCTATTGCTTTACTGGCAGACCGTGCATACCTCAAATCCCTGGGAGTGGATTGGAATACCCTTATCGATGGCAAGGTGAAGATCACCGGTAGTTTTGGCGGAGCGGCCTTGGTGCCGGATCCCATCGTCGGAGTGGGTGCCAGCCGCAGATTTTCGGTGGATGGATACCCGGTGGAGCTTTCCGCTCTGCTTAGCACAATAGAGTCGAATCAAAAAGGCAGCGTGATCGCCAAACCCAACATTATCGTAAGCTCTGGAAAGAAAGGCTTTATCCAGGTTGGTCAGGACATTTCGGTGAAAGCGATTGACGATGCAGGAAACACAACCGAAACTTTCTATGCCACAGGTATGATGATGGATGTGGTGCCCACGGTTGTGGAAGTTGATGGCCAGGAACTGGTGCACCTCAAGGTGAGCATCGAGCGCAGCAGCGGAACACCCGGAAACATCAGCACCATCATCGACAAAAGCAAATCCGAAACCGAACTGGTGCTCTATGACGGAGAGGAAGCCGTGATGGGCGGGCTATACGACACCGATAAAACTATACAGCGCAGCGGGATCCCCATCCTGAAAGACCTGCCCTGGTGGGTGTTGGGTATCCGCTATCTGACCGGGTTCAACAAAGAACAGATCAGGGAACGGGAACTGGTGATCATCCTCAAGACCGACATCGTGGAAAACGCCTACGAGAGAGCCCTGAAAGCCGCCAATAATCCTCTCAGGACAAAGGTTCCGGCAGATGTGGGATCCTGGGGATACGAGGAAGAATAGGAACAAGTCCGTTTTAGCTGCCCTGAACGAGGTTGATCTGCTTCAAAACAGATCACATCCAAACTGTAACTTGCGTTATCCCGACACAGTTACCACCCGACCCTGAAACAATGCCAACCAAGCTATATACCGTGTCATCACGGCCTATCGGGGTCCTCGCCGGATCGGTATCCGGTGTGGTGATTTGAGCCGTGATCCAGTCATTTAAAAACAACCAGCCAACCCCGAAACAAGCTCTACCAGACTATATACTGTGTCATCGCGGGCAGCGCCCCGGGATCCAGTCTTTTTGAAACAATCAGTCACCCAGTCCAAAAACAACAGGCGTCAGTTACTTGATAATCGCGATAAATGACAAATACAATCCGCAAACTCCTTCATGCCGCCCTCCTTTGCTGCTGCTGGCTTTTATGCCATCATCCTTAGGTCATCCTTATAAATTATAAGGATGACCTAAGGATGACCAAGGCCGGAGATGGGGATGCAAATGAGGCCCATCCCCCCTCATAATATATAGGTGCTACGATAGGTGGGAGCTTCCCCCGAAACAAGTCAGACAAGCTATATACCGCGTCATCCCTGTTAGTCGGTGGGCTTCCTTTTCACCATTTCTTCTTATTTAATCAGTACAAGCTTCCTTGTTTCCCTGTACTCCCCGCATTGCAGGCTGTAGAGATAGACCCCCGCTGGAAGCCCTTCTCCGCTGAACGATATCTGCCGCGAACCGGGGCCAAGTTTGTGGCTGGCTACCATCTGTCCGCGCAGGTTAAAGATGCTCAGGGTGCCGGTGGAGCGTTCCGGGATATCTGCCTTGATCAGCGCGCTGGCGCTTCTGCTAAGGGGATTGGGGTAGGCGTTATGCAATCTGGCAATAGCTTGCGGCGCCAGTTCATCCTCCACCGGTGTGGGGCTTTGCAGCTTGGCAACAAAGAGATCCATATAGCCAATTGCTGTCAGGGCATGGTTGCCAAAATTGGTGTTATCATAGAAATTCCCGGCAACGCAGGCGTTACCACAGCCGTCCAGGGCGATGCCACAACTGATATCAGAATGATTCCCTCCCGCCTGGACAGTCCAAAGCCAGTTGCCGGAGGGGTCAAGCTTGGCGACGAAGATATCATGGCTTCCACTTGCCGTAAGGGAAACGCTGCCAAAAGCGGCTGTGCTTCCAAAGCTGCCGGTCACATAGGCGTTACCAGAACCGTCCAGTGTGATGTCAGATCCAAAGTCAATACGTGATCCTCCCGCCTGGACAGCCCATAGCCAGTTGCCGGAGGGGTCGAGTTTGGCAATAAAGGCATCATCCCAATACCAAAATTCACTATTTGATGTCAGGGTCTGGCTTCCGAATGTTGCGGTTTGCGTAAAACTCCCGGTGACCCAGGCGTTACCAGCCGCATCTACGGCGATGCCACGTCCCCAGTCTTCCGTTGAGCCTCCCGCGCCAACAGCCCAAAGCCAGTTTCCGGAGGGGTCAAGCTTGGCAACAAACACATCATAATACCAAGTTGTACTGTTTGATGTAAGTGTATGGCTGCCAAATGTGACTGTGTATTGAAAATATCCGGTCACCCAGGCGTTACCCGCTGCATCAACTGCGATGCTTTTTCCACAGCCACCACCTGTCCCATCAGATTTCGCTGCCCAGAGCCAGTTGCCGTCGGTATCCAGCTTGGCGACAAAGATGTCACTGCCTGAGCTTGCCGTCAGAGTATGGCTGCCAAAAGCGGCTGTACCACGGAAAAAACCGGTTACCCAGGCATTGCCCGCGCCATCCACAGTGATGCCGTGCCCCTCGTCTGCATCTGTTCCTCCCGCTTGAACGGCCCAGAGCCAGTTGCCGGAGGGGTCAAGCTTGGCAGCGAAGATTTCATTTTCCTCGCTTGCTGTCAGGGTAAGGCTGCCAAAAGTGGCTGTACCTCCAAAAAATCCGGTCACATAGGCGTTACCCGCACCATCCACGGCGATGCCAAATCCCTCCTCGTATCCAGTCCCTCCCGCCTGGACAGCCCATAGCCAGTTGCCGGAGGGGTCAAGCTTGGCAACGAAAATATCCGTATTATACTTTCCATAATCTTCTTCCCCTTCGATTGCCGTCAGGGTATGGCTGCCAAAAGTGGCCGTGTATTCAAACCGCCCGGTGATATACTGGTTGCCCTGGTTGTCGACCGCTATGGAATTGGGATAGTCCATCGCAATTCCTCCCGCGTTAACCGTCCATTCCCACTGGGGTTCCAGCGCTCCCAAAACCGCCGCTCCGCAGAGCAGGATAAGGCACATAGTCAAGCTGTTCAGTGCTTTCATTTTCTCCTCCCAAGGTTTGGTTTATACTCAGTAATTTACTGGGTGGGTTTTGTGAACATATAATGCAAAACATAAGCCAATTTAACCTTTATTTTGCGAATATGAGTTTTAAAAGGTTGGGTGTTTGTTTTGGGTTTTAAAAGACTGGATCACGGCTCGCTGCCCGGGATGACACAATATATAGCTTGGTGGACTTGTTTTTGGGGAACCTTATCACCATTTCACCTTTCCGCCTTCAGATATCCCGTCGATCCTGTCATCCTCGTTTTATTTCAATTCATCCTTCCACGGCCATTTTAGACGGGCGGAAAAGATTTTAGCTTGACCAAATCGGAGCTTTCCACATATTTGTGTGAATGCTCGAAGTGGTCTGAATCGCGCCGAGTATTCGGCCAGTCTGCTGCTCTCAAGTTAAAGGAATTGTGTAAGATATGATTTTAGCTGCCGCGGTGTTGCTGACACTGATTTTGTTTGCCAGCGTGTTCCACAAGGTGAACGTGCCGGTCATCATTCTGTCGCTGTTCATAGGAATTATTTTTGGCAGCGATGTGACGGGGCTCATCGATCTTAACAACGCAAAGTTGGTGAAAGAGGTTGCCAACGGGGCGCTGATGTTCATCCTCTTCATCGGCGGTTTCAGCACCAAGAAGCAGCACTTCCGCCAGGTGTTCAAGCCGGTGGTGCTGATGTCCACCGTGGGGGTGATATTGACCGCCCTGGTGACCGGAACACTCTTTCACCTGATCACAGGATGGCCTTTTCTGAGGGCTTTGCTGGTGGGCTCGATCATCTCTTCCACGGACGCGGCGGCGGTGTATGCCATCTTCAAGGGACACTCAGTCGATAACAAGGTCCGCACCCTCACAGAGTTGGAATCGGTGTCCAACGACCCCATGGCGGTGGTCTTGACCACGTTTATGGTCAGCCTGGTGGCGGGGGGCGAGGTCAGCACGCTGAAGGCGGTGGCGAGTTTCGTGTGGCTATTGGTCGGAGGCGCGGGAATCGGGGTGCTGATCGGTTTTCTGGCGGTTTATGTCTTTAAGAAAATCCGCCACATTGAGGCGGAATATTTCTATATCTATCTGCTTGCCATCGTGTTGCTGAGTTACAGCCTGGCGGAGTTGGCCGGGGGCAGCGGGATGCTGTCCGCTTTCTTTGCCGGTTTTGTGATGGGCAACAAGCAGATTCCTTACAAAAAGGGCTTGCTCGCCTTCAACAATATCCTCTCCTTCATCACCAACGTGGGGCTGTTTATCATGCTGGGATTGCTGGCTTTTCCGCGCAGCTTTTCGCAGATCTGGCAGTCGGGCGTGATCGTGTTTCTGATCCTCACCCTGGTGTCGAGGCCGCTGATGGTTTGGCTGATCACCATGTTCACCAATCTGAAGCCCAAGGAAAAGCTCTTTGTCTCGGCGGTGGGCCTGAGGGGCGCGGTTCCGATCGTGCTGGCCACCTATCCGGCGGCGGCGGGACTGGACAGCGGTCACGTGATCTTTAACATCGTGTTCTTCAACGTGGCGCTCTCCATGCTGCTCCAGGGGACGACTCTGGTGCCCCTGGCGCGCAAACTGGGGCTAACCACCAAAGACCGCAACAAAGTGCCCAAGATGCTGGAACTGGTGACCGTGCAGGACACCAACTATGAGATCATCGATATCTTTATCGACGACGAAATCTATGAGGGTTCCTGCCAGGTGAAGGATCTGAACCTGCCGCCGGGCACCCTGATCACCTTTATCCGCCGCGAGGACAAGGTTATTGCCCCCTCCGGCGCGGTGGAGATCAGGCCCAACGACACGCTCACCGTGCTGGTGGAGAAGAGGAATATCGACATGATCCCCATCGAGATCAAGCGCGGCTTTATGCACAAAGGCAGAGGCAGGCAGGAGGCAGATGCGGAGCAGGCGGAACCCGATGCCGCGGTTGTGGCTGCCGGGGATGGGGATGGGCTGCAGGGCGGCCCGCAAGCCTCCAGTTGAGGCGCCTGGCAGGAGCGGGAAAAGATTGGCGCGGGCAGGCGGGAATAGTGCTTGACACCATTTATCCTTCCAAATAGAAAGGCTACAGCTTTAGGAAGCAGCTCCGGAGAAATCCGGCGGACAAGGAGAAAGACTATGAGCAAGATTCAGCGGCGCGGCGGTTACCTCTTGGCGGCGCTATTGGTTTTGGGCGCGGTGCTGGGCTCCTGCGGCAAAGACCCGGTGGCTCCGCCCCAGCCTGTGCTGGCAACCCCTCCCCAATTGGATCCCCCCAGCGGTGACCTGGACAGCCTGGATGTGATCACCATCACCTGCAGCGATCCGGATGTGGTGATCAAATATACTCTGGACGGCAGCGATCCCACCGAGCTTTCAGCACGCTACACCGAGCCTTTGCGGCTTTCCCAGGTCTTTCCTCCCCTGGTGCGCAACGGCGTTCTCAAAGCCCGTTCCTTCAAGCCGGGCAGGTATCCCAGCCTGACGGTGAGCGGCGCTTATACCATCGAAATGCCGCCCATGCCCGCCAGTTTTGTCCTGATTCCCGGAGGGACTTTCAACAACGGCAGCGCCAACGTGAATGTCAGCAGCTTCTATCTGGACAGTTTTGAGCTGACCCAGGCAGGCTATCAGGCTGTGACGGGGGCAAATCCCTCCTATTTTCCGGGGCTGGACAAACCGGTGGAACGGGTGTCCTGGTTCGATGCGATTGCCTATTGCAACCGGCGCAGCATCCGGGAAGGGCTGACACCCTGCTACAGCTACGGGCAACAGGGCTTGGATCCGGATAACTGGCCGCTGGATTGGGACGAGAACGACGTCAACCACGCCTATGTGTATTGCAATTGGGACGCCACCGGCTACCGCCTGCCCACTGAGATGGAATGGATGTTCGCGGCGCGGGGTGGCAGCGGATTTCAGGGCTACATCTACCCCGGAGGCAACAACCTGGGGCCCCTGGGCTGGTATCTGGAAAACTGCGGCGCGGTCTATGGCAGCACCCGTCCGGTGGGGGAAAAACAGGCTAATGAACTGGGACTCTTTGACATGGCTGGCAACGTGGCGGAGATCGTGTGGGACGTTTTCAGCGCTTATCCGGGCACCTATCAGGTGGATTACCGCGGCCCGAACCCAAGCCTGGCAGGAGAACCGCACTGCGTGCGCGGAGGCAGCTTTCAGAGCACGGAGGAGGCTTGCAGGGTGGATGCCCGCGGGCAGACCGGCAGCACCTCGCTCTTTAACCACACGGGCTTTCGCCTGGCGCGCCGGGCGATGAACGCCAAATAGGAAAAGGCGTTGCTGAAGGGGGAACCGGAAGGCGCTATTTGAGCAACAGCATCTTGCGGGTCTGGCTCTCTCCTTCTCCGCTCAGACGCAGCAGATAGGTGCCGGAGGCAAGGTCCCTGCCCCGCTCATCTTTACCATCGAAGCAAATGCTGTGGCGTCCCCGGCTGAGGAAACCCTCTGCCAGGCGCCGCACCCTCGCGCCCCTGATGTCGTAGATATCCAAAGTATATCCCGCTGAGGGTTTGCGCACTTCAAAGCTGATGGTGGTGCTGGGGTTGAAGGGGTTTGGATAGTTCTGCTCCAGCAGGAAGGCGGCAGGGCTTGGCACGCTGGGGTCTGAAACAGGTGTTTTCCCGCTCATGCGGGCCACAAAGATGTCCTTTCCGCCCTGGCTGTACAGGATGGGGTTGTTTCCAAAAGTGCTGTTGATGGCAAAATATCCGGTCACATAGATGTTGTTTGCGGAGTCGATTGCCATGGCGTAAGCGATGTCGAATCCGGGGCCTCCGGCGCTTTGCACTGCCAGCCAGGTGCCCGCTGGATTGATCTTGGCCACGAAGATGTCGTTGGAGCCGCTGCTGTTTTTGGTGATGGTGCCGAATTTTGCCTGTCCGGTGAACCCACCCGCCACGTGCAGGTTGCCCTCGGAGTCCATCACAATATCGCTGCAACTGATCACGTTATAGCCACCCGCCTGGCGTGCCCAGAGCCAGATTCCCATGTTGTTCAATTTGGCAACGAAGACCTCGGCATAAAAGCCCTCGACGGCGGTGAGATGGTAGGGGCCAAAGGTCGCCGCAGTGCGGAACAAGCCCGTGACGTAGATGTTGCCGGTGCTGTCCGTGATGACGCGGTAGCTCCAGTCGTCGCTGGCTCCGCCGCAGGTGCGTGCCCAGAGCCAGTTTCCGCCCGGATTGAGCTTGCCCACGAAGACGTCGTGGACGTCATTTCCCAGGCTGGTGAAAACCTGATTGCCAAAACTCACGGTGTACATGTAGTTTCCGGTCACCACCAGGTTTCCTTCGTGGTCAAAATCCATCCCGAAGATGTGATCGCTGCCCACTCCGCCGCCACGGATGGCCCAGAGCCAGTGTCCGGCCGGATTAAGCTTGGCGATGTAGAAGTCCGAACTGCCTACGCTGGTGAGATTGAAGCTGCCAAATGTGATTGAGGTGTAAAACCTGCCGCATATATAGGCGTTGCCGCCCTCATCCGTCCTCACGCAGCACCCGTCCGAAAAGTCCAGTCCGCCGGAGCTGACGGCCCAAAGCCAGTTGCCCTCGGAGTCCAGCTTGGCCACGAAAGTGTCCCTGGAGGCGCCTTCGTTGCCATAGCCGTCGCTCTGCAGGCTGATGTCGTCAAAATGGATCTGGCCATAATATGATCCCACGATAAAGATGTATCCGCTGTCGGATACGGTGATGGAGCGGGCATAAACTTCGTCCATGCCGCCTATATGCTTCACCCATAGCCAGTTGCCATTGGAGTCCAGCTTGCCGCAAAAGACATCCGAGACCCCGTTTCCGGTGAGGCTGAAGTCCCCAAAGCCGGCGTTGGAGATGAAGCTTCCCGCCACATAGCAGTTGCCCTCGGCATCGGTGGCGATGGCTTCGCCCAGGTCGTCGTAGGTTCCGCCGGCGCGCAAAGACCAGTCCCAATTTTCCGTCTGGGCGGCCAGTCCGGCCACCAGCAGGAGCAGTAGCGCGCAAAGAATTGTATGTTTCAGTGTTGGCATTTATCCTCCCATCCGACACAAGTTCGGATTTGTGAGAGCATTATGCTTCAGCGCGCCTTTTAGGTCAAGGATTATTTAATATCCAGCGCGCAAAACGCAACAGCCTCAGTTCAGACGGATGACTTTGCTTACCGCGCTATGGCCGTCCTGTTCTGCTTTTAAGAGATAAATCCCCGCCGCGGCGCGTTTGCCGGAGGAGTCGCAGCCGTCCCATTCCAGGCTCGCGCTTCCATCCTTTGCGGGGATGGGCTCAAACCTGCGTAGCAGGCGTCCCCGTATGTCGTAAACCGAAAGGTTTATCCAGCCCTGCTTTTTGGTTGATACAAAGAACGATACTGCGTCCCGGAACGGATTGGGGCCGGTGCTGAGCGTCAATCCGGCAGGAGGAACCTGTGTTTCCTGGCTCACAGTGGAAGGCTCCACCAGTCTGTAGATATGTACCTGGTTGCCGGAAGTGACGGCGTAGAAAGCGTTGTTACCTGTTGAGAACAGTTTAACCGGGCTGAAGATTACGTTGCTGTCGGGCAGGCTGGTAACCTGTGCCTCAATGTCCAAAAGCCTTATCCTCTGGTCGTAGGGAACATAGGACTGGTAGCTGAGATAGTAACCGTCCTGAATCATATAAATCCGCCAAGGGCTGATCAGTTCCTGCAGTTCGTCAAACGTCTGGTCATAAACCACGCTGTTTCCCTGAACCTCAAAGACGCCCATCCGAGGGTTGTCGGGGATCATATCATAATCGCTGCAAATTGCCAGAAAGCGGTTTTCCTCAAGCTTATGCACATATCTGAACGTATGTTTCGGCGTATAGTTAAAACAATTATGAAGCCCACCGTAATAGAGGGGATAAAGGGTGACAGAACTGTTCGCATTGATCCGCATCAACAGGGTATACGTCAAATCAATCCAATCCGAAAAAAGGTTTTGTGCGACGAGGAAGGTGTCGTTTCCAAGGTCAGGGCTGAGCGGCGTTGTTGCCAGATCGAAGTAGTTGGGAATCTGGATTCGCGTCATGGTCTGATAGTTCAGGAGGTAACTGATTCTCATATCTCCGCTGACGTATGAGGATATGATCACGTAGTTGTCGTCCACCCGGTCAAAATCAAGCATGAAAAGGCTGTTGGGGAAATTCCAGTAATGAGTGCAGAGCGCCGTCTGCAGGTTGAGCAAGTAAACAGCTCTCTGGCTGGACAGGATCATCAGTTCAGGGCTTAGGAAGCAGAAGGTTTTATCTGAAAGGGGATTTGCATAGAAAGTGAGCGAGGGGTTGTTCGTGACCACGGTGTAAGTCTGCATGTCTTCAGCGATCACAGTCATAAAAAGGTGCAGGTCGTTTTTCTGCAGGATATAAGCCCTGCCCTTAAAGCCACTGGCCAGGATGAAAACGGGATCGCCGCCATCTTGCGAAAAAGGCACGGGATGCTGGTATTCGTAGATACTTGTGGGAGCGGAGTTTTCTGCTTGCAGATTCACGTAAAAGCTTTCCACGCCGAAGCCGTTTTCGACCGGGACAAGCTTGAAAAAACGCAGCAGTTCGGTGGATTGCTGCAAAACGCAACACTGGTAATCACCGGATACCTGTACCCCGCCTCCGTATTCGAGGGTCATCAGCGGAACGGCGGGCAGGCAACATAGCGCCAGCCAGCAAACCAGGGCGGTAAAAAAGGCTTTGTTCATCTTTCCTCCTTGCATTGGGGTGATGAGTCTTCCAATTTTATACAGCTTCGCCAAGCGACAAACTAATTTCACGGAGGAGGGGGAGTATGTCAAGCAATATCTTTTGTCCTATTTTAATAATTGTGGGTAGATTATTAACAGGGGATAAACGCTTTTCTCCAGATAAGGTGCTTTTAGACTGGCAAATCGGCTAAATCAATAAACTGGCAATGGTAGAATACCCCCATTTTCCCGTTCTGCTCCAGATGAAAATCCTCTCCACCACACTTGCATCATAAGACATAAGATGCCAATTATCCCGATATTGCTTCATACCGCCCTCCTTTGCTACGACTGGATTTAGTGCCATCATCCTTAGGTCATCCTTATAAATTATAAGGTTGACCCAAGGAAGACTAACGCCGGAGTGCCGGATGCAAATGAGAGCCATCCCCCCATAATATATAGGTGCTACGATATGTGGAAAGGTGTTTTTGAGGTGGAAAGGTGAAATGGTGGAAAGGTTCCCCAAAAAGACCATCAGACTATATACTGTGTCATCCCGGGCAAGCGTATGCTTGACCCGGGATCCAGTCTTTTAAAATCGTCCACAAATTACACAAATTAACACGAATTAAGTAGGATATAACGGTAAGCGTCCAACACAAACACAAGCACCAAATCATGAAACCGCCCCTACAACACCAATCCGCGCTCATCAGCGCCTTTTATCCTCGTAAATCTGCGTGAACCACCTGACCCGTGATCCAGTGCTCAGGGGTGGCAAAATCCGTTTGCCACAGAGACCGGAGGTCTCTTCCAAACAGGCAACTCCGTTGCCTCTGCCGAACGGACTTCGGCAGCCCCCAAATTACCCTCAATCCGCGAAAATCTGCGTGAACCACTTGATCCGGTATCCAGTTTCTGAGGACTTCATGTGGAAAACCAAAGCGTCTGGCGGAAATCAGAACCATCTGAAAGACCGCAAGATATCATTAAAAATCAAGAGCTGGCCTGAAATACGGACTCAAATAGAAAATAAATCTTGACATAATGGAGCAACAAAATAAAAGTTGATTTGCATCTGGATACTCGCGCAAAAGGACGGAGACACCATGAACAAAGTGTTGTCAATTCTGGTTGTTGCAGTCGTCCTGACCGTGCTCATGTCCTGCGGCAGTGACAATCCGGTACTGCCTGAGCTGCCGTTGGAGGAGTTCAGTTTTCAGGAGGACAGGATCCCCCTCGCGGGTGAAGAGTATATCTATCGGCAGAGCTTAAGCATCGATAGCGAGAACCAGGAAGGCAGCCTTTTTGCCTTCCGCCTCAGCACCCTCACGGGCGCGCAGCCCCAAGGCTGTTTTGCCGATGATGAGGGCTGGCTTTACCACCGGACGGCGGGTGCCGATCCATCGCTTCCGCCCACCCAGGACGAGTATGAACACTATTCATCCAACTATGTGGGCATCAAACACAGCCAAAACGGAGCCAACGCGGTGCTGCTGGGCTTTCCGCTCTCCTACATGGAGCAGGCGGATGCAGCCCAGGCATTGCAACAGCTTTTGGCAAGTATATAAGGAGAAAGAAAATGAAACGCTATCTTGTTATACTGGCATTTCTCTGCTGCGCCGTTCTGTTGGCCAAACCAGTGCAGGAAGGGGACGACCGCGCCATGAGCGTTGGCAGCCACAAGGCGGGCAGCTTCTCTCTGGGTGTGAGTAACTACGGCTTTTGCCAGGATCTGTTCTATCCTGCCGGCGGCGGGGTGAAATACCTGTACAAGGGTGCGCCCTGGATTTCCGCCAAAAAATACCGGCGGGATGAACTGGGCAGGCAACTCTATTGGCTGTCGGCCACTCCCGGCCTGGGCAATTCCGAAACAGTCGCTTACGGTTCGCCGGATTGGCAGCCCTGGATGATGCCGGTGGTGGATACCCTTACCACGATCGGCTTCGACGGCGATCTGGACCTCTATGAGTTGCTTCCTGCCTACAATCCCCTGGTGTTTACCAACCCGGATGTCACGGATTTCGATTATTACAACGCGCAGGATCAGGTGCTCAAAAGCATTCTGGGCAACCCTGCCCCCCGTCCGTTCAGCTATCCCGACCCTCTGGGCAACTACTGTTTCAGCATTCCCCAGGGAGGAACCTTCAACACGCCGGGCTTTGAGACCAACTCCGCCTATTTCTACGACTTCTGCCCCTTTGGTACTCCGGGGGACAGGGATATGGGCTCCAGCCGCTCGCAAAACATCCATGTCCCATTGGGAGTGGCGGTGCACCGGGAGTCCTATGCCTGGAACCTGCAGGGTTACGACAGGCTGGTGATATTAAAAAATACGCTTTACAACACCAGCACGGTCGATACGCTGTTCGACCTTGCCCTGGCGGAATTTGTGGATTCCGATGTCATGGAAGACAGTTCCGGCCAGCCGGTTGGAGCTGCCGATGACGTGAGCGGTTATTACAAGGGGCCGGGTTATGAATTTGCCTATACCCGCGATGCTGACGGCGATGACGGGGTCGCGCCTGGCTGGCTGGCCCACAAAATCATCGCGCCGGCTGATAACCGTTGCGCCTGGTTTTGGAAAGTAGGCGACGGGCCCAACGACCATAACCCGCTGTCTTTCAGCTACCCACCCCGCCTTACTGCCAACGAAAAATACTATCTTGCCACCGGCAGGAATCCGAACCCCAGCAAGTTTGAATCTCTCCGGCCGGAAGCGCCTGACGTGTATCATTATGAACAGCCTGACCCAAAAGATACCCGCTTTTTGAATGTGGTTTACGGGAATCAGTCCGGAACGGGGTCTGGACAGCCGTTGCATCTCGCTCCCGGAGCAAGCCTCAGCTACTACAGCGTCTATTTCATTGGCAGCAGCCTGGAAGACCTCAAACAGCAATCCCTGGCCATCGAAAGCTTCATCAATGGCGGAATGCAGATCGGGGACACCGCCGGCCTCACCTGCATCCCCTATCTGATGCCCCTGATTTACAATCCGGACAGTTTCGGCCTCATCTGGCACAGCTACACCGATCCGGACCACTTTGAAGTGAAGTATAAGGTTTACGATGACCCCGCCTCCACCTGGACAAGCATCAGCCTGCCCGGCACCACGCGTGGCCATAACCTGGGTGGCCTGGATCCCGATATCTGGTATCAGATCAAGGTGGCCTCCATCTACAACCCCGGGCCCGATGAAGTCTATCTGGAAAGCGAGACCATGCTGGCCAGCCTCAACCATCCCACCGCCGTGGAAGATGAAACCCTGCCTCCGCCCCTGACCCTGAAAAGCTGGCCCAACCCCTTCAACCCCGAGACCAGCATCTCCTTTGAACTGCGTGACGCGGGCTATGCCAAACTGGCCATCTACAACGCCAAAGGCCAGAAGGTGCGCGTCCTGCTGGATCAGGAACTGCCCTCCGGACGCCAGGTGAGAGTCTGGGACGGACGGGATGACCGGGGCAGGCCTTGCGCCTCGGGTGTATATTTTGCCCGCTTGAGCCAGGGAGATCGTTCCCAGACCCGCAAGATGTTGCTCCTCAAGTAAAAGCACAACAAAACCAAGTGAGCTCAAGGCGGGATGGCCAGGTTCGTCCCGCCTTAGCTTTTAGCATGATAACCAGTATTTCCGGCGCTCCGCCTTTTCCGGATCAGGAAAGTTCTTGACAAGATTAGCACCGTCCCCATCATTCACTCACCAACTCAAAATGAGGTGTGAAATGCAAAGACTGATTATATTCAGCGTTCTGCTGTTGTTTGCCTTGCTGGCGACGTCCTGTTCGGAAAGGATCATAGAGCCGCTCCAGGTGATCATTCCCAAGATCAACGCCCCGGAGGTCTTTAACCCTGGCCAGCACATCACCATTGTCTGCGAGACGGAAGGCGCCACCATACGCTACACCCTGGATGGCAGCATCCCCACCGAAAACTCCACCCGCTACAGCGGAATGCTCACCATCGGAGAAGCGCCGCTCACCGCGCAGCAGGTCACCCTCAAAGCCAAAGCCTTCAAACAGGGCATGACCCCCAGTGAAGTGGCAACCCTGCAATATGATATTGAATACTTTGTAACCGTCGCCACGCCAAACATCTATACTCCCGGCATGAGCGAGACCATCACCACTCTGGACAACATCGCCATCACCTGCGGAACCCCCGGAGCCATCATCCGCTATACCCTCGACGGCAGCGAACCGAACTCCGAATCCACCCAATACACCGGAATTTTCCATATCCCCACCCCCGGCGTTTATACCATCAAGGCGCGGGCTTATAAGAATAACTTCAATCCCAGTGAAATAGCCGCCCGCCAGATCACCGTCACCGAACCGCCTGCGAAGTAGTCCACGAAATATATGAGGTGGAAAGGTGGAAAGGTGGAAAGGTGGAAAGGTGCCCCAGATAGACTCTCGTGGTGCTGTGATGTCGTGGTGACGTGTTGATGGTGGACATAGCCCAGAACAAGTCCCCCAGACTACAATGCCGTGTCATCCCGGGCTTGACCCGGGATCCAGTCTTTTAGAAACAACCAGACAGCCCCAACACAACACCAGTCCGCGCTCATCTGCGCCTTTTATCCGCGTATATCTGCGTGAAATACGTGATTGCGCTGCCACCCAACCCGAAACAGACCATTCCCCAATCATAAATCCTGATGATCTTGTCGATCCTGTTATCCGCGTTCTATTTCACCTTTATCAGAGCCTGCCGATCAGGCGCAGCAGGCCGTCCAGAATCGTGTATGGATGCGGCGGACAGCCAGGAATGAAGAGGTCAACGGGCAGGAGGCCAGCCGCGCCGTCATGGGTCTCGGGATGCCCGCTGTAGATGCCGCCGGAAATGGCGCAAGCTCCGACTACGATCACTAGTTTGGGTTCCGGCACCGCGGCGTAGGTTTTTAGCAGGGCTTCGCGCATGTTTTCGCTGACGGGGCCGGTGACCAGAATGCCGTCGGCATGGCGGGGCGAGGCAACAAACTTGATGCCGAAGCGTCCCAGATCATAGACCAGGGTGTTCAGGACGTTGGTGTCCGCTTCGCAGGCGTTGCAGCCCGCGGCGCTGACCTGGCGGAGTTTGAGCGAGCGGCCGAAGATCCTTTTGCTGCGGTCTTCCAGTTCCCGTGCCAGGCGGAATGAATCAGGGCAAACCAGGTCTTCGCGGCGGTTGGCTGCCAGGCGGTGATCGCGGGAAAAGACTATCGCCTGATGGGGGCAGTTCCTTTCGCAGGCTCCGCAAAAGATGCAGAGTCCGAGGTCAAGCTCCGGGCGGCCATCCTTTAGGGAGATGGCTCCCGTGGGGCAGATTCCCTCGCAGAGACGGCAGTCTGCGGCACATTGCCGAATCTGGGGCAAACCCAGAAAGAGTTCCGGTAAAACGGGGTCGGAAGCCGGGTAGTCGGAGGTGTGAAAGCCTTGTCTGAGGCGGGCACGGATGATTTTCAGCATGGCGGGTTCCTCATAGGTCGTGGCCGCAGTAGGAAAGGTTGAAGCTCTTGTTGATCAGGGGAAAATCTGAAATCTGCTGGTCCCGCAAGGCCATTGCCAGGCCAAACCAGTTGTGGAAGGAGGGATCGGTGACCTTGTAGTGGCGGAAGGAGCCCGCGGCACTGGTGACCGCCACATGGCAGATTTCGCCGCGCCAGCCTTCCACCAGCGAGACGGCGATTTGCTCCGCTTGCGAGGCGGGAAGGGATTGCGATACCGGGCCTGGCTCGAGGGCGGCGAGGGCTTTCCGGATGAAGGCGACCGAGTTTTGGATCTCCAGCCAGCGGACTCTGGCGCGGGCATAGACGTCGCCCGTGGGCACGGTTACGGCGGGGGATTCCAAAGACGCGTAGGCGCCCCAGGGGTGGTCGCGGCGCAAGTCCTGATCGATGCCGCAAGCCCGTGCCGCCATGCCGCAGAGTCCCAGGGCGAGGGCGTCGGCGCGGCTGACGGGACCGGTTCCTGCCAGGCGGGACATCACGGAAGGCGTTTCCCAAAGCAGGTTGACGGCATCCGTGAGGCTCTCCAAAAGGGGCGAAAGCCTGTCTTTCAGGGTGGTGAGGGCTGGCTCCGGGACGTCACGCAGCAGTCCGCCAGGACGCACCAGATTGCGTCCGAAACGGTTTCCGCAGAGCAGGGCGGTGAGGTTGAGGAAATCGCCGCGCAGCCTGCCGCAGAACGAAGAAGTGGGCAAAAATCCGACGTCTCCGGCGAGGGCGCCCAAGTCTCCGGTGTGGTTGGCGATCCGTTCCAGTTCCAAAGCGATGGCGCGGAGCAACTGCGCGCGGGGCGGGGGCTGCGTTCCGGAAAGTGCTTCCAGGTTCATGCACCAGGCGGTGGCGTGGCTGATCGTGGTGTCGCCCGCCAGGGTCTCCATATAGTGGATTCCGCGCAGGCCGGGATCGCGGCGCAGGGCGGCTTCGATGCCCCGGTGCTGATAGCCAAGCTCGATTTCCAGATGCAAAACGTCCTCGCCGTGGCACTGGAATCGGAAGTGTCCTGGCTCGATTATGCCGGCGTGTACGGGGCCGACGGCGACCTCGTGAATCTCCTCGCCCTGAACCTGAAAGTAGTCCGTGACGCCAGGCAGGATTTGCTCCGGGCTGTTCCCCGTCTGGCGGTAGGGTGCGTGGAAGCGTATCGGCTTCAGCCAGGGGTGGCCGATGGGGGTAACGCCCCACTGCTCGTGGATTTCGCGCTCAAACCAATGCAACTGGGGCAGGTCGGGGGTCAGCGAGGGATAGCTGTCCCCAACGAGGGTCGAGAGGAGTTCCAGGCAGCCTTGCGAATCCTGCGCCAGAACGGCGATCAGCAGTATCCCATCCCCTTCGGGCATACCAAAGAAGGAGGCCACGCGGGAGTTTTGGGAGAGGCTGCCGTCAAGCCTGGCGCGGAAATCTGTTAGATCAAGGCGGGGAAGCTCGCGCAGGGGCAAAGCCTGGCCATTTTTGAGGCGGCAGGTGGTGGTCATCGTGCAACTCCTCCAATCAGCGTGGCGGCTTCGGCAAGCCTGGCTCCCAAAGGCCCGGGCAGCCAGAGGCCGAGGGTGAGCGCCGCAAGGCAGAGGATCAAAATGGGAATCACGGCGCTACGGTTTTCACGGCGGGGAGCGGCGGCCGGCTCTCCAAAATACATCCTGAGAAAGACGGTGGCCATGCCGATGAAAGCGGCTGCCAGAAAGAGCAGATAGAGCGCCAAAGCCAGCCAGTTGCGGTTGAAGGCGGCGGCGCGCAGGATGGTGAATTCGCTGATGAAGGTGCCAAAGGGCGGCGATCCGGCAATCGCCAGAAAACCTGCCAGCCAGAGGGTTCCCGTGAAGGGCATCAGGCGCCCCAGTCCGCTGATCTGGCGGCTGTCCTTGGTGTGGAAACGGGAGTGGATGTTACCCGCGGTCAGGAAGAGCATGGTTTTGGAAAGGGAGTGGTTGATCATGTGCAGCAAGGCGCCAAAGGCTCCAAGTCCTCCCAACCCCACCCCCAGGGCGAGGATGCCCATGTGTTCCACGCTGCTATAGGCCAGCAGGCGTTTATAGTCCCTCTGCCCAAGCAGGAAAACGCAGGCGGTGCCCATCGTGATGAGGCCGAAAAAGAGCAGCAGTCCCTGGCCGAAAGATGCCATCCCCGCGGCGGCGCAGACCTGCTGGATGCGCAGGATGCCCAGAAAGGCGCAGTTGAGCAAAGCTCCGGAAAGCAGGGCGGAGACTGGCGAAGAGGCCTCGCTGTGGGCGTCCGGCAGCCAGTTGTGCAGGGGCGCCAGCCCCATCTTGGTGCCGTAACCCACCAGCATCAGCAGAAAGGCCAGCTCCAGCCATTTGTGGTTGAGGGCGGGGGCGTTGTTCAGCAAGGCCGCCAGTCCGATATCCTGCATCCCGGCGGGTAGGGACAGGCTGATGAAAAAGATTCCCGCCAGGGCGATCGCGATGCCCACGGAACAGAGGATCAGATACTTCCACGCGGCGGCGAGGGAACTGCGGTTGTGGTGATAGTAGATCAACGGCGCGCTGGCGAGGGTGGTGGCTTCGATCGCCATCCACTGCAAGCCGAAATTGCGGCTGAGGATGGCCAGGCTCATGGTGGCGAGAAACAGCAGCAGGCTGCCCGTAAACACGGATTCGGAGGTGTTTTTGAGCAACATCCCGCTTTCCGGCAGAGGCCCCTGGTCGGCAGGCTCGCGCGCCACATAGCCGCAGCCGTAGATGGTTACCAGCGCGAAAAGGAAACTGGTGAGGGAAAGGAACACCGCGCTGAGGGCGTCCATCCCGATCCAGGCGGAGCCCGGAAGCCCGGGCGCGAAAAATGAAGCCCAGAGTGAGAGCCCCAGATGGGCGAAAGCGGCGCAAATCCAAAGCCAGCGGCGGAGTCCGTCGTTCGGCAGGAAAAACGCGATCAGTCCGGCAACGGCGGGGATGAGGATGATCAGCAGCAGTAGGCTCACGCTTCCTCCTCATGCCCGGACTGCTCCGGGGATTGGGCAGCTTCCGCGGGCTGAAACTCCCTGTCCAGATGGAAGAGCAGGTTGCCCATCAGGAACACCGCCACAAAGACGTCCAGCATGATGCCCAGTTCCACCGCCAAAGGCAGCTCCAGGCTGATGCTGACGCCCAGGGCGTAAACCCCGTTTTCCAGCACCAGATAGGCCAGGGACTGCATGATCGCCAGGTGGCGCCCGATCAGCAAAAACAGCCCCACCATGATCAGGAAAAAGGCCGTAACGGTCAACGGCAGCGAGGTCTGGGGCGGAAAACCGATGCTCACGGCAAGCCAGGCGGCCAGGCCCAAAAGCAGCACCCCGATCACCAACGAAGCGCCATAGCCAACAGGAGGGTCGGATTCCCTCTGGATGCCCGTCCGGTGAAGGACGGCGCTCATCAGCAGGGGCAGTAGCAGGCCTTTCACCGCCATCCCGCTCAAGCCCAGGATAAGGATTCCGGCGGAGAGGTCTTTGCCGGCGCGCAGAAGGGGCAGCAGCCCCAGGAAAAAGCCCTGGACTGCCACGACTCTGACCGCGACCCGGGGGCGGCTGGAGCCAAGGATGAACAGGCAGGAAAGGATGACGATCACGGGGATGGCGCTCATTGGTAATACTCCACCAGCTTCAGCATCAGGGCGATCAGGCTCAGGGCGGCAGACCCGGCCAGGACTTTTGGCACATTGAGCAGCTTGAGCCGCGCCATCACGGACTCCGTGAGTCCAACCAGCACGGCCACCAGAAAGATTCCCAGGATAAAGACTCCGGCTTGCAAACAAGGCTTGGCAAAGGGCAGCGGCAGGAACAGATTCACCAGCAGCCCGCCGAAAATCCAAAGCTTCAGCGCGGACGCGTATTCCACGAAGGCGAGGTCTGGCCCGCTGTAATCCAGAATCATCACCTCGTGGATCATGGTCAGCTCCAGATGTGTGGTCGGATCATCCACGGGGATGCGGCAGTTTTCCGTGAGCAGCACAAAGAACCAGGCCAGGGCGACCATGCTCAGCGCCGGAGCGGAGTTCTGCCAATCCGCCAGCCCGATCCCGGAGGAAATATCCGAGAGTCCCTGGCTGCCGGTATGCAGGATCAGCACCAGAAAACCCAGCATCAGAGCGGGTTCCGCCAGGGCGGAAAAGAGGACTTCGCGGCTGGCGCCCATCCCCTCAAAGGCGGAGCCGGTATCCAAAGCGGCAAGCACCGTGGCAAAGCGGGACAACGCCAAAAGATAGACCAGGAGGATGAAATCCCCGGCAAACGAGACCGGAGCGGGCAATCCGCCCCAAGGCAGGATCAGGGTGGCCAGCACCACGCAAACGAGGATCACGGCCGGAGCCAGGCGCAGAATGAGGGTGGAGGTCTCGCTGTAAACCGATCCCTTGCGCAGCAGCTTGAAGAGATCGCGGTAAAGCTGAAAGAGCGAGGGGCCGCGGCGTCCCGCCATTATGGCCTTGACCCTGTTGATCACGCCCACCATCAGCGGCGCCAGCAGCCAGCCGCAGAGGGGAAAGATCCAGGAAAGGGCGCTCATCTTGCCACCACGGTCTTCCAGACCAGCAGCGCGATCAGGGTGACCGCGATATAGAGCAGATAGCCGTTCAGATTGCCGTGCTGCAACTTTCTGAGCGGGGCAATCAAGCGTTCCGCCAGCCGGAAGAGGGGGGCGAAAAGCCCTTCCTTCGCGGCATCCGGAGTGTCGGAATGGAAACTGGCGGAGGCGGGGAAATAGCCTTCCACAGGCTTTCCCCGCTTGCGGATGCAGAGCAGACGCTGAAACAGCCCGGTGATGGGAGCGGCAAAGGACGAGGCTGTGTATTGCATCCTGGCGCTGGGCTTCAAATAGCCGCAATCCCAGGTTCCGGTGCGGCTTTCCTGGCGTCCCCGGGGCAAGGAGCGGCGGATCAGATGGAACCAGGCCGCGCTGCCCAAAAGCAGCGCCAGCAGAAACGCGATGATGGACAGGGACTGCGTGAGCTGGAAAGGCGTGGAGTCAAAGATGGCAGGCAGTCCTGCCATGGCAATAACGGGAGGAAAAACCAGATACAGGGTCAGCGGTGCCAGCAGCCCGATCAGAAGGCAGAGCAGGCTCAAAAGCAGCATCGGCAGGCGCATCATCCAGCCTGGGTCATGCGCCTTGTGGGCAAGTTCGGAACGCGGTTCGCCCAGGAAAACTATCCCAAACGCCTTGGCAAAGCAGGCCAGGGCCAGGCCGCCGATCAAGGCCAGGCTGGCAAGCAGGCAGACCGCCAGGATCACCGGCCCGGGCGTGGCGGCTCCCAGGCCCCGCACTCCGGCAAAGTAGATGTAAAACTCGCTGATAAAGCCGTTGAAGGGTGGCAGGGCGGAAATCGCCGCGGAGCCGATCAGGAAGGTGATTCCGGTCCAGCGGGCGCGCTTGATGACCCCGCCCAGAAGCTCGAGATTGCTGGTTCCGCAGGAGTGGATGACCGAGCCGGCCCCCATGAAGAGCAGGCTCTTGAAGATTGCGTGGTTGAGCACGTGCAGCAGTCCTCCGCCAAAGCCGAGGATCGCCAGCGCCGGAATCTGCCAGGCCAGTCCCAAAACTCCGGTTCCCAAGCCAAGGGCGATGATCCCGATGTTTTCCACGCTGTGATAGGCCAGCAGCCGCTTCAGGTCATGCTGCGCCAGGGCAAAGAGCACTCCGCCGACCCCGGAAACGATGCCCACGATCACCAAAACCCAGCCCATCCACGCGCTTGGCTGTCCAAGCAGGAGCAGGGCGCGGAGCAAGCCATAGATGCCCGTTTTTATCATCACGCCGGACATCAGGGCGGAAACGTGGCTGGGCGCGGCGGGATGGGCTTCCGGCAACCAGATATGGAGGGGGATGAAGCCCGCCTTGACGCCGAATCCAAACAGCGCCAGCCAAAAAAGCAGCGCCACAGACTTCCCGCCATGTTGCGTGGCGGCGATGCGGCCAAAATCCAGGGAGCCCGCGCTTCCTCCCAAAATGGCGAAAAAGGCGAGGAGGGCGACGGTTCCGACATGCGTGGCGATAAGATAGGTCCAGCCCGCTTTCCGCACCTCCGCGTCCGTGTGGTCGTGCATAACCAGAAAGAACGAGGCGAGGGCCATCACTTCCCAAACGATAAGGAAAAGCAGCGCGCTGTTCGCGGCCAAAAGCAGCAACATGCTGGCGGCAAGCAGGTTGTAGAAAAACCAGTGGACGCCGGGACGCCTGCCCGGGCTTCGCAGATAGGAGCGTCCGTAGATCAGCGCCAGCGGCGAAATCAGCAGCACCGGCAGGCAAAAGAAGGCGGAAAGCGAGTCCAGCCTGTAGCTAAAGGCAGCCCCGGGCAGGAACCAGTGGTAGTCCGCGCTCAGCGGGAAAACTCCCCACAACGCCCTGACCGCGGGAATCGCCGTCAGGACTGCTCCAACCAGCATTCCGGCGCAGGCAGCCGCGAAGGAAAGGCGGCCGTTTCTGAGCGGCAGGGCGATCAAGCCGCCAAGCACGATGGCCATGACTCCGGCGAGATACAACTGCATCATTCCACCCGCTCCCACGGCAGGGATCCAGGCTTCCCGCGCTCCGGATAACGGCGCTTTCCCAGACGGCGGGAAGGCAAGCTCCCCGCGCCGCTCCAGCGGCACAAGGCCTTGGAACTCACTCCCAAAAGTTCAGCGGCTTCCTTTTGCGAAATCATGGCATCCTTCCCACTTTATTCATCGTCAGATGTCAGATGCAAGAATTGACCCTCTCGCGAATGTGTCAACCAAAAAGACTGTGCCTCCCCGTGGTTGATAGAATAGTTGTCCACGGATTACACGAACTGTAAGAGGTGGAATAGCCGTGGAAAGGTGAATTGGCCGTGGAAAGGTGGAAAGGTGAAATGGTGAAAAGGTTCCACCGTAACAAGACCTACCAGACCCCGAAACAAATCACCCCAGTCTATCTACCGTCCCAAAAACAAGCACCAGAGCCTAAAACAGACCATACCAGACTATCTACCGTGTCATCCCGGGCAAGCTTGCTTGACCCGGGATCCAGTCTTTTAAAATCATCCACAAATTACACAAATTAACACGAATTAAAACAGGATACAAGGACAAGCGTCCAACCCAGAAACAAGCACCAGACCCCGAAACAGACCATACCAGACTATCTACCGTGTCATCCCGGCCTGCGAGCCGGGATCCAGTCTTTTTAAAGCCCAAAAACAAGCACCAGACCCCAAAGCAAGCGCGCCCCACAACCCCAATCCGTGCTCATCTGCGTCTTTTATCCGCGAAAATCTGCGTGAACCACTTGACCCGGGATCCAGTACATTGGGGTGGCAAAATCCGTTTGCCACAGAGACCGGAGGTCTCTTCCAATACAGGCAACTCCGTTGCCTCTGCCGAACGGATTTCGGCAGCCCAATACACGGCAGCCCTTAAGTTACACGAATTATAGAGCGTGCAAGGGAGGAAAAGGCGGAACGATGTCCGCCTCAAAACTCCCGCGTTAAGTTTTCGCAGCCCGCGACCCGGGGCAGCAGGCCCGCCTCCACCGCGCTTTTCACGGTGCGGCAGGGCAGATCCGCGATGTCGTCCCGGGTCAGCGTGGCGAGATCCAGCCCCAGTTTCCGTCCCATGGCCCACATCAGCTTGATGTAGAGGCCCTGCGCGCTCAGCAGTTGGGGCTCGTTTTCACCCGTGTTGCCATTGTGGATTTGGCGGTAGATGTCCAGATCGTAGAGCCAGCCCGGGGATGGCTCCAACGCCCACAGGTTGCGGGTCACGGCCGCCATCCTCTCGTTTTGCCCGCTACGGCGCGGCTTGGTGTATTCCTTGGCAAGATACACCTTCAACCGCCTGTGGTAGTAATAGATAAGCCCGTCACAGAGCCCGCTGTAGCTGAGCAGCGGATTTTTGTAATTCACTTTCATCTTGTCCTCCTCGTTTTGCTTTGAGGGGCCGCGCTTGCGGGCCATCATCCTTAGGTCATCCTTATAAATTATAAGGTTGACCCCAGGATGACATCACACAAAGCAGACTATGCAAATGAGGCCCCCACTATATATAGGTGCTACGACCCTGAAAGTGCCGTGGAAAGGTGTTTTTGAGGTGGAAAGGTGGAAAGGTGCTTTTGAGGTGGAAAGGTGGAAAGGTGGAATGGTGGAAAGGTTCCCCCGAAACAAGTCTACCAGGCCATATACTGTGTCATCCCGGGCAAGCCGGGGTCCTCGACGGATCGGTAACGATCCGTTGGGGTGGAATAGCTTGACCCGGGATCCAGTCTTTTGAGGAACGTTTGGAGTCCAAGCCGGCTTTGGGATTGGAGACAGTTATCAAACATATTTTGCCGGCTTGAACTCCAAACTACCCATAATAGATCGTAGACGGTCTATTCTTTGGTAAACTCCAATCTATGCTTCATCTCTGCCTCAGCCGTTCCAGGCTCCAGTTCCGGCGACGCAGGGTCAGACCTGCCTCTGGGGTTGTCTTTGTATGCCGTCACACGGTAAAACATCATGGGATGGGACAAGTCCGTCGTGGAAAGAACGAATGTAGTGTCGCTGGAAGAGCCATAGTATGTGAACTGTCCAAAGGGATCAGAGGATTTATAAACGTAGTAACAATCTGGCGTGATGGGCTGACCGAGGATGTTTTCGGTCACAGCGTCCCAGGTGATCAAGGCGGAGTTTTCGCTCAACGTGATATGTACATTCTCCGGCGCTTTGGGCGGAGCGTCTTCATCTATGTAAGATATCTTGGCAACATAGACATCACCGAATCCATTTGCTGTCAGGATATGGGTGCCGAAAGTAGTTGTGCCTTCAATCTTTCCTGTCAAGTAAGCGTTACCCATTCCATCCACTGCGATGCCATATCCGTAGTCATTGAACGTCCCTCCCGCTTCGACCGCCCAGAGCCAGTTGCCAAATGAATCAAGCTTGGCTGCAAAGATATCCCACTCTCCACTTGAAGTCAGGACATGGCTGCCGAAAGTGGCTGTGTTTCCAAACTCCCCGATCACGTAAGCCTTGCCCACTCCATCCACGGCGATGCCGTATCCCCTTTCATCGCCTGTTCCTCCGGCTTTGACAGCCCAGAGCCAGTTGCCGGTGGTGTCCAGCCTGGCGACATAGACATCCCACATTCCACTTGATGTCAGGGTCTGGCTGCCGAAAGTGGCTGTGTTTCCAAACTCCCCGACCACGTAAGCCGTACCCAGTCCAGCCACTGTATCTATAACGACACCTCTCCCATCATGACCTGCTTGGACAGCCCAGAGCCAGTTGCCATTTGGGTCAAGCTTGGCGACAAATCCTCCGAGTTCTGTCAGGGTGTGGCTACCGAAATTTGCTATGTTTATATAATTTCCGGTCACCCAGGCGTTACCTGCTAAATCCACGGCTATATCAAAGCCCATGTCCAAGTTTGTCCCTCCCGCTCGGACAGCCCAGATCCAGTTGCCGGAAGTGTCCAGCTTGGCGGCAAAGATATCCAAATCTCCTCTTGAAGTCAGGGTCTGGCTGCCAAAGGTGGCTGTGCCTTCAAACCATCCGGTCACCCAGGCGTTACCCGATCCATCCACGGCGATGCCATAGCCATAGTCGTAGTCTGTCCCTCCCGCTTTGACAGCCCAGAGCCAGTTGCCGGAAGTGTCCAGTTTGGCGATGAAGATATCTTCCTCTCCACTTGCCGTCAGGGTGTGGGTGCCGAAAGTAGCCGTGCCTTCAAAAAATCCGGTCACATAGGCGTTACCTGCTCCATCCACGGCGATGTCATTACCAATTTCATTGTCTATCCCTCCCGCCTTGACGGCCCAGAGCCAGTTTCCATTTGGATCAAGTTTGGCGACAAAGAGATCTGCACCCCATTGACCTCCGTTTGCTGTCAGGGTGTGGGTGCCGAAAGTGGCTATCCCATCAAAATGACCAGTGACATACTGGTTTTCCTGGCTGTCGGTCGCAATGGACATGCTCCATTCCTCTCCATCCCCTTCCGCTTTGACCGCCCACTGCCAATAGGGCGCCTGCGCAACCAAAACCGTCGCTCCGCAGAGCAACACAAAACACAAGGCCAAGCTTTGAAACGTTTTCATTGTTCCTCCTGATGGCTGTTTTTTACTCTTAAGCAAACTGGCGGGGTTTGCCAAATATGTCAAGTAATAAAATAGCGGGGCGAAACTTTACAATAAGGGGAGTTGTTTCAAATGACAGGACGCCTCTTTTTCACCATTTCATCTTATTTCAGCAGCACCAGTTTCCTAGTCTCCCTGTAATCACCGCATATCAGGCTGTAAAGATAGACCCCCGCGGGAAGACCTTTGCCGCTGAAGGTTACCTGCCGCGAACCGGGGTTCAGTTTATGGCGGGCTACCATCTGTCCGCGCAGGTTGAAGACGCTCAGGGTGCCGGAGGAACGTTCCGGGATGTCCGCTTTGATCAGTGCGCTTTCCCCCCTGCCCAGTGGATTGGGGTAGGCGTTATGCAATCTGGCAACCGCTTGCGGCGCCAGGACATCCTCCACTGGTGTAAGGTTTTCCAGCTTGGCAACGAATATATCATCACTTCCACTTGTCGTTAGGCTTTGGCTGCCAAAAGTTGCTGTGTCTCCAAAATAACCGGTCACATAGGCGTTACCCAGGCCATCCACGGCGATGCCGAATCCCAAATCGTTGTACGTCCCTCCTGCCTTGGTTACCCAGAGCCAGTTGCCGGAGGGGTCCAGTTTGGCGACAAAGATATCAGCGAATCCGCTTGTCGTCAGGGTATGGCTGCCAAAAGTGGCGGTGTCCCAGAAACATCCGGTCACACAGGCGTTCCCAGAGCCATCAAGGCCAATGTCATATCCCATGTCAACGTCTATTCCTCCCGCCTGGACTGCCCAGAGCCAGTTACCGGAGGGGCCCAGCTTGGCAACAAAGATATCTGAATCACTTTCATTATACATCGTAACGTCCAGGATATGGCTGCCGAAATAGACTGTGTAGATTAAAGAACCGGTTATCCAGGCATTACCTTCTTCATCCACAGCGATGCCAGATACGGATTCTCCTCCTGCTCCTTCTGTTTTAACCGCCCAGAGCCAGTTGCCGGAGGTGTCCAGTTTGGCGACAAATAGCCTGTGACCACTTGCCGTCAGGGTCTGGTTCCCGAAAGTGGCAGTTATTCGGAAACTCCCGGTCACATACGCGTTTCCCGAGCCATCCACCGCTATACAAAGTCCATAGTCATTGTTTCCCCCTCCTGCCTGGGCCGCCCAGAGCCAGTTGCCTGAAGAATCCAGCTTGGCGACAAAGATATCACCGGATCCGTTTTCTGTCAGGGTCTGGCTGCCGAAAGTAGCTGTTCCCATAAACGACCCGGTTACCAAGGCATTACCCTCTCCATCCACGGTGATGCCATATCCGAGGTCATCGGATGTCCCTCCCGCTCTGACCGCCCAGAGCCAGTTGCCATTAGTATCGAGTTTGGCGGTAAAAATGTCTTTGCCTCCACATGCCGTTAGAGTATGGCTACCGAATGTGGCTGCGCCATAAAAAGAACCGGTCACATAAGCATTTCCCACTCCATCCACGGCGATGCCATATCCGAGGTCATCGGATGTTCCACCTGCCCGCACTGCCCAGAGCCAGTTGCCTGAAGAATCCAGCTTGGCAATAAAGATATCTTCGTATCCGCTTGATATCAGTGTATGGCTGCCAAAAGTGGCTGAGTGATAAAAGAGCCCGGTGACATATTGATTGCCCTGGCTGTCAACAGCTATGCAATTTCCTGTATCCCAGTTAGTACCACCCGCGCGAACTGCCCATTGCCACTGGGGCGCCTGCGCTTCCAAAAGTGCCGCTCCGCAGAGCGGGATAAGACACAAAATCAAGCTTTGTATAGCTTTCATTTTTTCCTCCCATGGCGGGTTTTTCACTCAAAATATACTGGGTGGACTTTAGTATATTTGTCAAGTTAATAATCGGCCGGGTGAATCTTTACTTTGTGGGGTGGTGTTTCTAAAAGACTGGATCCCGGGTCAAGCCACCCCACCAAACCCAACGCGCTTCGGCGGGGACCCCGGTTGCCCGGGATGACACGGCATATATTCTCTGGTGGCGTTATTCTTCGGGGCTGGCGTCCACCCTTCCACTACTCCAGCCTTAATATTTTGAGCGTCTTGCGCAGGTTTTTGCCACGCAGTTCCAGGATATAGACCCCGGATGCCAAAGGCTTGCCCTGTCCGTCTCTGCCGTCCCATTCCAGGTGTTGGACGCCACTCTTTGCTGCCAGGGGGAATTCGCGCAGCATCTGGCCGCGCAGGTTGAAGACGCGCAGGCTGTAGGGGCCGGCATCCTTGCCGGGATCGCAGCTTATCTTAACGGAGCTTCGGAAGGGATTGGGCTGGCTGCTGAGGGAGGGCTTCAGGCACGGAGCGAGGGGGTCTGCGGCCGCCACCAAGGGATGCAGGACAGGCAGGTATTGGGTGAGGAAGGCGCGGACTTCATCCTGTAGCATGAAATAGAGGGGAAAACCCAGCAAGACCAGGCTGCCGTTGCTGTCCACCCGGATCGCCGCGGGCAGGCCGTCATTTGGCCCGCCGCCGAAAATCTGCGCCGTGTAGAGGGTTTGGCCGCCTCCGGAAAACACATAGCTCATGGGCAGCATGCCGTTCCAGGGCGTGGCCAGCTTGGCGGGGTCGGGGTGCAGGTGTGGCCAGGTCGGGGATTGGGCGGACATAAAGACCGCGCTGTTGTTGAGCAGGGGCTGGATGCCCGGCAAAAAGCGGGTGAGGAAGCCGGTGTCGAACTGGCTGGGATACTTCCAGCCAGAGATCATCAGCTTGCCGCCGCTGAGCACGTAGCTGCCCAGGGTGTTGAGGTTGTTGATGAGCTGCATGTCGGTGAAGTCGTCGCAGTGCCAGAGCACCAGGGGATGGTGGCTGAGCGTTTCCAGGGAAGGCGCGCCCTGGCTGGCCAGATCCCAGTTGCCGTGCCAGAATTCTCCCAGGACGTAGGCATAGAAGTCGTCCACCATCTGATCCGTGGGGGAGATATTGGCGCCGTTGCCGTCGCGGGTCTCATCCACCACCAAAAAGCCGCGGTCGAAGGGGAAGTCCAGAGGAGTGGCCTGCAATGTGTTTGAGGGCAGCGAGAGGTAGCCTTCCGCGTCCACGGCGCTCACCCGGTACTCATAGGTGAGGCCGTTGACCACGTTCAGGTCGCTGTAAAAAAGCCCCTGCACGGGAGAGTCCGTGATCCTCTCCCATTCACCGGAAGGCAGTTGACGGCGGTAGACGTGGTAGCCGGAGAGCTGATCCGGCCCCGGCCAGGCGTTCCAGGAAACATCCACGGCATGGTCGTAAGGCAGGCACATGG
Organism: Candidatus Cloacimonadota bacterium; assembly: GCA_035450685.1. Lineage (GTDB taxonomy): Bacteria > Cloacimonadota > Cloacimonadia > Cloacimonadales > Cloacimonadaceae > Syntrophosphaera. Next base: position 47,883 of record DAOTNF010000009.1, on the reverse strand, counting down.
CCAGTTGCTGGCTGTGGACGGTGTATTGGCGCAGCAGCAGCCAGTGGTTGGGGTCAACTTCCAGGGTAGAGATGTCGTTTTGCGGCGAGTAAGTGAAGTAGCTGACGCAGCCCTGGGGTGTGGCGCGCACAAGCACGGAATCCGGTTGCGCGGAGCCTCCTATCCTCAAAGGGATGTCCAGGTCGAAGAGGGTGGAGGTGGGGCTGCTGCTGGAGGCGCGCACCCTGGCGGTTCCGGCGGGGTTTGCGAATACCGACAGTTCCGCGTTGGGGATGCCGGGAGAGTAGATCCACTGGAGGAAAAACTGGCTGAGGTCCTGCCCGCAGGCCTGTTCCGCGAGGCTGATGAACTCCGCCGTGTTGATATTTCCCCTGGGATAGGTGGTGAGGATGGAGCGGATGAACTGGAAGAAGGCGGCGTTGCCCATCTTGAGGCGCAGCATGTGCAGGACTGAGGCGCTTTTCTGGTAGGTGGGCGGGGCGAACATCAGGTTGTATTCCGGGTTGAAGATGGTGTGGGGCCCGTTATTGTTTTCCCAAGTGATGTAGTATTGCTGGATTTCGTCACGCAGGTAGTCACAGCCAGCCTGCCAGCCCCCGTGATGCGCTTCCCAGAGGAATTCGGAGTAGGTGGCGAAGCTTTCCTTGAGCCACACCTCGCGCATGGTGATGGGGGTCACATGGTTGCCATACCACTGGTGCGCCAGCTCGTGGGCCACGATGGATTCATACTGCCGGTCGCCGGTGAGGTAGGCGGCGCCGAAGGTGGTCATGGTCTGATGCTCCATCGCCGCGTAGGTCGTCATGGGAACGATCATGTGCCCGTATTTCTGGAAGGGATAGGGGCCGAAGGTATCGCTGAAAAAGGAGATCATCTCCGGCAGGTTGACGAAGTCCGCCTGGGCGTTGGCGAGTTGCCCGGGGTTCACGAAATTCTGGATGGGCAGGTCGCCTGCCTGCTGCAAAAACTCTATGTATGGCCCCGCGGCGAAACCCATCACATAGGTGGCTACGTTGGAGTTGCAGCTCCAGTGGTGCGTGCGGGTGCCGTTCCCGTTGTCCGTGATGCCGGTGCGGATTCCGTTGGCTGCCACCAGCCAGTCTTCCCGCACGGTGATATGCCAGTCCACCCAGGCCTTTTTCCAGGGATGGTCGTAGCTGGGCCACCAATAGCGTCCGGCATCCGGGTTGGAGAGGGTGTAGATGCAGTTTGGGGTGAAGATCATGCCTATGTTGTAGGGCGCGGGGCTGCGGTTGGGGACCCCGGAGTAGTTGACCGTGGTGGTGAATGTTCCCTGCGACACCGAGAGCGGGATGTGGATGACGCCATTTTGGTGGGTGAAAGCTGCGGGCTGGCCATTCACCAGTACGCCGTCCACATGCAGCGAATCGCCTTCCAGTTCATAGTCGATGCCGTCAAGGTTCTGCAGGGCGTCAACGAAGGCGGTCACGCTGCCCTGGATGTAGCGGGTTTGGTCGTTGATCTGCAGGTTCACCACATATTTGCTGATGTTAAATCCGGTGAGAGAATCCGCCCGTTCGATCTCGCGGGTGCTGGGCTCCATGCTCCAGAAAGGCTGGGTGGCAGCCAGGGGGGAGATCAGGCCTCCCAACAGGGCCAGGCAAAGGAAAACACACACTTGTTTCGCGTTCATAAACTCCTCTTTCAGGGATCTGTCCGCGCCAGCGGCACAGGTCGCATCCTGATGGGACGGGCTTCTTTTGTCAACGCATTTATCCGCTGAAAGTTGGCTACGCGCCGCGGTAGAATGGCGTCCAGGCGGGCATGATCCTTTTTTCCCCTTGGAATTCCCATCAGAACGGATAATAGGGCTTTACTAAAAAGCGCAGTTAAATAATCTGTCCCCCAAGGGTTGGGTGGGATGGCGCTAACGGCCGCCGTTCCATCCTCTTAGCATGTCAGTTATTTTGTTAAATAAAGACAGGAAGGATATGCAGATGACAGCAAGCAAAGCGATCATCAGCCTGCGGCAGAAGCGCGATCAGGCGGTTCTGGGCGGAGGCAAAAAACGCATCCAGGAACAGCACGAAAAAGGCAAACTCACAGCCCGGGAAAGGATCGAGCTGTTGGTTGACCCCGGCAGCTTTGAGGAGTTTGACCTCTTTGTCACTCACCGTTGCACCAACTTTGGCATGGACGGGCAACTCATCCCCGGCGACGGCGTTGTAACCGGCAGCGCCACCATCAACCAGCGCCTGGTCTATATCTTCGCCCAGGATTTCACCGTCTTTGGCGGCTCGCTTTCCAAAACCTACGCGGAAAAGATTTGTAAGATCATGGACATGGCGCTCAAAAACGGCTGTCCGGTGATCGGTTTGAACGACAGCGGCGGAGCCCGCATCCAGGAAGGGGTGGACGCCCTGGCTGGTTATGCCGAAATCTTCTGGCGTAACGTGATGGCAAGCGGCGTGGTGCCCCAAATCTCCGCCATCCTCGGCCCCTGCGCCGGTGGCGCGGTCTATTCCCCCGCGATCACGGACTTTGTGATCATGGAAAAGCGCAACAGCTATATGTTCGTGACCGGCCCCAAGGTGGTGAAAACGGTGCTCAACGAGACCGTGACCACGGAAGACCTGGGCGGCGCGGGCGTGCACTCCAGCAAGAGCGGCGTGGCCCACTTCATCACCAACAGCGAGGAAGAGACCATCCTGCTCATCAAAAAGCTGCTTAGCTACCTGCCTTCCAACAACATGGAAGACCCGCCCTACGAACCCACCCACGACCCGGTGGACCGCTCCTGCGACATCCTGGACGACATCATTCCCGAAAACCCGAACAAGCCCTACGACATGCTGGACGTCATCCACTCCATCGCGGATGAAGGCGAGTTCCTGCAGGTGATGATGAACTTTGCCCAAAACATCATTACCGGCTTTGCCCGTCTGAACGGCTTCCCCGTGGGCATCGTGGCCAACCAGCCCAAGGTTCTGGCGGGAGTGCTGGATATAGACGCCTCGGTCAAGGGCGCTCGTTTCGTCCGCTTTTGCGACGCTTTCAACATCCCGCTCATCGTGCTGGAGGACGTCCCGGGCTTCCTGCCTGGCACCAACCAGGAACACAACGGCATCATCCGCAACGGCGCCAAGCTCCTCTATGCCTTCGCTGAAGCCACCGTTCCCAAGATCACCGTCATCCTGCGTAAAGCCTACGGCGGAGCCTATTGCGTCATGAACAGCCGCCACATGCGGGCTGACCTGGTCTATGCCTGGCCGAGCGCCGAGATCGCTGTGATGGGCGCCAAGAGCGCGGTGGAAGTGATCTTCCGCAAAGAGGCGCAGAACTCCTCCGATCCCAAGCAGACCCTGCTCGAACGCGAGGCGGAGTATGCCGAAAAGTTCGCCAATCCCTACGCCGCAGCCGAACGCGGCTACATCGACGACATCATCGAACCCTCCCGCACCCGCTTCAGGCTGATCCGCGCCCTGGAGATGCTGGCCAACAAAAAAGACAGCATCCCGCCCCGCAAGCACGGGAACATCCCCCTTTAGGAGCGCGGGCATGGTGCGAAATATAATTTTGGCTCTACTGTTACTGCTCGGGACCTGTCTTTTGACAGCCCAGGCAGAAGAAGCGGAGGAAATGGAACTGCTTTCCCCCGAAGAGCTGACCCTGCGCGTGCAGGCGCTTTCGGACAGCCTGCTGCAACTGAGGGAAAGCGAAATCCTCACCGACTATGGCTTCAAGGACAGGGATGCCTTGTCCACGGTGGCGGAAAAACTGAAGATCGAAAACATCCCCAAATGGAAAAGGTATCTGGGCATCGAGCCGGAAAACCCGGTGCTGGATCGCATGAGCCTGCGCAAACTGGGCATCACCAGCTACAAGGCCTTGCTGGCACAGCAATACAGCATCCACGGCTTTACCGAACTGAGCACCCTCGACGAAGTGGCAGCCATCAAAAGCGTCCCGGTGAAAAAACTGCGTGCCTGGGCGGGGCTTTCCTCTTCGGACAAGCGTTTCGACAATAACTCCCTGCAAGCCCTCGGCAAGACGCCGGCGGAACTGGAGGAATTTGTCGGCAAGTTCAGATCGGAAATGCTCAACTATGGTTTGACTATCACGGTTTTTGGGGTCTTGGTTGTCTTTTTCGCCCTTTCCATTACCGCGCTGGTCATCAGCCAGCTCAAGCGCCTGAACAAAGAACCTAAAAAGAAGCAGGAGCAGGTCATTGTGGCGGACAAGCAGGGGAAAGTGATCTCGCATCCCCAGGATCTGAACATGGATATCATCGCGGCCGCCATCACGGCGCTGCATCTGCATAAACAAGACATCGAAGACCGACGCAGACTGCTGCTCACCTTCCGCCGCCAACGGGCTGACCAGTGGCACAGCAGCGCGGTGCTTTCCATGCCCAATCTGCGCTTCCTGCGCAAAAGGAGATAAAGAGTATGAAGACCTACAAGCTGATCATCGGCGGCCAGCGCTATGAAGCCAAGATCGTGGAATATACAAGCAGTCAGGCACGCATCAACATCAATGGAACAGACTATCTGGTGCAGATCGAGGACGATATGTTGCCCAAAGCCCCGGTGCTGCCCCAACAGGAACAGGCGGTGCCCCTCGCTCCCGCTTTCAGCAGCGACTTTGCCAGCGGCAGCGGCGAACTGCGCGCCCCTCTGCCGGGCGTGATCGCCTCCATCAAAGTGAAAGAGGGTGAGGCGGTGAAGAAAGGACAGACCATCCTGGTGCTGGAAGCCATGAAAATGGAATCCGAAATTGCGGCTCCGCTGGATTGCACCATCGGTAAAATACATGTGAAGGAACGTGCCCCGGTGCAGGAAGGCGACCTCCTGATGACTCTGGAAGGCGTTGAAGTGAAAGAAAGACCCGCCCCCAAGCCGGCGCGTCCGCAACCCGCCCCAACTCCCGCCCCCCAGGCCGCTAAGGACGGCGTTGTCCGCGCTCCGCTGCCCGGCGTGATCGTGGATGTGAAGGTCAGCATCGGTGATATGGTGCGGGAAGATCAGGCCGTGGTGATACTGGAAGCCATGAAGATGGAAAGCGAAATCCACAGCAACCTGGTTGGCAGGGTGCGCAAGATTCACGTGCGCAAAGGCGACAGCGTGCAGGAAGGCGATTCCCTCATCGAGTTGGAGAACTAAGGCATGGAAGAACTTCTGCAAATTCTGAACACAACCGGCTTTGTAAGCGTAACGTGGGGAAATGTCCTGATGATCCTGGCAGGCGCGATATTCATCTTTCTTGCCATTGTTAAAGGCTTTGAACCCCTGCTGCTGGTGCCCATCGGCTTCGGCATCGTGGTGGGAAACATCCCCGGCATGCTCGAGCAGGGACTGGGCGTGGTGAGCGAAGGCTCGGTGCTCAACTATCTCTATTTTGGAGTGGGAACCGGCATCTATCCGTCCCTCATCTTCCTTGGAATCGGGGCGATGACGGACTTTTCCACCCTGATCGCCAACCCCAAGCTGATCCTGCTGGGCGCGGCTGCGCAGATTGGCATCTTCGGCACCTTCATCGGAGCGCTGCTGATCGGTTTTGACGTGATGGAAGCCGCTTCGATCGGCATCATCGGCGGCGCGGACGGCCCCACCTCCATCTTTCTGGCTTCCAAACTGGCTCCCCATCTGTTGGGGCCCATCGCTTTGGCTGCCTATTCCTACATGTCTTTGGTGCCCGTGATCCAGCCGCCCATCATGCGCCTGCTCACCACTAAAAAAGAACGCCTCATCCGCATGAAACCCGCGCGCCAGGTAACCCAAAAGGAACGCATCTTCTTCCCCATCATCGCTTTCCTGGTCACTTCCCTGATCGCTCCCGGCGGAGTGGTGCTGCTGGCGATGCTCTTCCTGGGCAATCTGATCAAGGAAAGCGGCGTTACCGAACGCCTGGCTGTTACCGCCCGCACTTCGCTGATCGACATCGTGACCGTGCTGGTGGGCTTCACCGTGGGCGCCAAGACCACCGCGGACGTCTTCCTCACCCCGCGTTCGCTCGGCATCTTCTTTTTGGGCGCCCTGTCCTTCTCCATCGCCACCGCTGGCGGAGTGCTTTTCGCCAAGTTCATGAACCTGTTTGTCAAGGACAAGATCAATCCCCTCATCGGCAGCGCCGGGGTTTCCGCGGTTCCTGCCAGTGCCAGGGTTTCCCAGGTGATGGGGCAGCGCTACGACCGCACCAACTACCTGCTGATGCACGCCATGGCACCCAATGTGGCTGGCGTGGTGGGCTCAGCCGTGGCAGCGGGAGTGCTGCTTGGTATCCTGGGAAGCTGATGGCGGTGAAATAGAACGCGGATAACAGGATCTGCGCGGACATATTGGAAAGTAAAAGAATGAAATAGTAATACGAGGCGGTTTAGCGACCGCCTCAACTGTATCTGCGCTCGCTGAAGCGCCGTATAGGATCGACCACCAAGCCCCGAAACAGACCACACCAGACTATATACTGTGTCATCCCGGGCAAGCTTTGCGTGACCCAGGATCCAGTCTTTTCAAGCCTCAAATGAACACCCGATCCAAAAACAGACCACCCCAATCAGCCCCGGACATCAATCTTCCTGCCCGCCAAAACTGACAGGAAAAAGAAACCGCCCTGTGGCAGGGCGGGAAAAGGAGTGGTGGAGCTAAGGGGATTCGAACCCCTGGCCTGAACATTGCGAACGTTCCGCTCTCCCAACTGAGCTATAGCCCCACTCAGGGCAAATATCTTGTTACTCTAAATCTGCAAGCAGGTCTTTTGTCAAGGACAGTTTTGTGCCGGTTTCCGCCAGGCGCTGGCGTTCGTTTTCCACAACCTCGGCTTTGGCGTTGTTCAGGAAGTTCTGGTTGTTGAGCTTGGCATTGATGCCTGCCAGTTCTTTTTCCAGTTTTTCGATCTGCTTTGCGAGGCGGGCGCGTTCGGCGTCGAAGTCCACCAATCCCTTGAGGGGGAGGAAGATTTCCACGTTGCGCACCACGGCGGCTATCGAGGCCGGGGGCTTGGCAAGGTCGCGCGCCACATCCAGGTCGTCCACCTTGGCGAGTTTGGCGAAGTAGGCGGCATAGCGCGCGAAAAGTTCTTTCTGGCGGTCTTCCGCCACGCGGATGGCGAGGTTGACGCGGGCGCCGGGGTTGAGGTTGAGCTGCTTGCGTAGGTTGCGCACCGCGGAGATGGCTTCCTGCATGAAGGCCATGTCGTCCGCGATGTCCGGGTCGATGGCGCCGGTGTCGCAGGCCGGGAAGGCCGCCACAATGAGGGCTTCCTCCGGCTGCGGGAATATGGAGCGGATGCTCTGCCAGATTTCCTCGGTGATGAAGGGCATGATGGGATGCAGCAGGCGCATCGAGGTCTGCATCACATCCAGCAGGATATACAGCGCGGTGCCGCGGATGGCGGGGTCATCGCTCTGCAGGCGGTCTTTGGAAAGCTCGATATACCAGGAGCAGAATTCGTCCCAGATGAACTGGAACACGCTTTGCCCGGCGTCGTTGAGGCGCAGGTTTGAGTAGTGTTCCGCGGCGTCGCGGGCGGTTTCATTGAGGCGGCTGTAGATCCAGCGGTCTGCCAGTTCAAGCCGGAGCTCTTCCTTGCGCAGGGGAACGTAATCCTCGGGCAGGTTCATCATTATGAAGCGGAAGGCGTTCCAGATCTTGTTGGCAAAGTTGCGTCCGGTTTCCAGGATGGAGTCGGAGTAGATCACATCCGCGCCCTTGGGCGTTCCGAAGACCATGGAAAAGCGTAGGGCGTCGGCTCCCACCTTGTCGATGATGTCGATGGGATCGGGTGAGTTACCGAGCGATTTGCTCATCTTGCGCCCCAGGTCGTCACGCACGGTGCCATGCAGCAGCACGGTGTCGAAGGGGATGACGCCCCTGAAGTGCAGGGTGCTCATGATCATGCGTGCCACCCAAAGGTAGATGATTTCCGGAGCGGTGATCAGCACCTGGGTGGGCAGAAAACGTTGCAGGTCATCGGTTTCCTCTGGCCAGCCGAGGGTCGAGAAAGGCCACAGCCAACTGGAAAACCAGGTGTCCAGCACGTCTTCATCCTGGCGCAACTGGCTGCTTTGGCAGGCGGTGCAGCGCGCGGGCTTATCCGCCGCCACCATCATCTGCCCGCAGTCCTCGCAGTAATAGGCGGGGATGCGGTGTCCCCACCAGATTTGGCGGGAGATGCACCAGTCGCGGATGTTGTTCATCCAGTGCATATAGACCTTGGTCCAGCGCTCGGGCTGGAAGCGCACCTCGCCGCTTTCCACGACCTCGATGGCGCGCTCGGAGAGGGGCTTCATCTTCACAAACCACTGGTCGGAAAGGTAAGGCTCGATCACCGTATTGCAGCGGTAGCAGTGTCCCACGGCGTGCTCGTGCTTGTCGATCTTTTCCAGCAGTCCCTGCTTTTCCAGCAGTTCCACCACCTTTGTGCGGCAGGCGTAGCGGTCCATGCCGTCAAAATCTGCTCCGGCCTCCGCGTTCATCACGCCATGTTCGTCCATCACCAGGATTTGGGGCAGGTCGTGGCGGCGACCGATCTCAAAGTCGTTGGGATCGTGGGCGGGAGTGACCTTCACGCAGCCGGTGCCGAACTCCAGATCAACATAATCATCGGCGATCACGGGAATCGTCCTGTCCGTGAGGGGCAGGGCGATCTGGCGGCCGATGATGTCCGTGTAACGCTTGTCTTTGGGATTCACGGCCACGGCGGTGTCGCCCAGCATGGTTTCCGGGCGGGTGGTGGCGACGATCAGGTATCCCTCGCCGTCGGCAAAGGGATAGCGGATGTGCCAGAGCTTGCCCGACTCATCGGCGTGTTCCACCTCGTCATTGGCCAAAGCGGTCACGCAGCGCGGGCACCAGTTGATAATGTATTTTCCTTTGTAGATCAGTCCATCGTTGTAGAGGGAGACGAAGACCTCTTTGACCGCGCGGGAGAGCATTTCGTCCATCGTGAAGCGCAGGCGGTCCCAATCGCAGGATGCGCCAAGCAGTTTAAGCTGGCTGATGATGCGGTCGCCCTTTTCCTGTTTCCATTTCCAGATCAGTTCCACCATGGCTTCGCGGCCGATCTGGTGGCGGTTTTTGCCTTCCTTGGCCAGTTCTTTTTCCACTACGTTCTGGGTGGCGATGCCGGCATGGTCAACACCGGGCAGCCACAGGGTAGGCTCGCCGAGCATGCGGTGAAAGCGCACCACCACATCCTGCAGGGTGTTGTTGAGCACGTGTCCCATGTGCAGGATGCCGGTCACATTGGGCGGCGGGATAAGCACGGTGAAGGGCGCTTTGGCGGAATCACCCGCGGGCCTGAAATAGCCGCCCTCTTCCCAGAACTTATACCATTTCTGTTCGATCTGCTTTGCTTCGTAAGTTTTACTGATCTCCATAATCTTCCTCATTCTCCACCCTCAAAGCGGGCTCAAGAATAAATATTTGCAAGAACATAACCCAAAATCGCCAAATGCCGCAGGTGTCAAGCAAATAAAGAAACAAAGCGGCTGGAAGCGCGGTTCCACATGCTTCGGCAGCCCAATCCGCGGCAATCTGCGCCTTTTATCCGCGCATATCTGCGTGAACCGCTTGACCAATGATCCGGCCTTATGTGGATCGTTTGATGTCCGGGCAGGCTTCGGGACTGGTATAAGCACGAAACCAATATTGCCGGCTCGAACTCCAAACAATCCCAAAAAAATCCTTGACCGATAACGCGGAGCGGGGAAGGTACCGCCCATGAAGTATCTAAAAGCGCTGGCGATCGAATATCTGTTCTGGCTCTATATCCTGGGCTGCACAGCCTGGCTGCTGTTGCGCCTGGGAGGAGTTTCCGTGCCCGCCTGGGCGATCCTGGGCGCGCCTGCTTTGGTCGCGTTGCTCACCGGACGCCTTGACCACAGCCTGGGAAGAAAACTTGCCCTTTCTCCGAGCGGTGAACGGGGCAGGCTCTGGAAGATCGAGGCTGCCCTCGGCATCCTGATCAGCTTTGTGGTCGGCTGGATCATCGTGGAGGTGAAGCCAATTGCTTTTTTCACCCAGGCAGCCAACACCCAGAACATCCTGAAAGGCATATTTAATCCCAATCCCAAGGAATTGGTGCCGATGCTGGCCGCCCTCACGGAGACCATCTATCTGGCGCTGCTGGCGACGGTCTTTGCCATCCCCTTCGCCTTCGTTTTCAGCTTTTTCGCCGCCAAAAACCTGATGTATGGCAGCCTGCCGGGCAGGATCGCCTACATCGTTGTCCGCACCGTGTCCACGGTCTTCCGCTCCATCGAAGCGATCGTCTGGGCGATCATTTTTTGCGTCTGGGTGGGCATCGGGCCTTTTGCCGGGATGCTGGCGCTGTGGATTCATTCCATCGCCTCCCTGATCAAGCTTTATTCCGAACAGATAGAAAACATCGATCCCGGCCCGGTGGAAGCCATCAAAGCCACCGGAGCCTCCACCCTGCAGGTCTGGCGCTATGCCGTCACACCCCAGATCCTGGCGCCCTATCTGGCGTTCACCATCTACCGCTGGGACATCAACGTGCGCATGGCGACCATCGTCGGTTTCGTGGGCGGAGGCGGCATCGGCCTGGCGCTCAACCAGCAGCAGCAGATGCTTGCCTGGCGCAACGTGGGCCTCATCATGTGGCTGATTGCCCTGGTGGTGTGGGTGATGGATATCTTCAGCGGCTACATCCGCGAGAAGCTGGTGGCCAGCTAAAGGACTTTCTTTATGAGCAATTACAATCCAGTTGAGCTGATCCTCGCCAAACGCAGGGGGCAGACCCTTTCCCCGGGCGAGATCACGCAGTTCATCCGCGGCTTCATGGCAGGCAGGATTCCGGACTATCAGATGAGTGCCCTGCTGATGGCGATCTACTTTCAGGGACTGGAAGCCTCCGAGATCGCCGCGCTCACCAAAAGCTATATCGACAGCGGCAGCAGCCTGACCTTTCCAGCTAATCTGCTGGTGGCGGACAAACATTCCACCGGCGGCGTGGGCGACAAGATCAGCCTGATGCTGGCCCCCATCGCGGCGGCCTTGGGACTGAGCGTGCCCATGATCTCCGGGCGCGGGTTGGGGCACACGGGCGGCACCCTGGACAAGCTGGAATCCATCCCCGGTTTCCGCGTGCAGTATGGCATTGACGAGTTCAAAGCCCTGGTGGAGAAGCACGGCTTCGCCCTGGTGGGTCAATCCGACGAACTGGTGCCTGCCGACCGCCGCATCTACGCACTGCGGGATGTGACCGCCACGGTGGAAAGCCCCGGCCTCATCACCGCCAGCATCATGAGCAAAAAGATCGCCGAAGGCAGCAGGCATCTGGTGATCGACCTCAAAGTTGGCAGCGGAGCCTTCATGCCTGACCTCGGGCATGCCCGTGAACTGGCTGCCTTGCTGGTCTCCACCGGAGAGAGTTTTGGCCAGAAGGTCAGGGTGGTGTTCTCGAACATGAATTCCCCCCTGGGACTGGCGGTAGGCAACGGCCTGGAGATGGTCGAGGCCATCGAATACCTGAAAGGCAATCCCCTGCCGGACACCAAACTGCTCACCACTGAACTGGTTTCGCAACTTCTGCTTAGCTCCGGCCTGGCCTCCGACTCCGGGGAAGCAGCCAAACTCATAGACGGCGCGGTCTCCAGCGGCAAAGCCCTGCAAAAGCTGGAGGAGATCATCATCGCCCAGGGCGGAAATCCCCGCGTCCTCCAGGATTACAGCCTGATGGGGACAGCCAGTTGCAAACTGCCGATCATTGCGCAGGACAGCGGCTACATCCAACACATCGATTGCCGTGCCATCGGCTATGCCTTGGTGCGTGTCAAAGCCGGAAGGATGAAGGTTTCAGACCAGATCGACTACGGCGCCGGAGCCCTGCTCATCCCCAAGATCGGAGACTACGTGCGGGCTGGCGATCCCTTGGGCGAACTGCTTTGCAACGACTCTGCCCAGGCGCCTTCCGTGGTGGAACTGATCCGCGCCGCATACCGGATTGCCCCCGAACCCCTGCCCCGGGAAGAATTGATCCTGGATATCCTCTGAGAACTTTCTTCTTGACGTATCCTGAGCGGAAACCGACCTTGGCATCAACAAAAGAAACGAGGTGAAACCATGAAAAGCTTATATATAATCCTGATTCTCGCGGCACTGCTGATACTGGCGGGCTGCGACTCCGGAGTGGAATATTGGGTCAGGAACGATACCAGCCACCTGGCCTGGGTGCGCATGGAAGACAGCCCCGAGATCGAACTGGCCCCGGGTGAAGCCCACACCTTCAAGTTCTCCACAGACCGTGAACACATCTTCAACAGCAACGTGACGCGCGAAGTGGAGCTTTGGGCGCAAGGCGAGACCTACCAGATGGTCTATGAGGAAGACGACGAACTGCGTCCCACGGAAAGCAGCGAATTCACCATGGAAGCCGGGGAACGGCGAACCGGATATCTGACCCCCAACCGCGCCTGCTTCAAGGTGGTGAACAACAGCAACCAGACCGTGCACAGAGCCGAATTGAGAAAGAACAAGAACGGCGAGGAGTATGTTGAGACCAATCTGGGCAGCATCGCTCCCGGCGAAAGCAGATATCACCGCGTGCCTTACGCCACCTCCAACAACAACTTCTACTACATTGCCCGGATCACCTTCGAGGACGGCACCGAGTTGGTCTATGGCGACTCCAGCAACATCCTGGGAGTGGACGAAATGTTCCTGATCACCCTCAATCCGCCCAGCAAATGACTAAATGACCCCCGCAACGGCTAATAAAAGGGGAAAAGGGAAAGCGGCAATAGCCCAAGACCGCTCCTCGTAAATTACATTACATCTCCACTGGAGTAACATTATATGAAAAAGTTCATCCCGCTCATCCTGATCCTGCTGCTGTTCACGCTTCTGCAGGCTACCGGCAAACTCGTTCCCCGCCCCCAGGACATCCCCGTCCAGTTGGAGCAGGATCCCAATCTCCTCTCGGGCAAGCTCGAGAACGGCCTCGGCTATTACATCATGCGCAACCCGCGCCCGGAAGGCATCGCCGAGCTGCGCCTCTATGTGGATATTGGCTCCGTGAACGAAGACGAAGACCAGCGCGGCCTGGCGCACTTCACGGAACACATGGCCTTCAACGGCACCAAACACTTCGGCCGCACCGAGATGGTGGAATACCTCTCCTCCATCGGCATGGGTTATTACAACGGCCTCAACGGCATGACCAGCTACGACTTCACCGCCTACACCTTCCGCCTGCCCACAACCAACCGCGAGCAACTGCGCAAGGGTCTGCTGATCATGTCCGACATGGCTTCCCAGGTGAGTTTTGACCCCGCCGAGATCGAACGCGAACGCGGAGTGATCATCGAGGAATGGCGCATGGGACAGGATGCCAGCACCCGCATCCGGGACGCCCAAAACGCCGTGGTCTTTGCCGGATCGCGCTACGCGGAACGCGCCCCCATCGGCACCTATGAGGTGCTCAGCACCTTCACTCCTCAGACCATACGCCGCTTTTACCATGACTGGTATCGGCCAGACCTCCAGAGCGTGGTGATCGTGGGCGATTTTGACCCCCAGGATATGCTCGCTTTGGTGCGGGAGTTCTTTAGCCCCATCCCCAAACGGGATGATCCCCGCCCGCGCCAGGATTTCGAGGTTCCAGACCATCCCCAGCCCCGTGCCGTGGTGGCGACCGATCCCGAATATCCCCGCAACCTGCTCTCCGTCTCCTGGCAAAAGGATGTGCGCCGCGTGCAGACCATCCCCCAATACTTTGACGAAACCGCCCGCAACCTCTTCCACACCATGCTTAACTCCCGCCTGGAAGAAAAGAGCAAAGAGGCCGATCCGCCCTTCTCCTTCGCCTTTTCCTACGAATACCCCGCCCTGCGCACCATGTCTCAATCCATGCTGATCTCCATGTTTGGCGAAGGCAAGGCCGAGGCCGCCCTCACCACCATGCTCACCGAGGCGGAACGCGTTCATCGCCACGGCTTCACGGCGAGCGAACTTGACCGCGCCAAACTCGACCTCCTGCGCGGCGCGGAATCCCAACTGGCGGACAGCGATACCCGCGAATCCGGCGACATTGCCTGGGAGATCATCGACTGCATCGCCAACCAGCGTCCCCTGCTCAGCCCCCAACAGGAATATGAACTGCTTGGCGCGCTGCTCCAGCTCATCGATCTGGACACGGTCAACAGCCTGGTGGGCGAACTGGTGCCCGAGAACAACATGGTCATCGCCCTGGGCGCGCCTGCCAGGGAAGGCCTGCAATATCCGGATGAGCAGCGTCTGCTGCAGATCGCCGCGGAGGTGGGCGAACTGGAACTGGAACCCTATGAGGACGTGGCTCTGGACGAACCCCTGCTGGATCCCATCCCCGCTCCCCTGCCCCTCAAAAAGGAAAAATACTATCCCCGTTCCGGCATCAGCAGATGGGAACTCGCCAACGGCATCGTGGTCTATGGGAAAAAGACCGATTTCAAGGCCGATGAGCTGCTCTTTGAGGCTGTCAGCCCCGGCGGCTATTCCCGGTATCCTGCAGAGGATGTCCCCGCTGCCCGCTTACTGGCGGATTATGTGCGCGATTCCGGATTTGGCAAGTTTGACGCCATGGCCCTGCAGAAAGCCACCGCCGGCAAGGTGGCAAGCGCCGGCATCAGCCTGGGGCTTTACTCCGAGGGGATGAGCGGCCAGTGCTCGCCCAAGGACATGGAGCTGATGTTTCAGCTTATCCACCAGTACGCCACCAACGCCCGCTTCAACCAGAAGGACTTCGAGTCCTTCATCCAGCGCTACCGCAGCCGCCTCGCCAACCGCGAACTCGACCCCCAGCAGGTCTTTGGGGACAAACTCAGTTCCGCCATGTACGGCCACAGCCCCTATCGCCGCCCCATCACGGTGGAAGACCTGGACAGGATAGACCTCCGGCGTATGGAGCAGATCTATCTTGACCGCTTTGCCGACCTTTCCGACTTCACCTTCATCTTTGTGGGCAACTATGACGAGCAGCAACTGCTGGATTGCGCCAACCGCTATCTGGCCAACCTCCCCAAAGCCCGGCGCAAAGACAGGATCGTGGATGCCGGCGTCAGATTGTTCAAAGGCCAGAAACTGGAGCTTTTCCGCAAGGGAGAAAGCGACCGCAGCTTCGTTTCCCACGTGACCAACTGCGGCTACAAGGCCACTCCCAAAAACGATATGAACCTCAACGCCCTCACCCTGGTGCTCAATGAAAAGCTGCGCGAAAACATCCGCGAGGATTTGAGCGGCGTCTATCTGATCTATGCCTGGCCGGGCAAGGAACGCTATCCCAAGCCCAGCCTCACCTTCTCCAGCATGATGGCCTGTTCGCCAGCCCGGGTGGAAGAGCTTAACCGGGCTATCTTCGCCACCCTGGACAGCATCAGGGCGGGCTATATCGATGAACGCTACCTGGTCTCCACCAAAGCCACCCTCACCAAGACTTTGGAGGAAGACCTGCGCACCAATTACTACTGGCTAAACCAGATCTACAACAGCGTCTGGCAAAAGAAACCCCTGGAAGGATTCCTCGCAATGCCCTCGCTGGTGGACAAGATCGACCGCAAGGCCGTGGCGAAAGCTGCCAAAAAGTATCTGACCTTCGACCGCAATAAACTGAGCGTGATCATGCTCCCCGCTCCGCGGAACGAATAGCGGTTTACGTGGTTCACGCAGATTTACGCGGATAAAAGGCGCGGATTGCCGCGGTATTGGGCTGCCGAAGTCTGTTCGGCAGAGGCAACGGAGTTGCCTGTTTGGAAGAGACCTCCGGTCTCTGTGGCAAACGGACTTTGCCACCCCAAGGCACTGGATCCCGGGTCAAGCATGCGCTTGCCCGGGATGACACAGTATATGGCCTGGTAGACTTGTTACGGGGGAACCTTTCCACCATTCCACCTTTCCACCTTTCCACCTCAAAAGCACCTTTCCACGTCTAATCGTAGCACCTATATATTATGGGAGGGGATGGGCCTCATTTGCATTCCCCTCTCCGGCGTGGGTCTTCCTGGGGTCAACCTTATAATTTATAAGGATGACCTAAGGTTGATGGCTCCAAACGCTGTAGCAGCAAGGGAGGGCGGTATGACGGAAATCGAGGAAGGCAGGCAGAAATTATTTGAATGGTGAAAGAATATGAGTGATGAACCTGAAAGCAACCCGTGGAATTATTGTAACATTGTTGGACATATTCCCTGTCACGTGTCCAAAATATCTTGCTTTTTTGGACATATAGCCTATTATGTGTAGAGAAAGTGCCGCTTTTCTGGACATGTCAGTTTGTCTGTCTGAAAACTATGAGCCGGTGCTGAGGATACCATAATGCAAAAAGCCATCGATAAGTTACCTCCGGATATCGAACTGGAGACCAGACAAATCCTGCGCAAGGCTGCTTCCGCGCATCGCTATCTGGCTGAACTCAAGGGGATTACGGCCACCATTCCCAATCAGCTTATTCTAATCAATACACTCTCCTTGCAGGAAGCAAAAGACAGCTCGGCAATCGAAAACATAATCACCACCCACGATGATCTTTATCGCGAAGGTTTGTTCCCGGACTACGCGTTGAGCGTTGCGGCCAAAGAAGTAAGCCATTACGCCTCCGCCCTCCGGGTAGGCTACGACCTGGTGGAAAAAACTGGAATGCTCACCACAAACCACATTATCGAGATACAGGCGGAGATGGTGAAGCACCGCTCAGGATTGCGCAAACTGCCAGGCACGGAACTGAAGAATGAACAGACCGGAGAAACAGTCTATGTGCCGCCCCAGGACCCCCGGGAAATAGTGGAACTGATGGCAAATCTTGAGCAGTATATAAACGATGATGAGACTGATATCGATCCTCTTGTGAGGATGGCGGTAATACACTACCAGTTTGAAAGCATCCATCCCTTCTACGATGGGAATGGCCGCACGGGGCGCATTATCAATGTTCTTTATCTGGTGCTGTCCGGGCTCATGGATATTCCTGTGCTTTATCTGAGCAGATACATAGTAAAGAATAAGGCAAACTACTATCACCTGCTGCAAAAAGTCAGAGACGAGGGCGCCTGGGAACCGTGGATACTTTTCATGTTGCAGGCGGTGGAAGACACTTCCAAACAAACGATTGCCATGATCGGAGAGATCAGAACGGCGCTCCAGGAGTATGAGCGGCGGATACGCGCCAAACATAAATTTTATTCACAGGCTCTGATCAACAATCTGTTTTCGCATCCTTATACAAAGATAGAGTTTATCATGCGTGATCTGGGGGTCAGCCGCCACACGGCCACGAAGTATCTGGATGCCCTCTGCGCTGACGGCCTCCTAAAAAAACAGAAAATCGTGCGCTCCAACTATTATGTAAACACTGCCCTGTTTGGCATTTTATCCAGGGAAGTTTAGATGTGCGGATGATCTTCTAAAAGGGTCGGCTCTTCCTTTCAGAGGTTATGATCCGAAAAAACTGACACTTTGCCGCAGTCCGACACTAAAAGATTGACAAAAGCGGAGTTTGGCATTTTAAGGCACTAATCGGTCAAACTGGGAAGGAACCAGGTTTCCCGACTATTCAAGCAGTTGACCGACAAGGATATACAATGAAACAAGAACATATACGCAACTTCTGCATTATCGCCCATATCGACCACGGCAAATCCACGCTGGCAGACCGTTTTCTGGAAAGCACCAACGTGGTGGGACGGGTGGATGTGGCTCAGGTGCTGGACAGCATGGATCTGGAGCGGGAAAAAGGCATCACCATCAAGAGCCACGCGGTCCGCATGGTGCATAAATATAAGGGGCAGGAATATGTGCTCAACCTGATCGACACCCCCGGGCACGTGGACTTTTCCTATGAGGTGTCCCGCGCGCTGGCTTCCTGCGAGGGCGCAATTCTGCTGGTGGACGCTTCCCAGGGCATCGAGGCCCAGACCATGAGCAACCTCTATCTGGCTCTGGAAAACAATCTGGAGATACTGCCCGTGCTCAATAAGATCGATCTTCCCAAGGCGGATATCGATGGCTCGGAACACGATCTGATGGAGATCATGGGCTGCGCGGCGGAAGACATCCTGAGAGTTAGCGCGAAATCCGGACAGGGGGTCACGGAGTTGCTGGACGCTGTGGTGGAGAGGCTTCCCGCCCCGCAGGGGAAGGTGGACGCCCCGCCCCAGGCACTGATCTTCGACTCCTATTTTGACATGTACCGCGGCGTGGTGGTGCTGGTGCGGCTCTTTGAGGGATCGCTGAACAAGGGCGACCGCATCAAGCTGTTTTCCACCGGCAAGGAGTATGAGATCGAGGAGATCGGGCACCTGGAGCTGAAGTTTTCTCCCCAGAATAAACTAACCACCGGCGAGGCGGGCTATATCATCGCCAATATCAAGGAAGTGGCGGATGCCCGCGTGGGCGACACCATCACCCTCGCCAAAGGCGGCTGCGAGGAATCACTGCCCGGCTTCATGGAACCCAAGCCGATGGTCTATTCCGGCATCTTTCCCATCAATGGCGAGGACTATGAGAACCTGGTGGATTCCATCGCCAAACTCAAGCTCAACGACGCTTCCCTGATCTATGAAAAGGAAAACTCCATGGCGCTTGGCTATGGCTTCCGCTGCGGGTTCCTGGGCATGCTGCATCTGGAGATCGTCAAAGAGCGCCTGCTGCGGGAATATAACATCCCCATCATCGCCACGACGCCCAGCGTGCGCTTCCTCATCCGGCTCAAAAACGGCGAGGACATCACGGTCAACAACCCGGTCGATTTTCCCGATCCCATCTACATTGAAAGCGTGCAGGAACCATTCATGGACACCGAGATCATCGTTCCCACGGATTACATCGGCAACATCATGAAACTGGCGCAGGAACGGCGCGGCATCCAGAAAGACATCCAATACATCGATGAAAAAAGGGTGGCGCTGCACTATGAGATGCCCCTCATCGAGATCATCTTCGACTTTTACGACAAGCTCAAGACCGTTAGCCGCGGCTATGCCTCCCTGGACTATGCGTTCAAGGAATTCCGCCCCTCGCAGGTGGTGAAGGTGGACATCCTGATCAACGGCGAAAAGGTGGATGCCATGAGCTTTATCTGCCACAAAGACAAAGCACACAACTGGGGCAAGAGCGTGACCGACACCCTCGCCGAGGTGATCCCCCGGCATCTCTTCAAGATAGCGCTGCAGGCGGCGATCGGGGGCACCATCATCGCCCGGAGCACGGTCAACGCCATGCGTAAGGATGTGCTGGCAAAGTGTTACGGCGGTGACGTTTCGCGCAAGCGCAAGCTGCTGGAAAAGCAGAAGGAAGGCAAGAAGAAGATGAAGGAGATCGGTTCGGTGACTGTGCCGCAGGAGGCTTTCCTGGCGGTTTTGAAGGCGGACCGGGAATAGGGGCCGCGGGTGGCCAGAACCAGCCTTTGCCTTGCCCTGCTGCTCATCTGGGGCTGCCTCTGCGGCTTGCGGGTGGGAAAGATCAGCGTGGAGGCAAATTTTGAACTGGACCGCGACGCCCTGCTGAAAGCCGCGGGCCTGGCCACGGGCGGGGAATACGACGCGGCGGTCGTCAATGCGGGCATCGAGGGCATGCAGGCCTGGCTGCAGCGGCAGGGGCATCCCTTTGTGAGCATCCAGTCCCCGGAGCTTGTCCCTCTGGATCAGGATACTCTGGAACTGGCTTTCCGGCTGGATGAGGTGATGCCAGCCGGGGATGTGGGCATCCATTTCAACGGATTGAAACTCCTTACCCCCGCCAAACTGCGCGCTCTGTTGCTGCTTTCCCCGGAGCAGAGGCTAACGCTGGGGCAGATTCCCGCCCTGATGCGGCGCGTCCTGCAGGAATATCTGCGCCAGGGCTATCTGTTTGCGGCGGTGGAGCTGGATTCGCTGACTCTTGATGGCGGGCTGGAGGCCTATATCGGAGTGGAGGAAGGGCGGCCATTCCGCCTGGAAAAATACCATTTCCGGGGCAACAGATACACCCGCGAGCGCACCCTTATCCGCCTGGCAGGCCTGGAACGGGCTGGCACCATCACTCCGGAAATGCTGGAGGCCGCGCGGCAAAACATCCTGCGCAAGAGCTATATCAACGCCTGCAGCGTGGAGCCGGTGGATGCCGCCAGCCTGCTGATCAGCGTTGAGGAAGGCCGCATGACCTATCTGGAGGGAGTGGCGGGCTTCAACCGGATCAAAGACAAGACGGAACTGACCGGAAGGCTCAACCTGCGCTTCCTCAACCTCTGGGGCACCGATCGCGCGCTGGCCCTGCGCTGGCAAAAATCCGCCCTCAACAGCCTGCTGGAGTTTAGCTATCACGAGTCCGGGCCAGCCAATCTGCCCCTGGCGGGCGATCTCACCCTGCACCGCACCGAGCAGGACAGCGTCTGGATCCGCTCCCGGGTGGCGGCGGACATCTATTCCTACCAGGGCTTTCAACGCTATGGGATCAGCCTGGGCACGGAAAGCATCTCGCCCGGCAGCGGCAGGCCCATGCAGATCAGCAAATCCTCAAACTGGAGCGTGGGCGCATTTTGGATTCAGGACAGCAGCGACAATCCGCTCAATCCCTCCCGGGGTTCCAGCAGCCAGATCGCCTACCGCGTCAGGCGGCTGCATTCGCCCTCGCGCTGGAGCAACGCCCTGGAGGCGGATCACACCCACTTTCTGAACCTGGGGAAACGCTGGGTTCTGGCCGCGGGAGCGCACCTGCGCAGCCTGGCGGAGGAAGACAGCTCCGCCTATCTGCAGTATGGCATGGGGGGTTACAACTCGCTGCGGGGCTACCGGGAGGAGGAGTTCAGCAGTTGGCGGCTGGGTTGGGGCAATCTGGAACTGCGCTGGCGGCTGGCGGCGAACAGCAGGCTCTATCTCTTTTACGATCACGGGGTCTTGATGCGGGGCGGGGACGAACTGGACGCCAGGCTCTTTGCCCCAGGCCTGGGGATCAAGGTGGGCTCCCGGCTGGGCGTCCTGAGCATAGAATATGGCCTGGGATTCAGGGACAAAGCTTTTCCTTCCTTCACCTCGGGGATGATCCACGCGGGTCTGGACACCTCATTCTAAAAAAAATAACTTGCCAGAAAAACAACACCTAATAATATTGGACTAAACAAGTCAGTACATAGGTGTGACTAAGGACTGTGAGGGAGTCTGCTAAAGGGTTTCAGCCCTGTTGAGCTCTCTGGCAAAAATGCCCCGGCGAGGCTGTAAATCGCCGAAAAAGGAAGAAAAACCAAACCAAAAATATGATTTCTAAAATGGAGGAATCAAAATGAAGAAAGCTACATTAATCGCGTTACTCGCTATTATGCTGATTGGCATGCTTGCCCTCGCCGCTTGCGGCACCAAGGAAGAAGTTGTCGAAGAGACCACGCCGGTAGAAGAAGTCGTGGACACCCTCGCTACTGACACCGTGAACCCCGACCAAGCCGAGCCGGTTGCCGAACCAGTCCAAGACGCTACGAAATAAGCATCGCTGATCTATAATTATAGCGCAGTCCTTAAAAAACGGGTATCGAATGATGCCCGTTTTTTTGTGTCCAAATTCCGGCTTCAGGATAATCACCACCCCTCTTTAGAAAACCTTTTCAGGGATTCGCGCCCGCGTTTTCCCTCCTTCCCTGTTTTGGACACAAAAAAAGGCGGGAAGTTCCCGCCTTTCTTCATCTATAGTCTTTTGGATTATCAGACGATATGGCCCTTGCCGACGCCGCGAACCTTGCAACCAAGTTTCTTGTATTCTGCGATAGTCGCGTCGGAAAGGAAGTTCGAGCAGTCCACGATGAGCGGTTTGGTGCCGCACATGGCGACTACTTCCGCCGGTTTGAGTCCCTTGTATTGATCGTGGCCAACGGCAAAGATCACCACATCCGCCCCTGGCAGCACGGCATTGAGGTCGCTTTCCACTTTTGATTCGTCAAGCTCCGGCCAGGCTTCCACATAGGGGTCGTGGGTGAGGGCGGTGGCAAACTCTTTGCGCAGGAACTCCACCAGGGTCTTGGAGGGGGAGTGGCGGGTGTCGCCCACGTTTTCCAGATACGAAACTCCCAGCACTGCCACCTTGAGGTTGCTCAGGCTTTCAAATTCGCGCTTGATGATCTCGATGGTGTGCAGGGGCATGGTGTCGTTGATGTTGACGCTGCGGATGGCCATTTCCAGGCTGCCTTCCAGGCCAAAGAGGGTCTGCATCGCCCAGTTGGCGAGCACGGGGTCTTTGGTGAGGCAATAGCCGCCCACGCCCAGGCTGGGACGCAGCAGGTTGTCGTGGGTGCCCTTGCGTTTACGGATGGCTTCGCGCACTTTGAATATATCCACTCCGATCTGTTCCGCGAAACTCGCCCATTCCAGGGTCAGGGCGATGTTCACAGCGCGGTAGGTATTTTCCATGGTTTTTGCCAGTTCGGAGGCGTTGGTGCTGTCCAGTTGGGTGAGGGGGTATTCTTCCACATTCAGGCAGTTGCTGAGGAATTCCCGGCAAAGCTCGATGCTTTTCTCGTTCACGCCGGAGAAGACCCTCCAGAAATCGCGGATGGAGGCCACATATTTCGCGCCCGGCATCACGCGCTCGTAGGAGTGCGCCACCAAGGGCGGATTGGCGGCGATGTCGATGCCGCGCTTGGTAAATTCCTCTTCCAGAATAGGTTTCACCACTTTCTCGCAGGTTCCAGGGGGAACGGTGGTCTCCACCAATACGAGGCAGTCGGGGCGGATATGCTGTCCCAGCGTGCGGATGCCTTCGCGGAAGGCCAGCAGGTCGCAATAGCCTTTCTCGGCTTCGCCAAAGGAAGGTTTGGTGGCATCAAGCTGGATATCCACCACCACCACGTCAACCAGGCCATAGACCGATTCTTCGCTGGTGGCGCGGAAGTTCTTTTTCTCCACCACGGTGCGGTGGAAGATCTGGGGAACTTCCGGATCGGATGAAGCCACGGGCGGAACGCCGGAATTGATCACCGGAACTTTCCAATACGAGCGCTTGGAGGCGCGCTGGTGGCCATGCACAAAGTAATAGGGATTCCCGTCCTTGTCGGTGGCGTCTGCAACCACGGTAGCCATCACACAACCCACAAATCCCAAGCCCTGAACGGCGACGATCTTGCGCCCCAGCTTGCGCTGCTCGGCGGTTATCTGCTTGAGGATCTCGCGTTCCTTTTCGTTTTCCTGCTCGGTCGGCAGGGGATATTTTTTACCATCTGGTGCGATAGAAACATTCAGCATATGGGCGGTTCTCCTTTCCTATAATTGCTTAAAGCTCAAAAATCAGAAGGGCGGCCTGTGTCAAGAACAATCTGTCAGGCCATGTCCGCCGGGACGGGCATGGGTTCGGGGATGCCGGGCGCCGGCTCTTTGTGTTTGATCCCTCTGAGGATGAAAAAGACCATGCTGGACGAGATCATGGTGGTGAGCGCGTCCGCCGTGGGCATGGCGAAAATCAGGCCTTCAAAGCCGAAATACTTGTTCAGCAAAAAGAGCAGGGGGATGTAGATGATGCCCTGGCGCGACAGCGAGACGATGAAGGCGGGCAGGGCCTTGCCCATGGCCTGCAGGCTGTTGGCCATGATCATGCCCACCGCGGCGAAGGGGATGGCAAACACATAGGCTTCCAGGATCATGGTGCCGATGTCCATGATGCCTTCATCCTTGATAAAGGTGCCGATCAGTTGCCTGGGGAACAGGGCGAACAGCAGGGTGAAAAACACGCTCAAAGAGAGGGCGATGAACACCGCCCGGCGGATCACCAGCTTCATGCGGGCAAAGTTGCGCGCCCCGTAGTTGAAGCCGATCAGCGCCTGCACCCCGATCGAGGTGCCAATGAACACGAAAATGGGGATGGAAAACACCCTGGACGCCACTCCCAGCGAAGCCACCACGCTGTCTCCATACGCCGAGGCGAGATTGTAGGAGATGGTGTTGCCCACGTTCATCATGATCTGCCCCAGCGAGGCGGGAAGCCCGATAAAGAGAATCTGCTGGTAGATCTCGCGGCGCAGGTGCAGATACTTCAGTGAAGGCCTGGCAAGGCTATTTTTCCCCCGGTAATAAAACACGTAATAAAGCATGGCCAGCCCCTGGCCGATCACGGTGGCAACGGCCGCGCCGGTCACGCCCATGTTGAATACGAAGATGAAGAGCGGATCGAGCAGGATGTTGACCCCGGTGCCGATGATCAGCCCGAACATCGCCTGGCGGGCGGAGCCTTCCGCGCGGACAAGCTGCACCATGGCAAACTTGAGCATCACGAAGGGACTGCCCAGCAGGATGATGGTAAGATACCGCGTGGCATAGGGAAAGATATCGCCGCTGGCTCCGGCTAAACGCAAAAAGGTGGGTATGAACAGGATGCCGCCGATGGCGACCACGATGGACGCCAGCAGCACGCTGAAGATGGCGGTGGTGGTTGTCTCGCGGGCTTGTTTGAAGTCCTTGCGTCCCAATAGGCGCGAAAGATAGCTGGCGCCGCCTGCTCCGAAGATGCCGGCGATGGCCATCTGAAAACCGAACAGCGGCATGGAGATGGACACCGCCGCCACTTGCACCGGATCGTTGAGCTTGCCGATGAAAAATGTGTCGGTGAGGTTGTAAAGGATGTTCACCAGCATGCTGAGCACGCTGGGCAGGGCCATGTAAATTATCGCCCGGGAAACGGGCATCTCTTCCAATACGTGGATGTTACGATTCTTCATTATCAATTACTTCTCTAAGAAAACACGGTTTATTAAATGCTTTATTTTGTCAATGCCGGAGCTTTGCCGTCCCGCCAAATAGCTGTTTGCCGGATTCTGGCTTTGCTTTCCGCTAAACATTCCATCCTTCAGTGAATTGCGTCCTCTGGCCCTCATTTGCAACCTGGCGTCAAACTGGGGTCATCCTTAGGTCAACCTTATAATTTATAAGGATGACCTAAGGATGACTCACGCCGGAGAGGGGAATGCAAATGAGGCCCATCCCCTCCCATAATATATAGGTGCTACGATGAGTGGAAAGGTGCTTTTGAAGTGGAAAGGTGGAAAGGTGGAATGGTGGAAAGGTTCCCCCGAAACAGACTACGTCAGACTATTTGCCGTGTCATCACGGGCTGCGACCCGTGATCCAGTCTTTTGAAGCCCAAAAACAAGCACCAGACCCAGAAGCAATCGCGCCATTCATAAGACCAATCCGCGTAAATCTGCGTGAACCGCTTGACCCGGGATCCAGTCTTTTAGGATTGTTTGGAGTCCAAACCGGCTTTGAGACTGGCATAAGTATGAAACCCATATTGCCGGTTTGAACTCCAAACTACGAGCCAGCATGGAGTTCATTGAGCCTTGACTGGCTGCAAATCACCACCAGACTTTTGGGCTCAAATGGATTTCATGCGTGAGTGAAAGAGAGCCATTTATGATAATGGAAAGCGTAATTATACCATCCCTTTTCAGCCCGTCTTTCGGCACGGAAAAGACAGCAAATTATAACATTTCACCGTCCGGCACCGGAAAGCGGTAAAAAGTTCTTGGCTAATTTCGCATTGGTATTTAAAATGGTTCTCGTGCATAAAATCTTTCCAAAGGATAGTGAACATGATGCGTAACTTGCGGGTAATTCAATATCATACGCAGCTCCACAAACTGGTCGGGCAGCACCTGCAACACGCCTTCGGGGAAGGCGGCGCGCACGAGTGGTTTGTCCAGAGCGAAAATCCGCTGCTCAGCTTCAATTAAAGGAGGAAACCATGAAAAGAACAGCCCTTATCCTGCTGCTGCTGGCCTGCCTGCTGCCGGCCTTTGGGCAGTGGCACATCGACGAAGATTTTGAGGGTATCACCACCCTGCCCGCCGGCTGGACCATCCACGACGACGGGGACGGCATGACCTGGCGCAATATCCACGACCCCAGCCACGCCCATTCGGGGAGCAGGGTTGCCTTTGTGGACAACTATTTACCCAATCAGAACGCGGATTGGCTCATCACCCCACAGGTCAATGTGAACGCCGGAGACTCACTCGTCTTCTGGACCCGTAGCTGGATAAGCACCGAAAACCTGAAGGTGTTCGTATCCACCACCGGCACCGCCATCGGCAACTTCACCACGCAAATCCTCAACCTGCAGGAACTGGGCACCACCTACCAGCAGTTCAGCCACAACCTTTCCGCCTACGCGGGGCAGTCCATCTACATCGGTTTCTTCTGGGAGTGTGAGAACTATGGCATCCTGGTGGATGACGTGCGTGTCGGCCAGTCTCAGGTGATCACGCCGGAACTGAATCTGCCGGAAAGCTTTACCTTTAACCAAGGGGAGAGCCTGGAGGTGGATTTCACTCCCTTTATCGTGGCGACAGAGCTGTCCAATACCAGCCTGTCCTGGCAGCCAACCGAGCATGTTGAGGTGGCAGCCCAGGGACAGACGGTGACCTTCTCATCGCCAAATTGGGCGGGCACGGAGACCGTCCATTTCACCCTGCAGGATTTGATCAGCGGGCAGACCGCCTCGGACAACGTGCAGGTGATCGTGAATCCCCCGCCCACGGTGGATCTGGCTTTGACGGACATCCTCTCTCCCGGAGCGGCGGCCTTTTTGGGTTCGCCATTCACCCCCAGCGTGCGGATTTACAATAACGGCCAGAGCGTCTGGGACAACCAGGTGCGGCTGCTAATGACCATCACGGATAACGCGGGACAGACCATCAGCAGCGAGGAGCTTTACCATGCCGCCCAGTTGCAGCCGGCAGAGTCCGAAGATCTGAGCTTCCCGCCTGTCAGCCTGGGAGTGGAGGGAAATTATAGCATCACTTACCTGCTCGATCTGGAAGACGAGGTCCTGGACAACAACAGCATCTCCCGGTCTTTCGAGGTGATCCTGCGCGTCAGCCAGGGCGGCCCCGACGCCTTTGGCTACCGCTATATAGACAGCACGGCGGAGAACGGCCCAGCCTTCGACTGGATCGACATCAGCGCCACCGGTGCCTCCACCGTGATGTATGGGGTCGATCAATGGAGCGGAGACGACAACTTCAGCGAGCCTATCCCCCTGGGTTTCGCTTTCCCCTTCTATGGCAACGTCTATACCAGCGCCTACGTGGATACCAACGGCGAGATTCTGCTGGAGCCGAACAACTGGTATGAGGAGTTTCCCGGTAATGGTTGGGACAGTGACGGCAATATATTCAACTATGTGTATCCCATTCCGGGCTTTGCGGCGATGCCAGGCCTTATCGCGGTCTATTGGGATGATCTCTTTGTGGAGCAGGGCACGGGAGACATCTATTTTCAGACCTTCGGCGCCAGCCCCGACCGCTACACGGTGATCCAATGGCACAACCTGCGCTTCGCGGCAGGCAGCGGAGCCACCTCCCTGCTGGATTTTGAGGTGATCCTGCACGAATCCGGCGAGATTGTCATGCAATACCTCAGCACCGCCACGGGGCAGACAGGTTCCAACGTCCCCCACGACAACGGCCGCAGCAGCACGGTGGCGCTGCAAAATGCCAGCGCAGACATCGGCCTCTGCTACCTGCGCGAGATAGTGCAAAATAGCCAGTATGTGGGCGTGGAGCCTCCCGGAAACCTGCTCTTTGACGGACTCGCGGTGCGCTTCTATAGCGGACCCGACGAGCAGCCGCCCCTGATCACCCACACGGCTCTGGGTAACACCTTTAATACCGACCTGGAACTGGAAGCCCGGGTGCTGGATGTAAGCCCTCTGGCTCAGGTGGAAGTGTATTATAGCACTTCCGAAACATGGAGCAGCGTGGCGGGAACCCCTTCCGGCGTGAACAACTATAGCTTCAACCTGCCGCCCCAGACCGCGGGAAACACCCTCAAATACTATATCCGGGCACAGGACAGCCTTGGCAATACCGGCTACCTGCCCGCGGACGCCCCCGGCGAATACTTTTCTTTCCAGCTCCTGCCCGGCAACAACTGCGAAGTCCTGCTGGCCTACAGCGGTTCGCAGGACTATCAGCGGGTGGAGCTTCCCCTCTATCAGGCCAGGCTGGATTCACTCAACATCACATACGATACCTACAACTGGGAAGAGTATGACAGCTACAGCTTCCCTGCCTCCTACAAAACCATCCTGGCCTATGCTTCCACCGGAGGATCGGGGGTCAAGGGAGAGACCTTTGCCAGTGCACTGATGGACTTTCTGGATCAGGGAACGGTATCCGCGCCCAAAAACCTGTTCCTCGCCTCAGACGGATGGGCGTCGGGACAGCACGGGCATCACAACGATTATCCCCAAACGAAGCTCCTCAACGGCTACCTCCGCACATGGTACGCGCCGACGGGCGGGGGAGGAGGAACCAACGGGCTGGCAGGACCGGACGTATTTACCTATGTGGACGGCACCATCCTCTGCCGCCCCGCGTCTCCCATCGGCGTGCCCGGAGTGGAATACTCCGTCTATGCCAACAGCCCGGACTGCATCTTCCGCTATGAAACCTGCCCGGACTGGTATGCGGACGAGATGCCGTATCCCGAGATCGGTGCCGTGAACGCCTTCACCTTTGAAGACGGGCCCATCGACGGACAGGCCTACCTGTATGGCGGAGCCTGCGCCACTGCGGTGGAATTGCCCATCTACAAGGCTTTCTACTTTAGCTTCGATTACTCCCAACTGAACAATCCGCAGCAGAGCGCGGCCTTCTTTGCCGATCTGATGGACTGGTTTGGCGTGGAGGTAGCCGCGCAGGACAACCTGGCCACGCCTCCCGCTTTTGCGCTCCTGGGCAACCATCCCAACCCCTTCAACCCCAGCACCAGCATCAAGTTCAGCCTGGCGAAAGCCGCCCGGGCGGAACTGAACGTCTATAACATCAAGGGACAGAAGGTCAAGACCCTTGCCAATTCGCTCTTCCAGGCCGGCAACCACACCCTGGTGTGGGATGGCTGCTCGGATGAGGGAGAGAAGCTGGCGAGTGGCGTGTATCTTTTGCGCATGGAAGCCGGCAAGTTCCGGCAGACCCGTAAAATGACCATCATTAAATAGGATTTGTGAAGTAGAGGTCATTTAGCATCATCTTGTTTTGTTGATGCCTGTTTTCCGCGCTGGCCGCGGACAAGAAAAAAGCCCGGCCTCAAAGGTCGGGCTTTTAACTTTATGGGTGTTTGCTCAGACTTCCAGGATTTCCTTTTCCTTGCTTTTTTCCACCTCATCGATCTTGTTGATCCATTCATCGGTGATGTCCTGCACGTCTTTGAGCTGTTTCTTTTCTTCGTCTTCGCTGATCTCTCCGGCCTTTTCCATCTTCTTTAGCTGGTCGTTGGCGTCGCGGCGGATGTTGCGGACGGCCACGCGGGCTTCTTCAGCCATCTTTTTGAGGCTTTTGACGATATCCTTGCGCTTGTCCTCGGTGAGAGGCTGGAAGGGCAGGCGGATCACGTTGCCGTCGTTTTCCGGGGTAATGCCCAGATTAGCTGCCAGGATCGCCTTTTCGATATCTGCCAGGGTGGTCTTGTCCCAGGGCTGGATCACGATGGTGCGGGGCTCGGGGATCGAGATGTTGCAAAGCTGCTTCACTGGCGTGGGTTGTCCGTAGTAGTTGATCCGGATGTCGTCCAGAACAGACGCGCTGGCGCGGCCGGTGCGCACCTTGGAATATTGGTGCAGCAGTGATTCGAAGGACTTTTGCATTTTATCGCTGGACGTGTTCTTGATTTCTTCCATGATTTTCTCTCTTTGCCTTTAAGGCGCTTTAGGGATGGATGTATGACCCGCAGCCGGCGCTTGTGACCGCTTCGCAGAGCGTTCCCGGCTTGCTGACGTTGAAGATCTTGATGGGCAGGCTGTTATCCCGTGCCAGGGCGAAGGCGGTCATATCCATCACACCCAGCTTTTGCTCCAGGCAGTCGTCGTAGCTGGCGGAGCTGATGAGCTTTGCCTTGCTGTCCTTGCGGGGATCGGAGCTGTAAAGGCCGTCCACGTTGGTGCCCTTGAGCACCAGGTCGAGCCTTAGCTCTACGGCTCTCAGCACGGCTGCCGTATCGGTGGTGAAAAAGGGATTGCCGGTTCCCCCGCTGAGGAAGCAGATCTTTCCCGCCGCCAGGGCCAGGGAGGCCTTGCGGGGCGAGTAGTGGCTGCAGATGCGATCCAGGTTTTGGCTGGAAAAGACCTCCGAGGGATAGTTTTTGGCTTTCAGGATTTCAGACAGGTAGAGGGCGTTTTGCACTGTGGCCAGCATGCCGATTTCGTCCAGGGTCACGCGGTTGAGGCTCTTGTTTTTCCAGGTGCCGCCGCGGAAGATGTTTCCTCCGCCCAAAACGATGGCCAGGCTGTAGCCCAGGCGTTTGAGGCTGATGATTTCCTCGGTGAGGGTGTCGATCACGTCGTCATCATAGCCGAAACCCCGGCTGCCGGCGAGGGCTTCGCCGCTCAGCTTGAGCATCACGCTGTGAATCTTTTCGGGCTCGTAGGTCATGTCAGGCTCCCGTGGGGTTCTTTATTCTCCGCCCAGGGCATAGCGCACGAAGCGCGCGATCTGGATGTTTTCGCCGGTCTTGGCGATCGCGTCGGTGAGCAGGTCTTTGACGGTGCGCTTGGCTTCGCTCACCAGTTCCTGTTCCAGCAGGGAATGCTCGGAGCAGAACTTTTTGATGTTTCCTTCCACGATCTTGTCGATCAGTTCGGGCTTTTTGCCTTCGTTGATGGCTTTGTTGCGGGCGATTTCTTTTTCACGCTCGATGATGGCGGGGTCGATGCCCTCGGCGCTGATGGCCAGGGGGCTGGTGGCTGCGATCTGCAGGGCCAGCTCTTCAGCCAGTTGCCTGAACTCATCGGTGCGGGCCACGAAGTCGCTCTCGCAGTTGAGTTCCAGCATCACGCCGAGCTTGCCGTTGAAATGTATATAGGAAAAGATGATTCCTTCTTTGGTCGCGCGCAGGGCCTTGCCTTCGGCCTTGGAAATTCCGCGTTCGCGCAGATACTTGATGGCGGCTTCCATGTCGCCATTGGTTTCCACCAGCGCTTTGCGGCACTCCATCATGCCGGCTGCCGTTCTCTCGCGCAGTTCTTTTACCATGCTTGCGCTAATCTCTGCCATTTTTATCTCCTTGTAGTATCAGAATTATTGGTCGGGGAAGGGTTTTACGGCCCTTCCCCTTTAAGATGTTGTTATTGTTCTACGACGGGCTCTTCCGCAGGCTCTTCCGCGGCGGGTTGCTCCTCGGGAGCGGCGGCGAGTTCGGCTTCTTCCACCACGGGGGCGGCAGCTTCCTCGCTTTCTTCCGTTGCGTTATCGGTGCCTTCGGTGGCGAGGCTCTTGCCTTCGAGCACGGCGTTGGCCATGATTTCAGAGATCAGGTGGATGGCCCGGGTGGCGTCGTCGTTGGCGGGGATCACATAGTCCACCAGGTCTGGATCGCAGTTGGTATCGACCATGGCGATGATCGGGATGCCCAGGATGCGGGCTTCGTGCACGGCGATCGCTTCATGGTCGGTGTCCACGATAAAGATGGCTGCCGGGGGGGCGTCCATGTCGCGGATGCCGCCCAGCGAGAACTCGATCTTGTCGTGGGTGCGTTTCATCTTTTGCTGTTCCAGCTTGGTGTAGTTGTTGATCGTGCCGTCGGCGACGATATCTTCGTAATACTTCATTTTTTCGATGCTCTGGCGGATGGTGGCCATGTTGGTGAGCATGCCGCCGTACCAGCGCTGATTGACGTAGAACACGCCGGCTTTTTCGGCGGTTTCCTTGATCGCTGCCTGGGCTTGTTTTTTGGTGCCCACAAAGAGGATGTATTCCTGCCGGTTGGCAACTTCTTTGACAAACTGATAGGCCTCATTGATCGCGTCCACGGTCTGTTTGAGATCAATGATATGGATGCCATTGCGTTTGATGAAGATATACTTCTTCATCTTGGGATTCCATTTGAAGGTCTGATGACCAAAATGGACGCCAGCTTCGAGCAATTGTTTCATCGAAACTACGGACATTATTTCTCCTTAAGTAGATACGGTTACATTTCCCCAGCGGGATATACGCAATTCAGGGAAGCTTTCTTCCCACCGCCTCGCAACTCCCGTCGGGGTTTTTTCTTGGTTGATTGGTTGCTTTCTCATTGTCATCCGGGGAGGCGCGCCGGCCTCCCCAAAACCCAGAGGATTAACGTTTGGAGAACTGGAATCTCTTTCTGGCTTTCGGTCTTCCGCTCTTTTTACGCTCCACCATGCGGGAGTCGCGGGTGAGGAAGCCACGGGCTTTGAGGGTGGGTTTCAGGTTTTCGTCATACTCCAGCAAGGCGCGGGAAATGCCATGCCGGATTGCGCCGGCCTGACCGCTAAGTCCACCGCCGGAAACGTTGACATAGACGTCGAAGTTTTCGCTCAGTCCAAGCTCCTGCAAGGGCTGCTCGACCACCATTTCCAGGGTCTCGCGCTGCAGGTATTTCTTCATCTGAACCTTGTTGATGATGCGCTTTCCGGTGCCCGGGGCGATCCGGACGCGGGCCACGGCATTTTTCCTTCTGCCAACGGCATCGTAAGTTTGCATACTTTTAATTCTCCTTGAGCTTGAGTTCCACCGGCTTTTGGGCGGCATGGGGATGCTCGCTGCCGGCATAGACTTTAAGTTTTTTGAACATCGCGTCGCCCAGCACGGTTTTGGGCATCATGCCGCGGACGGCGTGTTCGATGATTTGGGTGGGATGCTTTTCCAACATCCTTTGATACGGGATTTCCTTGAGACCGCTGGGGTAGCCGCTGAAGGTCTTATAGATCTTCTGCAGGCTTTTCAAACCGGTTACGCGCACTTTTTCGGCATTGATGACCACGACAAAGTCGCCGGTGTCGATGTTGCGCACGTAATAGGGCTTGTTCTTTCCGCAGAGGATGGATGCGACCTTTGTGGAAAGGCGTCCCAAGGGCAAACCCGTGGCATCAATGACATACCAGGCGCGCTGGATGTCACTGGGGCTCGGTGTAAGGGTTTTCATCGATTCTCCTTTACAGATTTTTCTTCAGATCGCCAGAATTTTTCAACTGGCTGTAGTGTCAAGTATTTAGTTTCGGGGCTTCCGGCACGCACGGCGGATATTGCCGTCAGATTCGTGTGGAAAGGGGCTTCAAAAACAGAATCTGCTATACTCGTGCTCTTCCCGCGGCAGGATGATGGCCTCCAGCCCCTGGCTCCGCAACTGCTTCTGCAGATAGCCCAGCACGGGATACTCCGTGTGGAAATGCCCGGCGTCGATGAGGGGGATGCGGGAGTCCAGCAGGCTGTGATAGCTCAAATCCCCGCTGATGAAGAGTTCCGCCTGGCGTTGCGCGTCGTTCAGGAGTGACCCGCCGGAACCGCCGCAGATGGCCACCGTTCCCACCGGGGCTGCCAGCTCAAGACCCGCAGTCCAGAGGCGGGGCGCGGGGCAGGCGAGTCTATCTGAAACCAGGTCGCGGATTTCACCCAGGCTGAGGCGGGGAACAAATTCGCCCAACAGTCCCAGCCCGTAGGCGGGATTGGCGTTGGCAACCGGGAAGTGGTAGAGGGCGGGGGTCTCATAGGGATGCGCGGCGCGGATGGCTTGCAGCACCCGGGGCAGGCAGAGGCTGTCCGCCATGAACTCCAGTTCGACCTCTTCCACCCGGCTGAGGCCCTGCGCGTCCGGCTGTTCGTGCTGGGGGCGTGCCCCTTGTTCCGGCAGGAAGGTGCCCGTTATGGGATGGCGGGTGGAACAAGAGCTGTAGTTGCCGATCCTTCCCGCTCCCGCCGCAAAGGCAGCCCGCGCCACGTCCTCGGCTTTTGCGGGGGGCACGGTCACCGAGATGTGCTGCCACCGGTTTCCCGTTTCCGGGCTGAGCCTGCCCGTAACCTGCAGCCCAAGGGTATCCGCCAGGGCGTGGTTGACGCCGTAGGGCGCCACATCCAGGTTGGTATGCAGGCAGATCACGGCGATTCCTCGCGCGGCAAGCTTTAGCAGCAGGGGATCGGTAAGGTTTTTGAGGGGACGGAAGATCAGGGGATGGTGGGAGACGATCAGGTCGCAGCCGCGCTCAATGGCTTTATCCACCGCGTTTGGGGTCACATCCAGGGTCACCAGGGCTTTGTTCACCGTGGCGGAGCGGTCGCCCAGCAACAGGCCCACGTTATCCCAGTCCAGGGCCAGGGCCAGCGGGGCGAAGGTCTCGATATGGTTCAGCAGGTCTTTGATCAGCATGGTTCCTCGCTCAGTAAATGATATGGACAAGATGGGAAACGGGTCGGCTGAAGTCAAGGGGAATATTCGCGGGCTCCAGTTTAGCCCGGATAAGGGAGCCAATCGGGAAACGCCGCAGGTAAGCGTGTTTAAGCCCGATTATGCCCGGTAAAATTCCCTCTGTCAAAAGCGGGCGAGGCAGATATTACTTGACAAGAGGTCATTGCGGGGTTATATTGAATAAAAACCTACTGGAGGTAGTTACATGAGAAAAATAGTTCTTATTCTTCTGGCAGTATTCGCGGTTGGAGCGCTGAGCGCTTTCAACCAGGGAACCATCAATCCCGGTGGCTATGTGGCCATCTCCTCAGAAAAAAGCGATTCAGATGACGATGCCACGACAAGCATCGTAGTTGCCCCCCAAATCGGCTATTTCGTGATCGACAACCTGGCTGTGGATTTATTGCTGAACGTTGGCACGGCTTCACAATCGAGTGATGGTTACGATTACAGCGCCACCAGCCTGGGCATCGGCCTTGGCGCCAGGTATTTCTTCCTTAACTTCTACGGCGGTCTGGGTTTCAATTATGAATCCTTTAGCACTAAAGAAGAAGTGAGTAAAGTCGAAGAAAAGTATAGCGCTTCCGCCATGTATATCACACCCAAAATCGGCTATGTGCTGCCTCTGGCAAGTAATGTGTATGCCGATTTTGGCCTGAACTACAGAATGGGCATTGGCAAAGCCAAAGGCTCTCTTGAAGTAGCAAACGTTGAAACCGAATGGGATTCTGACAACGAGTACAGCAAACTGCAATTGATGGCTGGTTTGCAGATCTTCTTCCCCAAAAAGTAAACCAATAGTGATTTATCAATAAGCCCGGACATCGCTCCGGGCTTTTGCTTTGGCACTTTAAAGCGGAGCGGATACATCCGCGCCCGGGGGTCGGCGTGTTCCGCCCCGGTTTGCCCTCGCGCGCGCGAGGCAGCCAAACCGGTGTCTTCCTTAGGTCATCCTTATAATTTATAAGGATGACCTAAGGATGATGGCACCAAACGCTGTAGCAGCAAGGGAGGGCGCTATGAAGGAATATCGGAAAGGTAAGCGTGTTATTCTGTCTGGAGCAAGTATGGTGGGAAGCGGTTAAGCCTGAATCAGAGCGGGAAAGACAGTATTTACCTCCAGCTCCGGGATGCCCTGATTTCCGGATAAGTAACAAGAAAAGGGTGCCTCGTCAAAGGCACCCTTCAAGTTGGCCAGTTAGAAACGATAGCCCAGCAGCAGTTTCATGTTGCTGTAAAAGGTTTCGTCCGAATGCTTATCATCGAACACAGGGGTTATGCTGTTATCGAGCCTCATCTCAAACAGTAAATCGTTGTAGCTGATGCCGACATTGACCTGATACCCAATCAGGAACTTTGATAACTCGTCTTCATCATATTCGCCGTCATCGTCGGGCAACACTTTGTCATCCAAATACCAATGGGAATAAACGGGCATACCCAGGGATGGTCCGGCTCCCACATAAGGTATGATTTTGCTTTTTGGGAGTGGAATGTTGAAAATGATTGATACCGGAAGCTGGGCTACAAACATGCTTTGAGTATAGGTATAGACATCTTTTAATTGGGTTTTCGATCCGTTCATGCTCAAAGCGAGCTCCCCACGGAGGTCAAATACCTTGGAAAGCGGCACTGTTCCGATGATGCCCACATGGGCTCCCATCTTGTTATTCACGTCGAAACCAGAGTCTTCGATGTCTTCAATGTCTTTCCCGCTGAAATTGGCAAGATTCAGGCCGCCAATCAGCGCACCCTTTGACTGGGCTTGAAGCCCGGCGAACAGGAATAGTGCGAACACTATCAAGAGGCTAACTTTAGTCTTCATTCTTGTCTCCTTTTCTGTATGTAATCTTGAGATTAACAGGATTTGTGTAGCCAATAATTGCGTTTCGACAAACTGTCAATAACAATTTGAGCTTTTGGCGTGATGGCTCAGTGGCCGAGCTTCAGGCTCAATCCCCCGTAAAAAGCGATACCCGGCTGTGGCACATAGGCATACACCTCATACTGTTTGTCCAGGACGTTGCGCACGCTGAAGTGGGGGCTGAGGCGGAAATTCTGCCAGTCGAATGACCAGGTGACGCCCATATCAAGCAGGTCATAGGAATTCAGGGGGGTGGCGAGGTTGTCCGGGGTGAGCCACTGCTTTCCCGTGAAGCTGTATTTGCTCCAGAAGCCGAGGTTTTTCCAGTTCAGATCGAGGTTCAGGGCATAGCTCAGTTCCGGGGTGTACATCAGCTTGGGGGCGCGGGAAGCGGGCAGGGTGCTGAGGTCGAGTGCTTTGGTGCGCAGTGCGGAAGCGCTCAGTGCCAGCCACTTCGCCACTTGCAGGCTGGATTCCAGTTCAAGGTTGCGGATGCTGGCGCGGCCGATATTGAAGGGTTTCCAGACGTTGCCGTTCATCTGGATTTGCCGCCATTGGATGAGGTTTTTGATGTCGTTCTGATGCCAGGCGGCTTTCAGGCTGAGGGGGCCATAGCGGTTTTGCAGCCAGAGCTGCCAGCCTTTGGAGAGTTCGCTTTTGAGCGCCGGGTTGCCCAAGGCTTGCGAATCGCCCTTCCAGTAAAGGTCATAGGGCGAGGGCAGGGAGAAAGAGGTGCCCAAAGTGCCGCCCAGCGTGCTTTCCACCATTCCGAAACGCTTGAGGTCGGCCTCCAGCCTCCAGGAGAGGCGGTCTTCCTTTCCCGCATGGTCATAGCGCAAAGCGGCGGCCTGGGATAGGGAGAAGGTTCCGGCATCCAGATTGGAGCCCACTCTCAGGCTGAGGTTGGAGAAGCGGGAGCGGTGCTTCAGATCCTGGCTCTGGAGCAGCAGGTTGAGGTTCTGATAGCTGTTGCGTCCGGTTTCCGCGGCCAGCGAGCCGGAAAGCCGCCAGAAGGGTTTGAGTTCCCTTTCCATTGAGGCAGTGGCGCGCAGTCCCCTGCTGTTCATCTTCTGGCGGTATCGGTTGAGGAAGAACGGGATGGGCGCCCGGGTGTTGTCATAGACGGAGTTGTTCAGGTTCAGCCAGGCGATGCCCTGCAGGCTGACCGGCCCGGCCTTGGCCTCGAGGCTGGCGCGGTTCTGGCTGGAGTAGCCATCCAGCCAGGCATAGCGGTAGATTTCCAGAAAGTTCACCGTGCCGGGCAGTTCGCGGTGGAAGTCTTCATAGCTTGTTTGCAGCGCCAGCAGCGTCCCGCTGGTCTGCCAACTGGCCGCAGCGGATACGGAACTTTGGCGTTTGGCGTTGTTTTCGCGCTTGGCGGTGCTGTCCGCGGCCCACCAGTTGCGCAGGTCATAGGTGAAATCGTTGCGGGCGGTGAATTCACTCAGGTTGAGGCGCAGATGCCAGTCTCCGTGGGAGCTCAGGAAGCCAAAGGAGCTTTTGGCATAGCCGAAGGAACCCAGTTCCACCCCGAGGCTGCCTTCATCCTCGCCGGTCTGGCTGCCTTGTTTGCTGCGGATGCGCACGATGCCGCCGATTGCCGATCCTCCGCCATAGGCGGAAGCGTTGTTCTTGATCACCTCCACCGACTCTATCGATGCGGGATCAAGCAGGGAAAGGTCGTAGGCCTCTCCGTGGGGGTTGAGGGGCACGCCGTCCAGCATGATCAGGGTGTGGCGGGCGAGGTTGCCCAGGATCGAAATCCTCTGGCTTTCGCCTTTGAGGGGGGTGTCTGAACTGCGCAAGGCTGTGGAACTGGAAAGCAAATCCACCGTGCTCAGATAGCTGCGTTCCTCATCCACCGGGATGCGCAGCAGGTCTGCCGCCTGGGAAAAGGGATCCAGGCTGGTCTCGGTCACCTTCACCGTGGGCAGCACGATCGGAGCCGCCTGCAGGATGACGTCCCGCTGCCAGACGCGGAGCCTGGGATGGCGGAACCTCTGTTCCTTGTAGCCAACCCTGCTCACCGTGATCCATTCCCCGCCGTCCAGAAGGGTGTATGAGCCATCCGCGGCGCTGAACACGGTCTGCCTGCCATCCGTGACCACGGCGCCTTCCAGTGCCTTTCCGCTTTCGTCACGCACCTGGCCGTAGATCATGTTCCGCGCTCCGTCCGGCAGATCACGGGCCGCCCACAGAGGCAGCGCGATCAGGACGGCAAACGCCAGGCAACAGAGGATTTTTTTCATTTTCATATCTGTCCGGGATAGAGCAGGTTAGGCCTGCCGCTGACGGGGTTCATGGCCACCTGCAGATCAAGTCCGAAGAGCTCGCGCAGCTTTTCGGGGCGCATCATCTCGCCGGGCTCGCCCTGCCCCAAAACGCGTCCTCCGCCCAGAAAGACCATCTGGTCTGCAAAGTTCGCCCCCAGATTGAGGTTGTGGGAGATCAGCAGGATGCCTTTGCGGCTTTGGCGGACGATATCCACCAGCAGCAGCATGATCTCCACCTGGTGGTTGATGTCCAGTTGTGAGAGGGTTTCGTCCAAAAATATATAGCGGGTGTCCTGGGCCAGGGCACGGGCGATCAGCACCCTCTGCTTTTCCCCGCCGCTCAGTTGGGAATAATATCTATGCGCCAGGCCTTGCAGCCTGAGCTGTTCCAGGATGCCGTCCACCACGCGATGGTCGGCGGGCAGCCAGGTTTGCATCAGCCCCTGGTAGGGATAGCGCCCCATCAGCACGATGTCCCTCACGCTGTAATCGAACTGGAAGCTGGTCTCCTGGGGCACGAAGGCGATCAATTTGGCAAGCTCGGAGCGTTTGTAGAGGTGCAGGGCCTTGCCGAAGAGGGACACGCTGCCCCCCTGCGCCTTCAGGAAACCCAAAAGCGCGTAGATCAGAGTGGATTTTCCCGCTCCGTTTGGCCCCACCATCACCGTCATGGCAGCTTCGGGCAGGTGCAGGTCCAAATCCCGCAGCACCAGGTCAGTTCCGTAGGAAAAGCTGAGTTTGTTTACCTTGATCATCTCGCACCTGTGGACTACTTTTCTGCGGAGTGCGGTTTCTGTCAATCCCCCGCTTCGGGTTCCAAGATTTTGCTTGGCGAAATAGCATAGTAAGTTACTATATATTACACAATGACTGTCAAGGATGTTTAAGATGGCTGTTTCAACCAAGACCGAATACGCTTTGCGAGCCCTGCTGGAGCTGACCGGAGACGGCGGCGGGTCACTCTCCGCCCAAGCGATCTGCGCGCGGCAGAATCTGCCCAAGAAGTATGTGGAGCATCTCTTGGGAGCCATGAAAAACGCCGGCATCATCGAAAGCAGCCAGGGTTCCAAGGGCGGTTACACCCTGTCCCGCCCCTCACACAAGATCACCCTCTACGACGTGATGCGCGCCGTGGACGACTCGAACCACGAGATGGAATGCGGCAAAAGCGGCCCCTATTGCCGGGGGGAAAGCTGCCGCCTGGGCGGTCTGTTCGACGAGATCGCCACCCGCCAGCGCAGGCTGCTGAACAGCTACACCCTGGCAGAGATCGGTAAAATCTATCATGGAGCAACATAAATGAAATCTGGCAATATCTACATGGACAACTGCATTACCACGGCCCCCGCGCCGGAGGTTTTGGTGGAGATGAAGACCTATCTCACGGATGGGTTCTGGTTTCCAGCTTCCTTCATCAGTACGGGCGAAAGCACCGCAGAGGCGGTCGCTTCCTTCAAACAGACTGTGGCGGATTCCCTCAACGCCTCCCCGGACGAACTGCACTTCACCTCCGGAGGCACCCTCGCCAACAACATCTCCATCAAGGGCGTCACCCTGTCCCGCGCGGTGCGGGGACGGCACGTGATCTGTTCCGTGGTGGATTATCCCGACCTGCTCACCAACGCCGCCTTTCTGGAAAAGATCGGTTTTGAGGTCAGTTACCTTGAACCGGACGCCCAGGGCCGGGTCAGTCCCCAACAGCTCAAGGACGCCATCCGGGATGACACCGTGCTCTTCATGACCACCATCGTGAACCATGTGGTGGGCACCATCCAGCCCATGCGGGAATACCGC
This sequence comes from Candidatus Cloacimonadota bacterium, assembly GCA_035450685.1. GTDB lineage: Bacteria > Cloacimonadota > Cloacimonadia > Cloacimonadales > Cloacimonadaceae > Syntrophosphaera. The sequence continues at coordinate 7,853 of DAOTNF010000009.1, read as the reverse complement.
GACGTCCTGCGCGCCGCCGGCCACAAAATACACTTCCATGCCGACGCCTGCCAGGCCTATGGCAAGCTGCCCCTCGATGTGAAGGAACTGGATGTGGACACCCTCAGCGTCTCCGCCCACAAAATCCACGGCCCCCAGGGCATCGGAGCCCTCTATGTGAAGCACGGCACCAAGCTGGAGCAGATCATCCACGGCGTGAAACGCATCGACGGCCTGCAACCGGGAGGCATCGGGATCGCCCTCATGGCGGGCTTCGCAAAAGCTGTGGAGCTTACTTTTGCCGATCTGGAAGGCGGGATCAGGCACTTGCGCGGGCTTTCGGATTATCTGCTGGAGCAGTTGGAAGCCAGGATTCCCGAGATCGAACTCAACGGCCCCCGCGGGGAAGGGCGCGCCTGCCACAACATCAACGTCTCCATCGCCTACATCGAAGGCGAGGCCGTCACCATGATGCTGGATTTGAACGGCATCACCGTCGCCACCGGTTCCGCCTGCGCTTCGCAAGGACTCAAACCGAGCTACGTGTTGCTGGCGATGGGCAAGAACCACGTGCAATCCCACGGCTCCATGAAGTTTACCCTTTCCCGCTACAACACCAGGGAAGAGGTGGACTTCGTGGTTGAAAAACTCGCGGAGATCACGGCCGAACTCCGCTCCCGCAGCCCGCTCTACAAGTCAACCCATCCCGAGGAGAGATAAATGCAATATTCACAAAAAGTGCTCGACCACTTCATGCGCCCCCACAACGTCGGGCAGATGGAAAACCCTGACGCAGTGGCCACCGAAGGCTCGCCCTCCTGCGGCGACCAGGTGACCATCTATCTCAAGATCAACCCCGATACCCTCGTCATTGAGGATGTTAGCTTCCTTTCCTACGGCTGCGCCTCAAACATCGCCACCGCCTCGATCATCACCGACCTCATCAAGGGCAAGACCCTGGAGGAGGCGAAAAAGGTCACCTGGCGGGATGCAATGGAAGCCCTGGACGGCCTGCCTCCGGTCAAGGTGCACTGCTCCGTGCTGGCGGCGGACACCGTGCAGACCGCCATCTCCAACTATGAGATCGCCCACGGCCTCAAGGAAGTGCCGGATTTCGGCAAGGAAACCATCATTGAAGAGCTAAAAAAGATCATCTATCCCCAGGTGGGGGAGGACATCGTCTCCCTCAAGATGGTCAAATATGTGGGCTTTGACGATGGCAATGTGCTGATCGACATGAATATGATGAGCTTCGACCAGTGGCGCGAAAACGTGGCGCAGGAGATTCGCGAGCATCTGGAGAAGTATCCCGCGGTCAAGAATATCCAGATCAACTTTCCCTGATTGCAAATCCTCCGGGAGGAGGCGGGACAGCGGAAAAGCAGACTTTTTCCTTGACATAAACGGGAAAAGTTTCAACCTTGCCGTAACTGCTTCAAGGAGTTTACCATGAAAAAGATAATTGCCACGGCAATGCTGCTGCTTATGGCGGCGGCGATGCTTTCCGCGGGCGCGAAGGAAGAGGCTATCCAAAGCCTCGACAACGCAAAAATCATGCTGGGCAAGGACGACTTTGCCGGAGCCCAGAACGAGATCGATTATGCCCAGACCAAGATCGCCGAGATCCTGGCTGAACAGCTTCTGCCCTTCATCCCGGAAGCACCTGCCGGATTCAGGCTGGAAGAAAAGAACGCGAAAGCCCTCGGCTCGGCTGGCGCGATCCTGGGCAGCGCCAATTCCATCATCGCTACCGCCAAATACAGCAGGGACGACGCCGAGCTTAACCTCACCATCTCCAGCGGCGGCGTGCTGGGACAGGCTGGCGGCCTTTTGGGCGGCATTGCCTCCATGTTTGGCGGCCTGTCCGTGGGCAGCGGCGCCAAAACCATCCGCGTCAAAGGCTACACCGGCACCCAGGAGTTTGACCCGGACGAAGAATCCGGCACCCTCTCCATCCAGGTGGGAGAGAAGATTTCCGTGATCGTGGAAGCCCACGGCATCGGCGACGCCGGACTTATGATCGCCATCGCCGAAGCGGTGGATCTGGCGCGTCTGGAAAGCTCCTTCTAAACCGGGCTTTCTTTCCTTAGTTCCCGGGGGCGCGCTGCTATCGCTCCCCTTTGCATCCTGTAGATTTCCTGGGATTTACCTGGGGTCATCCTTAACTTCGCAACCACATACCTAAGGATGATACCCCCAAATCCAGTAGCAGCAAAGGAGAGCGGTATCCAGACAGGACTGCGTGGTGTCGTGATGTCGTGGTGGGGTGGTGAAAAGAAATAGAACGCGGTCTTTGAAGGTGGAAAGGTGGAATGGTGAAATGGTGGAAAGGAGCCCCCGAAACAAGCTCTACCAGACTATAAAGCTGTGTCATCCCGGGCAAGCGCATGCTTGACCCGGGATCCAGTCTTTTAGAAACAAGCAGCCAGTCCCGAAACAGAACCCCTTAACCCCAATCCGCGCTCATCCGCGCCTTTTATCCGCGTATATCTGCGTGAACCAGAAACAAGCAGCCGCCCATACCCCATCACCGGAAACAGCATATCCCCGAAAAAAACATTGACACAAAACAGTATTGTTATACCCTGAGCAGACTGCCAAAGCGTCTTATCCTGTCTTTCGCGCTTTGGCGTGCCTTAGAATACGGAGAAGGGCAGATGTCGGTGCCGTTCCCCGTAAGGAGCTGAAATGCAAGCACTTTTTACAATAGATGTGGAAGACTATTTCCATACCGTGGAAGGAGAACACGTCCCAAAACTGGCGCAATGGGACGCGCTGCCGACCCGCGTTGAGAAAAACACCCAGGTCCTTCTGGATATCCTGGATGAATACAAAGTGAAGTCCACCTGCTTCGTCCTTGGCTACGTCGCGCGGAGGCATCCTGACCTGGTCAGGGAAATCTCGCGCCGCGGCCATGAGGTCGCCTCCCACGGGATGAACCACAAGCATGTGTATGAAATGGCTCCCGAAGAATTCGCCCAGGATTTGGAGACGAGCAAGAAGCTTTTGGAAGATATCTGCGGAAATGAGGTGTTGGGCTTCCGCAGCCCCGGTTTTTCCTATACGGATAGCTCCCCCTGGTTTTTCGACAAGCTTATTGAAAAAGGCTATTCATTCGATTCTTCCGTCTTTCCCGCCGCCCGTTTTGAAGGGGGGATAAAGACCGATCAATTCGACCCGCATTGGGTAACTACCTCCCAGGGCAGGATATTTGAATTCCCAATCACCGTGGCGCCGGTTTTCGGCAAAAACATCTGCTTTTTTGGGGGAGGATACCTGCGCCTGTTCCCCAAATGGATGATTGTCAGCATGGCAAAGAAGCTCCAGCGCGCCCAGCGGAACGTTCTGTATTACATCCACCCCCGTGAAATCGACCCCTCGCATCCGCGCTTCAAGATGAACGCCCTGAACTCTTTCCGCAGCTACGTGAACCTGAAAACCGTGGAAGGCAAACTGCGCGCGATCCTGAAACTGAGTGAATTCATCAATTGCAGGGATTACCTGCAACAAATCAAGCTGCAAGAGGATAAGAATGCCTCAGGATGACAGGACGTCCGGCTTTTTCGACAGATATTCGGAAAGATTCAACGCCATCTACGGCTCACGTGACAACGTTTTTTGGAACTATATCGATAAACACTTCCGCCGGAGTATGCGCTTGCGCTTTGAAGCCGTTCTGGAAGAATGCGCTCCCGGGGACGGCAAAACCGCCCTGGATGTTGGCTGTGGCCCCGGACACTATATGGTGGCTCTCATCAGGCAAGGGCTGAAGCATGTGCATGGCCTTGATCTCGCCCCGCGCATGCTTGGGATTGCCAGACAGCTTGCCACGGAAGCGGGTGTGATCGACAAGTGCAGCTTTGAGACTGTCGATTTTCTCGAACTGGATGAAGACACCAGGTATGACTACGTGATCCTGATGGGTTTCATGGACTACGTTCAAGACCCCATGCCGGTTGTCCAGAAAGCCATGCGTGTGGCTTCCGGGAAGGTAATGTTCAGTTTTCCGGTGTCCAAAGGATTCCTGGCCTGGCAGCGCAAGATTCGCTACAAGTCCAAATGCCCTCTATACTTATATGACGAAAAACAACTCCACGCGCTCTTTTCGGGGATAGAGGGATGGAAGTATTCGCTGCGTGGTTGCGCCAGGGATTATTTCGTTGTGCTGGAGAAAACCGTTTAATCCACAGACTCTGTAAAAAGCTTGCCATAGACCCTTTTTCCCGCTTCGCGGCGGTGCCGGATAAATTGCTTTGACAAAAACAGCAAAGCCTCCAGTCTGGACTCAAACGATAATTGACATCTGGGAGCACAGCATGAGCAACGATGTAGTGAACTATTTTCTGGAACTGATCGCCATCGACAGCGAATCCAAAGACGAACGCGCCATGGCAGACCGCCTGAAGGCGGACTTGGAAGCCTTGGGAGCCACGGTGGAAGAGGATTCCATCCATCTTGAAACAGGTGGCAACGCCGGCAACCTGCACGCCCTGATCCCTGGCAGGATCGACAAACAGCCCATCCTCTTCTGCGCCCATCTGGACACCGTGAAGCCCGGCAAAGGCATCAAGCCCAGGCGGGAAAACGGCCGTATCCGCTCCGACGGCAGCACCGTTTTGGGCGGGGACGACAAATCCGGAGTGGCGGAGATCATGATGGGCATCAAGTCCGCGCTGGAAAGCGGCGTGGATCATGCTCCCATCGAGGTGCTGTTCACGGTCTCGGAAGAGATTGGCCTGCTGGGCGCCAAGCATTTTGACAAAAGCAAGCTGCGTTCCGCCTTTGGCTACGCGATGGACGCCCACCGCGTGGGTGATCTGGTCTTGGGTGCGCCGGCGCAGAATTCGATCCGCATCACCATCCAGGGCAAGGAAGCGCATGCCGGAGTGGAACCTGAGAACGGCATCAATGCCATCCGGGTGGCCTCCGAAGCCATCGCCGCCATGCCCCTGGGACGCATCGACCACGAAACCACCTGCAATATGGGCATCATCAAGGGCGGCACCGCCACCAACATCGTCCCCAACAAGGTGGAAATCTCCGGCGAAGCCCGCAGCCACAATAAAGCAAAGCTGGAACAGGTCTGCGCGGATATCCGCCGTGCCGTGGACAGCGCCGTCAAACGCCACGACTATCCCTTCGGGGCGGCTGCCTGCACCTGGAATATGAACACCGAATACAACTCCTTTTTCATCCCGGACACCGAACCCGTGGTGCAACTGGCCATTTCTGCCCTGAACAGCGTTGGCCTGGAGGTGAAAACCAGTATCGGCGGAGGCGGCAGCGACGCCAATATCATCAACGCCGCGGGGCTGCCCATGATCATCTGCGGCACCGGCATGAACAAGGTGCACACCGTGGATGAGGACATCGAGGAAGAAGAACTGCGCCGCGGGGCGAAGTTCGTCGCCGCCCTCATCACCCACTATTCCAGGTAAAAGGGAGGCATGATGCTGGATATCAGCCTGATCGGTTACGGCAAGATGGGGCGGATGCTGCAGGAACTCGCTTCCAGCCACGGCTGCCGGGTGCATTCCATAGTCGATCCCCTGCAGGAAGGCTGCCTTAAAGAGATTGACGAGAGTCAGTTGGCAGCGGTCTGCATCGATTTCAGCCATCCTGCGGCGGTACTGGATAACCTCCGCAAACTGGCGGCGGCAAAGCGCGACATCGTGGTCGGCACTACCGGCTGGAACGATCATCTGGACGAGGTGCGCGCCCTGGCTGAAGACAACGGCATTGGCATCCTCTGGGGAGCGAACTTCTCCATCGGGATGAACATCTTCAACCGCGTCACCCAGTTCGCCGCCGCGCTCTGCGACAAGTTTCCCCAATATGACATCTATGGCTTTGAACTGCACCACAACCAGAAAGCGGACAGCCCCTCCGGAACCGCCATCCAACTGGCGCAGACCATCCTGGGGCAAAGCTCCCGCAAGGCAAAAGCCGTCTATGACAAGCTCGACAGGCGCATTGAACCTGACGAGCTGCACTTTGCCAGCGTGCGCGCGGGAAGCATCCCCGGCACCCACACGGTCGGTTTCGACAGCCTTTCAGACACAGTCGAGCTGATCCACCGGGTGCGATCCCGTGCCTGCTTCGCCCAAGGGGCTTTGGAAGCCGCCAAGTGGATCGCCGGACGCAAAGGGTTGTATAGCTTTAACCAAATGATGGAGGAGCGTTTATGCTGATTCCTTTCACCAAGATGCAGGCACAGGGAAACGACTTTGTGATCCTCAACCTGCTGGGGCAGACAGAGGTAAAATATCAATTGGACGAGCTGGCTGAAGACGTGTGCGAACCCGCCTTCGGCATCGGCGCGGACGGTCTGGTGGCGCTGCTGGATGATAGCGAGGCCGACGCCCGCATGCTGATCTATAATTCCGACGGTTCCCGTGCCGCGATGTGCGGCTCCGCCCTCCGTTGCTGCGCGCAGCTTTTAGGCTCCTTGCTGGACAAAACGGAACTCACCTTGAACACCGATTCCGGCCTCAAGGCCGCCCGTCTGGAGCGCATTCCGGCCGGCGACCGGGTCTGCGTCAATCTGGGACAGCCCCGGATGCTGAACGGGGAAGCATCCCTGAATGGTTTGCTGGGCTGCCTGGTGGATGTGGGCAATCTGCACTATGTGACTTTCTGGGACGATCTGCAGGATCAACACCTTGTCCATGGCGAAGCTATCGAAAAACACCATCCTTACGACCGCGGGGTCAACTCCCAGTTTGTGGAGGTGATTTCCCGGCAGGAAATCCTGATGAACATCTGGGAAAACGGAGTCGGGCCGACTCTGGCCTGCGGAACTGGCGCGGTGGCAAGCGTCTTCTGCGGATGCCAAAAGGGACGGCTGGCCGCTCCGGTCACCGTGACCATGCCAGGCGGAACGGTGCTGATAGACATCCTCGAGGATGGTTCCTACACCCTGGCGGGAGAGGTGGAAACAGTCTTTAACGGAGTTTACAGATGGAAGATATAGGCGCGTATCTGCGCAAGCTGAGGGAAGAACAAGGCCGGGACTATCGGCGCATCTTTGAGGACACCCGTGTCCGCGAGGAACAGATCAAACTGCTGGAAGCAAATGAGTTTCTGCTGCTGGGGCCGCGTGGCATCGTGAAAGCCCTGCTGTTCAACTACACCCGCTATCTGGGGGGTGATGTCGAGGCCGTGATGGATGCCTTTTCCCGCTTCATGCCTGGCAGTGACAGCCCTCTCCGCCTGCCATCCGACAACCTGAAACAGAAAAAGATCATGCTTTCCACCAACTTCCTGTGGACTGTGGGTATCCTCATCTTTGTGGTGATCCTGAGCCTCTGCCTGTGGTATGCCTACAGCCACGGCTGGCTCAAGACCCCGGAGCTGTTCAAACGTTCCGCGCCCGATACCACCGTGGTGGCGCAGCCGGTTCGGGAGGAAGTGAAGCCGGATTCGCTGCGGCTAAAGATGTTAGATATTTCTCGCTCGCTGGACGCCGGGAAAAGCACACCCGCCAAAAGCAAAGACTCATCCGCCAAAGCCGTGCAGGACAGCACCGACTATCTGGGTCGGATTCTGGGGCCATCCCAGGTGAATGTCCCCATTCATTGAGGACATATCCGGCATTGTAAAAGCTGAACGCTAAGCCCGGAACCAACGCCGCTAAAGTTAGTTACCGTGTCATCCCGGGCAGACGGGGTCCCTCTGGGGTGGCTGACCCGTGATCCAGTCTTTTAGAAACAACCACCCAAGCCCTAATACGACAACCTCCAGGCTACATACCGTGTCATCCCGGCCTGCGAGCCGGGATCCAGTCTTTTGGAATAGTCCACGTAAGGTTCAAAAAGGATGTCAAGTCCTGAAATAGTGGACACCTTTTCATCATTTCAGCTTTCCACCTTTCC
>DAOTNF010000008.1:0-92110 GCA_035450685.1 Candidatus Cloacimonadota bacterium | reverse complement strand
TCAAGATATGAAGATATTGCGCTTTTGCCCTCGCGCGCGCGTGTCGTCTGGAGTCTTTTTTGATGCGTTTTTCCAGGCGTCCCTTTTGCCCTCGCGCGCGCGTGTCGTCTGTGCCTATGTTTTCCTTAGGTCAACCTTATAATTTATAAGGATGACCTAAGGATGATGGCGGCAAAGCCTATGGCAGCAAAGGATGGAGCTATGAAATGAAAGCGGGAATTTAAGTGATTAATACTATGTGCGGCAAGTAATGCACTGAGTTTTTCCCCTGAAGCGGGACTGGGAACAAGCCATTTTTCGGTAAACAGCAATCAGCCACTTTATTTGAATCGAACCTCATTTTTTAACTTGACGGATTTTGAGCCTCATACGCAATGTAAAAATATGACTTGCCCTTCTTTTAACGGGATTCCCGTCAACCTGCCATTTATTTGGCAAAAAGCACTGCGTTTTGCGGAGGTTCACGGAAACCTCTCCGCAAACACAGGCGCAGAGCGGGCTGTTGGAAGGGGGAGTTGATTATTCCTTCTACCGGTGGAGGGGTCGTGACGAATCGTTGATTCCTGATAATTGATTGGGGCATAGACTCCGTTGATTATTCCTTCTACCGGTGGAGGGGTCGTGACTGATGCCGGTGTCATCCGACGGCGGGATACTGGGTTGATTATTCCTTCTACCGGTGGAGGGGTCGTGACTTCCTCCTATGAGTATTTCTGTTATTGTGGTCCAAGTTGATTATTCCTTCTACCGGTGGAGGGGTCGTGACATGGCAGAACCCATGTGAGTCGCCAGGTCGTTCAGAATATCGTTGATTATTCCTTCTACCGGTGGAGGGGTCGTGACATGCCGTCTTTTGCTCCCTGGCGTGGCGCAACGTTGATTATTCCTTCTACCGGTGGAGGGGTCGTGACTCTGAGTTTCCTCTGCTTGGAGGATCCAGGTGGATGTTGATTATTCCTTCTACCGGTGGAGGGGTCGTGACTGAGTCACCCCAGTCGGGCCGTAACCCTCCTGGTTGATTATTCCTTCTACCGGTGGAGGGGTCGTGACCCATTGGGCGGCTGGAGAATGAAGGCAACCTCGATGTTGATTATTCCTTCTACCGGTGGAGGGGTCGTGACTTCAAACTGAAATGCTGCTCGCTGCGAGAGCAACAGTTGATTATTCCTTCTACCGGTGGAGGGGTCGTGACAAAAGAATAGTGATGCCGACGGTCACGATAGCGACCAGTTGATTATTCCTTCTACCGGTGGAGGGGTCGTGACGTTATCTCAACCGCCTCAAGGTCGTTCTGGGGAAGTTGATTATTCCTTCTACCGGTGGAGGGGTCGTGACAACGGGACAGTTTTTTTTGGGGGGGTGTCGGTTGATTATTCCTTCTACCGGTGGAGGGGTCGTGACGCTATCTCCGCCGGCATTCTCAGCCAGGCGATGGTTGATTATTCCTTCTACCGGTGGAGGGGTCGTGACACTACGACTAATACGAATATTATCGTTTTTATCGTGTCGTTGATTATTCTTTCTACCGGTGGAGGGGTCGTGACTTAGAACGAATATAACTACCAGGAATATGTTATCCATCTGTTGATTATTCCTTCTACCGGTAGGGGAATGTGCCTGTCTTTAAGGAACAGATGCCGTAGCCATCATTTATCACCCTCCGTCAAAAACTTTCTTGACAGCCACTCCCCCGCGCAAGGAAATGTGAACAAAAGCAATACAGGGAGCAAGGCATGCGTAATGTCTATCTGTTAAGATTTGGGTTCAGGGTAAAGCGCGGCATCGCCGGCTTGCATTTCTTCCATGGCGTATATTGGTCTGCCATTATCCGCGAACTCCTGCGCGGACATGTTCCATCGGAATATGGCAGCAAGGACTTTCTGGACAGGATGGGCATTTACCCCCTGCCCATACTCAATGGCATCACCGAGCTTTCACCTGATGACATGCTCTATTACAATCTCATTTTACCGGTGGAGTTCAAGCCTCTGCTTTTGAAAAGCATGGAAAGCCTGCTCAAAAACCGCTATCGTGAGTTCCGTTTCCCCGCCTACAGCTATATCCGCCCGGGAGACAACGTAAGTTTCGCGGAGCTAACCTGCCTGCTTTCCGGCAACAGCGAAGCGGAAAAGTGGGTTCCCCTGGACAGCGGATATACGTCAAAAGAGGTTGCGGCGCTGCAATCCTCAAGCGAATTGACCTTGGTGCTGCACAACCCTCTGCGCATGCACCGTCCCAATAAGAGCAAGGAACGCCCCTGGCTGGATGCCCGCTATTGGGATACCCCCTTCTTTTTATCCCGTTTGAACGAATGCCTGCTGGCTGGTATCCCGCAAAGCAATCTGGACAAGGTAAGGACTCTGGAACTTGGCTTGGCGTGGATAGACGTTCACGATGCCGACCTGCCCCTGGGGGGAGTTTGCGGAGGGCTGAAGCTTGCCGTCCCCGATAACCCGGCTTTACGCAAGATGCTGGTGGAGGGCCAATATACGGGACTGGGCAAAAACAGGTCGCTGGGCATGGGATTCTACTATCTGGCAGAAAGCGCGATGAATCCACTTTTCCAATGCCCCGCCCAGGCGCACACCCTCCTGGCCCAAGCCGCGCGGCCAAAACTGCTGGCTTCAACTTTTGAAGCCCTGGATAAGGACAGCTCCGGTCCCGATGGCCTTACTGCCGCCGATTTAAAGCATAACAAGGATGAATACCTCAGTTCGCTGCAGCTCAGTCTCCAAAAAGGATACTATATCCCGGGGCCTGTGAAGCAGTTTAAACTGGTAAACGAACTTGGCAAAGAGCGAACCATAGAAACACGCAACATCATGGAAAGGCACCTGCTCAAAGCGCTGCATGAGGTTCTCTACCAGGCCACTGATGAACAGCAGGATTTTTGCGTTTATGCCTACCGCAAAGGCAGGGGATATCTGGACGCCGTGCGCGCCGTAGTCAGAGGATTCAAACAGGGGTTCCAATGCGGGCTGGCTGCCGATATAGAGGCATATTTCGACAGCATTTCCCCCTCTGTGCTTGAGCTGCAAATGCTGGGATTACTGGGACCCGACCCCATCCTTACCCTTGTGAACAAGGTCATCCATCTGCGCCCGCTTGGGCTTGAGCAGGGTAACCCGCTTTCACCCCTGCTTGCCAATCTGTATCTGCTGCCTTTGGACCGGGAACTGAAACGCACCGGATTCCACTATGTGCGCTATGCCGACGATTTTGTGCTTTTGGACAAATCAAACCCGGACGCGGAAAAGCTATCCAGCCTCATCCACGAAGTCCTCGCCCCGCTTAAGCTGCGCCTGGGCAGCGCCAAGACCCAAGCATTCACCCCCCAGGAAGAAATCACCTTCCTGGGCTGCCGTATCAACAGCGTTGGCTTCGTTCAACTTGCGGAGCTGGAAGCGGATGAAAATGGCGCAGGCAATGCCGAAGAAATTGAACCCGCAGGCGGCGGCTGCATACTTCCCGACCTTATGCAGGGAATTCCCGTGTATGTGACCTCCCGGCAAACAGCGGTGCGTTGCACCGACAGCGAGTTACTGATTGAGAGTGGAGAAGACACCCAACGCTTCTCCTGGAAAATGGTAAGCAGAATTGTGGTTATCGGAAGGCCGCGGATCAGCTCCGGAACAATTTACAGGGCATTAATTCTCCAGAAGCCTGTTGTATTTCTCTCCGTAATGGGAAAGCCGATCGGAGCCTTTTATCCAAAATACCAAATTTCAGCTCCCAAAGATATGTTCAGCCCCACCAATCTAAGCTTTGAGCAATTTGAGCTCAGCTTCATCAGGGCGATAGCCGCCGCCAAACTGAACAATCAATACGTTTTGCTCAGGGATAAACAAATAGACGCAACAGACATCAAAGACCTGCAACTGAAATGTGGCAACAGCGATGACCCCGAAGTTATCAGGGGATATGAGGGAGCGGGAGCCGCGCTATATTGGAAGCATTATGCGCAACTGATAAATGATTTCGGCTTTCAAGGCAGAAAGTATCATCCTTCTCCTGACCCGGTTAACGCTATGCTCTCTCTTGGCTATACCATACTCTACAACCGCGTTGCCGAATCCCTGATTGCGGCCGGTCTCTCACCCTGGGAAGGGATGTTTCACGCCAGGCATGGATTACACTATGCCCTTGCCTCGGACATGATGGAGCCCTATCGATTTCTGGTTGACCGTATAGTGTTGGCTCTGGCGAACAGGAAACAGATAACCCCGGATGACTTCCTGATCAAGGAAAACCCCAAAGGCCTGTTTTGCAAGCTGGAAAGCCACGGTTTTGCCAAGTATATCAATGAATTTGAACACACGATGCACAACCGCATTACCACCGCTGATGGCAGTAAGCGCACCTGGTCCGAAATGATAGACCTTGCCAGCAGGCAATTGGTAAACTGCCTGAGAATTGGCATCCCCTATACACCCTATAAGCATCAAAAGTAGTCAGCTATGAAAAGAATTGTTGCATTTGACGTTTCGGATGACAAAATCAGGTATCGGCTGGTGAAGCTCTTGCTCAGCAAAGGGATCCGGCTGCAAGAGTCTGTGTTTGCCATTCAGGTTTCAGCCAACGAACTGGATGAAATGTATGACGCCATACAAAAGCTGGTGGGAGACAAAGCGGTAGTGCACATTTTTCCACTCTGCTCTTCCTGCGAAGAAAAAACACTTGCCATAAATGCCGCCTACCAGTATTGTGTAATCGTATGAAAAAGCTCCTGTCTATCGCGTTCCCGTCAACCTGCCTGTTTTTCGGCAAAACGGCCTCTGTTTTGCGGAGGTTCACGGAAACCGTTCCGCAAACTCAGGCGCAGAGCGGGCTGTTGAAAGGGGGAGTTGATTTTTCCTTCTACCGGTAGAGGGGTCGTGACTTTGGGACTCCCGGACGTCCACGAACTGGACGCGTTGATTTTTCCTTCTACCGGTAGAGGGGTCGTGACTTTTAACCAGTGGCTTTATTTTAAAGCTACTATTAGTTGATTTTTCCTTCTACCGGTAGAGGGGTCGTGACATCACATTCGAGCTGGTGCCCAATCCACGCCATTAAGTTGATTTTTCCTTCTACCGGTAGAGGGGTCGTGACTCGATAGCCTTGCCCAGCAACATAAATTTAGAGTTGATTTTTCCTTCTACCGGTAGAGGGGTCGTGACTCACTCCGGCAAAACAAAAGACTTCATCATCTCCACGAGTTGATTTTTCCTTCTACCGGTAGAGGGGTCGTGACGGTTGGTGTTTCCAACCAGTATAATGCGCCCGCAAGTTGATTTTTCCTTCTACCGGTAGAGGGGTCGTGACTTTCTACCAGCGCTATGCGCTGTAGAAGCCAGCTCCCGTTGATTTTTCCTTCTACCGGTAGAGGGGTCGTGACATCGGCATAAAACCTCACTAAGAGCCCGTCTGCAAACCAGTTGATTTTTCCTTCTACCGGTAGAGGGGTCGTGACTGACTTTTTTTGCATTTAATTTTGTTTAATAATTGTTGATTTTTCCTTCTACCGGTAGAGGGGTCGTGACTTTTTAGTTGCATTAGAAGCCCACTTACCCCAAGTTGATTTTTCCTTCTACCGGTAGAGGGGTCGTGACGAGTAGAGTTCGATTGTGTACATGTTTTCTCCTTGTTGATTTTTCCTTCTACCGGTAGAGGGGTCGTGACTATTCTTCTGAAGATTTACTATAAGTCTGTGCGTTGATTTTTCCTTCTACCGGTAGAGGGGTCGTGACTCTTCTCTCTTGAGATCTGCCACACGTTCACCGTTGATTTTTCCTTCTACCGGTAGAGGGGTCGTGACCGTCCTATGAAGGCCGTTATGAGAATATAACAGGTTGATTTTTCCTTCTACCGGTAGAGGGGTCGTGACTAAATCCACACTTTTTAATATTGTATGAGGCTATTATTGTTGATTTTTCCTTCTACCGGTAGAGGGGTCGTGACGAATAGCATCTCACCACTATCCTCCCAGGACACACAATGTTGATTTTTCCTTCTACCGGTAGAGGGGTCGTGACTGTTTCTACCCGTGTGTATGTTACATACACAGTTGATTTTTCCTTCTACCGGTAGAGGGGTCGTGACTTTTGTCCGCCAAACTGTCTTGGTCGGACATTTTGTCGATTTTTCCTTCTACCGGTAGAGGGGTCGTGACATTTTGGCCGTCTCGATGGTGGTTTCGGTGCGTGTTGATTTTTCCTTCTACCGGTAGAGGGGTCGTGACTCAATGATAATGTCACAAAGATCATTAAAATGTCGTTGGTTTTTCCTTCTACCGGTAGAGGGGTCGTGACGATTGATTGGGTTGTTCCAGTATCTATAGTTAATGTTGGTTTTTCCTTCTACCGGTAGAGGGGTCGTGACATAACTCTTGCGCCATAGACAGCACTGAATTAGACAGTTGGTTTTTCCTTCTACCGGTAGAGGGGTCGTGACCTATACTCAGGAGGGAGTTGACTCATCGCCTTCTGTTGGTTTTTCCTTCTACCGGTAGAGGGGTCGTGACGCTTTCCCATGCCTCTGGTATGAGTCGGCGAGTTGGTTTTTCCTTCTACCGGTAGAGGGGTCGTGACGTGTGGGATCGGCGGCGTATATCCGTGCTCCGGGTTGGTTTTTCCTTCTACCGGTAGAGGGGTCGTGACTTTCCGGGTTTAACCACTGAAAGCTTGCCGAAGAGTTGGTTTTTCCTTCTACCGGTAGAGGGGTCGTGACTTAAAAACTGATTTTCCAGTAGAGTCAATAAGACGTTGATTTTTCCTTCTACCGGTAGAGGGGTCGTGACGATACGTCACAATCTCTTTTGTTCACCATTTCACCTATCCTCCTTTCCACAGCCTGATCGTAGCACCTATATATTATGGAGGAGGATTGCCCTCATTTGCATCCCCCTCTCCGGCGTGGGTCTTCCTGGGGTCAACCTTATAATTTATAAGGATGACCTAAGGTTGATGGCACTAAAGCCAGTCGCAGCGAAGGAGGGCGCTATGAAGGATATTGCGGAATGTCCCGGTTTATTTATGCGGTTGTCAAAGAATTTATTCCGGTTACTTTTGACTGGCTGGTTGATTGGGGCTTTAAAACACTGGATCACGGCTCAAGCGGTTCACGCAGATTTTCGCGGATAAAAGGCGCGGATTAGTGTTATGGGGTGGTTTGTTTTAGGGTCGGGTAGTTGTTTCAAAAGACTGGATCACGGGTCAAGTCACCCCACCAAACCGCTACGCGCTTTGGCGAGGACCCCGACAGCCCGTGATGACACAGAATATAGCTTGGTGGATTTGTTACGGGGTGTCAATGTGACACTACAATGCGCACTCTGCACTATTTGCCCATCAGACAGATTACCAGGCAAGCTCTTTAATATCTCTCATACCCCCTGCAACGGCTTGCCCAACAGGTCAGCGTCTGGCCTGAGCTGGAATTATCCAGCATACAGCCAAAGCGGGAAATCTAAACTTCGCAGACGTCCTTAAGATTGTAGTTTTGGATCTTATGGACGTGGAAAAACATCAGATTGTGCAGTTGATCCGGGAACTTTATCAGCTCAACCTCATCAGGCAGGGATTCGGCAATCCTGTGGGCTTCCGCAAGCGCTTTCTCGAATTCATCAGTGGGACTGGGTCTGGGAACATGTTCAAAGGGTGGCGCCTGGTAAGCATCCTCAAGATTCAGCCTAACAGTCTGCTCCCGCTTCTGCCAGCCGGGCACTGAAATGCACAATCCGGAACCATCGAAGCTCCAATTGCCGGTTTTGATATCGAATACATAGCAGGACAAAAACCTGTGTCCGTATTTAATGAGGAACTTCAGGGCCATGACTATGTATTCAAACTCTGCTTCGTCAAAAGCGTAATGCAGATTCAGGCGGGTAAAGCCAGGTTTTATGCCGCTGTATCCGGCATTCACGATCAGGCAGCGGTAGAACGATGACCTTTCCACATCCACTTTAAGCAAGCGATGGCCATAGGGCCCCGCGCAGGCGCATCCAGCCCTGGTCTGAATGCCAAACAGGTCGCAGAAAAGACGGGTCACCAGCCTCGGATGCAGGATCTTGTCTTTGTGCCTGATATTGAAGGGAATGATGGGAATCTTGCGTGAGGATTCGAGTGGACCGTAGAACACTACTCCGGGTTCATCATGGAAGGCATCCATGAACTTTTTATAATAGTAATCCTCGATCTCAAGGATTGTGTCCGTGCCCACTTTTTCCTTTAGTTGAAATGCCAGTCCCGCCCGCATATCCTGGATGATTCCCGGAGTGCCTGCCTTTTCTCTTGTTTCGATGTCCTGGATATAATCGTCCCGGCTTTCTGAGACGAATTCAACCGTTCCGCCTCCAGCCACTGTGGGGGGAAGATTGGCGGGATAAATGTTTTTATTGATCACCAAAATCCCTCTGGTTCCAGGCCCGCCAAGAAACTTGTGGGGAGACAGGAAAATTGCGTCGAAATAGCTCTCCGCGTCCTTGTTCATGTCTATTTCCAGATACGGCGCGCAAGCCGCAAAGTCGAAACAAGCGATCGCGCCGTGCCGGTGCAGTATTTTTGCTACTTCATAGACATCCGTCTTCAATCCGGTCACGTTTGAGGTTGCCGAAAAAGAACCGATCTTAAAACGTCCGGAATGGGCTGGATCAGAGACAGCTTCCTCGAGTTTTGCCAGATCAATGCCATCGTCTGCCCCCAGGGGGATTTCCATTATCTCACAAAAAGTCTGTCTCCACATGATTTCATTGGAGTGATGTTCGTAAGGGCCCACAAAAACGATTGGACTATGGGTGCGGAAGTGGTTCAGCAAGCGTTTGTCGCACTCCGCTTCGCCAGAATAATCGCCCAGGCAGGCTTTGATGTCACGCTCAAGATTTTCCTTAGTTGCGGGAGGGCAATAGACGCCCAGGATCTGTTGCAGCTTTGTGATGGCTCCGGTGGTGCCTGACCCCGCAAAGATAATTCTGCCATCTGGTCCTGCATTGACAAGCCTTTTGATGACCTCCTCAGACTCTCTGTACAGCCTGGTCGTGACAGATCCCGAAAAATCGTCTTCCGTGTGGGTGTTCGCGTATATTTGCAGGATTCTCTGGATGTGATCCTCTATACTTTTCAGGGCTCTGCCGCTGGCAGTATAATCCGCATAGACCAGAGGCCTTTCTCCAAAAGGAGTGCTAAAGCTGAAGTTGCGGCCGATGATGTCATCCCGCAACCATCCCAATGAGTTTATCTTATCCCTCACATCCATGTTCCTTTCCTCGTGGTTAATATTTGCATACGAAAAATCGGTATAACCAAAGCTGATACCGGATACCATTGGTCAGGAATTGAGAATACCGTCAATGAAAAAATAGTTGCTGTTTGCATTGATCGATTCGTTTCGCCGTTCATCTGTGACATTGCCAGCTTCCAAAGCCATTTTCGTAACCCGGATGGCTTTGAGTCCTTCGAACGCTTCCGGATACGCCCGCACTAAGAAAGGACTTGACTTTATCATGCCTGCCAAGGAAAGTGAGAAAAACAAAAGCTTTAGCCATAGGATGAACAGCCAGCATGCTGCCAATGAATCTGCGTCAAGATATAATACAATTTGCCCGCAGTTTTGGCTCCGCTCATCCAAACGGCAAGCGCTGGCACGAGAAAGTGTTTTGAAAAACTAATACAAGGAGTTGAATTCCATGGATTATAGAGTATCTGTGCTCCAATATGAACCGAAGCTACTGGACAAGCAGAAAAACCTGGCCATGCTCAGAGAGATGCTCTGTGAGCTGGATACTGATCTGGTGGTTTTGCCGGAACTTTGCACGACAGGATACCTCTTCCCCAGCCGGGAAGCATTGGTCAAAGTCAGTGAAGAATTCCCTTCCGGCGAAGCAGTCGAGACTTTCAGCGAAATAGCGTTTAACAGGCAAATGAGTATCGTCTATGGCTTTTCGGAACTGTCCGGTGATACGCTATACAATTCCTGCGCCCTGATCAACCCAGATGGCAGCCATCATCTGTATCGCAAAACACATCTCTTCGACCGCGAAAAGCTGTTTTTTACGCTTGGCGATACAGGCTTAAATGTCTTCACAGCGAAGGGTGGGGTCAAAATCGGTATGATGATCTGTTTTGACTGGCAGTTTCCGGAAGCCGCCAGAACCCTTGCCATGAAAGGCGCGCAGATATTATGCCACCCGTCGAACCTGGTCTTGCCCTGGTGTCAGCAATCCATGCTACTGCGTTCCCTGGAAAACAGGGTTTTTTCCATTACATCCAACCGGATTGGTTCGGAAACCACTGCCGGCGTCACTCTCAGCTTTACCGGACAAAGCCAGATACTGGGCACCAAGGGCGAGATACTGTGCAGGATGACAGAAAATGAGATCGCTGTCCATACATGTACAATTAACCCCGATCTGGCATGTGATAAGAGTATCACAGCAAACAATGATGCTTTTGCTGACAGAAGGCCTGAGTTTTACGAGCTATGAATGAAGCTTTGAAGCACGAGATAGAAATCTTGCGCAAGGAAATCGAGCGCCACAATGTTCTCTATTATGAACTGGCAAATCCTCTGATTTCTGATTATGAGTACGATAAGCTGGCACAACGGCTCAAAGCCTTGGAGGCACAGCTCAGCGAGGAAGAACGGTCAGAATCGCCTCTGGATAAGGTTGGCAGCGACCTGACCCCGCAATCGGACACGATACCCCACAAGCAGCGAATGTACAGCCTGGACAATGTTTATTCCCCAAGGGAACTGGAGCAGTATTGGAATAAAATGAGCCAGGAGCTTAGCGCTGAGCCGCGGGTCTGCGTTGAATTGAAGATAGACGGCTTTTCCATTAACATCTTCTACCAGAATGGCAAACTGAACTATGCCACCACGCGGGGGGACGGCATCAAAGGAGAGCGAGTCACCGCCAATGTTCTGACGCTTCCATCTGTCCCCAAGGAAATCAATCACATCCACCCCATCGAAGTGCGGGGCGAGATTTATATACCCAGCGACGAATTTGTTGCCCTCAACGATGAACGGCTTGCCAACGAGGAGAAACCCTTTGCCAATCCCCGAAACGCTGCCGCCGGGTCGATCAAACTAAAGAATCCGGAGTTGGTCAGGGAACGCCGCCTGAACGCTATCTTTTATACTGTCGGGTGGGCGGAAAACCTTGCCGTGAACACTCAATCTGGTTTGTTGAACTGGCTGACTTCCAAAGGATTCCCGGTTTCGCAAAACCACAAGGTCTGCAACTCATACTCCGAGGTTCAGGAATATTGCGATTACTGGGAAAACAACCGCTACAGCCTCCCCTATGAAATAGACGGCATAGTGGTCAAAGTGGATGATTTTGCCACCCAAAAGCAGCTTGGATTTACCGCCAAGAGCCCCCAGTGGGCAATCGCCTACAAGTTTAAACCCGAAGAAAAAGAGACCCGCTTGCTTGAGGTACAGTTTCAGGTGGGACGGACAGGCGCGGTAACCCCCGTCGCCATCCTGGAACCTGTGTACATCTCCGGCAGCACAGTATCCAGGGCTACCTTGCACAATGAAGATGAGATCAAGAGACTGGATCTGCATCTGGGTGACACAGTACAGTTGATCAAGTCAGGCGAGATCATTCCCAAGATTCTGGGGGTGGTTTCGGAAAACAGGCCTGCGGAATCCATCGAAGTGGAATTCCCCAAAAGTTGCCCCGCTTGCGGCAGCCATCTGGTGAAAGATGAGGAAGGATCAATCCATTACTGCTCCAACTCACAATGCCCCGCCCAACTGCATAAACGGGTGGAGCATTTCGCCTCCAGAGACGCAATGGATATCAGCGGCCTGGGCGAAAGCCTGATCAACAGGCTCTTAAAGGAAGGCATGATATCAGGAATTGCCGATATCTACAACTTGGACTACGATAAACTGGCTCAACTCGATCGCCTCGGACGCAAGAGCGCCCAAAATCTGAAGCTCGCGATCGAAGACTCAAAAAAACGGGGTTTCGACAGGGTGCTATTCGCTTTGGGCATTCGCTATGTCGGGAGCATCACGGCCAGAAACCTGGCGGAGTATTTTACCAGTATGGACGCGCTGGGAGCCGCGGATGTCGATGAGTTGGTCAAGGTCAAGGAAGTGGGTGAGAAAATCGCCCAAGCCATCAGAGCCTGGTTTGAAGTACCGGAAAACATCAGCCTGCTCAATCTGCTCAGGTCACATGGTTTGAATCTTACCTATTCCGCGGAAAAGCGATCCGACTTGCTTAATGGTAAAACCTTCCTTATCACTGGAACTTTGGAATCCTACTCCCGTAAAGAGATGGAAGACCTGCTGATGAGCCATGGAGGCAAGATCATCAGTTCCGTGGGATCCTCGCTTGACTATCTGATTGTCGGAAACAAGCCAGGCTCCAAGCTGGACAAAGCGACAAAACTCGGCTCGGTAAAGATCATCAGCGAAGAAGAAGCCATGCAAATGATGGGTATGTGACGATGAAGATCCTTTCACGCTACATCTTGAAAGAACATATAGTGCCGTTCATCTTGTCTTTGCTGGTGGTTACATTTGTGCTGCTGATTGACAGGGTCATAGATTTGCTGAACCTTATCATAGAGAAAAAACTGCCCGCTTCAATCGTCCTGCAGTTGTTTAGCCTGTCCCTGCCCTACATGCTGGCTTTATCGATACCCATGGCAGTTCTTGTGGCGACGATTCTTGCCTTTGGCAGGATGACAGTGGACAGGGAAACCATCGCCATGAAGTCCAGCGGCATCAATATATACAGCATGCTGACCCCGCTGATGGTTGTAGCTTTGCTGCTGACAGGCCTGATGATATACTTCAATCACTTTTTCCTGCCTGAAACGAACCATAAACTGAAGAATCTAACTGTCAAGATTGCTTATTACAAGCCCATGACCAGCATCAAAGCCAATGATTTCACGACAGTCATGGATTACACGGTATTCGCCAAAGAGAACAAGGATAATGAATTGCGCGATGTGCTGATCTATGACCGCAGCCAGACAAAGTATCCCCGCATCATAATGGCAAAAAGCGGCAAAGTGTTGCAAAAAGACAATGGCAACAGCCTGCAGATCGTGTTGCATGATGGCGAAATGCACGAACGAAACGAAAAAGAAAGCGGGAAATACCAGTTGCGGACTTTCAACAGCTTCACGGTCAATATCCGCAATCTCGCCGTAAACATGGATTATACCCAGGGAAGCTTCAGATCTGACCGCGAGATGACATACAATCAGCTTGTGTCCTCCATCCAAGACAAGAAGCAAGAGATGGATGGCAAGGCACGCGAAATCTCCTCCCTGCAAGACAGGTTGGATAAGCTATCCTCCTCTGCCCCATCCTACGAGAACAAAGTGGAAAAACGACGCCTGGGCATGATGTTGAAGATGGCAACCGACCGTCAAAGCGAATTATATGAGAACTTGCGCGCACTGCAGGTTGAATATCACAAGAAATTCGCCCTCTCAGCCGCAATCATAATCTTTGTATTGATCGGCATACCGCTTGGATTAATGACCCGCACCAGTGGCATAGGGATGGCTTTTTCGGTATCTTCTGTTATTTTCCTGATCTACTACATTGCGCTCACGGGAGGAGAACAACTCGCGGACAGAGGCTTGATGAGTCCCTTTGTATCCATGTGGATTTCCAACATTGTTTTCCTGATTCTGGCTTTGGTGCTGATCTACCTGTCCATCCATGAAAAGCAACTGATAAACCTTCACCTGTTGCGTTGGCGCCTTTCTCATCTTAAACTCAGGAAGGGCAGCGCTCCCGATGAGTTGATCCATTAGAGGCAGCATGAGAATACTTGACCGCTACATCACCAGGGAGTTTCTCAAAACCTATCTGATCATTTTCCTGAGCTTCGCAGTTGTTTTTATTGTCATAGACGTGATTGACAATCTTCCCCGCCTGATCAGATCGGGCGCGACAGTTAAGCTGGCTGCGCTTTACTATTTGCTGCGGCTTCCATATCTGATAGTGCTCACTTCGCCAGTTACGGTTCTGCTGACCGGTCTGTTCATGATGAACTCCCTGTCCAAGCACAACGAAAGCGTTGCCATCCGTGCCGCCGGGGTCAGCATCAAAAGGGCGATGCTGCCCTTGTTTGTTATTGGCTTGCTTATCAGCGCGGCCATTGCCTTGATGGGAGAATACCTGCTGCCCAAGGCCGAATCTGCCAAAAGCTACGTTTACAATGTTAAGATAAAAGGCGAACAGCCTGAAGACCAGATGCTCAAGGCAAGAGTCCATTACCAGGGACAGAAGAACGATTTCTATTACTTTGGTTTCTTTGACGGTTATCAAAACACCCTGCGCGTAATTGACCTTACCCGGCTCAGTCCGGACAACAAGGAAGTGGTTGAACACGTGACAGCTTCAGCCGCGGTCTGGGAAAACGACAAATGGACCATCCAGGACTGTGAGGTAAGACGCTTCGCCAAAGGCAAACAGACTTACCACCAGTTTTACAGCTCCACCCAGTTACCTTTGCTGGATGTGGAGCCAAAGGACTTTGTTCGCATCACAAAGAAAACCCTGTCCCTCAATTTCTTTGAGTTGAGGGATTACATTGGCCGGCTGGAGAAAATGGGCGAGAAGGCCAACAAAGAGATTGTGGACCTGCACATGAAGCTCTCTTTCCCTCTCACCAACCTGATAGTGATCTTTTTCTTCATTCCGATCGCCACTTCAAACATTCGTTCCAAAGGCCGGGGGCTTGTTTTTCTTCTGGGATTGGTGGTTTGCTTCATCTATCTCATTGTGGTGAGAATCATACAAAGCCTTGGCTACAACGGGATGATGCCGCCGGTCTGGGCAGCCTGGGCACCCAATATAATATTCACGCTGTTGGGTCTGGAGTTCCTCCGCAGGGCGGAGATATAAAGCCTGCCGATAAAAAAAGCTTGAACTAAATAGAGCTTGAAAAATATTGGCATTTCTTAAACGAAATTTTACCCAGCATGGGAGGAGATAAATGCTCGATCAACTGAGAAAGAGACAAAAAGTAATAGTTTATGTGGTTGCCGCGGCTTTCATTTTGAGCCTGGCGGGCACCGGCGGATACTTTGGAATCCGCAGTTTGCTGGATGGAACCCTGTTCAGCGGCCAGTTCCTGGGCAAAGTGAACGGTACTAAGATCACTCCAAAGATGTACCAGCAAAAGATCCAGGAAATCACAACCCGTTATCAGCAACAGGGTCAGCCCATCGACGACAACATGCGCAAAAACATTGAGTATTCCGCTTGGGAAGAGCTCGTAAACACTATCTTGTGGGATCAGCAGATCAAAAAGAACAAGATCAAGATCAAGGAAAGCGATATCAAGACCGCAATCCTGAACGATCCTCCGCAGGAAGTTTTGCAAATACCAGACCTGCAAACCAATGGCCGCTTCGACAGATCGAAGTATGTAACCGCTCTCAACAATATTCCCGAGTTTCGCCAGCAAATGTATGAATACATGTCTGTGTATCTGCCCCGCAAGACCTTGCAGGATAAGATCAAGAAACAGGCCAATATCACCGCCGACAGCCTGAAAGCTGAATATGCCAAAGACACCAACAGCATCACGGGAAAGGCGATTTGGTTCGATTACCATCTTGCAGACAGTGTTGCAGTGAGCGACGCGGAGATCAAAAAAGAGTATGAAGCCAAGAAAGAAAGCGAATTCAAAAAAGGTCCGGCTTCCAAAATCAAATACGTAGCCATCCCTGTAACACCTTCGGAAGAGGACTACAACGATATAAAGCTGGAAGTTGACAATATCTACAACCAGGCCATCAAACCCGAATCCAGCTTTGCCCTGCTTGCGGACATGTATTCCGAGGATCCCGGTTCCGCGCGCAACGGCGGCTCTCTGGGCTCGTTTGGCAAAGGCCAGATGGTGCCGGAATTTGAAAAAGCCGCTTTCGCACTCAAACGAGGCGAAATTTCCAAACCGATCAGAACCGATTTCGGCTGGCATATCATCCGCTGCGACTCAATCCTCACCACCAATCCTGCCGAACCTAAAATCGCTGCCAGCCATATCCTGTTAAAAGTGGATGCCTCTGAGCGCACTAAAAATGACTTGCATGACAAAGCCGAACAAGCGCAAAAGCTGATTAAGAAAAAAGGCATCGACAAAGCTGCGGAAGCCTTGAAACTGGAAGTGGTGTCCAGCAATTGGCTTGCCCACGACAGAGAGGCTATGGATGGCATAGGCCAACTGCCCGGTCTCTATAAATTTATGAAAACCAAAAGAGCCGGCAAAGTGTCCGACATCTTCAAAGACCAGCAGGGACGCTTGATCGTGGCTCAGGTCGTGGAAAACAAAAAAGTGTATTATGAGGATTTTGAAACAGTCAAACTCCGCATCAAATACGACCTTGAAAGGCAGAAGAAAATAGCCCAATTGAAAAGCAAAGCGGAGGCTTTTGCCAAAAACACACCCCGGGAATCCTATTTCAAGGCAGCCGAAGCCGCAGGTTGGAAGATCGTAGATCTCAAGGGACATAAAGAAAAATCCTACATTCCAACCGTGAACGCGACACTGCCCGAGTTTTCCAAAGCAGCCCTGGCTCTCAACCAAGGCCAATACTCCGGCTTGGTGGAAACCAAGGAAGGACACTTCATCATCTACGCTGAGGAACGCGTAAAACCTGATTTTGCCGCGTTTGCCAAGGATAAAAACAAACAACAGGAAATCCGCGACCGCCTGGAAGAAGCCGCTTTCAATCGCTGGTATCAGGATATCCGCAAGAATGCCAAGATCATTGACAATCGTGATAAATACGGTTATTAACTGCGATGAGTAAACTAATGACCGGCGTTAGCGGGGTTCGGGGCGTCTTCGCGGACTCCCTGAACCCCGAAATCGTTCTGCGTTATGCAGCGCGATTCGGCGAGTATATCAAAGCTAATTCCCTGAACCCCAGCCCCAAGCCAAAGATCGTGGTGGGAAGGGATTCCCGCACTACTGGCCCCGCCATGCTTTCCACAGTGGTAAGCGCCCTGCTTTCGGTCGGTTGTGACGTTGTCGAAATCGGTATTGTGCCAACCCCTACGGTTTTGCTCAACGTAAAAAAACACTCCGCCCAAGGCGGGATTGCCATCACAGCTTCCCACAATCCGCCGGAATGGAACGCCATGAAGTTCGTTGATGGCGATGGGATGTTCCTCAGCGCTGCCAAAGCGGCGCAATTCCTGGCTTCCGTCAACGATCCGATAACCTGGGTGGACTGGCAGAAAGTAGGCACGCTGGTGCACGACAGCGCCGCTATTTCCTATCATATCAACAAGGTTTTGGAGATTGGCTATCTCGATCTGGGAAGAATCCGTTCCAAGCGTTTCAGGGTGGTTTTGGATTCTGTAAACGGCGCGGGTGGCATGGCCTCTCCCCTACTTCTTGAGCGGCTTGGATGCGAAGTGATAGAGATTAACTCCGCCCCCACCGGCGTGTTTGCCCATCCTGCCGAGCCTTTGAATCAGAACCTTACACAGTTGGAAGAAGCAGTCAGGATCCATAAGGCTGACATCGGTTTTGCCACAGACCCCGATGTGGACAGGCTTTCCATTGTCAGCGAGCTTGGTAGCTGCATCGGGGAAGAGTATTCAGTCGTTCTGGCTGAGCTGTATGTGCTTCCCAAAAACAAGGGCGATATCGTGGTCAATCTTTCCACTTCAATGCTTTCTGACCATGTTGCCCAAAGATTTGGCGTGAAAGTGCACCGCGCCAAAGTCGGAGAGATCAACGTTGGCAAGCTGATGCAAGAGATCGACAGCCCCATCGGGGGAGAAGGAAACGGCGGAATAATCTGCCCGCCAGTGAACTATACAAGGGACGCCCTCTCCGGCATGGCGCTGATTTTGGGTTTGTTGGCGGAAAGCGGAAAAACTGTCAGCCAGATTGTGGATGAATTGCCAAAATACTACTTCGCCAAAGACAAACTCGAGTTGGAGCCTGCCAAGATGGATACCGTGATGGAAGCGATCCCAGAATTGTTGACTGGTTATGAACTGGATCGCCGCGACGGGATCAAGGCTGTCGGCAATGACCATTGGATCCACATCCGAAAAAGCGGAACCGAACCCATTATCCGCATTTACGTGGAGAGTCCTTCCGAAGAGCAGTCACGGGATATTTGTTCATCCCTAATCAAACGCATATTGGCCATATAGCTTGCGCCTTATAGAAAAGGAAAGCTGCGGCTCTCTGTCAATTCGGGTGGGACTGCGTGAATGCCTTTAGTAAAGCAGCGTAAACTGACATTCTCGCAATTCCGCCCTCATACTTTGATCGCTGATTGATCGCTGATTGACCGCTCATTGATCGCCGCGCCGGAAATCACTTGGCGTTCAACTGGCGATCAATGGGACATGAATACAAGAGGGAGTCTTGACAGTTTGAACTACTTGCGGTAATAAACATAAAAGGCTTATTATCCTGTTTTTCCTTCATAGCGCCCTCCTTTGCTGCGACTGGCTTTAGTGCCATCAACCTTAGGTCATCCTTATAAATTATAAGGTTGACCCCAGGAAGACCCACGCCGGAGAGGGGAATGCAAATGAGGGCAATCCTCCTCCATAATATATAGGTGCTACGATCAGGCCGTGGAAAGGTGGATAGGTGAAATGGTGAAACAAAAGAGATCCACTTGTAATAATGCAAGCGAAATAGTATTAGCTCAATCGTGCGAACGAGGGCGAACCGGTATAGAGTGGCACGCCTAATCCTCAACCTGCCCCAACACCCCATCCAAATGGGTATTGGTTGGCACGCAGCGCGCCAGCGAACCCAGTGCCAGCTCACCTGGCAGATAAGCCCGCAGGTAATGATCGGTCAGCATGGTCGTGTATCCATCCTTGTACGCTTCGCAGATGCCACGCAAGCCAACCTTATCATTAATCAAACGCTGCATAAACAAGTCTTTTTTCCGCTTGCTTAATGCTGCCAGTATCGCCGCCCGTTTGGATTTCTCGGCAGCGGAAACCTGGTTAGGCAGGGAAGCAGCAACTGTGTTTTTTCGTATTGAGTAGGAAAACACATGCAGATAAGCGATCGGAAGAGAATCGAGGAACTTCCTTGTTTGCTCGAATTCTTCCTGACTCTCACCCGGAAAACCAACAATGACGTCGAATCCAAGCGCGATACTGGGTATGGAAAACAACAGCTTGTCAACCAAGTCCCTGATCTGCCCTGTATCATAGTGGCGCCCCATTCTGCCCAGAACAGAATCGCATCCGGACTGCAGGGCTATATGCAGGTGCGGACAGAGTTTTTCTCCGTGTTGAAGACTGCTGATGATCTCCTGTGTGATCAACTGAGGCTCCAAAGAGCTGAGCCTGATCAGTTGCAGTCCCTCGATATCATGCAAAGCCTGTATTACCTCAGGCAAAGCATTCGTTCCGTCCCTGTAGAGGCCAAGGTTTACCCCTCCCAAAACGATTTCTTTATAACCTGAATCCACAAAGAGCCTGGCCTGAGCCACCACGTCACTGAGTTTGGCTGACCGGTTGTGGCCTCTGGCATAGGGAATGGCGCAATATGCGCAGTAAAAATCGCAGCCATCCTGAATCTTCTGGAAAGCCCTGCTGTGATCCACCATAGACGAGACAGGACGGTAAGAAAACTCTGTGGCATTCATGATGTCGCCAAACTGATAGCTGCCTTCCCGCAGGATCGTGGCAATATCCAGTTTACTCTGATTGTCAACGATCAGATCCACGCCCCCCATGGCCTCAATCTCACCGGGGCTGCGCTGCACGTAACAACCGGTGACAATGACCTTGGCCAGGGGATTGAGCGCTTTCTGCTGTAATGCTTTTCTGATCAGATTACGGCTCTTGAAATCAGTGCGGTTGGTGACGGTGCAGGTGTTGATGATATACAGGTCGGCTGGTTCGTCAAAGGACACAACCAATACATCCTGACCATCGAACTGACCGACTATGGCAGCCGATTCATAGGCATTGGTTTTACAGCCAAGTGTCGCGATGGCTATCCTGGTCACTTGGTTCTTTTTTCCAGAAATGCGCTGATGGTGGGACCGTAGAGACTGTGTTCAGCCCTGAGCACCTCAGCGGCGATCTCCTGGGGTGACCCGCATCCTGAAATATCCACCTTGCGCTGAGCCAGGATACTGCCCTGGTCATACATAGCGTTCACCAAATGCACGGTGGGGCCGGATTCCCTTTCTCCCGCAGCAAAGACTGCCTGGTGCACCCGCTCGCCATACATCCCCTTGCCTCCATACTTGGGAAGCAAGGCGGGATGTATGTTCAGGATGGGTATGCCAACATCCTCAATAAAGGCGGAAGACAGCCGTTTCAGGAAGCCAGCCAGGACGATCAGGTCAATCTTCTCATCCCTGCAAAGTTCCAAGACCCGCTCTTCAAAAGAACCCATATTCCTGGTAGGGATATAATGGACTTGCAGGCCAAGCTCCCCGCAAACGTCAACCACAGGCGCCGAGGGCAGGGAAACCGTGACAAAGGCAATCCTGATCCCCTTGTCCTGCGAGCTGAAGTAGTTATGCAGGGCACGCAGATTGGAGCCGCGGCTGTGCCCGCTGGTCAGGACGGCTAATCTCCAGGTTTCAGATGCAGTTCCTTCCATTGTAGCTCTGACACCTCAGATGGAGCCTGGCTCATCAGGTCTGTCGCTTTCAGGGTTTTAGGAAACGCTATCACATCGCGGATGGATTGCGCGCCGCTCATGATTATCACCAGACGGTCAATTCCCGGTGCTATTCCACCATGGGGCGGGGTTCCATATTTCAGGGCTTCCAGGAAAAAGCCAAAGCGGGCTGTCAGTTCAGATTCGCTGAAACCCAGAATGTCGAAAATCTTTTTTTGAAGGTCATAACGATGACAACGGATGCTGCCGGAAGACAACTCCATGCCATTGCAGACCATATCGTAGAG
This sequence comes from Candidatus Cloacimonadota bacterium, assembly GCA_035450685.1. Taxonomy (GTDB): domain Bacteria; phylum Cloacimonadota; class Cloacimonadia; order Cloacimonadales; family Cloacimonadaceae; genus Syntrophosphaera. The sequence continues at coordinate 71,218 of DAOTNF010000008.1, read as the reverse complement.
TTGACCGATGATGGAGCCGTATTTGTCCGGTTGGTCAAGCCAGGGAACATGCTCTTCCTTTGGCAGGGAGAACATGTGATGGGCAGGTTCCCAGCGTTCTTCCTCCTGGTTGTATTGGAACAGAGGGAAATCGGTTATCCAGCAGAACTCGAAGCTGTCTGGAGGTATCAGGCCATGCCGCTCCGCCACGTGATTACGTATGGCCGCAAGAACCTTGGATACCATCTCAAAACTATCTGCGGCTATAGCCAGCAAGTCACCGGGTTTTGCCTCCGTGATACGGATGGCAGATGCGGCTTCCTCCGCGCTCAGATACTTGCTGATCCCCGCTTCCAGGCCTCCATCGGTAACCTTGGCAAAGGCCAATCCCTTGCCGCCCTGATGCTTGGCCAGTTCCACCAATTCATCCTGCTGCTTCCTGCTATATGTTCCGCCTTCGGGAATGGCAAGCGCTTTGATCACCCCGCCTGACGCCAGGGCACTCTGAAATACCTGAAACTGGCTGTCTTGCAGGCAGGAAGTCAGGTCTTTTAGCTCCAGGGAGAAACGCAGGTCAGGTTTGTCGCATCCATAGCGCTCCATTGCTTCCTGATAGGTCATTCTGGGAAAGGGAATGGTAAGCTCTTTACCCAAAGTGTTTTTGAACAAGCGTCGCATCAGCCTTTCCAGCAAATCGAAAATCTGCTCCTGAGAACAGAAACTCAGCTCGATATCAAGCTGGGTAAACTCTGGCTGGCGGTCTGCCCGCAGGTCTTCATCACGAAAACAGCGCGCAATCTGGAAATACCTGTCAAATCCGCCAATCATTAACAACTGCTTGAACATCTGGGGAGACTGGGGCAAAGCGTAGAACTTTCCGGGTTGAATCCTGCTGGGCACCAAATAGTCGCGAGCTCCCTCTGGTGTGCTCTTCATCAGAATCGGAGTCTCGATCTCGAAAAAGTTCTCATCGCTTAGAAACTCCCTTATCTCCCTGACGATCTTGTGGCGCAGGATCAGTGTTTCCTGCAGGGCAGGCCTGCGCAGGTCCAGATAGCGATATGTGAGGCGCAGGTCTTCATCCGCCATGGCAGCTTCATTCAATTGGATCGGCAAGGGCAGGCAGTCGTTGAACAGCCACAATTCTTCGGCAATCAGTTCCAGAGCGCCAGTCTTCATCTTGGTATTGATATTGTGTTGGTCTCTGGCCGCCACCACGCCACTCACGCCGATCACAAACTCGTTGCGCAGTTGCTCGGCTTTTTTGAAGATGCTGGATTCCGGCCTGATAACGATCTGAAAGAGACCGCTAACGTCCCGCAGATCGATGAAGATGAGACCGCCAAGATCACGTCTTTTGTGCACCCAACCCATCAGGGTGGCTGACCTGCCTATATCGGCGGAACTTAGGTTTCCGCAATAGTCTGTGCGGTGAAGCTGGTTTAGGTTGTCAAACATTCTTATCTCAATTTAATCTGATTTTTTCAAACAGGGCATCCACACCCTTGATCTTTTCTCCCAAAAACTGGATCATGGTGCATTTTTCCAGATACTCAGGACGAGGGTAGATCAGTTCATTCATCTTCTGAGTTTCATCCAGGTGGTCGTAAGCGGCTTTATTCGGAGTGGGATACTGGGTGTATTCGGCATTCAGTTTGGCGTTCTCCGCCTCCAGCAGGAAGTCTATGAATTTGTAGGCCAGTTCTTTGTTTTGAGATGATTTCAGGATCACCATGTTATCCATCCAGAGACTGCTTCCCTCGACCGGCAGGAAAAAGTCCAGATCGCTGTTTTGTGCCATCTGCTGCAAAGCGTCGCCATTATATGCCTGAGCCAACCAGCTTGTGCCATCGGCAACTTCGTTCTTATATGACTCAGAATCGTATTGGGTGATATTTTTATCCCAAATATCCAGAATCTTTTCCGCATCCGCCAGGGCCGCCTCCGAGGCATCGTTCAGATCGTGTCCGGCAAAGATCAGGGCGGCGCCGATGACTTCGCGGGCGTCTTCCAGCATGGTTACTTTTTGCTTGCCGGAAAAATAAGCGTCTCCCAGTATCGACCAGCTCTTTCGCTCTATGAGGCTTTGCGGCACATGCTTCTTGTTATACATCAACCCTGTGATACCCCAGAAATAGGGAACAGAAAACTTGTTTTCAGGATCGAATGACTGAGCTTTGAGAAGCAGTTGAGGGTCGAGATTGCCATAGTTGGTCAGCTTACTTTTATCCAGAGGCTCCAGAAGCTCTTTTTGTGCCAGAATGGTCACGTGGTCACCGCTGGGGACAATAATATCGTAAGCCTGGCGGGAGCTTTCAATCTTGGTGAGCATGTTTTCGTTGGATTCGAAATAGCTCTCCCTCACCTCGCAATCGTAAGCCTCTTCAAATTGTTTCACCAGATCCGGATTGATATAATCGGACCAGTTGAACACATACAGCACATTGCTCTTTTTGCCGCAGGCGGCCAACAATACGAGCATGATCACGATTAACATTAATCTTGCAATGTTCTTCATTTAACTCTCCTCTAAAGACAATAGTGAACTGCGTGAAATACCTTTGGATAGCGACACAAACTGCAATAGCAGCCATCCCAGGATAAAGAAGCAGGCCAGGGACAGGATGGCCAGGCGCAAGCTTCCTGTGCGCATGGCAATCCAACCATACAAGATCGGACCGAATATCGATGAAAGCCTGCCTGTCAAGGTAAAAAATCCAAAAAACTCAGCCTGCTTGTCCTTGGGGGTAAGCAGGGAGAGCATTGTTCTGCTATTTGCCTGGCTGCTGCCAATGGCAAGACCTGCCAACAATCCTACAAAGTAATATTCGGTCACCGATTTGCAGAAATAAGCCCAGATGATCACACCCATCCAGATCAACAACGACCAACTGAGTGAGCTTTTCACGTTGAAACGGTCGGTCAGCCAGCCGAAGAATGCTGCGCCAAGCACGGAGGTGAATTGGGCGAGGATGAAATAGGTTATCATCTCATTCACGCCCATCCCAAACCTCGTCATGCCAAAAGGTGTGGCAAATACGATGACTGTATAGATTCCGTCGTTATAGAAGAAATAGCTTAGCAGGAATATCAACAGATCGGGTAAACGGCGGATGTGCTTGATGGTATAACTGATCCTGCTAATAGATATCTTTAGATAATTTGTGCGTTTGGATGGCTTGCGGACTTCTTTCAACAGAAAGAAGGTTATCAACGAGAACAGGAAGATGTGCAGGCCGATCATCGGAAAGACCAGCCTGACATCATATTTGATAAGCAACAGGGATAGAATCAAAGACAGCAGGCCGCCAACATAGCCCAAAGCCCAGCCATAACCGGAAATCTTGCCAATATCCTGCGGGGTGCTCAGCTCGGGCAGGAAAGCGTCATAGAAGACATTGGCGCTGTTAAAGGCGTAGTTCGCGACCATAAAAATGAGCATTCCGGCAACAACATCCCCTTTCTGAACAAAATAAAGGAGAGATGTAGCCGCGGCAGTGACCCAGGCAAAAAAGAAAAGCAGCTTTTTCTTGGAGCGGGAAAAGTCTGCCACAGCCCCCAAAAAAGGAGCCGTGACCGCCACCAGGGTCATCGAAAGCCCCACCGCCAGGCCCCACAGCCTTTCTGCATAACCTTCCGCTCCGTTTACCACAACCTTCTGGAAATATGAGTTGTAAACCACACTCACTATCACAGTTGTGAAAGCGGAATTGGCAAAGTCATAAAACATCCACCCCAGGGTGCTTTTGGAAATCTTCATGCCTGCCTGTCCAGAATATTCAAGCGCGTGAGCTCACCCCATTCTCTGCTAACATCCTCCCGGGGGCTTGCCACAAACACTTGATAACGATAATCCACAAAATCCCTGATCCTCTTCGAATGCAGCTTATCAAGTTCCGCGAATACATCATCAAACAACAGAATGGGTTTGATACCCGTGATCCTCTCCGTGAGAGCGGCCTGGATCAGCTTGAGCACCAAGACCGTTATACGTTTTTGGCCTTGGGATCCAAAGGTTTTCAGGTTGCGCCCATCAAGCTTGAATTCATAATCGTCGAGATGGGCGCCGATCAGACTGCGCTGATACTTGCGTTCACGGGGTTCCAGGTCGGCAAGGCAGGCCAGAATATCCTCTTCCTGTTCCGGATAAGCTCCGGCCATCTGGCATACGTAATCCAAGCGTATCAGGTTGACCTGTTCGGAGATAGCCAGATATTTTCCCGCAAACTCCCGGTTCAGCAGATTCAGGAATTCTCTCCTGTATTCGAGCACCTCCAGCATAGCCTGGATGAATTTCCGGTCCCAGCTATTCTTTTCCAGCGGCTGATAGTCTTTTTTCAAGAGGTTGTTGCGTTGCTCGACAATGTGCATATAATTGCGCAGTACTGAGATATAGGGGGGATAGATCTGCGATATTGCCAGGTCGAAGAACTGCCTGCGATAGCGGGGGCTTCCGCCCACCAGATTCATATCGTCCGGCGCGCAGTATATGATCTTCACACATTCATACAGTTTGCTCAACTGACGGACAGGGATGTCATTGATTTTTGCCAGTTTCCTGCCCTCCTGCCAGGCAAGCTGAATTTTCAATTCCAATCCGTCATCCTGGCAGAAATCGCCTTTTACCCGGAAATGGTCTTTGTCTTCCTTGCAAAGTTCCTCGTCACGGTGAAATCTGATTGACCTGCCCATGCCGCAATACGCCATGGCTTCCAGCAGATTGGTCTTCCCTGCTCCGTTGGGCGCGATGATCAGGTTACCAAGCTCCTGCAGGTCAAATCCGGCCCTCTCGTAGTTCCGGAAATTGACAAGCTCGAGATGCTTTAGTCTCAATACTTAAGACCGCAGTGGCATCAACAGGAAGGTTATCTTTTTGTCCTCTTGCGGAGGTTCGTTATATATCATCATCGGTTCCTTGGATCCACCCAGTTTGATGCAAACCTTTTCGGTATCGATGGCATCCAGGATTGACAACATATAGCGGAAATTGAAAGAGATGGAGGTGCTGCTGCCCTTGTATTCAAAGGTTTCTATGCTTTCTTTGGCATCTCCCGTGTCACTGTTGTTGGTGCTGATCTCAAAATGATCGCTGTCAAGTTCAAACCTGATTCGGTAATTATCATCCGGGGCAACCAGTGACACGCGGCGGATGGCGCTTCGCAGAATCTCTGTGTTGACCGTCAACTGGTTGGGAAGGTCGCTCATAAAAGCTTTCTGATATTCAGGATACTTGTGTTCGATCACATTTGATATCACTGTAAAGCTGCCATATGAGAACACAATTTTGTTCCTATCCATCAGAACCTTCATCTCTTTCACCGATGGATCGTATATTTTTTGCAGGAAATTCAGTGTCTTAACCGGTATAACTTTCTCAAGGATCTGGTCTGCGTAGGCATCCTGAAAAATACTGGTTTCATCACCGCTTTCCCTGGCTTCTGCTTTGATCTCAGAGCTGTTGGGAACAATGATCTCCGCCACTTTGCGTCCATCGGTGGCAGCCATCAGATTGGTCTTTTCCATGATTTTCCAGCACACGCCGGTCAATACCGCCCGGTTAATATCTGTGGATACGGCAAAGGCGGTTTTGGAAATCATGTTGTTGAAGATTTCAGAATTCACCAGGGTTGCTTTTTCCATATCCGGTTCCGGCAGGATGGGAAAGAGTGTGTGATCAGCGCAAAGTATATTGAAATCGATCTTGTTGCATTGGATCATAAGCAGATCTTCTGTTTTCCAGAGATCAATGACGGCGTCCGGCATACTACTGATGATATCGTTGAAATTCTTTGCCGAGACAGCAATTGTTCCGCCTTCGCTCACTGCGGCATTAAAGCGCACATCAGCCGTTATTTCCAAGTCACTCGCGGTGATCTTGACTTCGCTCTTTTTTGCATCTACTTCGATCAGATAGTTGGTAAGGATCGGAGAGGTGGTTTTGGAAGAAACGATACCAGTCAGGTTCTGGATGTATCTGATCAGTTCCTTCTTTTCAATTGCTAGTCTCATGCTAACCCCTTTAACAAAGATTATTATCTGAAATCCACGAAATAATCAACTGGAGCTTTGTCAATAGAATTCTCCAACAGATGCAAGCCTGAACATCTCCTTGTCCGCCATGATTATAAAGTGACAAGGAAATCTGCAAATAGTGCAGGTAATTCTGCAAACTGTCGCATCTTAGGTCATCCTTGCTCATCCTTTCCAAGACCACTTTAGGTAGTTTCCGACAGGATTTCTGCATATAGAAAGATGCATTGCATTGGGTTGATGAAAGTGTTCAAATAGGTTCATGAAGATTTTGGGATTGACAGCAGGAAGCATGAGATAGACTTTGTTAGTTGAGGATGAGATGATCACCGATAATGAAGAACTAAAGAAAAGACTTGATGATGCGCTAAAGCGGATCAGTGATCTGGAGGCTGATAATACCAGACTGAGAGATTTAGTCTCGAATATTACTCATCCAACAAACTTGGATATTGAGCCCTCAAATCAAACTGAAAACTTGCAAAAGCATAGCACTGAGTATTCAAATTCAGTAAGTGCAAGTTCTATTGATGCACCAATCAACAGTCAATCCAGTCCGGAAAACAAGGTACAGCTCTTTCGCAGCTTATTTCAGGGAAGAAAAGACGTGTTTGCAATCAGATGGGTTGGCAAAGACAATAGGTCGGGCTACTCACCAGCTTGCTATAATGATTGGCAACACGAAATGTGCGGTAAGTACAAGAAAATCCCTTGTGCGAAATGTGAGAACAGAAAGCTAATTCCACTGGATGATAATCAAATCTACCGGCACCTGAGTGGTGAAATCGTTATTGGTATCTATCCCCTGTTAGAAGATGATACCTGTAGATTTCTGGCTATAGACTTTGATAAGAAGGGATGGCGGGATGATGTGAGGGCATTGATCGATGTCTGCAATCAGTACCATGTTCCTGGTTATGTTGAAATATCCAGGTCTGGAAAGGGTGCCCATGTGTGGTTTTTCTTTGATGAAAAGATATCTGCAGCCCAAGCCCGTAGATTGGGAACTGTTTTGCTTACGAATGCTATGGAGAATCACCACCAAATCGGCTTTGATTCATTTGACCGCATGTTCCCCAATCAAGATACCATGCCCAAAGGTGGTTTTGGCAATTTGATTGCGTTACCTTTGCAAAAGAAAGCCCGGGAAAATGGGCATAGTGAGTTTGTAGATCAGCAGCTACACAGGATTGATGATCAATGGCTCTTTCTGTCACAAGTAGAGAGACTCAGTAAACAAAGGATCAACGCAATTCTCGCAGAGTTACCCTCTTGTCACGATTCGATGGGATTATCCCAGATAAAAACATCTGAAATGGATGAAACCATGCCATGGGAAACGAAACAAGCCCAATCTGAGGAGTACAAAGATTTACCTTCTCAGGTTAAGATTGTCCTGAGTAACATGATCTACATTGAGAAAGCCGGACTTCCTCAGAAGCTCATGTTAAATATCATCAGGCTGGCTGCCTTTCAGAATCCGGAATTCTACCGCGCTCAAGCCATGAGAATGCCAATCTACAACATACCCCGGGTTATCAATCTATCCTCAGAAACAGATAAATACCTTACAATCCCAAGAGGGTGTTTTGAAGATCTCTCAAAGCTTGTGTCAAATCTGGGCATTGTACTGATCCAGAAAGATCTGAGATTTCCAGGGGCACCAATCAACACAACATTTGCTGGTAAACTAAGCAGTGAACAACTTCTTGCCGGGACTGCTTTGCTCAAGCACGAAAATGGTATTCTCTCAGCTACAACAGCATTTGGCAAGACCGTTGTGGCAATCTGGATGATTGCTCAAAGGCTAACTAATACTCTGGTCATCGTACATCGCAGGCAGTTGATGAACCAATGGGTAGAGCGGCTGAAGTGTTTTCTGCAAGAACCGGAGATAGGGCAAGTCGGTGGAGGTATAGATAAGAGAACCGGCAAGATCGATGTGGCTATAATTCAGAGTCTTACTCACAAACATACAGTAAAAGAGCTTGTTAAGGATTATGGCATGGTGATTGTGGATGAGTGTCACCATATTTCTGCCTTTAGCTTTGAGCAAGTTCTTAAGTCCGTAAGGGCAAAGTATGTCTATGGGCTGACTGCCACCCCAATCCGTCAAGACGGGCATCACCCCATTGTGTATATGCAATGCGGCCCAATCCGGTATAAAGTAAATGCAAAACCTCAAGTTCTGCAAAGGCCTTTCGTTCACAGGGTAGTTTTTCGCCATACGGATTTCTCCATGATAAAACGTGGTGAGGATGCTGAGATCAAGATCACAGACATTTATCAGGCCTTACTGGAAGATAATAAACGAAATGACATGATTCTGGATGACGTTATTGCAGCAATCGTGGCCGGGAAAAGTCCACTTGTACTAACAGAGAGAACTGCTCACGTGGAGTTCTTTGCTCAGAAACTTGCGGGCTTTTCAAAGCATGTGATCTCACTTAAGGGTGGCATGGGCAGAAAACAGCTGAAAGAGGTAATGGATAAGCTCCATTCCATACCCGATGAAGATGAAAGAGTGATTATCGCAACTGGAAAGTACATCGGGGAAGGCTTTGATGACAGCAGACTGGATACCTTGTTCCTGACTATGCCCATATCCTGGAAAGGAGTATTGCAACAATATGCTGGCAGGCTGCATAGGGCTCATGCTAACAAAACAGAGGTTGTGATCTACGATTATGTCGATATGAACGAACCAATGCTTGCGAACATGTACAGAAAGCGATTGAAGGGGTATGAGAGTATGGGTTATGTTATCAGCAGCAAGTAAGAGCTTTTATAGTTGGAAATGTGTCCCTACACTGCCATCCAGCCATCGGGCAAGAAAAGAGGGTTAACAAGCCACTGGTTATACCTAAAGCTCCGGAAGTATCTGTGATAATATAGTCTTGGGCAGAGATGAGCTTATACAAAGTATACATTATAATGTCATAAATCAAGATAATTACAATGACATAATGAAGCAACTTTATCGTTATTCAGTTTTTCGAATGCATCCACCATCTTATCTATCATCTGCTTAAGAGAATCGAAGATACGGTTATGTATGTAGTTCGTTTTCATGTGCTTCCATAAACGTTCAACAGGGTTCAGCTCTGGTGAGTATGGTGGAAGGTAAATGATTTCAATATTATTAGGGACAACAAGGTCTTTAGATTAATGCCAGCCTGCTTGATCCATGATGATAACAGTCTCTTCATTTTTATAGGCAAGGCTCATTTGTTTCAGATACAGATTCATCATTTCAGTGTTTACCCAGGGTAGGAACAGCGAGAAGTTCTCACCGGTCTTTGGCTCGACTGAGCTATATATGTAGAAATTCTGGTAAGCCTGCTTGACTTTTATCTGCAGTGGGTTCCCTGCCAATGCCCAGATTTTAGACAAACTGGTTTGAAGGCCAAAACGAGCTTCATCAAAGAAGAATAAGCGAATATCGGGATTCCGTTCAGATTTTGCCTTCAGGTAGTCTAGAGTTTTTTTTAAACTCAGCCTGTTCTTCTTTGTCTGCCATGACATGAGTGGGGCGCGGCCGCCTAAACCGAATCTTCATTTTTGCCAAGTTAACAGATATCGCTGGCTTGCTGATCTTTACGCCATAAACTTTTTCCAACTCTCCCCGAAGTCTGTCTAGGGTCCACAATACCGGTTCCCCTTCGTTGTCTTTTGGGGTGGTGATCCACTCCACTATTCTACTTTTCATCTCTTCGTTCAAGATAGCTGGCTTATGCCCTTTGGGGCGGTCGACCAGACCCTCCACTCCATGTTCCTTGAACTGCTTTATCCAACGAAAAAGAGTCCTGGGATTAATTCGGTAGACCTTTTGTATTTCTTCCGTCTTGAGATGGTAAAAACCCGCTAATATAGTTAGCTTTTTGGCCACTGATCCATTGGGTAGGGCCATAAGGGCCTGCTCAATCGATTCTAAAGTACTGGCATCAATGCTCCGCTTTTGTCGTCCCATGTCTTGCTCCTTATTAACTAAGAGATGGAGACAAGATAATGACCTTTTATGACTTGTCAATATAAATCTTGTATTACACATACCCACCATCATTTTGCTTCATATTCATTACTTTTCCTTTTTGCATTGCCTAAATAACTTAATTACGTCATCCTTAGAAAGAGTCCTTGAATTTGCGACACGGTCGGGTATTATCCACGACAGAAACACACTGTTGTTCTTTGTCTTTCCATAAACATTCCTTATCGGGAGGACATAACACTTTTTCTTTGTCCGAGTAAGCCCGACTATAAATTCACAGATCTCATAGTCCGCAATTTTAGTGGGGTCCTTAGGGATATCTCCATTATTAACGCCCAGAAGAAACACATAGTCTGCTGCCAATCCTTTAGATCCTTGGTAAGTAACCAGTTGTATTGGAGAAGGGCTTTCACATGAAGCTATTTGGTCTTGCCCTTTTCCTGTAGTGAAAAACTTAACTATGTTATCTTTCTGGGAACTCCCAACAATATGTTCCAGCGATTGTTCTGCTGTCTGTTTTACTGATCCGGTTGACATGATTAGCGTTCTAATCAGATCAACAATCTTCTTGTGTTTTTGCTTGTAGCCATCAGGTACCAGATCAACAAGAGGTATGTTGCTCATAGGGTCCTTTATGATTTTCTTTTGTACCCTTGGTGGACTTATCGGTTCATGATAGAGAAGCAGTCTCCACCCCATATTAGCATTTTCGTCTTTTAACAGTATTTCATAGGCTTCACAGATTCCAGCATTCTTCTCAGCAGTGAGTTGATCTGATTCCATATACTCGGCAAGGTCAGCAAACTGGTTCTTAAACATAGTTAAGTATGTTTTTGTGCCAATTATCAGTATAAGAGGCTCATTACTTTGTCTCTGTTTATATTTTTCCAACTCCGTTTCAAGGATTGAAGATACGAATTTGTTTATAAATAGCGCTGTAGCTTGAGCTGAAGCCAGGTTCACTACTTTGAGTTTAGGGTAATTGCTGTTAACCAGCTCTTTCCCTGGCTCGTAGGCAATGAATTGCTTGTCTATCCTTCCGTTCAAATGCCCTTTTCTTGTAGCCTCAGCAACTATATCGTTAACAGAATCTACGATTACTTTAGGACATCTGCTACAATATGGCAGATTAAACGATTGGTAAATACCGGAATGGTACAGGTTTCTTAGGCTTGTTCCTAAATCATATTTCTTCACATAGATAGCCTGATCATCATCACCTACTATCAGAATCTTCCCATGACTTTCCAATTGCTTTATGAAGGCAACTTCCAAATCACTGAAATCCTGATATTCATCTATCAATATATTATCATAATCTGGAATTATACTGGGAGTTTTTGTTGCCTTCTTCAGAATACGATAAATTGAATCATTGAAGCTTATTGCTTTGTAGTATGTAGCTCTTTTCAAATATAATTTGAATAGAGGATTTGTTTCATCTAGCTTATGGAATAACTCGTTGAAAATATCTTCCTTAACCCCAGTATCCTCACTAATAATTGCACCTAGCATACTTACCATGTACCAGTCAGGAAACTGTCGGTTGAAAATACCCATACAGAACTTGTGCAAAGTGCTAACCTTAGCAAAGTCACTTAGTCTGCAGTTCAGGTCATTCACAAGGCGGTTAATGAAGGTAAGCACCAAGTTGTTTTGTGTTCCTGATTGTTTGAGAATGAGTTCAAATGTTGTAGTTTTTCCAGTCCCAGGTCCAGCTACAATGACTTTCTTGGCAGCGGTTGAATCGATTATTCTCTGAGTATGGGCTTGCCTGTCAATCTGTTGGTCATTTGATTCTACTGCAGAATTCATTGGTTTCATTACCATTCCATATTAATCGTTGCATAAACTCTATGAAGCTCCCTTAAGATAAAGTCTCTGGTATCATCACTATTATTGATTACCGACATGTACTTTTTTCTGGATTTTGGATCACACTTGATATCTAAACCTGCTTTTATGATTGTAGTCGCATTAGGGTAAAGCTTCTCCACAAGATTATCGAAACTACCTTTGATTTCTCTCATCTCCGAATATTGATGTTTAAGATTCACGGGAATGATTGGATAATTCTGAGTGCTCAGTGAATAATTACTATATGACATAGGAATATATCCAATACCCGGAATCAATACATCACCTAAATAAGCCCTGGTAAGATAACCGTGTGCTATTGGATTTCTGACATATTTTGTTATCTGTGATAACTTATCTTTTATTTGCATATCATCAGAAGGTAGACCCGAAAACAAACTTTCCATTTTATTTGAAACGTTTTGAGTAACGAAACTCTTTATATCCAACTGAGCATCATAGCTTTCTGAAAATGGGTACAACAGAGTTAAAACATGCTCCATATAACTGACAAGGTGAAGAGCATAAGAATTAATAAAGCAATCGGCTCTATGTAAATATTGAGGCCAATCAATTCCTCCGTTCAAGTTACTCTCAACCTGAACCTCCAAACACTCAAATGCTCGTTCAAACCTAATAGTGTAGTTTGGAAATATGACCTCTCTGTCACCTATACTTCTCTCTACATCTTTTTTGAACTCATATTGCGATAAACGAATTGCATTCCTTATCTTCTCTTTTATCTCATTGTATATCTCATCGTGTTCGTCGATTTCCCTTTGATAAAACTTGAATGATAACTTGCTAAGAACATACGCAATATCAGTTTCTTTATATCTCATGAAAAGTATGAATGCTACTTTTTCAAGAGGTTTGTACCATACTTTCATGCCAAGGAGACGTTGAAACAAGTATAAAACCTCATATGGGATAAACTCATCTTCGTCCCGATAAACCATATTCAGGATATCATCTGAGGATTCAGCTGGTTGGGTAAAATCCTCCATTAAACTTATAATTGCGGCTATGCTTTTACCCATAATATTCATTCCTTATTCATTTACACTTTGTGCTTGGGCAATATTTCACACCCAAGCACATCACGCTCAGTTAGCAGCAGATGCTTTGTATCATAGCGAGCAACTCACCAATGGCAAGCCATAATAGTGGCCACTCTCGGTCTAAGCAATATTTCAACTAAGACCTCAGCCACTATACTGCTATCCAGTGGAGGATTGTGATAATTATGATGTTGCTTATAAGTTTCTCCTTTGGCAGTTATTTCACCCTAGGGGCATTTCTATTCAAACTCACTCAGGTCAAACTTGAGTGTATTGCTATTCTCTTTGATGGTGCGTTGGGTGGCTTCATCGAAGCCTTCCAGGTTGTCTGCTTTTATTTCGATCTGGATTGATGCAGAAACTGTGGGTTTCTTGATCAGATGCATCACGATCTCATCTATAATGGTGGCAAAATCAGCTTTTGCCCTGGTTGCATCGAGTTCTTTGCGTCCATAATAGTGTAATCTGGTTTTTGGTTGAAGGGGTTGTGGTGCCGTGCCTCCAGCACCGGCTTGACCCTGAGCACCAAAAGTAGTCTGGTCTCCAGTCCCAGCTTCAGAAATTGAGCCAGTTTCACCAGTTGTTGAACGAGCTGTTTTTTGCTTATACTCTGCAGCAACCCCTGGATCGATCAGGAGTAGCGAGCTATCATAGACAGGGGCTGTAGAGTTACCAAATGCAAAACCGAAATACTGATCGTTTTCATATCCATTGGCAAAACCATAGAACTCCTGGCTCGATGCGCCAGCGCGTATGGCATTCTGAAACACGTCATTGCTGCTCAAACGGGGCATATACAGGTAGCAGCACATGCCATGCCAGACATCCTGGGCTTTCACATGATTGGTACCATCCTTCCAGAACCATCTCTTAAGCAAATTGCTGAGATGGATGGAAGCCCATTGTGTAATGAGGTGCTCGTTTTCCCTGAGAACCTTTTCTATCTCAGCAGTCAGATTCTGAGCAGCAGCATTGATGGAAAGCGCTTCAAATCTATCTCCGGGCACCTTATCCTGCTCGGGGATCAAAAGCCACCGATAGGTATTGCGAATCAGATGCTTCACTGCTTTTTCAGAATCTTCTTTCCCCGCTTTTGCCTGCCTGGTCTGGTATACATCGAGATTGAGCTTCAGCATCTGGATATCTTTAAGGATCGAATCCCAGGCCAACAGGGTCAGGATTTGATCTTTCAGCTTACCCTGATATTCACCATCTGCAGCCAGGAAAATCAAGCGATTCTGTCGTAGTCTGGGCTGTTCACCCCGATGGGTAAGGATGTGTTTTGCACCTTCATAATCTGAGACACCTTCCATAGCGAAACTTCCCCCGGAGCGCAGATAATACACATCAGGAGGCAATATAACCAGCCTGAGAGAATAGTCATCAGGGATGTCCTCGCTACGCGTGAACACATGCACTGCTTCGAATACACCATTGCTCAGTACTTTTTGAAGCTGGTCCTTGATCACTGGGATAACATCATCCTTATCGTTAAAGCGGCGTTTGCGATCCTCCATCTCCCGCCTGAGGTTAGGCCTGGTATCGAACCAGAATTGCTTTTTATCCGCATTGCCCAGATAGTGCAGCTTATCAATCAGCCTGTTCATGGCATCGTTAAATAAACCAGTTATCTGGTCGGGCGTCACAGCGCCCAAAAGAATACGCTTGTATTCAATACCTCTTGAGGTTTTACCAGCATTCAGGGTGACAGAATGAGGAGCGCTGCCCAGGAAGATGGTACGGGTCAGTTTCCTGCAGGCCTGCACCTGGCCAAACCTGGCTTCAGCGTTCTCGATCAGATGAGGTTCCGACCTTGAACCGTCAACATCTTTTTCCAGCACCGGGTTCCATCCCTGAGGCAGATAATAAACAACCTCATTGCGCACATCAGCATCATAGAGAGGCAGGTTGCCTGGCATGATCAGAGGGTCTTTATTGTTGTCCGTCCATAGTTTATGGATCACTTTGGCCATCAGTTTCAATACACCCCTGGTTCTCTGGAAGTTTTCCAGGCTTGACCAATCCTCATAAAGACGGTCAAAGATCTCAGGATGAATGGGATAGGCTTGCAACATCCTCTGATAGTATCGGTTTTCCTGGGTTTCGTCGGGAAAACTGTCCTTTTTTTCCAGATAGAAGTCAGTAAAAGCACGGCAAGTTTCCTCCATCCCTTTCCTGTCGGATATTTCTTTGAACAGCCTGCGCTTGACTATTTCAAAGGCTTCCTCCGTCGCCACCGGAGTCCAAATAGCCTGCACTCTGCCAAAGTAGCTTTTCAAAGCTGCCAGGGCATTGATACCCAGTTGACTGCCAGCCTCCTTGTCCGACTCCGGCAAGGAAGCCAACATGATCGCATTGGGAACCACTTTAAGCGACTCCATCAGTGCCTGTATGAAGGACAGATTTGAATCATAACTTCCGCCTGGCAGGCTTTTTCCCGGCTCAAATTGCCTTACGTAGGCCACCAGCTCATCCACCAGGATTACGCAGGGGGCATACTTGCTGATCAGGGGTATCAAAATCTCCTTGCCGGGGGATGTACCATTGAGATCAGATTGTTTCACCAGTTCATAAGCTTCAGCGCCACCAATCTGCCAGGCGAGTTCTCCCCACAATGTGTTTACACTGATGCTGCCGCGTTTTTTCACATCCCCGGGGGAAAGCTGGTTGCCATCGATCACCACAATCTTCGCTTTGGGTAGTTCAGTTACACCCGCAGCATCGATAATGGGAGGGATGCCCTGCAGTTCCGAAGCAGCCTGCTCACCTTTGGCCAGATGATACACAGCCACCATGGTGTGGGTCTTGCCGCCTCCAAAGGCAGTCTGCAATTGGATCACCGGCTCGCCGCCTTTACCGCTGAGCCTTTGAATCACAGAGGTCAACAGCAGCCTCATGCCTTCAGTTATGTATGTTCTTTGATAGAAGAGAGCCGGATTTTGGTACTCTTCACTGGCTTTACCCAAGTGTACCTGCGACAGGTCTGCGGCAAATTCAGATTGCTTAAAAGTTCCCTTCAGCACGTCCTGATGCGGTATTGCGATGTCTCTCCATGCTTTTATCATGTTATCTCCTCAATCCTAAAACTCTGCCTCAATTTGAGCATCCCGTATATCAGTCCGGGCCTGCTTTTCAATAGACAGCCAGGCTGTGACCAGGTCATTGTAAGGACGCGCATCTTCCGCCCAGCCTTTGCGTTCACAAGTGGTATAGAGCAGGAAAGCCAATTGCCGGGCTGTTTCGGAAACATGAGGGATGGCTTTCACAACCTCGGCAGCAGCAACCTCCCCCTTGGTCTGATGCAAGCGGATGAGATGATGGAGCACCTCCCAGACAGGCATGCGGTTGTCCTTGGCAGGGTTCCAGTTATCTGGATATTCGCTTGGTCTGAACAACTTAACCTTTCCGCCTGCGGCTTCCAAAACTCCACTGTCTCTGATGCCTTCAACCGAAACACCTTTGGCTCTGGCCAGAACATCGGCTTCGCCATATAACCCTTCCCGCCAGCCATGCTCATTGAACCACTGCAGACAGAAACGGGTATCACTGTCCCAATCTCCCTCCAATTCCTTGAAATAGTCGTCTATGGCTTTATTGATAAGTATCAGGGCTGTACGGACAGTCATGGGAGAACCGTCAGCTTCCAGAATGGACTTATACTTGGAAAACACTGCCATGCCAGGTCCTATGGCAGCTTGAGCGAGGTCAACGGGAGCGATGGGACTACTGGTTTCACTTCCATTTATCATATTGTCTAATGCGTGAGGTAGCGTTAATGATAGCTCTCGGATAAAGTCTTTTCGGCTAATTGAATGAGAAATTGACAATCGTTTTCTACATACCAATACAATGCTTGAAGCTAGAGCATTTGCACCGATTCCTATTGATCGCACTTCTCTTTCGGTACTCATTGGCCATGTTCCTGTGATAGACAACCCTGAGTCCATTATTGCTTGGAGGAAAGTTTGCCAACCGCTTGAAGCAGTTTCTGAACCAGAGGCTTCTGCCTGTTTGAACGCATAATAGATACTCACTGGATATGAAGGATTTGATTGAGTCGCGACTTGTGAAATCGCCTTTTGCATCCCCTTATGGAAGAATAATTCTGCCTTTTTCTTTGATTCATGTCTGTACTGAGAAGCTACTAACTCATCATCTTTTGGTGTTGATAAAGTAGCATTTAAGCTGTAATAAATTGAGCTGATAATACGTCTCTGAATTACATAAAAGAAATCTGATAAATCTGCATACATGATATTATCATAATAAGGAGGATCGAATGAGACAATTTTATGCTTGGAAATAGACTGAGTCGTAGCATTTGCCTGAATCGAGAAACCAGAACTACTACTACTTGGTAAAGTAATAATAGCTGAACAAATCCACTCAATCATTGATGACCAGTTACCGCTTGATGATGAAAATGGGTTGACCTCTGCGAAGTCCCAAACCATAGCCAAAGCTTGACGTCCAAAAGAACTTCTTAAGGTTTCACGAATAGGAATCCACGTTACTAGAGAAGACGAGTAATCTGTCAATTTATCTAACGCAAAAGTCAGATATATTTGTATAGCTTCAACAATAGACATTTTATCATTTGGTATTGGTGGGGGATTGGGATGTATCACTTTTGATGCTTTTGGTAAGCTCATCACCAGGTTCGAAAAAACACAAATAGAATTCATTTGCCTTTTCCCAAACAGACTTCCATATGTTGTCATGCCATATAGAGGTACTTGATCAGCACTTTTACCCACTAATTCCTGTTCTGGCTTCCATTCAGGTTCTATAGACTCAACTATATCATCTTGATCTTGTTCAGGAGAAAGGTAAACTCTTCTGTTATTACCTTCACAGACAATAGCCATCAATCTAGACCCAATCCTACCCGCCTGACCTTCAGATTTAATGTACTTACCGTCTATGGGTGTTTTGGATAATAAGCATACAAAATTTGAACTCCGACCAGGCAACTTGGTGCCTGTCTTAATAGATTGCCGGTCTGGTGGCGTTCCATATCTAACCTTAAACTCGTATTTATCTCCCTCTATAACAGGTTCTACCCAAGCCTCTTTACCCTTCTTATTTGATAGCAGAAATGTGGAGACAAGAGGCACATCCACATGTGAAAATCTTGGATTAGGACTTTTTACAGTCCTCGCCCAGATATAGGCTATAACTGTTAGCTTCTTTCCCCTGTAAGGAGCCAGATCAGGTCGTTCAGCTACCATTTCCGGAGTAATCTCAATGGGTGGGTAGAGGTGCCCGATGCGCTTGTAGGCTTCTTCCCGCACCCAATGTCCCCAACGGCGCACATCTTCTGCCAGGCCAGTCAAGCCTGGCCAAGTGTAGTTCTCTGTGGTTGATTGAGCATCACTTTTGGGAATAGGTCCTATCGGACGCCAACCCACAAACTTAGGTGGAATCTCGATCATGGCCTTGTTGATAAGCACTGCCACAGGATTCAGGTCACTGGCCCAGGCTTCCAGGCCCAGGCGTTGGGCTTCCAACGGGATGGAACCGCCTCCGGCAAAGGGATCGTGGAAGGCAGGTAGTTTGTCCGGGTTGAAAAGTTCCGCAGCCTGGGGGTGGTCCTTGTTCAGTTCGCAGGTCACCTTCCAGCTTTTACGGATCTCTGCCCGGGCTTTTTCCAGCACAATTTCATTATTCGTGTTCTCCCATTTCACCAGTTCCCGGATGATTTCAAAGAGCTCTTCCCGCTTGCGGTTGGCATCCGCTTTGCGCTTGTAGCCGATCTGCAGTTCTTCATCCCAGCCGGGGTCATTCACCAGTTGGGCAAAGAGCACCGCCCTGGCGGCTGCCAGGGGACGCCTGGCCCAATATAAATGCAGTGTGGAAGGATGGCCGTGGCGGATTGATTTTTCCCGCACGCAGGCCTCGTTGATCTCTTTAAGGGGCAGGGCCACTTCGATCAGTTTTTTGGGGGCTTTTACCTTGTATTCACTCATTTCTTTCTCTTGGATTGGTCTGTTTGGAGATTTGCTCCACTTTCTGCATGGCTTCCACAAAGTGCTTTTCCACTGCGCTTGGTCTTGCAAGCTGTTCCTGATGCCATTTATCATACTCCAGCCTTGCTTTTTGGATGGCCTCTTCATGCGCAATGGAACCGGCATGCTTCAGAATATCTCTTCCACTCAGCTTGAGAAACTCATCCAGCTTGGAAATCCAATCTTTCATGTACATCGGGGTTCTATTCAAGGCTTGGAGCTCGGCAAAATCCAGATACATGCTCACGATCCTGTTCAGGATATCCAGTTCTTTCTGGTTCAGGTAGTTTTTGGCTACCGCGGTATCTGCCTTGCGAAGTTGCGTTCCCGGCCAGTTAGTGAGCCCCATGTTGTCTTTGCCGGCATCAGCCCTCTGATATATGATCTCCGCTGCAGTATGGCCATGACTGGCCCAGTGCATCTTGTTTTGGATAACTTTGAAAAACTCCCTGGACAGGTCTGACTTGGGGTCATAATCAATGCTGGTGGCATAGATATCCAGCACTTTGCGCCAGAAGACCTTTTCCGAGGAGCGGATATCCCTGATCCGGGCAAGAAGTTCATCAAAATAGGAGCCGCCTCCAGCTTGCTTGAGCAGCTCGTCGTTCATTGTGAAGCCCTTGATCATGTATTCTTTGAGCCGCTCAGTGGCCCAGATGCGGAATCGGGTGGCAATTTGTGATTTTATCCTATACCCCACACTGATCACCATGTCAAGGTTGTAATGCATGGTATGATAGCGTTTCCCATCAGATGCAGTTATTAAAAAATCCTTAATAACTGACTCTGACTCAAGCTCCCCCTCTGTGAAGATATTTCGGATATGGATATTGATGTTTGCAATCGTGGTCTGATATAACTCTGCCAGTTGCTTTTGACTTAACCAGATGGTTCCATCCAATAATTTGGTTTCAATCTGTATGCTACCATCCTGATTTGTGTATATCAGGAATCTGGGTTGTGCCGCTATCAGTTCTTTCTTCATAATCCCTCCACTTTTGATGAATTTTTAAGTAAACTGGCAATATTCATATTTGTGCTGGTGACAGCCCAGTCAGGTTCCTGGGTAAAGGGTTTGCGGATGTAGTATGGCCCTTCATGGCATTCCCCATCTATTATCACCAGCGCCAGGATGAACTTATCAGCCTGGTTCAGCCCATACAGTATCTCGTTTCTGGTAACGGTGATAGTGCTTTGCCCTTTGGCCCGGCCTTTTACCTCAATGTGTCTGGTTTCCGGTATTTTCCCATCGCTGGCTGGTGGGATGCTGGTGATATCCCAACCACAGTTTAGGGCAGATACATCAATCACTTCACAGCCATTTGATCTCTCGTAATCCATTACAACTTGCATGGCTTTCTGTTCAATCTTCTTCCTGGCTTCCGCATCAGCGGTCCAGGTGTCTTCCCCTTTCAATTGGGCCAGTAACCCTGCAGGTATTATCAACGCGCCCCCGATCACTACAGGAGTTTCCGAAACCACATGGCGCATTTCATTGAGTTCTTTGGTGCGGGATTTGAGACGGTTATCGAGTTCATCTATGATGCGGCTGACATTATCAATGTTTAATCTGGTCTTTTTTCCCGCAGCCTGGTCATCCTGAAGCTTTATCTTGCGGTCTGACCAGTAGTCGATCTGGGTCACCAGCCTCTGATGGACAGCTTCCAGGGTCTTGGCAACCTGTCTTTCCCTGCGCTGCATCACTTCCGAGAAATGCTCCGGGGCAAGATGGGTGGTGGCATACGCCAGAGCCTGACTTTCCAGTTCGGATGAAACCCACTGGGCATCAAACAGATGTTTTACCAGTTTGAGATCACTTTCCGAAATGGGCTCAAGATCAAGATGGGGTGCCCAACCCGCATTGCTGACCGCTCCATGTTCATCGATTTGGACAAACTGCAAACGACGGGAGACACATCTGTCCCGGTTGGCCCCTTCTTTTACAGAGTGTTCTATGATCAGCACGGCCTTGGGATTGATGCCATCATCATGCGGGGCCACCAATACAGCACCTTGCTTCAGCTTTCCGCGGTGTTCTTCCAGCATGATATCTGTGATGGACATCATCAGTGGGTGCCCGGGATGGATGAAACTGGCCATGGGTGCTTCCCGGTTGGGCAATCTCACATAGGGTTTGTCGAAACAGATGCGCTCGTATTTCTGAGTAACCGGATTGATATTCTTTCGGTTACGGCCTGAAATCTGACGGTCCCGTTCCCGTATCTGGGCTGGAACATAGGAAATTTCCCAACGTTCGCCTTCGTTACGCACCTGGCGGATGTTGCCTTTCAATTGTTTAAAGGCTTGCAGGAAAAATGATTTAATAAAATAGGGCTGGAGTTTCCGGGCTTCAGCCTTTTCCATTTCGGCCTTAACGGCAAAGAGACGGTTTTCATCGATCACTTCTTCACACAGGGCATTGCGGCTGATTATCTCTCTGATGTGCTCGGTATCGAGAACGCCTTCCACCACTTGGGACAGCCTGGCCCGGACTTCAGGGTCATCTCCATAACGGATCGCCTCGATCAACAGGTCTTTGAGGCTGGTTTCTTCAAATACGTCTCCCAGAATATCGAAAACTCTGCCGCCCAAGGCAACTCTTTGGGCTTCCAGCTTGGTGAAGAGAGTATGAAACACATCGCCTTCCCGGGTCTCATCTGCCACCATATTCCAGAGGTGGCAAACCTCGGTCTGCCCGATACGGTGAATGCGGCCAAAACGCTGCTCGATCCGATTGGGATTCCAGGGAAGATCATAATTGACCATCAGGTTGGCATTCTGTAGATTCACGCCTTCCCCAGCCGCATCGGTTGCCAGGAGTATCCTGACCCGGGGATGGTTTCTAAATTGCTCTTGGGCTTTACGCCTTTCTTCTCTTTTGATGCCGCCATGAATGGTGATAATCGCCTCCTGGCTGCCAAGTAAACCGTTGAGCCGCTCATACAGGTAATTCAAAGTGTCACGATGCTCAGTAAAAATGATCAACTTGCGAAAACTGCCACTGGCATCCCTGATATATGGATTATTCTCAAAGAGTTTGGAGAGCTCTTCCCATTTCCGGTCAAGGCCTGAGTCCCGTAAAGATTTGGCTTGTTCATTGAGACGCTTGAGGGTGTTGGTCTCTGATTCCAATTCCTGGATTGTCTGAGCTGTAGTGGCGCTGTCTACCAGCTCTTCTTCATTTTTTTCCCGCTCTTCGGTATCCCAGTCCTCGTCATCAAAATCTTCCGGGAGCTCAATGCTTATATCTTTTTGCTGCCTGATCAGTTCGCCTCTCTGAATGAGTTTTTCTTCTTCCAGCCTGCGATTGAGCTTTTCCAATCTTCTTTTCAGGGATTGGTATATTGCCTCAGGACTCGATGCGAGGCGCCTTTGCAGAATGGTGAGGGCAAAGCCGACCGTGTTCTTCTGTTTGCCGGTCAGACGATCTGCCTTGTTCATTTCCTCTCGAACATACTCTGTGACGGCAAGATACAGATTCGCCTCAGGATCAGAAAGCTTATAGGTCACTGAATATGCCTTCCTCTCGGGGAACAGGCGGGTTCCATCAAATTTGAGGAGGTCCTCTTTAACCATGCGGCGCAAGAGATCCGAGATATCTATCGAATGAGCGCTGTCTCTGGTTTTCCCATAGAAACGGTCGGAGTCCAGCAGAGCCAGGAAGGTCTGAAAATCTTCATCTTTTCCCTTGTGGGGTGTTGCGGTCATGAGCAATAGATGCCGGGTGGTAGCACCTACTTCTTCGGCCAGCCTATAGCGCTTGGTTTTCTTGAGTTCATTGCCGAACCAGGAAGCAGAGCATTTATGGGCTTCGTCTATGACCACCAGGTCCCAGAAGCTTTGCTTGATCTTTTCGATCAGATCATCGTCCCGGGAGATCATGTCGATCCTGGCTATCATATAATCATAGTCCGCAAAGGGATTGCCTCCGTGTGACTGCTCCTGCATGGCGCGAGAAAAAATACAAAAGTCCAGTCCGAACTTCTCGTACATTTCATCCTGCCATTGCTCCACCAAAGAACCCGGGGCTATCACCAATATGCGCCTGGCATCAGCCCGCATAATGAGTTCCCGCATGTATAGCCCGGCCATTATGGTTTTTCCTGCTCCCGGGTCATCAGCAAGGACAAATCGCAAAGGTTGCCTGGGCAGCATGGCTTCATATACCGCTGTGATCTGATGTGGGAGGGGCTCAACATTGGAGGTGTGGACAGCCATCATGGGATCGAAAAGATATGCCAGATTGATCCGGTTGGCTTCTACTGCCAGCTTGAACTCAGCGCCAGGAGCGTCGAATGTCCAGGGCCTGCCCACCACTGCAATGGAAAGGTGCTCCTCTTCAGAACGATATATCAAGCGCTCCCTTACAGCACCATCGTTTTTCTTGTAATAAACGGCGTATGCATCTCCACCGATAGGTTCAGTTGTGACAATGCGCACTACTTCCCCCGGTTCAATGCCCTGAATCAGGTTTCCTGCTTTTATTTCTTCTAATTTAATCATCCTGTATCCTTAAAATTGAACCAGATGATCCGCCTAACACTCCCAAGGTCTGATCAGTTGCCTCTTTCAAGCGTATAGTCGCATCATTCATTTTGGCCATTCCACACCAAAAGTCAAACTATCATATTAGCTTCTTCTGTCAATGAGAAAAGCGACCTTTATAATCAATTCAATAGCCTTAAAAGCTCTCTTCCAAACCGAGCGAGTAAACAATTATGCAGAGTGCCAGATAGCACATAACCGCCTGTTTACCCTCATTTGCAAGAGGCAGCTAAGCCTCTATTTTCCGTGGGTCATCCTTAACCCGGTGAGGGATGACCTAAGGATGATGGCACCAAAGCCAGTCGCAGCAAGGGACGGAGCCATGAAGGAATATCGGGTATTTTGGCATATTATGTTTTGATGTGCAAGTATTGAAAGCCGTCTAAACTCCCTCCCGTCTTCATGTCCCATTGACCGCCCGTTGAACGCCGAGTGATTTCCGGCGCAGCGATTACTCAGCGATCAATCAGTGATCAATCAGCGATCAATATATGAGGGCGGAAGCCATATCTTGGTCATCACTTTAGCCAGATATGCCAATCTAAAAAGTGCACTGCTTTGGATAAAGCACTTATCTGCCAGCCACCCCAAACCACCCAGTTATTTGAAAGAGAGCAGCAATCTCCGGAAAACGAAGCGCGGAACCGAAGTCCCGCGCCACTGTCTATTCTTTTATTACGTTGTATTACTTCTGTCCTATCTCGATTCCACGTTTGATGGCGGTGAGATTCTTTTCCAGGAGGTCTGGATTCTTTTCTTTGAGAAACGAGTTCAGCTCTTCTTCTATGGTTTCATACTTGATCAGGCCAGTTTTGCCGATAATAATGCCTATGGCCAGCATGTTGAGCACCATCTGGGAACCAATCTCCTGAGCAATGTCGCTCATCGGGGCAGCCACTTTTTGCACGTCATCCCTCTTGCAGCCATGGGGGCACATGGAGGTATTGATGATAATGACTCCACCTTTACGAATCGAGGGGGCGAATTTATCGACCGAGGGTTGATTGAGAGCCACCAGCACATCGGGAAAGCTCACGATCGGAGAGGCGATGGGTTCATCCGAAACGACCGTGGAAACGTTGGCAGTTCCACCCCTCATCTCGGGTCCATAGGAAGGCAGCCAGGATACGTTGCGGCCTTCTTTCATCGCAGCCTGGGCAATGAATCTGCCGATGGTTAGAACCCCTTGCCCGCCAAATCCGGCGCATATCATTTCAGTAGTCATTATTCCACTCCCTCGCCCTTGTCTCTAAACACTCCCGGTTTATAGAAAGGCAGCATATTTTCCCGGGCCCAATCCCTTGATTTGACAGGATCGATACCCCAGTTTGTGGGACAGGTGCTTACAAACTCGATGAAGGTGAAGCCACGTCCCTCTTTATTGTATTGGATGGCTTTGCTGACAGCCTTTTTGGCTTTGATGATCTCAGCCGGGCTCAACAGCGAAACGCGCTCGATGTAATAGGGAGCCACCAGGGTAGCCAGCAGTTCACAAACGCGGATCGGATAACCGATGTCATCCACTTTGCGTCCATAGGGGCTGGTGGTGGTCTTCATATCGGGAAGCGTGGTCGGAGCCATCTGCCCGCCGGTCATGCCATAGATGGCGTTGTTGACAAAGAACACGGAGATGTATTCGCCTCTGTTTGCCGCGTGCACGATCTCGGCGGTTCCGATGGCGGCCAGGTCTCCGTCTCCCTGATAGGCAAAAACATGCATATCCGGACGGGCCCTCTTTATGCCTGTGGCAACAGCCGGGGCACGTCCATGGGCGGCCTGGGCCATGTCGAAATTGAAGAATTTATATGCAAACACCGAGCAGCCGACGGGAGCGACACCCGCCATCTTATTGATCAGCCCTTGCTCGTCAATGGCTTCAGCGATCAGGCGGTGAGCAACTCCGTGCAGACAGCCGGGACAGTAGGTAAAGGGTGTTTTGGTGAGGGATTCAGGTCTTTTTGCTATCACTTCCATTTATCTCTCCTTAAAAGCAAGCTTCGAGTTTTTCTTTGATCTCTGCAGGGGTGAAGACGATGCCTCCCACCTTGCCCCAGAAAGTGACGGGCACCTTGCCCTGCACGGCGATCTTGACATCGTCAAGCATTTGGCCAGTATTGAGTTCAAACACATACACTTTCCTGACCTTGGGACCTATCGCCGCAGCTACTGCTTCGTATGGAAACGGCCAGCAGGTGATGGGGCGGATCATGCCAACACTTTTCCCTTGGGCAGTTAGCTCGTTGATGGCTGATTTGACAATACGGGACGCAGTTCCCCATGCCACGCAGAGGATCTCATTGTCGTCTGACACATTGTATGTATCGAACCGCACTTCATCCCGTTCTATCCTGCCATATTTCTCATATAATTCGATGACATGCTTTTCCAAAACACTGGGATCTATTTCCAAAGAGTTGATCTCGTGATGGTGTTTGGCATCTCCGTCCTCGTTGGGGCAAATGCACCAGGAGTTGTGGATATTGCCAAGGGCGTCGATCTCTTCCTGGGTCTTGGCCGGTTTGAACTCCACCGGTTCCATCATCTGGCCTAACATTCCGTCCGCCAGGATCATGACGGGATTGCGATATTTATCTGCCAGGTCAAAGGCTTCCGCCGCCATGTCCGCAAATTCCTGCACCGAACTCGGTGCCAGAACGATCAAGCGGTAATCGCCATGGCCCCCGCCCTTGGTGGCTTGAAAGTAATCACCCTGGGAAGGCTGGATGTCGCCCAGACCTGGGCCGCCCCTCTGAACGTTGATAATCACAGCCGGAAGCTCCGCTCCAGCCATGTAAGAAACCCCCTCCATCTTCAAGGCTATGCCGGGGGAGGATGAGGAAGTCATGACCCTTTTGCCCGCTCCGGCGGCTCCATAGACCATGTTTATCGCCGACACTTCGCTTTCGGCCTGCAAAAAAGTGCCGTTGACCTTGGGCATCATCTTGGCCATGTATTCGATCAGTTCGCTTTGGGGAGTAATCGGGTAGGCAAAATAAAGGCGGCAGCCAGCTCGGATCGCGGCCTCCGCCACAGCTTCGTTACCTTTCATTAAAATCTTGGACATTCTAACCTCACTTCTCGACCGTGATCGCCCCATCAGGGCAGGTCTGATAACACATTCTGCAAGCGATGCACTCGTCTTGCTTAAAACATTCCGCATAGTGGTAGCCTTTGGCGTTGATCTGCTCGGAGAAACGGATGATTTTCTTCGGACAGGCGGCAATGCACAGGCCACAACCCTTGCAGTAATACGGATCTACCGTCATTCTTGGCATGGTCGGTCTCCTTATCTGTTATTAATTGTTCTATCTGTGATAAAGCTCCAAGGCAGGTATTTCTGTCAAACTATTTCTTTGTTTAGACTATTTCAAGACCCGGAAACAGTATTATTGACCTCAGGCTTTAAACTGTTATGTCATAAGTTGTATTTAATGAATGGCAGGGTATCGGGACGGCTTGCACAAGAGTTTGCCATACAAACAGATAGAGCAATTGTTAAAAAATATTTATTGACAAAAAATGGAGTTCTGTGAAGTTGCCAGCCAGACTTAAGCAAGAAATCAATGGAAACTTTATGAGATATCAATGTAAAAAGCTATTGACTACTGCTTTTGCGATTTGGGCTCTTGTCATTGTGCCAATCATCGCGAAAAACGTGGTCGAAGATAGAAGCGCGGAGCCTCTGCCGGACAGTCTGGCCGAGGTGATCGATTCGCTTCAAACCCAGGAACCCCCGGATTTACAGCAGACTCCGCCGGGCGAGGTGATGGTCACTTCCTACTATGGAAGGTCCTTTCACGGCCGCCGCACAGCCAGCGGAGAAAAATACGACAACAATGAATTGACCTGTGCCCACAAATCACTCCCCTTTCAAACCCAATTAAAAATCACCAATCCCAAAAACGGCAAGAGCGTAGTCGTGCGCGTTAATGATCGTGGTCCCTTTAGACGGGGCAGACAGCTCGACATCTCCTACAGCGCGGCCAGAGAGCTTGATATGCTGGCAGCCGGTGTTTTAAAACTATACGTGGAGATTTTACCTTCCGAACAAATTGCCAAGGAACCCGCGGCAGGTTCGGAAGCATCTAACCGCAGCTAATAACGGCATTGGAATCAATCCTTGCCCCGCCCTGAGCAAAGATTGATTCCACTTTTTTATGGAGAGTACGCATGAAAGCGCTACCCCTCAATGTTGTTGTTTCCCCACTGGTAAGCTACGCCCTGCTGGAAAACAAGGCAGTCGTGGCTTTGGAATCCACTGTGATCACCCACGGCCTGCCCTATCCACAAAACCTGAAAATCTGGCGTGAACTGGAAGAGCTGGTCTTTTCCGTGGGAGCTGTGCCAGCCACAATTATCGTCTTGGAAGGCATAGCTCATATCGGCTTGGATAATGAACAGATCCAAAGGTTGACCACTGCCCTGCAAGAAAACCAGCCCTTTAAGAAACTGGGCAGCCGCGACCTTGCTCTGGCCTGTGTGAAAGGATTTAGTGGAGGAACCACAGTATCAGCCACCATGTCGCTTGCCAGGCAAGCCGGAATCGAGGTCTTCGCCACCGGAGGCATCGGTGGAGTGCATCGGGATTGGGAGCGCACACTGGATATCTCCAGCGACCTCACCGCCCTTTCCAGAATCCCGATGGCGGTGGTTTGCGCCGGTTGCAAGGCTATTCTGGATGTGCCTGCCACGCTGGAGTATCTGGAAACCTTGGCTGTGCCAGTGCTGGGCTGGCAGACTGACCGTTTTCCCATCTTCTACACTCATGGCAGCGACTATCCTGTGGAAAGATTAGACGATCCAAGAGAGTTTCAGCACTTTTGGCGTCAGCATCTGGAGCTTGGCGGAAAGGGCGTTTTGATAGCCAATCCCATCCCCAAAGAACACAGCCTTCCCGCGGAGAAGATGGAAGCCGCCATCCAGGCTGCCATCGGCGCAGCCAGGGAACAAGGCATCAAGGGAAAATCCCTCACCCCTTTTCTGCTTGACTTTCTGGCGCGCCACACAGAAGGTGCATCTGTGGAGGCCAATCTGGCGCTGCTGCGCAACAACGTGCTTCTGGCGGCAAAGCTGGCCCAATCTCTGCAGGAAAGGATATAAGCATGAAGATCTACATTTCCACCGATATGGAAGGGATGCCCGGAACTTTCAATTGGGATCAGGAGAAAACAGACCGGACCAGCGTGAGACGCAACTACACCCGCCATGTGCAGACTGTTTTGGAGAACATCATCGCCCATCCCCGGACGGCGGAGATCGATGAGATATTGATCGCGGATTCCCACTCCGCAGGCGACAATCTGGACTACTCTATCACTGCGCTGGACAGGCGGATTGACCTCATCTCCGGATGCCCCCGCCAGTTTTACATGATGCCCGACCTCAGCCCCGAATTCGATCAGGTTTTCCTTTTGGGCTATCACAGCGGCACAGGAGCCCTGCGGGGAAACATGGATCACACCTACTCCAATAGCCGCATCCACAAAATCTTTATCAATGGCAAACCGATGAACGAAGCTCTGATCAACTCTGCTTACGCAGGTTGGATGGGAGTTCCTGTGAGCCTGGTGAGCGGAGACATCACATTGCAGTCCGAACTGGCCTCCCCCATGCCCTGGATCAGCTATGTGCCCACAAAAAAGGCAGTAGCCAAGTTCGCCGCCCGTAACTTTTCCCAATCCCGGGTTGATGAAGCCATCAAGCTTGCCGTGGAAAAGGCGCTCAAACTCAAAAAGACGGACATCCCGCTGTTCACTTTCGAAAGCCCCGTCACTCTCAAGATCGAGTTCCACTCCACCGCAATGACTGATCAAGCCTGCCTGATGCCTGATGTTTGCAGGCTTGACGGCAGAACCATAGAATATACCCACGCGGATTACGCCGTGCTCTTTGAAGCGATCATGGCTCTGGTCACACTGGCCGCCAGCGCAAGCATCTGAAGGAGGAAGGAAGATGGAAACAACACTGGTCACCATAGCCCAATTTGACGACAACTTTGAAGCAGACCTCGCCAAAGCCCTTTTGGAAGACAACGGCATCAACGCCTGGCTGAAAAACGCCATCACCTACTCCATGGTGCCTGGTATCGCCCCTGAACGGTTCTATATCGAACTGCAAGTCTCATCGGAGGATGAAATTCTGGCCCGGGAGATTCTGTCCGGTCAGCGCAGCTCATCTGAGATCAGAGACATCCTGGTGGCGGAACAAGCGATTTTGGAAGGCCACTTTCAGCTCACCTCGGGCAAACACAGCAACATGTATATCGAAAAGATCCGCCTGTTCCAGAACCCCGCCGCCACCCTGCGCATCTGCGAACTGCTGGCAGAACTGCTGGAACCCCTGGATTACGACACTGTGGTCGGCCCCGCCTATGGAGGCATCGTTCTGGCTTTTGAGGTTGCCAGGATCAACGAAGCCAATTTCGTCTTCACCCAGCGCAAAGACGAAAAAATGACCATCCGCAAAGGATTTGACCTGAGCCAGGTAAAGAAGGCTGTGATCGTGGAAGATATCCTCACCACCGGCGGTTCGGTGAAGGAGGTGATCGCCTGTCTCGAGGACAATGGAATCGAAGTGGTGGCTGTGGCCGCCATTGTGGACCGCGGCGGTGGAAAAGTTGATTTTGGCTGTCCTTTCCTGAAACTTCTGGAACTGGATATCCCCGCTTGGGAAGCCGAGGATTGCGAACTCTGCCGCGAAGGTATTGTCCTTTCCAAACCCGGATCAAGCGACAAAAAGATCTGACCCTTGAGACACATCGCCGTCATCGCCCTCACCGAGAGCGAACACGTTCAGTTGCTGCAGCTCTGGAAGTTCTTCCCCTATCCGGTAGGACTGGTCTTTCACCACCTCTATCCAGGCTCAGGAACCCCACCGGAAAAACAGGCTGGCTTTCTCAGCTATCACCCCCTCCCTGGCAATGAACGGGAGCAGGTGGAAAACGCCAGGGCCTGCCTCGCCAAACACAAGATATCCCTGCTCGTTTTCGCTGGCGCCGTTTCTTATCATATTTGGACTTCGTGTCGGCAGGAACAGGAAATCGACATCCTGGTCCTCGGCAGGCGGGCTGTGATCAATCTTTCCCGGGTGGGCCAGGATTCCCTGCCCGCAGAGATCTCCCGCTTTCAGGATAAAGCCGCCCTTTGCGTTTTGGAAAGCGAAACCGTCCGTCTGGCACCTCTTTCCGGAGTCAGGATCATGCCGAGTTACCAATCCTGGCAGACAGCTCAGCCTCCCTCCCTGTTGCTTACCCAAAATGGAGAGCTGTGTTCGCTGATCCTCAAAGAAGAGCACGCCAACTGCCTTGTCCTGCACCCCTGGGAAGACCGCTTTTGCCTCGATCTGGGCATAGACTGCGAAAATCCTGATTTTGAAGACAGCCTCAACCGCCTCCTGGCCGCTCAGACCATGGATCCCAAGCATATTTTCCCGGAATCTGGCCAGGCATACCTGTCTGCACCCCGTTCCTATTCGTTTTTTGCCAAGTATTACGATGCCTACATGTTCCACGTGAACTACGAACAATGGCTGAACATGATGCTGGTCTGGTATCGCTGTTTTGCCAAAGGCTCTTTGAAAAGGGTTTTGGAACTCGCCTGCGGAACTGCCAAAGCATCTGAGATCCTGGTTTGTAGAGGTTTGGAGGTGGATGCCTGCGACAGCTCGCCCCACATGCTCCACGTTGCTGACGCCAAGCCCTGTAAACCGAATCTCTATCTGGCCTCGCTCACCGATCCAATCCCAGAACGTAATTACGACCTGATCTTTTGCCTTTTTGACAGTATCAACTACCTGGCGCGCAAGGCGGAGATCAAGACCTTGCTCGACAACTGCTCTGCCGCTCTGCGTCCCGGCGGAATCTTCATCTTCGACATCTCCACCCTCATGAACAGCTTGCAAAACTTCAACGAAAGCGTGGCCTACACCAAGGTTGAGGACGGCTACATCATCCACGCTTCAGATTATGAGAGTCTTTCCAGGATGCAACTCACCCACCTCACCCTCTTCCGCAAGAACGGTAACCTCTTCTCCCGCTTTGAAGAGAGGCATCAGCAGCGGGTCTATAGCTCCCGCGAACTGGTGGAGCTCATCGACAGTTCTTCCCTCAGGCTGCGCGGAGTGTTTTCCCCAGAAAACCGCAACAACCTCCTTTCCCGGCGCAACGGCCCCATCGACATGCGATACGCCCGCCTCTTCTACGTGCTTCAAAAGGATTGATGACAGAGTTCTACCGGCACGACCTGGAATTGGGGGGAGCCTCTCTGATCGGGGTTGATGAAGCTGGCCGGGGAGCACTGGCCGGGCCGGTGGTGATCGCCTCCGTCAAGTTGGATTACAGCCTGCCCATCGAGGGTATCGACGACAGCAAAAAGCTAAGCCCCGCCAGGCGCGAAAAGCTCTATGACCAGATCATCGCCAGCGCCCTCGCCTGGAAGATCGTGGAGATCGACAACCGCTACATCGACACCCACAACATCCTGCAAGCCACACTGGAAGGAATGCGCCAGGCTGTCTGCGCCATTGCCCAACCCACGGATCTGGCCCTTGTCGATGGCAACAAAGCCCCTTCAACCCTCCCCTGCCCTCATCTCTGCGTGATTGGGGGCGATGCTTTGCAAGCCTGCGTGGCGGCCGCTTCGATTTTGGCCAAGGTTCACCGCGACCGCCTGATGGACAGCCTCCATCTGCTCCATCCCAATTATGGCTTCGACCGCCACAAAGGATATGGCACCCAGCATCATCTGCAAGCCATCCGTGAGCACGGACCCTGCCCGCTCCACCGTTTCAGCTTCAGTCCAATCAGCGAATACTGCCAGAAATAAGCTTCTCTTTGTTTTGCCCTTAAACGCATTATATTGTCTGTGTAAAAATATACACACAGGAGAACCACATGAGAAAACTCATCCTAATCCTGCTCACTCTCGCGGCCTTCAACGTGCTGTTGGGAGTGGATTTCAGCTTCGACGGCGAAAACCGTACCCGCGCGGCCATCTACAACGACGACAACGACTCACGGGGCAACCATGTGGACAACAAGCTGCTGTTGGGTATGAACAGCGACCTCACCGATGAACTCCAACTGCGTGTCAACCTGCAGTTCGGAGATGTGGTGTGGGGTGGCAACAACGGCGGAGGAATTGCAGCCGGAATCCCTGTCAGAGCCTATGAACTCTACATCGATTACCGCATCGACGCCATCAAGTCCAATCTCAAAATTGGCCAACAATACTGGGCAGACCACCGCAGCCTTATGATCGACGACTCCTTTAGCGGAATCATGCTCTCTCACGACGATCTGCTGGGCTTTGAGACCGATCTGGGCTGGATCATGCAGTTCGAAGGCAACCGCTACAAAGGTAACGATGTGAACACCTTCCTGTTGAGCATGCAGACTGAAAAGCCCCTCCCGCTTGGCTTGCAGGCCTTCTTCACTCTGGATAATGACGCCGGAGGGAACTATCTGACCCTGCTGCCCTACCTCAATCTTGATTTTGCGCCCCTGTCCGTTGACCTCACCGGCATAGTTGATTTCACCAGCATGGACGATGACAGCGATTTTGATTTCGGCGCGGCCGTCAAGGGAACCGTGACCCTCGAACCGGTCGAATTTGCGGTGGACGTCCTCTACTACTCCACTGAAGGCCAGGAACTGAATTACTCCATCTCTCCCTATTATATGAACGGCCTCTATATCTTCGGCATTGGCGAGCATTTTGACGGCTATATCGGCAATGATGCCATCGACTGGTATTGGGGACAAACCATCAACGAAGACATGTATTTAGGCTCCGTTGCGTCCGTCAAAGCGAGACTGAATGACAAGGTCAGCCTCTTTGGAGCGGCCGGTTTGATATTGGATACGGGCTCAGAAGTGAACTGCGGCCTGGAAGTCAGCCTGATTCCGGAAAGCCTCGATTTGGCCATCTACGGAGCTTATGGAGCCCATAAGGACTACGATTTCAAGAATTACCTCTTCGGAACCACGCTGAAAGCCTCTTTTTAAGTTTCCGATTCAGAGAATAACCTGTCCACCAATTCACCTTTCCAAGTTCTGATCGTAGCACCTATATAATATGAGGGGGTGAGCCTCATTTGCATCACCCTCTCCGGCCTTGGTCTTCCTTGGGTCATCCTTATAATTTATAAGGATGACCTAAGGTTGATGGCTCCAAAGCCAGTAGCAGCGAAGGAGGGCGCTATGAAGGAATATCGTAAAGGCAAGCGATATATTTTCTATGAAGCAAATATTAGAAGCCCTCTGACTCCCTCCTGTCTTCATGTCCCGTTGACCGCTCATTGATGTCCAGGCGATATCCTGTCCAGCGATTACTCAGCGTTCAGTCAGTGATCAATCAGCGATCAAAGTATGGGGGCAGCTCGCAAGGAACCGCCCCCGATACTAACAATTCAGTCTGGCAAAGGCTACTTCATAAGAACCATCTTGAGGATGCGGGTTTTACGGGCTGTCTGGATCCTGGTGAAATAGACGCCGCTGGCCACGCTTTGCTGGGCGTCGTTTTTGCCGTTCCAGACCAGCCGGTGCGAACCTCCGCACAGTTCCTGGTCGAGCAGGGTTTTCACCTTCTGGCCGCGGATATTGAAGACCTCAACCTTGACCGCGGCGGGACGGGAAAGGTCGAAAGCGATGTTGACATCCGGGTTGAAGGGATTGGGCCAGGAACGCAGGTTTGCCAGAGGAGGGTGGAGGGGATCGTCAGCCCCCAGTTCGTAGTTGCTCACGCGGATGTAGCCCTGGTAGAGTCCGGGCGCGGGAGGCTGCCAGACAAAGCTGTCGGCGCTGCCCACCAAGTGGCTTGTCCCTTCCAGGAAAAGCATGGCCTGCCATCCATCCGGGATATTGAAAGGCTCAAAAGTGAACTCCAGGGGATCTGTGTCGCTCACGCTCAGATTGAAGTTCCAAACCTTCTGTTGTTCCTCGCCGCTGAAATCCGTGCGGAAATCGCTTTGCAGAGAGGCTTCCAGGTCTGAGGGATGCGTTGTGGGGAAATATGCGCTGGCCAGGCCAAAAGGAGGCTGGGGGCCGGCTGGCAGATCGAGCTTGAAGTCGAGATCATCGGTTGCCGCCGGGCTTGCACCCAGAAGCAGGGTGACCGCTCCGTCTGCCTCGGAGATGGTGGTTTTCAGGCTCCAAAACGGAGACTGGGGTGTGATATCCGGCGCTGAGCTATAGGGATAGAAACGGATCTGGGGATTGGCGCCCGTTCCGCCGTAATACTTGATCAGCAGCGACTGGAAAGGCTCCACCCGGGTGGCGGGAGCATAGACTCCATCATCGAACACATACATCGCGCGCGAGATCAGCTTGTGCGAAAGCATTTCGCTGAAGCGGAACTGCAATCCGTTGAGCGTGAAGCTGATATCCTCGATGTCATAGGTGCAGAGATGCGGGTTGGGAATGAAGTTCCAGCCCGGAACAAGTGGGAAGCTGATCTCGGTGGATTGGACCGGATTGGTGCTGCTGTAAAAGCTGATGTCCGGGCTCCACACCCAATAGGCTGTGCCAAAGTCAAAATCATCGCTCTGCATCCAATCTCCGCCTTGGGAAGCCACATATCCCAGGGAACCGGCGCCAAACACCTGGCTGATGCTTAGATCGGTATTCAACCAGGGATTGGAGCTCATTTTCCAGCCGCCATCCAGCATGGCAAAATACATCTGAGGCACCAGGGCAAAACGATAATCGGACCAGAAACGGGTGCGGATGCCATCCACAGCCACCACATCCAGGGCCAGGCGGCAGTCTTGCATCTCGTTTATATTTGAAGGCAGGGAGAAACTGTAGCTATATTGGTTGGCGGGAATGAGCGGATTGACAAGCAGGCTGTCTGTGGCGTTGATGATGGAGAGCTGAGCATGGTCAACCAGGAAGGGATATTGATAGCTCCAATTGAAGTTGATGGTGCTCCCGCCCTGATAGATGCTGTTTGGCAGCCATCCGATGGTGGCTTTGGGTTGCAGGTTGCCCCAGAGGAGGTTCATGGTGCGCACATTGGCATTGGTGTTGGTGAACTGGTATGGCCCGGACAGCAGATCGTGATAGGTGCCGCCATCCTGCAGATAGAGCTTTTCCGCCCGGTCAAAATTTGGACTGGCTGTAATACTGAGGATTCCAGTCTGGTCGGAGCGTACTCGCATAACCCAGGATTTAAGCTCGCTGTCCTGATCGTAGCCACCCTTGATCTCCCTCTGAAGCTGGGTGCCATTGTTGCCCCAATACTGTTCCCAGAAGGCTACCCACACAAACCCTGCGCTCGGATTGCCCTTGGTGACGTCCCAATATACATCCTGAGCATCAGACGCGAAGGGGTTGGCCCCGAAATTGACCGTATCCGTGAGAGTCTCCTGCATGTTGCTCAGAGTGAGTGTGTGGATGGGCATAGGAGCCGCGCTGGCAGGATAGTTGTAATAGAATTCAAGGTTGGCCAGGTTGGTGCAGCTCACCTTGTAGGTGTAGGTGACGCCGTTATCCACATCGTTATCCCACCATTCAAAGTTATAGGCGGTGGGGTTGGAAAGGGCTGGATTGGTCTGCCAGGAATCCACCAGCACAAAGTCCCCTTCCCCCATCTTGCGATACACCGAGAAGCCATTGTTGTTGGTCTGGCCATTCACGCCCCAGTGGAGCCGGACCTCGTCATCCATGCCAAAGGCGCTGAATGAAGTGATATTGGCTGGAGCCAGAATCGCGCTCACCTCGTTGGTCAGTTGCGACAAATTGCCGTTCTTGTCTTTGGCCCGCAATTTGAAATAGTATTGGCTGGCATTGTTCAAACCCGTCACAGCCACGCTCTGGCAGGCTTGCGAGGCCAAAACCGCCGAGTTTGTGCGGTCAAAGATCTGGTAGTTGCTTTCCCCTATCGGTTCTGTGGCATAGAGAATCTGATAGCTGTCAAAATCGAAAGCGGAACTGCGGTCCCAGCCCAGGGTGATGCTGTTGAGGGACTGGTTGACCACATGCAGGTTCCCTGGATCGGTGGGAGGCAGGTTGTCGTTCATGGCAAACATATCCACCAGCACCGGCTCCATGTCTTCCAGCACACGCCGGTAGTAGGCCATAAAGTTGGTGAAGAGGTTGTCCATATCCCAGACGCCTGCGCCTTCATCCCATCCATAGAACCATTTGTAGTTGTTTTCCGTTTCCTCATAACAGTTAGGCAGCTCGTCCATTTCTGCGTGGAAAAATGGCTCATACACGTCATAATCGGTGGTTCCCGTCTGGGTGTAGATCATCTGCTGATTCTGGGTATAGGCAGGCAGGTCCACATAGTCGTTCACGGGATAGTTATGTTCTCCATCGTCAAAAGTAAATTCATAAAGGCTGTAGTTCACGCTGTAAAAGTCGTTCAGAAAGACATCGTCGTGGATGCCCACGGTGTTTTCGGGTATCATCAGATGCCGGCCGGCGTTGATCAAGTCGTTCTTTTGCAGGGAAAGATCGCGGATGGGCAGATTGGGGCAGGCTCTTGGGTTTCCGGCTGAAATCTGCACGTTGGGATAGCCTTGATGCCGGTTCCAGTCGTAGGAGTGCATCTGGGCCGAAAACTCGCGCCAGGAATAATGCTCCCTTACTGCGTCCGCAAACTTGCGATAGACTTGGTTGAAGGGATGGGCGGCGTTGCGGGTGGGGTCGGAAATAGATTTGGAGTTGGTATATGGTGGTATATTTGTCCACCTAACTTCCCTGCCAGCTCCGTTGATCATCAGATAGGCCGCGTTCCACAAGTTCATGGCTTCCAAGCCGTAGGCTGGAGTGGGGAAGTCATCGCAGGGATGGGGCACAGTGATGATCACCGGCCTGGTGGCTGACGGATTGTAGATGAACAGGCCCCAGCCGTAGGTAAAAGCTCCCAGCTCGTCATCATTTTCGTCCGGCGTACCGTTGTCATCATAATAGCTCATATTGGGGATTTCGCGGATCATATAGTAGGTGCGGCCTGTGTCCGTATCGTTGAACTGAACTACCTGATACGGAGCCGTATTTGCATCCAGAACACCCTGGGCGCCATCATAGTCGCCCGCCACAAAGAGGTCGAGCATATTGCCCCAATAGATTACATCGGTGGCACTGGGTATGCGAAAGTTTCCAAAACCATTGGTTTGCACATCGTAAGGGGCGTAGGTGTTGTAGTTGGGACTAGCTACCCCCTCGGCCAGATGAGATATCCAGTTGTCATATTGGGCATTCGGCTCGCTTCCATATAGGAAATTGCGCAGCGAACCTGTTTCCACTATCAAAGCATGAGTGCAGATAAACGACAAGCAGACAAGCAATAGCAGAAAGATTTTTTTCATTGTGGCATCCTTTCTGGGTTCCATTTTTTCTTTTTTTCAAATGAACTCCGGCAAGGGATCGAGTCAAGACTTTTCTTGAGCGGCGGCTTTTCTGCCTGGCAATAACCCATTCCTTAACTCCGAATCGGAGTCTGTAAAACTGTCAAAACAACTTTCGCGGGTAAAGTGCTTGACAGTTTGCAGAGAACGCATTTTTTGGAGTGGTATGGAGTGTCACATGAAAAAGAATATCCGCAAAACCTATACTTTCGACGATGTGCTGTTGGTGCCCCAGCACTCGAAAATTCTGCCTTCATCGGTGTCTTTGGAGACCAGGATCTCCCGCCGCATAACGCTCAAGATTCCGCTGCTCAGTTCCGCGATGGATACCGTCACCGAATCTTCACTGGCAATTGCCATAGCCAGGGAAGGCGGCATCGGCATTATCCACAAGAATCTGAGCATCGCCGAACAGGCCCAGCAGGTGCATTTGGTAAAACGGGCTGAAAGCGGTATTGTGACCAATCCCTATACCATATCACCCAACGACACCCTGGCCAAAGTGCTCGAGCTGAAGGACGATAAAAAGGTGGGGGGCTTCCCGGTGGTGGAAAATGGGAAGCTGGTAGGCATCCTGACCAATCGCGACATCCGCTTCGAGACCAATATAAAAAGACAGGTGCACGAGCTGATGACACCGGCTGAACGTCTGGTGACAGCACCTTTGGGAGTGAACGCGGAGGACGCGATCCAACTGCTGCAGAAGAATAGGATCGAAAAACTGCTGATCGTGAATGAAGATTTCAGTCTGGCGGGAATGCTGACAGTGAGGGACATTCTGAAGCGGATCAACCATCCCAACGCCGTTCAGGACAGCAAAAACCGCCTCTTGGTGGGAGCTGCCGTGGGAGCCACCGGAGACTTTTTGGAACGAGCCCAGGAACTGACAAAAATGGGAGTGGATATCCTCGTGATCGATACCGCACACGGACACCACAGCAACATTTCCAAAGCCATCGGCAAGATCAAAGCCACTCTGGATGTGGATGTGATCGCGGGCAATGTGGCCACCTCCAAGGCAACTCAATATCTGATCGATTGCGGTGCGGACGCCGTGAAAGTGGGTATAGGGCCAGGCTCCATCTGCACCACACGGGTGATTGCCGGCATTGGGGTGCCTCAGCTCAGTGCCATCATGGATTGCGCTGAAATTGCCGCCAAAGCAGACATTCCTATAATCGCCGACGGAGGAATCAAGTATTCCGGCGACTTGGTGAAAGCCCTTGCCGGGGGTGCCAGTGCGGTGATGATCGGCTCGCTCTTTGCCGGCACAGATGAAAGCCCGGGGGAATATATCATTTACAACGGACGCAGGTTCAAAAGCTACCGGGGTATGGGCTCCATTGGCGCCATGAAACTGGGCAGCCGGGAACGGTATTTTCAGGAAGGACAGGAAGACAACAAGCTGGTTGCCGAGGGAATCGAGGGTATGGTGCCTTACAAAGGCCCTTTGAAAGACTTTATATACCAACTGGTGGGTGGACTCCGCTCCGGTATGGGCTATTGCGGAGCCAAAGACCTGACGGCCCTGCGTGATAACGCTGAGTTTATCGAGATCAGCGGCGCGGGACTCAAGGAATCGCATCCCCACGACATACTTATCACCAAGGAAACACCCAACTACAACAGCAGTGAATGAATCCGGTCTGAATAACCAATTGACCGCCCTGCTCAATAGCTTTGTCTATTTCGTCAAGGTGGAAAAAGGAATGGCGGAGAACAGCGTTGAAAGCTACCGGGGGGACATCCGGGACTTTTTGCTATACAATGCCAAGGCGATCGCGGATTATGCGCCCGAGGACATCACGGAGTATCTTGCCACGCTGGCTGGTCTGGGTCTGGCAAACACCTCCCTGGCCCGCAAAAGGGTGGCTCTCAAACAGTTCTTTGGCTTTTTGCAGGATAACGAGGTGATCCCCGGCCTGGATTTCGACAAGGTTCCCCGGGTAAAGCTGGGTAAGTATCTGCCGGATGTGTTGGATGTGGACACCATGTTAAAATTGCTGGACGGACTACCAACCGAAACGTGCCTCGAGCGGAGAAATAAAGTGATGCTGGAACTGCTTTATGGAACCGGCCTGCGCGTATCTGAGCTGTTGGGCCTGAGCGTGCACGACATCAACTTCGCCGATCAGGTAATCCTGGTGCGGGGAAAGGGATCAAAGCAGAGATTTGTGCCTTACGTGGATGTATTGCAGCAACTTCTGAGCGCCTATCTTGCACAAACCAGGCCGGAACTCCTGAAGTTTAAAAACAGCGACCTGCTGTTTTTGAATAACCGCGGTGGAAAGCTCTCCCGTATGGGGTTTTGGAAGATACTGCAAAAGCAGGCTCTGGAAGCTGGTCTCAAACAGCAGATCACACCCCACACTTTCCGCCATTCCTTTGCCACCCACCTCCTGGAGGCAGGGGTCAACCTGCGCATAGTTCAGGCGCTGTTGGGCCATTCCAGCCTGAACACCACCCAAATCTACACGCATGTAGATACTAAGTATATTCTTGAGATACATAAATGTTATCATCCCAGAGCAAAGCTATAAAGAGGTAAGCCCGTGTTTAAGAGATTCTTATTATTCCCGTTATTACTTGCGCTCCTCTTGGCTGGAACCTCCTGCAAGGGAGGTGAAACCAGGCAGAAGAAGCAATTACGAAAGGTCCGTGTGGTCTTGGACTGGACCCCAAACACCAACCACGCGGGGTTATATGTAGCCAGGGAACTTGGCTATTTCGCCAGGGAAGGCCTGGAAGTGGAAATCATCCAGCCGGAAGAGAACACCGCAGAAAAGATCGTAGCCTCAAACCATGCTGATTTTGGCGTGAGTTACCAGGAAAGCGTCACCATAGCCCGCACCCAGAACATTCCCATCAAATCCATCGCGGCGATCATCCAACACAACACCTCTGGCTTTGCATCGCTCAAAAAGTCAGGAATCGAATCCGTAAAAGACTTTGAGGGCAAAAGTTATGGCAGTTCCGGCTGGCCATCAGAGCTTGAGATCGTGCGCGATGTGATGACTCAGGGCGGGGCGGACTACCGGAAACTAAAGGTGGTAAGTGGTGTTTACGATTTCTTTTCCACCATCGGCAAAGATGTTGATTTCGAGTGGATCTACTATGGCTGGGACGGCGTTCAGGCCGAGCGCATGAACATCGCCATCGACTACCTCCCCATCCGCGATATAAACCCTGTGTTCGATTATTATACGCCAGTTTTGATCAGCAGCGATATGTTGCTGAATTCCGAGCCGGATTTGGCAAGGTCTTTCCTCAAGGCTGTTACCGATGGTTACGAATTCTGCATTGCCAATCCGGATGACGCAGCCAGGATACTGGCCAAAGCAGTTCCTGATCTGGATGAAGAGCATCTAAAACTGAGCTTGAACTATCTGAAGGACGAGTTCCGTTCGGATGCCCCCAAATGGGGACAGCAAAAAAATGAGGTCTGGCAGCGCTTTGCGGACTGGATGTATAAGAAACGCATCATACATCTGAGCGTCGATACCATGGATCTATTTACCAACGAATTCCTGCCCTGATGCCTGTAATCCTGAGCGCGGAAGGGCTGGCCAAATCCTTCCTGCTGAACGGCGAGCCCCGGCTGATCATTTCAGGTCTGGACCTGAAGGTCAGGGATGGCGTGTTTCTGAGCATCGTGGGCAGCAGCGGCTGCGGAAAAAGCACTCTTCTCGGGCTGCTGGCTGGCATCACCCGTCCGGATAAAGGGAAAATCATGCTACGCGGTGAAGATATCACAGGTAAAAGCGGAATGCTGGGCTATATGCCCCAGGAGGATTTGCTTTTCCCCTGGCTAAACGTGCTGGAAAACGCCCTCATCCCGGTACGGGTAAGAAATGGCAACCTCAAAACCGCCCTTGGGAAGCTCCATCAACTTTTACCTGTCTTTGGCTTGCAGGATCACGCTCAACACCTTCCCTACCAGCTTTCCGGTGGCCTGCGCCAAAGGACGGCCCTGCTTAGAACCTGCATGATGGAAACCCCGCTGTTACTGCTCGACGAGCCCTTCGCCAATCTGGATGCCATTACCCGGCTGCAATTGCAGGAGTGGCTTAGTGAGGTAACCCGGGAGCTGAAGCTCACCGTAATACTGGTAACCCACGACATCGATGAAGCGATCAGGCTCTCGGACGAGATTCACCTGATGCAGGGACAACCGGGAAGCTTTGTTAAGCGATTTGAGCTGGACAAAGTGGCAAAGGCGGATGAAAGGCTAAGGACTGCTCTTAAGAAAGAGATCATCGACCGGGTAAAGGGCACCCTGTAAAAATAGCCGCTTAATGGGTGTATCTGGGGTCCAGGATACGGATTTCCGCCTTGTAGCTATTGCGCAAATCGCGAATGTGCGCCATGAGCAGAAACTCCCGCTTCAGGTGAACCAACCGTGCCTTCAGACTGTCTTTCACATCCTCGAAGCTGGCGATTTGGGCTGGTTTACGGTCGATTAGCAACAGAATGTGCCAGCCAAATCTGCTCTTGAACGCTTCGCTGATCTGACCGGGCCGCAGGGCAAATGCCACTTCTTCCAGCTCGGAAATCATTCTGCCACGGGGAAACCAGCCCAAGTCTCCGCAACGCGGGCTACTGGGACAATCCGAACTGGTTCCGCAAACCCGGCGAAAGTCTTCCTGGGTGCTTATTTCTGACCTTATCCTGCTGGCTTTGCGAGCGGAGTCCGGACCCGATCCGCACACCAATATGTGAGCCGCGTGCACGGTTTCCGGAATTACAAAAACCTCTTTCTGATCCTCGTAAAAATTAAGCAGTTGCTGTTCGGAAATCTCAATACTCTTGAAGCAATAATTGTGCACGTATTTGCGGATGATGACTCTGCGGCGGGTCTGCTCTTCAAGGTTGCGGGTCTGCTCCATGTCTCTCGGAGCGGTGTCCATTTCTTCCAGGGATTCAAACAGGGCGTCGTCAAATTCGGAATCAGATACGGACAAGCCTGTCGTCATAGCCTGATGCAACAGCAGGTATCTGTCGATCAGCCTGTTGAGGGCGCTTTTGCGTTCCTGAGGGCTGTCAACCTCGCTCATTTTGTGGGTTTCATTTTGGATTTCGCTATCCGTAATAACCAAATCGAAAACTTTGGCAACAATATGCATAATGGTTCCTCTTCAGAGTATTGATTAGAGAAAACGGCGGCTGATTTGATCAGTCACTGACGATATACTAATCTCTGAAGAGCCCAATGTCAAATCAAACTTGTGTTTTCGATACCAGGTGCACTGCCGCTTGGCGTAATTTCTACTGTGTTGGGCTGCCAGCGCTGTGCAATCCTGCAGGGACGCGCTGTTCCGCAGCCAGGGCAAAAACTCCCTGTATCCCAGGCTGCTGAGCCCGGGTGAATGCTCATCGTAACCAAGCTCCAACAGCCGCTTGATCTCGTCTGTCAGCCCTGCGGCAAGCATCTGTTCCATGCGCCGGTTGATTCTTGCATAGAGTTCTTTCCGGGGTGGATCGAGCAAAATCCTGTATGCCACATATCTTTGCTCTCGCTCCTGCCTGCGCCAGTGTTCGCTGA
The DNA here is from genome assembly GCA_035450685.1 of Candidatus Cloacimonadota bacterium. GTDB lineage: Bacteria > Cloacimonadota > Cloacimonadia > Cloacimonadales > Cloacimonadaceae > Syntrophosphaera. The sequence continues at coordinate 27,853 of DAOTNF010000008.1, read as the reverse complement.
TGGAAATCCCTGTGGCTGCCCAGATCTCCAACCCGCGCTGAATTCTCTGTCTGTCATTGGGCGAAATCTTTTCCGCAAACTCCGGATCCGCCTCGCGCAGCTCTCCATACAGCCTTTCAGTGCCCTCGGCTGCCATTCTTTGCCTGATGTCGTGCCTGATTTGGGCAGGAATCTCAGGCTGGGGGAAGATGCCTTTCAGCAAGCCGGCAACATACATTCCCGTCCCTCCGCAGACAATTGGAATCCTGCCCTGGGAGTGCAAAAGTTCCACAAGCTTCCCCGCGTCCTCGCAAAACAAGCCCACATTATAGCTTTGCGAGGGTTCGATTATCGAGATGAGGTGATGCGGAACCGCCTCCAGTTCGCTACTGCTGGGTTTGGCTGTCCCGATATCCATATGTCGGTAAACCTGCCGGGAATCAGCCGAGATGATCTCGGTGTCCAGACGCCGCGCCAGTTCGATGGCCAATGCCGTCTTACCCGAGGCGGTGGGCCCCTCGATGACGATCAGCGGGATCATACCAGGCGCTTGAATTTTTTCTCGAAATCGGTGAGCGAGAACTTGATGATCAGAGGCCTGCCGTGGGGGCAGAAATATGGCATCTGGCAGGCAAACAACTGGTTTATGAGGTTCAACATCTCCTTGCGCGTAAGCCTTTTGCCTGCCTTGATGGCGGCTTTGCAGGCTATGGATTTGGCCAGCGAATCCCTGAAATCAGAGTTCACCTGGATCTCTTCCTCAAGCTGTTTAAGGATCTCGATAAAGACCTTGCCTCCCTGCCAGTCGTCCAGTTCGGCAGGTATTTCCTCGATCACCAGTGAATCGCCGCTGAATTTCTTGAGCACAAATCCGGTTTTCTCGAGCAGTTCCAGATTGTTTTCGACCAGCTCCCTGATCTCACTTGCTATGATGGGGGGAATATCTATCACCAGTGGGATGATCAGCTTCTGCCGCACGGAGGGAGCCCCCTGGGTGCGTTGCAGCAGCTTTTCATAGATGATCCGTTCGTGCGCGGCATGTTGGTCGATCACCACCAAACCGTCTTCCACCTGAATAAAGATATAGGTGTTGTGCAACTGCCAGGGATTGATATAATCTTCCTCGTTCTTGAGCAGCAAGCGAAAGGTAAAAGAGTCGTTGGGCAGATCGTCGGCTATCTCAAGTTGATCGTCCTGCTTCTGCGGATTGACAAAGGGAACGCTTGTCTGAACCGGTTCACGAGGTTCGCTCTTGAACAGGTCCTCCTGATACAGGTTGCCATACTCCTTTTTGTATTCCGAAAACCTGGGCACGTCCACCCTGCTTTTGTAGATGCTCTGCTCCACCTGAGTGGCCTTGTGCACTTCACTGCCCAGGTTGAACTTCTCCCTCGCGCTGGCAAACTTTTCGTGCTCATAGTTCTTGAGCGCGTCTGTGAGCGTGAGCAGGGTAAATGAGTGCACCTTCCGTTGTTCGCGGAAGCGCACTTCCTGCTTGGCGGGATGCACGTTCACGTCAATCTGCTCCGGTGGCACTTCCAGAAACAGGATGTAGGGCGGGGTGCTGCCCCTGGCCCAAACCCGCGTTTTGAGGATGAACGGTTCGTAGGCTGCCTTGATGCTGTGCCTGATGGTTTTGTCGTTGATGAACCGTCCGTTGATGAAGGTGTATTGCATATCGATCAGTTTATCGCTGCGGTCTTCCAGCCCAAAGATATATCCTGATAGAGTGTAGCCATCGCTGGAGGCAGATATCTCGATGATGTCGTCCGAGAAGAAAGCCGAACCAAACACCTCGCCCATCCTGGCCAGCCGGCTTTCAGAAGCCACAAAGGACAGCCGAGGTTTGCCATCCACTAACAACCTGAAACTGATCTGGGGATAGAGCACAGCCTGGTAATGTATATATTTGAGGATATGGCGCAACTCAGTCTGCGCGCTGCGGAGGAACTTGCGGCGGGCGGGAATGTCTTTGAACAGGCCCTTCACGGTGATGTTGGTGCCGATGTTGGAAGAGGTTTGCCCCACATTCACCAGGCGGCCAAAACTGTAATCCACCTGGGTTGCCACCGGCTCCTCAGCCCTGCGGGTGATCAGGCTCAGCTTGCTTACGCTGGCGATACTGGGCAAGGCCTCACCCCTGAATCCCAGGCTGCCGATGTGCACGATGTCGTCCACCGTGCGGATCTTGCTGGTGGCATGCCGTTCAAATGCCAGCAGGGCGTCGTCCGGGCTCATGCCGCTTCCGTTGTCGCTCACCTGGATAAGGTCTTTGCCACCGTTTTCCACAGCCACTGCAATCTGCGTGGCTCCTGCATCGATGGCGTTTTCCACCAGTTCTTTCACCACCGAGGCCGGCCTTTCGATCACCTCGCCTGCGGCTATTTTGTTGCGTACGTCATCGGCCAGAATATGGATCGCTTTCATATCAATACCTGAAGATTGAGCCGTTGGTAAACTCGCGGATAATCGAATTGTAAGGCACCAGCGCGTCCGGGATGTCATTCACGTGATCCAGCAAGCGCAGCAGACGCTGGGCTTCCGTATAAGCTGAACTGCTGGCTGGAACTGAGAGCAGCAGCTTCCAGGCGTGCTTGCGCAGCACCCCCAGTTCGTAGGTTAGACTGCTGTTGAACATATAGTCCGCGTTTTCCTGATAGGGAAAGATATTCTTCTCCTCGCCATCACGCACATCAGGCCAGCGCTGGATGGTCTCCATTGCCGTGTAGCTGCGGTACTGATGATCCCTCACGATTCTGCGGATCAGCCTGCAATCGGTGGTGGGAATCCGGTTGTGGTCATCAATGTTGAGCTGGTTCAGAGCGCTAATATAGATCTTGACCTTGCGGCTGGCGGGCACAGAAGCGGTGAGCATGTCGTTGAGTCCATGGATGCCTTCCATCACGATTACGTCCTCAGGATTGAGCTTGATCACCTGATTGCTGCGACGCCGTTTGCCCCGTGTGAAATCGTAATGCGGCAACACCACTTCCTCGCCGTTGAGTAGTTGCGTGAGCTGCAGGTTCAGATAATCCAAATCAAGAGCATGGATGGATTCAAAATCGTAGCTGCCATCCGGCTTGCACACCGTTCTGTCGCGGTCGATGAAATAGTCGTCCAGCCCGATCACGATAGGCTTGGCTTTGCTGGCCCGCAGTTGGATGGACAGGCGTTTGGCAAAGGTGGTTTTGCCGGAAGAGGAAGGCCCCGCGATCAGGATCAGTTTGATATCTTTGTTGGCATGAATATCCGCTGCGATCTCCGCGATCTTCTTTTCCTGCAAAGCTTCCTCGGTCAGGATGAACTCCGAGACATTATAGTCGTCGATCAGTTTATTGATGTCTATGATATTATGCACCTTGAGGATATCGAGCCATTTATCATGTTCCTGGTGTAGCGAGAATATCTTGTTTGGCAAAACAAAGGGCTTTGCAACTTTGAAGTCCGGCCCGGAAGGAAAGCGAAGAATGAAGCCCGGGTCCTGGTGGACGACATCAAACTCATTCACGATGCCGGTACGGTCTGCAAGGGGACGGATAAAGAAATCGTAGTATTTGCCACAGCGATAGATCGACACGCTGTCCCGGTAATTGTATTTCAAGTTCTTGACCAGGTCTTTACGGCCCATGGAGCCAAAGATATCCAGGGCTTCCTCGGTGCGCACCTCTATCCTGTCGATGGGAATGTCGTTTTCCACGATGCGCTGCATTTCCTGCAACAAGCGCGCGCAGTCATCCGCGGTCCAGAGCTGGTCGCCAAAGAATTCGCAAAACACTCCGTCGCCCACTGAGTGTTCCACCACCAGAGTGTTGTTCTCGCCCAGGATATTGTACGCCGCTTTGGCCATCACAAAGATCAAAGAATCATGATAGATCCTGCTGCCTTCCGGATGTTTGTAAGTGATGCAATCCACCATGGTATTCTGAGCTGGGACATATTCGTCATTGACATATTGTCGATGATCGATTTTATAGGACAACACGGTCTCGGCGGAGATGTCAGTTGTGCGCACTATCTCACTGATAGGCTTGGGATTATCAAGCTCCACCAGACTGTGCTTGAAACCATCTAATCTAAGGTCGATGATCATGGATTATTTCCTTTGTTTTTCCTGATGCCCGCTTCAAGTTTCGTTAGTAGCGGGAATTTGGACGCCCTACGGCATCCGACGCCACGATTATCCGACCTGTTAATTAGTCAAGATTTTAGGAGAAGAACAAGTGAAGAGATTGAGTAAGAAGCAACTCCTGCTCAGGGAGCTCCGCTATATCGGCGGGATTCTCATTGGAGCGGTATTTTTCGCCATAGGGTATTCATGGTTTTTGTTGCCCTACAACATGGCTCCGGGAGGTGTGGGCGGCCTCTCCCAGATCATTAACCGTTTAACCGGAATTCCGAATGGAATCAGCATGATCCTGATCAACGTCCCCCTTTTCGTAATTAGCTTTATCTTCATCGGTAAGTCGTTTGGCGCCAAGTCTATTTTTGGCATGCTGATCTCCTCTTTGATGACGGACTTTATGCACCTCAAGGTTCTGGCCCGCCTGGGTTGGGTTGATCTTGCCAAACACACATTCGTGGTGGGTGGACACACCATCCATGCCTTCCTCGGTCCGGAGGACATGATTCTTTCAGCCATTGCCGGTTCAGTGGCTCTGGGACTGGGTTTGGGTATGATCTTCAAATCCCGCGGCTCCACAGGCGGCACAGATATTCCCGTGGCCCTCATCAAGCAAAAAGCTGGAATTTCCATCGGTACCGGATACTATTTTGTGGAAACCGGCATCATCCTGGCTGTGGCATTATTCTTAAAAGACCCCAAGGTATTGATTTTAGGATACATCAACCTCTTTATCACCACGAAGATCACCGACCTCGCCTCGGAAGGCTTGCCCTACATCAAGGGTGTATTCGTGATCTCACCCAGGGTAGATGAGATCAAGGAAGATATCTACACCGAACTTGACCGCGGCGTCACCTTCTTCAAAGCGCTTGGCGGCTATAAAAAGAAGGAAACCGAAGTTTTATTCTGTGTGCTGAACCGCCGCCAGGTACCCCAACTCACCGACATTGTCAAAGACATTGATCCCGAAGCCTTTATGATCGTGACCGATGTCTATGACGTGCTTGGTTATGGCTTCAAAAGCAGAAAGCTGGATCTGAGCGACTGACGCCCTCCTTTCCAACCATAGCTCAAGCTTGAGTCTTCCTTAGGTCAACCTTATAATTTATAAGGATGACCTAAGGATGATACCCCCAAAGCCTCTGGTAGCAAAGGACGGAGGCGTGTAATACAATGGGGTGTGTTACGATATTTATATTGATTCAGAACGTATTCCTTTTATATTAACATACTCTCAGATAGCAAGATACCTCATAAGTTCAAAGCTGGTCTTTGCCGGTTTTGACGGCAAGCTGTCAGGGTGTGGAGTTTTCGATCTGCAGAATCCTGTCCCGCAGTTCCGCGGCCCGCTCAAAATCAAGCCTGGAGGCAGCCCGCTTCATTTCTTTCCTGAGCAACTCCAGCATCTTGTCGCGATTGTCGAGATCAAGATATTGGAAGAATTCCTCTTTGTCCGGTTTAGCCTCTTCCTTTGCGTTGTCGATAGAGGCGTAACCTTCAGCAATAGCAGTGGACTGCATGATCTCTTCGATTGTTTTGGTGATGGTCTGAGGAGTGATTCCGTGGAGTCGGTTATACTCAAGTTGTTTCTGGCGGCGGCGGTTGGTCTCATCCAGGGTGCGCCTGATGGCGTCCGTAATCTCGTCCGCGTAGAGCACCACCTTGCCGTCCACGTTTCTGGCGGCGCGTCCCGAGATCTGGATCAGCGACCTCGCTGAACGCAGAAATCCAGTCTTGTCCGCATCCAATATCGCCACCAGCGACACTTCCGGCAAGTCCAGCCCCTCCCTCAGCAGGTTCACGCCCACGATCACGTCGAACTCGCCCAGGCGCATGGCGCGGATTATCTGTGCGCGTTCGATGGAGTCAATCTCGCTGTGCAGATAGCGGCATCTGATGCCCGCGTTTTGAAGGTAGGTAGTGAGGTCCTCGCTCATGCGCTTGGTGAGGGTCATCACCAGCGCTTTGTGCCCCCTGGCCACCCGTTCCCTGATCTGGCCGATGAGGTCGTCCACCTGGTTGCGGATGGGCTTGACCTCCATTTCAGGATCCAGCAGCCCGGTGGGACGGATCACCAGTTCCACGATCTCGCCCTGGGTGAGTTCCAATTCATAATCCGCCGGCGTGGCAGACATGAAGACCACAGTGCGTAAATATTTCTCAAACTCCTCAAAGCGCAGGGGACGGTTATCGAAGGCGGAGGGTAACCGGAAACCGTAATCCACCAGGTTCTTCTTGCGAGTATAGTCACCCCCGAACATCCCATGCACCTGGGGGATGGTGACGTGGGATTCATCTATGATAAAAATAAAGTCTTCGGGAAAATAGTTCAACAGGCAACTGGGCGGCTCTCCGGGAGGCGATCCGGTGAGGTGGCGGGAATAGTTTTCGATGCCGGAACAGTAACCAAGTTCAGCCAGCATTTCCAGATCGAATTTGGTGCGCGACTTGATCCTGTCCGCTTCCACATATTTCTGGTTTTCCATAAAGAAGGCTACCCGCTCATCCAGCTCGCGCTCGATATTCTGCAGCGCTCCGCGCAGTTTGTCTTCGTTCATAATGAAGTGGATGGCGGGATACACAGGATAGCTGTCCACTTTGCCCAGACTCTGGTAGGAGATGGGATGCAGCTTTTCCAGGCTCACGATTTCGTCGCCGAAAAATTCCACCCGCAGGCAATGTTCCAGATAAGCGGGATAGATATCCACGATGTCGCCCCGCACGCGGAACGCTCCCCGTTCAAAGGCGATGTCGTTGCGGCTGTAATGGGCTGTCACAAGCTTTTGAAGCAGGCTGTCGCGATCCATTTCCATACCCACCTCCAGCCGGATCAACGCTTCCCGGTATTCCTCGGGCACGCCAAGCCCATAGATGCAGGAGACGGATGCCACGATGATCACGTCCCGCCGCTCCATCAGGCTCATGGTGGCACGCAGGCGCAGCTTTTCGATCTCCTCGTTGATGTCCGCGTCCTTTTCGATGTAGATATCTTTGCCGGGGATGTAGGATTCCGGCTGATAATAATCGTAATAGGAGATAAAGTACTCCACCGCGTTTTCCGGAAAGAGCTGTTTAAGCTCTCCATAGAGTTGCGCGGCCAGGGTCTTGTTGTGGGAAAGCACCAGCACCGGACGGTCGAACTTAGCGATGGTGTTGGCGATAGTGAAGGTCTTGCCGCTGCCGGTTACCCCCAGCAACACCTGAAAACGTTTGTTTTCCCTGATCCCGGCCACCAGGGAAGCTATGGCTTCCGGCTGGTCGCCGCTGGGTTCATAGTTGGAGTGCAGCTTGAAAATTCCCATGATACCTCTGCTCTTGCCTGCCTGCCATTTCTGCCGTCCGGCGTCTCTTGGTTGGATTTGAGGCGCATCTTTTTTTCAGTTTTAACTTGACTTTTATCTTTGTCGCCAAAGCTTGGATACAGAAAAACGAGATGCTCGTTTTTGTCGAGAAAATAAACTGTGGAGCGATAAAATGTCCGAAGACCTGCAAATCAATTTTGAAAACCTGCTCAAACTGGGCTATGCCGTGGTGGATGTCCGCTACAAGGATTACGATGTGTGCCAGGACAGCCTCAAACTGGTCATTGCCAGAGTGGACTCCGACCGGGATGAATTCTATCAGGATATGCTCAAACAATACACATCCATCGAGTTCAAACCCAGCGAGATGTTTGAAGTCTGGACCGAGATCCTCAACCACAAGATCGTCACCAGCAAAGCCCTGAACCGGGATATAGCCATCAAGGTGGCAGCCCTGGATTATATCGAGACAATTTACAAAGCCAGATGATCGGCCAGACCCTGCTGATTATCAAACCCAACGCTTTTGCCCACCGGCATGTGGGGCACATCATCTCCCTGGTGGAAGAGGCGGGATTTATCCTGCGCCAGGCTCGGGTGTTCACTTTCACGCCTGAATCCGCAACGGAGTTTTACCACATCCATCAGGGCAAGGAGTTCTTTGACCGCCTCATTAAATTCACCTGCTCGGCGCCTGTCTTTGCCCTCCTGCTGGAAAAAGAGAACGCCGTGCAAGACCTGAGAAAACTGATTGGAGAAGCTGATCCTGCCAAACGCGAGGCAGGCACAATACGGGATATCTACGCGGAAGGCATCACGGAAAACGCGGTCCACGCATCGGACAGCACAGAAAACGCAAAACGGGAAATCGGTCTGGTGTTCCCAGGCTGACCATTATAACGACCCCATACAGTCTCTGTGAACCGCAAAAAGCGAAATAGCCGCTTCGTTATTTGAAATTAAATCAGCATTTCTGCTCCCAAGCGCACCGCTTATCTTCCAACTTATAGTTACACAACTGCTTACACTATATCAAAAAGTACCTTAAGCCAATCTTTCTCAGCTCGGAATCACTATTTTCATCAGATGCAAACCATTGGTTAGCTGAACCATATTTTCGAATTTGCAGAAATATATTGACAAGATACTGCATCTTATATAAATATGGTTCCGTGAGCCGGATAAGAAGAATCCCTCATAATAATTAGCAAAAAAAGGAAGGAGGATTCAGATGAATCGCAAGTCCCTTGTTCTGTTGTTGATATCACTTGTCCTTGTGGCAAGTGGCTTGTTCGCTACCGATAGCCGCATGACCGCATTGGGCTATCCCTATGGATTTATCCGGGATGACACAGACATCCACACTTTCCCCTCCACTATCTTCAGATACAATCGCAGCGTGACCGGAGAGATATTCACAGCCGGTAATTCCTGGGATTGGACAATCGGCACCAACGTTCCATTAAAAGCCAATGTGCTGGGCTTTTACCTCAACCTGCCCACAGACGTGGATTTAGACGGCCATATCAATTGGCCTAATTTTGATCTTGATCTGAGCCGCAAGGTCCAGTTCTACTATGGTTTCAAGGATAAGTTCGCACTTGGCTTTGGCATGGCAATCGACAGTCAAAAATACACCCGTGAAATTGATGCTACCAACACTGATTACACCGAAGAAATGAGTGCCCAATACTTTGAGATCAGTGGTGGAATGAGCGTTGAAAAGATGGACTTGGGCGCCAAGATCTATCTGCGGGGTGCCGCCGCGGGTGACGACAACGACAACGCCCTTATTGATGAATCCAGCCATTCCGGGCTTGGGCTAAAGCTTGGTGGCCGCTATTTCATCCAGGAAAACAACAACCTGGATTTGGTGGCCCTTGCCAACCTCGGCTTCGAGAGCCTGGGTGACAAGGTGGAGCGTGGCGGAGCAAGCAATCGAGAGGACAAAGCCAGCCATTTCCGCCTGGAATTCGGACTGGGCCTGGGTGGGGATTACAAGATAGCTCCCAACCATCACATCGTCCTCGCCGTGAAACCTATCCAGATTATATCGACAAATACCACCCTAACCAACTCGGAGAATGACGACGAGTTTATGGAAGGTTTATCGTTCGTGATCTTACCCGAATATACCCTGGGTGTTGAATCTCAAATCACAAAATGGCTCACCGGAAGAGTGGGAGCCAACCAAAGGTATGTATTCTGGACATATTCTGAAGAAGATGATTATGAAGCTGGCAATAATGATGAAAGCGAAGCCACGGCTGCCCAAAACTCCATATTCGATATGAACCTGGGGTTGGCTTTCAACTTTGGCAAATTCACGATCGACACTGTACTCAGCAAGAGCCTGTTGCATGATGGGCCGGACTTCCTTGGCGGACAAACCGCAGGTCTGGCAACACAGGCGTCAGTGAAATTCGAGTTCTGATAACCAGTAAACCAAATAATAACAAGGGACACCCTCACGGATGTCCCTTTTTCTATTATCAGGCTGGGTGGATCAGAGACCCAGGCTGGAGATATCCAGTCCCAGATCCTTAGCCATGAACTCGATGTCCTTTTGCAGGTTGGGGATGATGGGCACACCCAGTTTGCGCACCTCTTGTTCTTTCTCATATTCTTTTTCGCCTGCCACCCAGATGCGGTCCTGTCCCGGGAAACGGCGTGAGTTTTGCAATTCGCGGCAGATTGACCCTGTGGTGCGCTTGAAATCGTCAATCTCTGTGAAGAAGTCGATGTTGATGGCCAAAAAGAAATGTCCCAGTTTGTAGGGCGCGGCCTTGCCGGAGGCATCCTTGCCCAATAGCTGGTTAAGAAACGCACCCTGTTGCAGGGCCGAGCAAAGAATTTCCACCATGGTGGAAAGCCCGTAGCCTTTGTGGCTACCGGTGAGTTCATCCGTGCCGCCGATGGGAAGCAGGGAAGCTGTCTGCTTCACCAGATCGACCAGGAGTTTGGGTGTGTCGGTTTGAGCCTTGCCATCCAGATCGATTGCCCAGACGGGGGGAGTGTCCTTTTCTTCCCGTGCATACTGTTCGATCTTGCCCCTTTGGGTGATGGAGGTGGCGGCATCGTAGATGAACGGATAGGGCAGGTCAGTAGGCGCACCGAAACAGATGGGATTGGTACCCAGCAGAGGTTCAACCCCATGGGTGGGGCAAATCGAGGGGCGCGCGTTGGTGAAAGTGAGGCCCAGCATGTTCTGCCGGCAGGCCATATCAGCGTAGTAGCCACAGATGCCATAGTGGGTTGAGTTTCTCACCGCCACCGCTCCCAGGCCGTATTGGGAAGCCTTGCGGATAGCCTCGCTCATAGCCCTGAAACCGATCACGTGTCCCATGCCATGATTGCCGTCCCACACTGCCGTGGCGTGTTTGTCGCGGATCACCTCGATCTGGGTGACCGGTTTCTGGATGCCAGCCTTGATGCGGTCGTAGTACATCTTAAGGCGTCCGATGCCGTGTGATTCGATACCGCGCAAGTCGCTGGCAATCAGGATGTCGGCGCAGATGCCGGCGTCTTCGGCAGGCACTCCGATGCGGGTGAAAACTTCGATCATAAAACTATGCAGTGTCTCAATTGGAAGGCGTTTCATGCTTTTCCTCCTTGCTTGGAATGGTTCAGAATCTCATCTGAAATGACTATGGATTTTAGAGGCGGGAAACCGTTGAAGTTGACAGAGGAGTAGCTTTGGGTGTATGCACCTGTGGTGAAGATATAAACCCTGTCTCCCGGCACCGTGGTTTCCGGCATGTGATATTTATAAGACTCATACATTATGTCCATGCTGTCGCAGGTGGGGCCGGCCAGGATGATCTCATCAGCCAGGCCATCGCGCTCGAAATAGATGGGAAACTTGATCGATTCATCGATGGTCTCGATCAAGCCGCCGAATTTGCCCACATCCAGATAAACCCACTTGTAGAGGTTGTTCTTGGCTTTGCGGGTGATATTGATGATCTCGGAGACGATGATACCGGCATCCGCCACCAGGGAGCGTCCCGGCTCCATGTTGATCTGAGGCATGTGGTCGCCAAAGTCTTCCTGGATGAAGCGCACGATCTCATCGCTGTATTCCTGCACGGAAAAGGTGGGATCCACATAGCTGGCGGGATAGCCGCCGCCGATGTTGATCATCTTGAGCTCCACCCCTTCCTCCGCAACCGCATCGAAGAGATATTTGCAGCGTGCGATGGCATCGTCCCACTGCCCAATGTCGCGCTGCTGCGAACCCACATGGAAGGAGATGCCCCAAGGGTCGAGGTTGGATTCTGCCGCTTTGAGGATCAGTCTATAGATCATATCCGGGTGAGCGCCGAATTTGCGAGAAAGAGGCCAGTCCGCTCCTGTTCCCTCGGTGAGAATGCGAAAATAGACCTGCGAGCCGGGAGCGTTTTGCGCGATGGCTTCCAGATCGTGCTCGCTGTCGGTCACAAACTTCCTGATGCCCTGCTCAAAAAAGTATTTGATATCCTTGGCTTTCTTGATGGTGTTGCCATAGCTCATCCTCTCCGGCTCCACTCCCAAGCGCTGAAGCTGGCGCAATTCGTACACAGACGCCACATCGAAGTTTGATCCCAAAGCGTGCAAAAGGCGGAGCACCTCGTCGTTCGGGTTGGCCTTCACTGCATAGTAGATGGAAGCCAGTGGCATGCTCTGTTGCAATTCCAGATACTTGTTTTTGATGACATCCAGGTCGATGATCAGGATGGGGCAATCCAGACCCTGGGCAAAATCCCTGATCCGGGCAAAACGCTGCGGATCAATATAGCGGCTCACATTAAAGTGATACGGCTCTCTATACATGGGCATGTCCTTTGTGTTTTTTAGTGGCGCCAGTTTGTGGGCTGGCCAAATATGTCAACCTTTCTGACGGCGGTTTATGGAACACCCTGCTGTTCGCGAACCAGGCGTTGCCCACAAAGGGCGAATTGGCCGCTGTCAATAATCCGGCCGGGAATAGTTCATGCGGCTCAGGCTCTGCCTGAATTTGGGGGCAAAGATGCTATCCGGGTTGTTTTTCAGGAAATCTCTGGCCATGAGCTGCTCACTTTCGCCGTCGGTAGTAAGCACCAGCTTGAGCAGAGCCGCGTATTCGGCGCAGACCTCGTCCTGCCACTCGTGCTCCAATAGGGTTTTGGCCTTGTCCTGCCGGGCCAGAAGGATAGCCCACTCACTGGCCAAGATGAGCAGTTCCTCATCTCCGTTGCGTAAAAACACGCTCTGCAGGCTGTCGATAGCGGCTGGATCACGGAGCATCATCAGACGGTTGGCGCCAAAAAAGCTTTCCTTATCCGCCTCTTGCAATCCCAACACCAGCATCATCTGATAGATGGCGTCATTGGCAAAGGCACCTGCCGGATGCGCGATCAGATAGTCGTTCATCAAGCTATCCGCCAGTTCGGTATTGCCCCGCATCAGTTCCAGGGTAAAAAGCAGATAGTCCCTGGTCTCGCCGTGCCTGGGCTCCCTCACCTGCAGTAGCTTCTGCCTGGCCCGGTCATAATCCTGCTGGATGATCAGCAGCCGCACCACCGCCAAATCCACATCCTGCAGGTCATAGTTGTTGTTGCAAAACTGTCTGGCCTCACCATACCAGTCCAATGCCGCGGGGATATCCTTGGCAGTAGCCAGGGCGGTCTCCGCGAGCAGTTTTCGGGTGGCCAGGTTCACACCCTTGCGGAAGAGGTTTTGCCGCTCGCGCATCTGGGGTTCCGCGCTTATCTGGAGCAGGATTTGGGTTGAACTGCCATAGTTTCCGTTGCGAAACTGGATCTGGGCCTGGCGCAGCTTGTATTCGTTCCGGTCGAAGGCGTCCCCGTCCAGGCTGCCCAGATACTCAAAGGCGGGCAGGGCTATCCTGTCATTCTGCGCCGTAAACTGTTCGTTGGCAAAGCGGATCAGTTTATCCAGAGGGAGTTGCTTGTAGATTTCCAGCGCTTGCAGATACTCCTGCTGGGAGACCAGGATGTTGGCATAGAGTTCCCTGAGCACTTCGCTGTCCCTGCCGCGCACGTGGTTGCCGATCACCCGGAGCATGGAGGGATCCTCTTTGATGATGGTCTTGCACTGGTTATTTACAAAATAGAGATTGGGAGGATTCTGCTCCAGCCAAGTGAGATACTCACTCACCGCAACATCGAACTGGCGGAAATTGAGCGCGCTGTTTGCTATCTCCAGGCGGAAAAGGTCGGGTTTACCCAGTTGTTTCCTGGCATCCCGGTAGAGGCGCAGGACTTGATCAAAGAATCCCCTGCGTTCAAAGAAGGACGCCAGCAGCCGATAGTTGCCCTCGCCGTAGTTTTGCCTTTGCAGATATGCCTGGCTCAGATTCCAGGCTTGTTCCGGCTTGCCCCGCATGATCAGCAGTTGGATTTCCTGCTCGGTGCCCTGATTCTCGGGCAGAGACCGCCGGTAGCGTTTGAGCAGCTCCTCGGCCTTGTCCAACTGCGAGGTTTGAAAATAGACGTTCATCAGTTGCAAAACGCTGTTGGTGTCGTTGGGATACTTCTCCAGAATCTGCAGGAAGATCTTCTCCGCCTCCGCGAACTGGCGTACCCCAAGCTGCGCTAAGGCTTGCTGGGTGAGGATTTCCCGCTCGTTGTATTGCCCCCATGCCGGGCTTGACACCAGCAGCAGGAAGGCCGCAAAAAGCAGAAGGAGGCAGGCTTTGCTATTCATTGAGCAGCTTCAGGTATTTGAGTATGACCTGCTGATAGGCAGGCGGGAAAAGACGGTAAGCGTCATCCAGCATGGCTTTGCGGCGCAGGTTTTCAAAGTCTTCCGCGCTTTCAGCCTGGCGCAGGCTGGGATCCGCCGCCTCGCCCTTGCGTTTTTCCGTGAATTCCCTTTTATTGATGGAACGCTGGGCATCCAGCAGGCGGGAAACGATATTTTCCTGCTTCTCAAGCAGGTCTTGGGAAAGCTGGTTGGAGCGGAGCTGGCGCGATACCGCCTCCGCTTCGTCGATGATTTGTTTGATGGCGTTGCCCTGTTTCTGGGCGGCGGGGTCGTTTTGCAGGGCGCGTTTCAGGTTGTCCGCCAGGCGCTGCTGGTCTGATGCCAGCTTTTGGATTTGTTGCTGCATGGCGGCGTCCATCCCTCCCCCCTGCTGCTGCATCTGCATCATCAGTTGTTCGGTGAGCATGGTCATCGCCATCTGCTGCTGTCCCATCTGGTCAAGGGTTTGCAGCAGCGATTGCATCCCGCTTCCTCCTCCGGAACCAGCCGAGGGGTTGTTCAGCGCCTGCATCAGGTCATACACCATCAAGTTCAACCCGCGCTGGATCAGTTCCATCTGGGGCGGGATTTTGCCATACATGGTCTCATTCACGTTCACAAACACCTCACGGTAGGCTTTGTTTGTGTCCGTGAGGTCGATATAGAACTTGGGCGGGACAAAGAGGCTGACCTGCGGCTTGCTGAACAGCCGGTTGAGCGATATCTGCACACCTTCATATTGCGAGATCAGGTCAGGAACTATCACATAGGGATCGGGGCCCAGGCGCGAGCGCAGTTCCTCATGCTTTTTGGAGAAGATGAGCAGTTCCCGGATAGCGTTTTGCATCGCGGTCATCACTTCCTGCTGGCTTCCGCCTCCCATGGAGTTTTTCATCTCCCCCAGCCTGAGCGTGAAGCGGCGCATTTTTTGCAGCAGCTCAGCCTGGGTCTGGCTGGAAGCCTGGCGCTGGTTTTGTTTCAGTTGGGAAGCGCTCTGCTGGATTTGCTGCTGCATCTGGCTGTTTTTCATCTGCTCCTGCAGTTCGCTCAGTTCCTGCCTCATTTGTTTGTCCTTGGCGGGATCCAGCAGCTCTTTGGTCTTTTCAAGCTGTTGCTCCAGATTCTTGAGCATCTCCCCTATCTTTTCCTGTTCCTGAGCCAGTTGCTGGCTGTCCTGGCGCGAGGAATCGGTCTTTTCTTTCAAGGCTGCCTGCATCTGCTCCATCTCTTTGGCCAGCTCCAGGGCCTTTTCCATCGCCTGTTCCTGCTTGATGCTTTCCAGCAGTTGCAAGGTCTGGTCTATTTTTTTGCTAAAATCCTCCATCGAAAACTTGAAGTTTTCCATGGCCTTCCTGAGTTCCCTGGGATCCATCTTTTGCAGCGCCTCGCCAAAGCGTTCCATTGCCTTGCGCAGTTCGTCGTTGCTGATCTCCTCCATCAGCTCCTGGATCTTTTGCATCTTGGCGATCGTTTCCCTGGAAAGCGCTTCGTTGCGCTGCAGCTTGTTGATCATGTCCTGAAAGTCGTCCGCCACCTGATCCACCTGCTCGCTCAGCTTTTCCTGATCCTGCAGGATCTTTTCCAGCTCTTTTTTGTCTTCCCATTTGGGATCCTTGTCTTTCAGCAGTTCGCGGCGCTTTTGTTCAAAGTCTTTTTGAAGCTGGCGCGATTCCTCCAGCGCGCTTTGCAGTTCGCCCGTCTTCATGCTCTCCTGCCGTTCTATCTCGCGGTAGATTTCCTCGATGGAAGGGAAGCGGGCCTTATATCTCGCGCTCTGCGCGCTTTGCCGTTCCGGAGAGTTGTCCTGCACCTGGGCCCAGTAGGTGACCACGTCGCCGGGCATCATCCCCAGGGGCGAAAGGTCGAAGCTGTAATCCAGGTTCAGCAGCTTGGAAGTGATCACGGAGCGGATGCTTGCGGATTGCGGCTCGTTGTTGTTCAGTTGCCAGTGCAGGGTGAGGTTGCGCAGGCCGAAATCGTCATCTGCAGATATTATCAGAGGCAGGCGCTGGCTCTGGTCCAGGGTCACGTCTTCCCCCGGAAAGAGGATGCGCACCTGCGGCGGCAGATCGGGGGTCACGCTGATCGTCTTCTGTTCCGGGGCGGATTTGCGTCCCAACTCGTCGGTCAGTTCCAGATACCAGGTCTGGGGGTCGGTCACGGTCAGCCGGACGCTGAACTCGCTTTCGCCAATCCTCTGCATCTGCTTTTCCGTTCCATCCCCGAACTTCATCACCGCCTGTTTCACCGGGATGTTGGTGGAGATGGAGAGGATGGCCTCGCTGTGCTTGAAAGCCTCGATATTGCCATAGCTGAGGCTGTCGATGGCGCTACCCAGGCCTGTGTAGGCGGGATATTTGTAGTGCACCTCCCAGCTTTTTGCAAAGGGCTCATCCAGGCACACCACCTTATACAGCGCGGATTTTGCCGCCTCGTTCTGGATGTAGTATTCAAAGGAATTCTGGACGGAATCGAAACTATAGCTCTCGCCGCTCATCCCAAGTTCGCGCCACTGGCTGTCCCAGCGGTAAAAAAGCCGGTGTTTGAGGCGCGTATCCGCATCCACCACCCGGATCGTGAGCTGCTGGTTTTTACCCACCGTGGCGTTGCCCGGGCTAACCTCGATGGTGCTTTTGTAGTTCACTGTTGCGGCTTTGTTGGTATAAAACTGCCTCAAAGCATAGTGGAAATCGTTCCAGGTGAGCGCCCACACGCTGCCGATGCCAAGCAGGACGAAGAGCAGCAGCCAGCCCTCGCCGGCTTCAAACGGGCGCGGCAGACGGTATGATTCCCTGCCCAGGCGCAGGCTGGCTTTACCCGCCAACACATCCAGCACCGGCTCCGCGGTTTGTTGCTGCCTGAGCTCAAAGAGATTCTGATACAGATCGTCACCGTGGTCCACCTGCCTGTCCAGCCAGCGGGCGGCGCTCAGTTCCGTGTAAAACCCGCGCGAGGCCTTGAGGAAGATATATATGAGCAACAAAGCCAAAGACACGCGCACGCAGAGATTCAGATAGAAGAGCACCCTCGACTCCGGCGCCAGGTTCAGCCAGGCCAGATAGTAAAGATGGATACCTGCCACCAGGCACAGCAAGGCCAGGACCACTGCACGGACCATTATTCGCAGGTTCAGCCCCTGCTTGTAGTTACGCAATTTGTTCAAAAATTCGTTCATTGAGGAGTTGTGCTCCGATGTGACAGTTCCAAGAAACCGCTATTTAGTCAATCACTATCTTGATACCAGCGCTTTCGGGTATTCCTGCGCTCAGAATCTCCCAAACCCAAATTGCGCCTCCAGTCTTTTTATATTATTCATCCACGAATTGCGCGAATTGACACGGATTAAAAGGGCATGAAAGGTGATATAGCACAAGAAAACCATCCTGCTTAAAAGCATTCATACCAAGCTATACACTGCGCCATCTCCGGCAGAGGGGCCCCTCTGGGGATGGCTGACCCAAAACAAGCACCCTGTCCAAAAACAACAGGCATCAATTACTTGACAACCGCATAAATAAACTGATACATTCCGCAATATCCTTCATACCGCCCTCCTTTGCTGCTACTTGATTTTGTGCCATCATCCTTAGGTCATCCTTATAAATTATAAGGTTGACCCCAGGAAGACCCACGCCGGAGAGGGAGATGCAAATGAGGGCCATCCCCTCATAATATATAGGTGCTACGATAAAACCGTGGAAAGGAGGAAAGGTGTTTTGAGGTGGAAAGGTGCCCCTAAACAAATACCCCCCAAACTATAAAACCGCGTCATCCCGGGCAAGCTCGCTTGACCCGGGATACAGTGCCCAAGGGTGGCAAAGTCCGTTTGCCACAGAGACCGGAGGTCTCTTCCAAACAGGCAACTCCGTTGCCTCTGCCGAATGGACTTCGGCAGCCCTTACATTACAAGTATTGCACAGAGGATATGGCACAAGCACAAAATCGGACCTGTCGTGTAAAGAATGGCTGCAAAAGTTATTGACATTCTACGCGATTGTCGGTCACATGATCCCAAGTAGAAAGAGCTGGAGTAGCTTGATGGTAAATTATCATATAAAGCTTATTTTGAACATATTTTGTATTCTTGCCCTGTTGCTTCTCAGCGCCTGCGCGCCTGGCACCGGCAGATTCCAACCGGAACGGAAAGCAGGCTTTTTTGCCGGTATCTGGCACGGCTGGATTGCGCCTGTGACCTTGATCTGGCAGATATTTGACCCCGATGTCAGGATCTATGAGACGCAAAACACAGGCTGGGGTTATGATCTGGGCTTTTATCTGGCCGTCGTGGGCGGGTTTGGCAGCATAGCCTTTAGCAGAAAACGTCGTAAACGCGATTAACGATGCTACTCAGGAACGGCAAGATACTCTCCTATCTGAACCTCACGCTAACGGCGGCCATCTGGGGCTTTGCCTTTGTGGCCCAGCGCAGCGGACTGGAATCCCTCGATCCTTTCACCTTCAACGCCCTGCGCTTTGCCTTGGGCACCCTCTGCGTATGGCTGGTGAGAAAAGTTGCCAGGCCCGGGGACGCGCCCGCCAGGACAGATTGCGGTACCACGTTTACAAGAAAGGGAATCCGGCAGCTATTATTATTGGGATTGCTGTTATTTTGCGCCTCGAGCCTGCAGCAAACTGGCATGCTCTGGACAAGCGCGGGAAGCGCCGGCTTCATCACCGGCCTGTATGTGGTCTTTGTGCCTTTGATCAGCCTGCTGCGGGGCAGAAAGCTGTCAAAAGCCCTCCTGGTATCCATCCCTTTGGCAGTAATGGGTTTGTGGCTGCTGAACAAGGATGTGGGGCTGAATGCCAACCTCGGCAATGGCCTTGTGCTCTTGGGAGCGGTTTTCTGGGCTTTACATATTCAACTGATCGACCGGCTTACCCAGTTGCATTCAAGCCTTGACATCGCAGTGGTGCAATACGCGGTCTGCACGTTGTTGTCAGCTTTAGTCGCGTTTCCTGTGTCACGCGCGGTGCCCGCCTGGAACATGGATCTGGCTGAATTGCTTCAGGGCATCGGCCAGGCTACCGTGCCGATCCTGTATGCCGGAGTGCTTTCCGTTGGCGTGGCCTTCACCCTTCAGTTGCACGCGCAGAAGAAGACGGCTCCCGAGGTTGCCAGCGTTATCCTTTGTCTGGAAGGCGTGTTTGCCATGCTGGGGGGATACCTGATTCTGGGTGAGGAGGTTTCCCTGATGGCGGCGACAGGGGCTGTCCTGCTGCTGGCAGCTATGTTGGCCACCATTTTGGGAGAAGGGCGGGGTCATTTTCTGATTGACAAAAAAGGGAAGCCTAAATTTTAGTGATCAAACTTGCTGATTATCTAAAGATTTTAAGGATAGAAAACAATGGTACTATACACGATAGCGTTGATTATCCATGTGATCATTTGTGTCGCATTGGTGCTTGTAATTCTGGCCCAAAGCTCCAAGGGCAGTGGTTTGGACGCCAATCTGGGCGGAGCAGCCATGAACGTCTTCGGAGGTTCTGGCGCCTCGAAGTTTCTGAAGAAATGGACCCAGATCCTGGGTGTGTTGTTTATCCTTTCCTGCATCTTCATGGCCTTCCAGGTAAACAAAGCCGCATCCGGTAAAGCGAAAGCGAAAGTTTATGACGAGAAGTTCGTGGACACCCAACAACCTGCCCCCGCTCCCTCGCCAGCCCCACAACCCGCTCCCACTCCCGCACCGGCGGCTGAATAAACCAGATAGTTTTTAGAAATGCAGAAGTGGTGGAACTTGGCAGACACGCAAGACTAAGGATCTTGTGCCTGTAACGGGTGTGCGGGTTCGAGTCCCGCCTTCTGCACCATAATGAAAGCTCCTCTAACGAGGGGCTTTTTTGTTTAGCGCCTCGTCCCGTTGCCGTCGGAACGAACGCGGATTCGTAAACAGTCCCTGCCCGTGGTCAACCTTTTTTATTGACTAAATCAGGCTATTACAAATAATGTAGCGAAAGATTAAAATAAAGAAATGGAGGATTGCCATGTTTGGCAAAATGAAAACCGATCTGCAAAACCTGTTCGAAGACCTCAAGAAACAAGGTTTGTACAAGAACGAACGCATTATCACCACACCCCAGGGCGCAAACATTGGAGTCAGCACAGGACAGTCTGTGATGAACTTTTGCGCCAACAACTACCTTGGCCTGGGCAATCATCCCGCCGTGGTAAAAGCCGCCCAGGATATCATGAACGATTGGGGCTATGGCCTGGCTTCCGTGCGCTTTATCTGCGGAACGCAGAAGATCCACAAAGACCTGGAGCAGAAGATATCCGAGTTTCTGGGAACTGAGGACACCATCCTTTATGTTGCCTGCTTCGATGCCAATGGCGGCGTATTCGAGCCTCTGCTGGGAGACGATTCCGCCATCATATCCGATGAACTGAACCATGCTTCCATCATCGACGGCGTGCGCCTTTGCAAAGCCCAGCGCTATCGCTATAAACACTCCAACATGGAAGAACTTGAACAACATCTGAAAGATTCACAGGGCTTGAAATACCGCCTGATCTGTACCGATGGCGTGTTCTCCATGGACGGGGACATGGCCAAGCTTCCCGAAATCTGCGACCTGGCAGACAAATATGACGCCCTGGTTTTGGTTGACGACTCCCACGCGACTGGCTACATCGGACCCAAAGGCAGGGGAACTCCCGAGCATTTTGGAGTCCAGGACAGGGTAGATATCGTCACCAGCACCCTGGGCAAAGCCATGGGCGGTGCGAACGGCGGCTTCACCTCCGGACGCAAGGAGATCATCGAGCTTCTGCGCCAGCGCAGCAGACCCTATCTGTTTTCAAATTCAGTCGCTCCAGCCGTCGTGGGCGCCAGCCTCAAAGTGATCGAGCTGCTCACCGGCTCTTCCGAGTTGCGCGACAAGGTGTGGGACAACGCGGTCTATTTCCGTCAGGAAATGGTGAAAGCCGGGTTTGACATCGTGGAAGGCAACACCGCCATCGTTCCGGTGATGCTTTACGACGAGCCTCTGGCCATGAAGATGGCTGACATGCTGCTGGAAGAAGGCATCTACGTGATCGGATTCGTGTATCCCGTGGTGCCCAAAGGCAAGGCCCGCATCCGCGTCCAGCTTTCCGCCGCGCACAGCCGCGCCGATTTGGACAAAGCCATCGCGGCTTTCAAGAAAATCGGCAAAGAACTGAAGCTGATATAAGGAGTGGACTTGCCTGCGGGTTGCGTCTATCTGGTGCCGGTTCCGATCGGCAACCTGGGAGATATTACCCTGCGGGCTTTGGAGACTCTGAAGAAGGTGGACCTGATCGCCTGCGAGGACACCCGTAACACGGGATTCCTGCTCTCGCAATATGAGATCAATCCTCCCAGGTTGATCAGTCTGCACAAATATAACGAAAGGAAGCGGAGTTCGGAGATACTTGGATCCCTGCTGGCCGGCCATGACGTTGCCGTTGTAAGCGATGCCGGCAGCCCAGGTATCTCCGACCCCGCTCTTTTGTTTATTCAAAGCGCGATAGAGGCCGGCATCCAGATCGTTCCCCTGCCAGGCGCAACGGCGCTGATTCCCGCCCTGATCGCTTCCGGACTGGATACCAGCCTTTGGCAGTTTTGCGGTTTTGCCCCGCTCAAGGTCAAAGACCGCCGCGCTTTTCTGGAGCAAATCAAAGACTATCCCGGCAGCAGCGTGCTCTACGAATCCCCCCACAGGATCAGGCAGAGCCTGGAAGACCTGCTCGCCGCCTGCGGAGACCGCCAGGTATGCATTGGCAGGGAGATCAGCAAACTGCATGAGGAATTCATCCGCGGGACTTTGAGCGCCATAGTTGAGGATTATCAGATCAAAGAAAAAGGGGAGTTTGTGGTGGTTGTCGGAGCGGCCCAGAAAGAATGCAAACCCGATCCGGACGAGGTGGCGGGGCATATCGACTCCCTGCTGGCGGAGGGGCGGAGCATGAAGAGCGTTGCGGAGAGCGTGGCAGAACGTTTTTCGCTTGCCCGCAACACAGCGTATCAGATAGTTTTGCAGAGGAAAAAAGAACTCTGATGAAACCGTATCTGCTCTTCGATTTTGACGGCACCGTGGCTGATTCGATCGGGAAACTGTTTACAATGATCAACGAACTTGCTCCCCGCTACGGATATCAGCCCATCAGCGAGGAAACCTTTTCCCAACTTCGCAATCTCAACCTGCGCCAGTCTTTCAGGCATCTCAAAATCCCCTTGTACAAGCTGGGGCAGGCTATCCCTATCGTATTACACGAGTATCGCAAGATCATCCCGGAACTGGATCCCTGCCCGGGTATCCTGCCGGTGCTTGAGACCCTAAAAAATCGGGGCATCCCCATGGCCTTGATCAGTTCCAATCAAACCGAAAACGTCCAGGAGTTCCTTGACCGGCATGGAATAGATTGTTTTGCCTGGGTGGAGGGAACCGGCGGCATCCTGAAAAAGCATAATAAGATCACCCGTCAGATAGTTAAGCATGGATTGATCCGCAAAGATGTCATCTACATCGGGGATGAATCCAGAGACATCAAAGCAGCCAGGAAGAGCCGTGTCAAAGTGATCTCGGTCACCTGGGGCTTCCACTCAGCAGAACATCTGGCCAGGCATAAACCAGACTATCTGGCTGCCAGCCCGGATGAGTTGCTGAAGATTGTTCTAAATATATCAGCCCAAGCCCTTGCTTGACCCTATTAGCAATATAGTGTGAAATAGTATCGATTTGGGCATGAAATTTGCATGATCCAAACAATAGATTTTCTAATATCTTAAAGGAGATGATAATGAAGAAGTCACTTATCGTATTACTGACACTTCTTGGCTTGCTCAGCACAGTGCTGGCGGTTCCCCGCAACCTGGTGGTTGTGGAAGTTGCCACTGGAACCTGGTGCGGTTACTGCCCGGGTGCAGCCATGGGTTGCCATGACCTGTTGCAAAACGGCCATGCTGTGGCAATAGTCAAGAATCATGGCAGCGACAGCTTTGCCAATACCTATTCCAACGCCCGTAACAGTTTTTACGGGATCTCAGGATTCCCCACGGCAGTCTTCGATGGCCAGAATCCCAGTGTGGGCGGCAGCGGAAGCTCCTCGATGTACAGCAACTACCTGCCCAAGGTGAACTCCCGTCTGAACGTTCCATCTCACTTCCTGATCAGCGCCGTCGGAGCCCAGAACGGCAGCCAGTACAGCGTGACAGTCACCGTTTCCAAACCAGAAGCGGATACCAACACCAACGTCAAGCTGCACGCTGTGCTCACCGAGTCCAACATTGCTTATAACTGGTTCAACCAGACCACGGTGGATAATGTCAACCGGCTGATGATACCGAACGAAAATGGCACCGCCGTTAATCTGGCCACTGGCGAAACCACCACCATCAACCTGACTTTCACTCTCAATTCCTCCTGGAACGTTGCCAACTGTGAAATGGTGTTCTTCCTGCAGAACATGACTTCGAAAGAGATTCTGCAAGGGGTCAAATACTCCCTTGCATCACTGGTTGGAGCTTATCCTGTCTCGCACCAGACCATTGATTTCCCCGACGTCTCGGTGAACGGCACCAACACGATCCCAATCACGATCACCAATTTCGCATCCACCGCCGCGAATGGCACGATCACGATCTCCAATCCGGTTTTCAGTTGCGACGTGAGCAACTTCAACATTCCCGCAGCCCAGTCCATCACGGCGAACGTGACCTTCTCCCCCACTGCCCCTCAGACATACAACGGCAACCTGGTGATCACCAGCAACCTTTACAACCACCCCAATATCACCATTCCCTTGTCTGGAACGGGCTTCACCAATGAAGCGCCGGTAGCCACGAGCGTTGTTGTGACCGGTATTCCTGTTATTCATCAGCAACTATCGGGAGAATATGTGTTCACCGACGCGGACAACGACACAGAGGGAAGCTCGATCTACAAATGGTACAGGATCGTCAATTCCTCACCGGTTCTGATCAACGGAGCCAATGAACCCAATTACACACCAGTGGAAGCAGATATCGACCACGAACTGGTCTTTGAAGTGACTCCGGTTGATGAACACAATATGCCGGGAACACCTGTTTCCAGCGCTCCCACACCCACGATTATCGATCTGCCCGCGCCTCAGAACCTGGCCGCCACCCTCACCCCCCCAAACACCGTGGTGCTCACCTGGGAACCGCCCCAATACTTCGGTGGCAGAGGTTTTGTAGGTTACAGGCTTTACCGCAATGGACTGTCCATCTCCACCATTACCAACCCCAACACCCTGACCTTCAGCGACACCTATGTGCCCCAGGGAGTCCATGAGTATTGGATCTGTTCACTTTTCAACGATCCGATGATGCTCTCCGGTCCATCCAACACGGTCACCATCAACACCTTGCCCAACGATGATGACGTTATTTCAGCCGGAAATTCACTTAACGTGTATCCAAATCCCTTCCGTTCCAGCACTTCATTTGCGCTGCGCGGCAAGGCGAACAGGCAGGTGAACATCTCCATCTACAACGTCAAAGGACAACTGGTCAGGAGCATGGCCGGCACAACCGACCAAAACGGAGAAGCCAGCCTGAACTGGGATGGCACCAATTCGTCTGGTAACAAAGTTGACAGTGGCGTTTACTACTATCAACTCAACAGCCCCGATTTCAAACATCATGGCAGAATAGTTCTGATGAAATAATCTGCCCGCCGCAACATTCACCAAGGCCCCGGAGCTTCCGGGGTCTTTTCATTTCTGTTCCAAACGATATGTCTTGACTTGATAAAGCCCATCCCTAAAGTTGGCAACACAAAGCAAGATCGAGGTATGCATGGAAAATCCTACCACAGACAAAACCCCGGTTTCCAATTTTATACGGACCATCATCGACCGTGATTTGGAATCCGGAAAGCATAAAAGCATCAAGACCCGGTTTCCTCCCGAGCCTAATGGCTATCTGCATATCGGGCACGCCAAGTCAATCTGCCTGAATTTCGGCCTGGCGAGGGATTACGGCGGAATCTGCCACCTGCGTTTTGACGACACCAATCCCATCAAGGAAGATGTTGAGTATGTGGATTCAATCATGGAAGATGTGCGCTGGCTGGGGTTTGACTGGCAGGACAAGCTTTTTTACGCCTCTGATTACTTCGACCAGTTGTACGAATATGCCGAAATCCTGATCAAAGAAGGCAAAGCCTATGTCTGTGACCTCTGCCAGGAGGAAATCCGCCAGCACCGCGGAACCCTTACTGTTCCGGGCAAAGACAGCCCCTACCGCAACCGGAGCGTCGAGGAGAACCTCGATCTGTTCCGGCGTATGCGGGATGGCGAGTTTGAAGAAGGTGCCAAATCCCTGCGGGCAAAAATCGACATGGCCTCGCCCAATCTGAATATGCGGGATCCCGTCATCTACCGCATCAAGAAGGCCGAACACCACCGCACCGGAAACAAGTGGCTCATCTACCCCATGTATGACTACACGCATTGCATTTCCGACGCCCTGGAAGGGATCACGCACTCAATCTGCACCCTGGAGTTTGAAGACCACCGACCCCTCTATGACTGGTTCCTTGACCAGTTGCCCGTCCCCTGCCATCCCCAACAGATCGAATTTGCCCGCCTGAACCTTTCCCACACAATGATGAGCAAAAGGCGTCTGCTGGAATTGGTGCAAAACAAGGTTGTTAATGGCTGGGACGATCCCCGCATGCCCACCCTGGCGGGACTGAGGAGACGTGGTTTTTCACCTGAAGCCATCAGGGAATTTGCCGACCGCATCGGAGTGGCCAAAGCCAACTCGGTCGTGGATTTTGAACTGCTCCAGTTTTGCGTGAGGGAAGACCTCAACAAACACGCGAACAGGGTGATGGCCGTGCTCGACCCGGTCAGGCTTACCATCGAGAACTACCCGGAAGGCAAAGTGGAAGAGCTGGAGGCCGACAACAATCCGGAAGACCCTTCCGCCGGAGTGAGGCTGATTCCGTTTTCCCGCAACCTCTACATCGAACGGGATGATTTCTCCGAAAATCCGCCCAAGGGCTGGTTCCGTATGTCGCCCGGAAAGGAGATTCGCCTCAAGCATGCCTATTACGTCACCTGCAAGGAAGTGGTCAGGGATGCCCAGGGCAGGATCTGCGAACTGGTCTGCACCTATGATCCTCTATCCCGGGGAGGGGGAACAGCCGATGGCCGCAAGGTCAAAGGCACCATCCACTGGGTGAGCGCGGAACACTCCATCCCGGCTGAGTTGCGGCTCTATGACCAGCTCTTCACCATCGCCGACTTCAATGATATGGAAGAGGGAAAGGACTACACAGACTACCTGAATCCGGATTCACTGGTCGTCAATCGAATCAGCAGGCTTGAACCGTCACTGGGGAACGCGAAAGCGGGGGAACGCTACCAGTTCATGCGCCAGGGATATTTCTCCGTGGATCCGGACAGCGGCCCGGACGGCCTGGTGTTCAACAGGATAGTGACCTTGAAGGATAGCTGGGCCAGACAGCAGGCTGCCAAAAGCTAAAAGGATGTTTATGCAAAGAAAAGCGCCCTCTGGCTTCCGGGGGCGCTTTCTTTTTTAGTTCAAATGTTTACGGCATATCTATGGAACAGTTCTCAAAAACGATGTCATCGTGTTTTCCGCCGGTGGATTGCACCATTCCGATCAGCGAAACGGTGTCCCCCACCTTATATTCCAGCACCCTGGTCGCTTCCAGGCCGCTGAAATTGCAGATGACGGATTCTTTCTCAAAAGCCTCGTGGTATTCGTCCATGGCCTTGAGAACTATCCTGCTGCCCGAGTCTGCGGTGCTCATCACGTTGAAGATTTTCCCCGTGATCCTGACAGGATTTCCCTTGAACCTGGCATCCGCCGCGTAGCCGTTTTCGTTGTAGGCTTTCAAGATCTCCTCAGGAGTCGTGTCAAGCACAAACTGCTGTCCCTGTGTATTCACCATTTGGTCCAGGGTGTCAGAAACTGCGAGCGAGTCCGCGCTTGCGGAACCCTTCAGGACTGGACTGAGGACTTGGAACAGCCCCCAGATGATGGCCACGCAAAGCAGCCCCAGCAATAACCAAAACCACCATTTCTGATAGATGCGGGAACCGCCGTCTTGTTCATTCGCCTTGCCAGACGGTAAAGTGATGAGGATAAAGCTGCCTATGATGGTCAGGATCATGCAGATATCCACGAAGGTGCCTCCAAAGATCACTCCGGCAAACGAAGCCAGGAGGATAAAAATGCCTATGATCCGGGGTTGGAAGTTTAACGCGATCACCGCCAGGATGATGATCGCCAAAGCCAGGATGGTGGCCAAAGAAACAAATCCGCTGGTGTTTGTATATTCCAACTGCCAGACCTGCTGGAGATTGTCGCTGAACAAGGCTCCCAGTCCAAGCAGTATCACCAGGATTCCGCCGATTAACGCCAGGACGCTGCCAACTGTTTTCATTTATCTACTCCTTTTCTTTGTAAGTTTTCGTCCCTATTATTGCCCTTAATCTGGATGTCAATTCTTTTTTTCGCCTGTTTCCCCCCTCATACGTTGATCGCTGATTGATCGCTGACTGAACGCTGAGTAACCGCCTAACTGGAAATTACCTGGCGTTCAACGGGCGGTCAATGGGGCATGAAGGCAGGAGGGAGCCAGGGCAGCTTGCCAAGCTTGCTTCAATAAACATAATTTACCAACAATCACGATTTTCCTTCATACCGCCCTCCTTTGCTGCTACTGGCTTTTGTGCCATCATCCTTAGGTCATCCTTATA